>JAXHUH010000172.1:0-5130 GCA_034211175.1 Actinomycetota bacterium
GTCCTGCGGCGTTCGACCGATGCGACGGGGTCTCCGGACGGGGGTTGGTCCGGAGACGACCGGGGGAAGGGGGTTCGGGTCAGGTCAGAGGGCGTCCGAGATCGTCTGGAACGCGGCCTGCACCTGGCCACCGAGAACGGCGACGACGCTGACGATCACCGCAGCGATCAGCGCGACCATCATCCCGTACTCGACGGCGGTCGCACCGTCCTCCTCGGAGCGAAGCGCGACGTACAGCTTGGTGAAGAGCTCGGTCATGGTGGGCGGACTTCCTTGTTTCGGCGGATGTGGTAGCCGTTGCGACCCGGGGCGGCGGGTGCTGCGTGGCTACACCAAGGTCTTCGTCCCGCCCCGCTGCGAGCTACATGCTCCGACCAGGGCAAACACCGTCAACATCAGTTCAGGGCCAGCTCAAGAGATCAAGACCAGATCAATAAGGAGACGACTCGAACTGCGAGTAGCGCTGACTGTCACACCCCATTGAGAGAATGACGGGATGAGCAATGGCGGGATCTGGCCGGGCGGGAACGCGTCGCTCGAGGAGCGGCGTACGGAGTGTTCGCTGTCGGAGCTGAAACGTTCGTTGATCGCCGGTCGGCGGTCGATCGACAGGGCGGAGGCACGGTGGTTGACGGAGCTGGAGGCGTTCGATCGCCGTTGTGGCTTCGCACTCGACGGGCACCTGTCGACGGTGGCGTGGCTGACCGACAAGTGCGGGATGTGCCGCTCGACGGCGAAGGAGCGGCTCCGAGTGGCCCGGGCCCTACCCGGTCGCCCGAAGGTCGCGGTAGCGATGGCGGCGGGTGAGGTGTCGTACTCGAAGGCGCGGGCGATCACCCGAATCGCCGATGCCGACGCCGAGACCGACGACGCGCTACTGGCGGCCGCGGCCGTGGGCACCGCGGCCGACCTCGACCGGTTGGCGTCGCACTGGGAGCGGCTGCGCGACCAGGACCTGCCGCCCCACGTGTTGTGGGAGCGCCGCGGCCTGCGTCAGCAACGTCGGCCGGACGGCCTGGTCGAGATCGGGATCGTCTTGTCGGCCGAGGACGCCGAGCGGTTCCTGCGGGTGATCGACCTGTTCGTCGAGCACCTCGCGAAGCGAAGCAGCGCGACCACGGTTGATGGCGAAAGGGCTTCCGCGGAAGCCCCTGGTGTCGCCGTGGGCGAGGACGAGGTCACCGATCGTCCCGAGGAGGCTTCTGCGGAAGCCCCGGCTGACGGCGGCACGCGGCCGACGTGGAGCAAGCGGCGGGCCGACGCGGTCGTCGACCTGATCGAGCTCGCGCTCGGCCGGTTCGAGGACGAGGTCGACCCCGAGCGTGCCCAGGTCGATGTGATCGTCGACTACGAGACGCTGGTCGATCCCGCCGGCGGCACCGCCGAGGTCGCACCCGGCCGCCCCGTGGCCGGCGAGACCGACCGGCGCCTGGCGTGCGACGCCGGCATCACCAGGATCATCACCCGTGGCCGAAGCGAGGTCCTCGATGTCGGCCGTCGTAGCCGCCACTGGAACCGGGCCCAGAGGCGCGCCATCCGCTACCGCCACGGCCACCACTGCGCCATCCGGGGCTGCGAGCGGACGATCCTGCAGATCCACCACCTCGACTGGTGGGAGCACGGCGGCCGCACCGACCTCGACCTCGGCGTCCCCCTCTGCCACGGCCACCACCGCCTCGTCCACGAAGGCGGCTGGGAGGTCACACTGTCCGAGGATCGCACCACCGCCACGCTCCGCAGGGCCGAGCGCCCCTCGCCTCCGGTCCGGGCCGCAACGCCTCGGCGGCGCCGCCCCAACGGCGCCCGCGCCAGGCGCCTCGTCGGGCGCTGACCCCTCCGTGGCTGTCATTCACCCCCATTGCTCTTCGTTTCGTGCGGTGCCCGTCCCGCTCTGCGCAACCGAGATGGTCGGCGCGGGGCGCCAAAACGGCGAACGCCGCAGGACGGGGCGTCCTGCGGCGTTCGACCGGTGGTGACGTCTCCGGGCGGGGGAACCGGGAGACGACCCGGGGGGAACGGGGGTCAGGTCAGAGGGCGTCCGAGATGGTCTGGAACGCGCCCTGCACCTGGCCACCGAGGACGGCGACGACGGACACGATCACCGCAGCGATCAGCGCGACCATCATCCCGTACTCGACGGCGGTCGCACCGTCCTCCTCGGCACGCAGCGCGACGTACAGCTTGGTGAAGAGCTCGGTCATGGTGGGCGGACTTCCTTGTTCGGCGGATGTCAGAGCGGATGACTGCAACCACGCACCCGGGCGGCGGGTGCTTGCGTGGCTACCACCAAGACATCGGCCCGAACCCATCGCCTCTCGATGCTCCGACCAGGGCAAACACTGTCAAGGTCCGCTCAAGAAGCGGTCAGCGAACCGTCAACGCTCGCCGCACACCCGAGCCGTTCCGGCGTCGGCGGCGACCGCCGGGACGTCGCCCGAGCGGAACGATGCACCGTCGAGCGCGCCAACGGCGAACGCCGCAGGACCCAGGAGGTCCTGCGGCGTTCGACCGGGTCCCACCGAGCGGGGGAGCGGTCCGCTCCGGTGGTTCGTTGCTGTCAGCCAGCGAGTGGCCGGGCGATCAGAGGGCGTCCGAGATGGTCTGGAACGCGGCCTGCACCTGGCCACCGAGGACGGCGACGACGGACACGATCACCGCAGCGATCAGCGCGACCATCATCCCGTACTCGACGGCGGTCGCACCGTCCTCCTCGGCACGCAGCGCGACGTACAGCTTGGTGAAGAGCTCGGTCATGGTGGGCGGACTTCCTTGTTCGGCGGATGTCAGAGCGGATGACTGCAACCACGCACCCGGGCGGCGGGTGCTTGCGTGGCTACCACCAAGACATCGGCCCGAACCCATCGCCTCTCGATGCTCCGACCAGGGCAAACACCGTAAGGATCAGATCAAGGAACGATCACGGAGTGGTGTTCGCGCCGCCGGGCGCACCCCTCGGTGCCCGTTCCACCCGCCCCGACCTGCAGCGCAGCGACGCTCAGGCGGCGCCGGGGCGGACGAGCCCGTGCTCGTACGCGAACACCACGGCCTGGACCCGGTCGCGCAGCGCGAGCTTCGACAGCACGTTGGAGACGTGGGTCTTCACCGTCGCCTCACCCACGTACAGCACCTCGCCGATCTCGGCGTTGCTCAACCCCCTGGCCACCTGCACGAGCACCTCTCGCTCCCGGTCGGTGAGCACGTTCAGCCGCTCGGATCGGGGCACGCCCGGCCCGGCGGCGGCGAACTCGGCGATGACCCGGGAGGTGACCGTGGGATCCAGCAGGGAACGTCCCGACGCCACGACCCGCACGGCATCGACCAGCTCCTCGGGTGGCGCGGTCTTGAGGAGGAACCCGCTGGCCCCGGCGCGCAGCGCATCGAACACGTAGTCGTCGCGCTCGAAGGTGGTGACGATCAGGATCCTCGCCACAGCCCCCTGCCCGACGAGCAGCTCGGTGGCCCGGATGCCGTCCATGTCGGGCATCTGGACGTCCATCAGCACGACGTCGGCGGCGAGCGTCGCCAGCAGCTCGGCGACCTCGGTGCCGGTCCCGGCCTCGCCGACCACCTCGATGTCGGGCTGGGCGTCGAGCAGCATCCGGAAGCCGGCGCGGATCATCACCTGGTCGTCGGTGAGCACCACACGGATCGGTTCGTCGCCCGACCCGGGCGCGGTCACGACCTGCCCCCGTCGTAGGGCAGGTGCGCCGTCACCGACCAGCCTCCGCCGGGCGCGGGACCGACCTCGACCCGTCCACCGTGAAGCGACGCCCGCTCCCGCATGCCGACCACGCCGTGGCCCGTCCCGCTCGCGGGCCGGCCCGTGTCGTGCCCGTGTCCCGCACCCGCACCTCGACCTCCTGGTCACGGGCCGACACCGCCACCGCGGCGGTCGTCGCCGTGCTGTGCTTCACCACGTTCGTCAGCGCCTCCTGGACGATCCGATAGGCGGACAGGTCGACCGACGTCGGCACCGCGTCGAGGTCGCCGTCGACGTCGAGCGCGCAGTCGAGGTGCCCGTCGAGGGAGCCGACGAGCCGGTCGAGATCACGCAGCGACGGCGCCGGCGAGCGATCGTCGCGGCTGCCCGCGACGTCACCGCCCTCACCGCCGTCACCGCTGCGCAGGAACCCGAGCAACCGGTGCAGCTCCCCCACCGCGCTCCGACCACCACGCTCGACGTTGCGCAGCGCCTCGGCCGCGGCACCCGGGTCGAGGTCGATCACCTGGCGGGCCGCACCGGCGTGCACGGTCATCGTCGTGACGTGGTGGGCCACGACGTCGTGGAGCTCACGGGCGATCCTCACCCGCTCGCCGACGACGGCGGCCTGCGCGACCGCGGCCCGCTGCAGCCGCAGCTCCTCGTTCGACTCGGCGAGCTCCGCGGCGACGGCCTCGAAGCGGCGCACGAGCGCGGCGGCCGCCAGCCCTCCGCCGGTCAGCACCAGGGCCTGGGCGGCGGCGCTGGCCGAGTCGAGGTCCGGGAGGATGACGGCGAGGTCGGTGGCGTCGAGGTTCCGGTTCACCTCGAACGCGGGCACGGTCCCGACGGCGGTGACGGCGAGCGCCACGCCGGCGACGACGCCGAAGTGACGGGCCGGCCGTGCGGCCCAGAAGGCGGCGACCGCCAACATCAGGTCGGTCGCGACCTGGGCCCGGACGATCAGCTGGAAACGGGCGTGGAGGAGGACCACGACCGCGGACACGACCGCGAAGGTCAGCAGCGGCCGCCACCGCCTCGCCGCGAGCACCACGATCCCGGCCAGGCCGACCGCGAACCCCGCCATCAGCCGGGCGTCGGTCTCGTAGACGGCGAGCACGAACCCGCGGGTCCCCGCCGGGAGCAGGTCGAGTTGGCGCCGGGCGCTGATGACCGCCGTCGTCCACGAGACGGTGAGGGCGATGATGAGGGCGACCTCGACCGCGGTCGCCGCACGGCCGCCGAGCGCCGGGCGTGCCGTCACCGGTCGCCGCTCCGACGCACCACCATCGCCACCACGATCGAGAGCGTACTGACGGTTCGACAACGGTCCTCGAACGAGTCGCCCGGCGGCGGCGATCCCGCCCGTGGCCGACGCCGGAGCGCGCCGGACGGGGGGGGGCGGGGGGGGGGGGGGGGGGCGGGGGGGC
>JAXHUH010000173.1:0-4445 GCA_034211175.1 Actinomycetota bacterium
CCACGCCAGAACGACCCCGGCCAGCCACGGCGCGCGACCATCGACGAGGTGCCGACGTGCACCCGCCGACGAGGTGCCGACCGCGACCGCCGACGGGCCGAGCCCGTGCGACCGCCGACCGGTTCTTGCGGGATCCCCACGAGCGCCCGGCACCCCGGCACGCGCAACATCCGGGCGCCGGTCGCACGCCGTCGAAACGTCGAGCGAAGCGAGACCTGTTTCGACGGAACCAGAAGACAGCGCCGAAGGCGACGAAGCCCTCCCCGTAGGGGCCACCAGGCCCCTACTCCCGCCCCTACTGCAGGTGCAGGTTGCCGATCTCGCCGGGTTGGATGGCGACGAGGACGCCATCGGCGACGCGGATGCGGGCCTCGGGGTGGACGAGCTCGTTGCTGACGCCGCGGGTCGAGCCGGGTGAGAGGGTCTCGTTGCGGAGCGGGAACAGCAGCCCGCTGGTGACGACGCCGTGGGCGGGCCCGCCCATGGCGAAGAGGCTGACGTAGTCGCCCTTCGGGCCGCGCAGGGTGCGTGAGCCGCGCACGACGGTCACGGTGGCGGAGCCGAGCAGCGCGGTGATCTCGATCGACGCGTACCGGGGCAACGTCAGGGCGGTGACGTTGGCGAAGAGGTGGTCGAGCCGGCCGCCGGCGCCGCCGACGACGACGATGTGGTCGACACCCTCGGCGGCCGCAGCGTCGAGGGCGAGGCCGAGGTCGGTGTCGTCCTTGGCGATGTCGTGGCGCTCGACCCGGGCGCCGTCGGCCTCGGCGGCGGCGATGGCCTCGTCGGGTGCGGAGTCGAGGTCGCCGACGACGAGGTCGACCGAGCGGTGGGCGGCGGCGGCGTGCACGACGCCGGAGTCGGCGGCGACGACGAACGCGTCGGAGGGGAGGCCGGCGATGACCCAGTTGTCGGGCGGGTCGCCGCCGGTGAACACGATGGCGACGCTCATGCCCGTCGCTCCATCAGCCACTCGCCGCCGGTGACGTCGATGTCGGGCCGGCGCTCGCAGAGGACGTCGAGGAGGTCGTCGACGCGCTGCAGGTCCCGGCTGAGCCGGGTGTCGGCGCCGTCGCGCACGACGATGCGTATCGGCAGCACCCCGCTGGTCGAGGCGATCTCGATGCGGTCGATGTCGTCGAGGTCGATCGTCCTCGTGCCGGCGGGGGCGTCGAGGACGAGCCGGTCGTCGGCGGTGACGGTCACCGTGCGGGGCACGCGGCGGATGCGTGCGAACCCGATGGCGGCGCCGATCACGACGGCGACGAGCACGATCGAGGCGACGGTGACCGCGAGGCCGCTGTCGGACGGTTCGATCGCCAGGAGCACGAGGAGGAACCAGACCGGCAACGTGGCCGCGGTGATCATCCCGCAGCCGAGCCGGTGGCCGAACTCCTCGGAGATCTCGTAGCTGCGCTCTCTGGGCACTGCTTCAGTTTCGCGCCATACGCGACCCCCGTCGGACCACAGCGTCGTCGGGCGGTCACGGAGGGTTCTCATCACGGATGTTCTAGCTGATCGCGGCATTGGCGGCGGACAACGCCGGAGGCCCGGGGTCAGTCCCCGGGCATGCCCTCCATGCGACAGAGCGTGCGCATCATGACCTCGTCGGCGCCGCCGCCGATGGCCCACAGGCGGATGTCACGGAAGAACCGGGCGGTCCAGTTGTCCTCGACGTAGCCCATCCCGCCGTGGAACTGGAGGCAGACATCGGCGATGTGGCGGCCGAGCTTGCCGAGCTTCCACTTGGCGATCGTGGCGTAGCGGGAGGTGTCCTCACCGCGCAGGTAGGCGTCGCAGCAGGCGTAGTTGTACTGGCGCAGCAGGTCGAGCTCGGCGTAGCAGGCGCCCAGCTCGAACTGGATGTGCTGACGGTCGAGGAGGCGACCGCCGAACGCCTTGCGGTCCGCCAGGTACTCCTTGGTGCGGTCGAGGGCCCGCTCGCAGGCGCCGATCGTCGTGTAGGCGGCGATCATCCGCTCGTTCTGGAACTGGTTCATCTGCTGCTGGAAGCCGCGGCCGATGTCGCCGATCGTGTTGTCGACCGGGACGCGGGCGTCGACGAAGCTCAGCTCGGCGGTGTCGGAGCTGCGCATGCCGAGCTTGTCGAGCTTGCGGCTGACCGAGACGCCGGGCGTGTCGGTGGGGACGATGATCTGGCTCATCCCCGCATAGCCACCCTCGTCGGAGGTGCGGGCGAGCAGGCACAGCCAGTCGGCCTGGGTGCCGTTGGTAATCCACATCTTGGTGCCGTTGATCACCCACTCGTCGCCGTCGCGCACGGCCCGGGTGGCGACGTTGGCGACGTCGGAGCCGGCGTCGGGCTCGGACACGCAGATCGACGCGACGTGCTCGCCGCGGATCGCCGGTGCGAGGTAGCGCTGCTTCAGGTCCTCGGAGCCGTACTTGGCGAGCGACGGCGTGGCCATGTCGGTCTGGACGGAGACGGCCATCGGGATGCCGAGGCAGTCGGCCCGACCCAGCTCCTCGCCGTAGATGACGGTGTAGCTGTGGTCGGCGCCCTGGCCGCCGTAGGCGGGGTCGTACTCGAGGCCGAGGAGGCCGGCGGCGCCGAGCTTGGGGAACAGCTCGTGGGCCGGGAACATGCCCTCGGCCTCCCACCGCTCGACGTGGGGGTTGATCTCCTTCTCCACGACGTCTCGCACGACCTTGCGGAAGGTGTCGTGGTCCTCGGTGAACTGCATCGTCGACCCCCGTCGCGTCTCGGGCGCTGCGCCGCTGCCGACCGGGTGGCCCGCGGCTCGCCCACCGTAGAAGGCGGACCCTACGATCGCCCAGCATGGAGCGCACGAACTTCGGCGAAGACCACGAGCTGTTCCGCGAGAGCTTCCGGACCTTCGTCGAGAAGGAGATGACGCCGAACCTCGACCGCTGGGAGGCCGACGGCGTCGTCGATCGTGAGCTGTTCACCAAGGCGGGGGCGTCGGGGTTCCTGGGCATGTCGGCGCCCGAGGCGCTCGGCGGCGGCGGGGTCGACGACTTCCGGTTCAACCAGGTGATCTCCGAGGAGGTCCAGCGGGCCGGTGCCGGCGGCGCGGGCCTGTCGATCACGCTCCACAACGACATCACGCTCCCCTACTTCCTCCACCTGGCCACCGACGAGCAGAAGCAGCGGTGGGTGCCGGGGATGTGCTCGGGCGAGCTGATCAGCGCCATCGCCATGACCGAGCCGGGCATGGGCTCCGACCTGGCGTCGATGCGCACCACGGCGATCCGCGACGGCGACCACTACGTGGTGAACGGGGCGAAGACGTTCATCACCAACGGCATCAACGCCGACGTGGTGATCGTGGCGGCGAAGACCGACCCGACCCAGCGCCACACCGGCATGAGCCTGCTCGTCGTCGAGCGGGGCATGGACGGCTTCGAGCGGGGCCGCAACCTCGAGAAGCTCGGTCTCCACAGCCAGGACACGGCCGAGCTGTTCTTCAACGACGTCGCCGTGCCGGTCGAGAACCTGCTCGGCGCCGAGGGGATGGGCTTTCGCCAGCTGGTGACGAACCTGCCCCAGGAGCGGCTGTCGATCGCGGTGGCCGGGATCGCCGCGGCGCGGGCGGCGCTGGGGTGGACGGTCGAGTACTGCCGTGAGCGCGAGGCGTTCGGCCAGCCGATCGGCAGCTTCCAGAACTCGAAGTTCGCCCTCGCCGAGATGGAGACCGAGGTGACGATCGGTGAGGTGTTCGTCGACCGCTGCGTCGCCGCCCTCAACGCTGACGAGCTCACCGCCGAGGAGGCTGCCATGGCCAAGTGGTGGTGCACCGAGCTGCAGAAGCGGGTCGTCGACCAGTGCCTCCAGCTCCACGGCGGCTACGGCTACATGATGGAGTACCCCATCGCGAAGGCCTACGCCGACGCCCGCATCCAGACGATCTACGGCGGCACCACCGAGATCATGAAGGAGATCATCGGCCGCGGCATGGGCTTCTGAGCACCCCCGATTTCAGCACTCAGCCCTTACCCCTTGCACCGCAGCTAGTTTGACCACAAGCCTTTCGATGAAATGCCCTCGAGCCACGCGATAAGTTCAACTACAACTAACCCATTTCGCGTATTCGTCAACCGCTCCGCCCAAGGTTCAAGCGGCAGGTGGACGGGGAGGACCGGGATCTCCGCTCGAATCTCGACTGACGTCCTTCACCGACACCTTCGCCGTCCGCTGCCGCTTTGACCTCTGTGCGCTCGAGGCCGGCACGTCCTCGAACTCGTCGCCCACGAACAACTCACCTTGCTCCGCGCCCTTCAGTCTCTGGCATCTCTTGTGAGCCAGTTGCTGCGAAATGCGATACTCGCGGTCGCGACGCTCCTAGCCCTGATTGGTCATGGCGAATGTGATTCGGGGAGGTGGCGGTCCGCGGAAGAGCCCTTCTGACCTGGGAGAATACGGGTTGCTGAGATCCGTATTACCGAGAACAGAAGGGCTCCTC
>JAXHUH010000174.1:0-27161 GCA_034211175.1 Actinomycetota bacterium
CGGAGCCCTTCTGTTCTGGAGCTTGTGGATCTCGACAACCCACATCTTCCCAGCTCAGAAGGGCTCTTCCGCGCACCCGCACATCACCGAATCACATTCGCCATGACCATTCGGGGCTAGCGACGCGGTTCACGTCGACTTCGACCACCACCTCCTTCTGAATGCCGAGCTTGGATGTGCGTACAGTCCAGTAATCGCCCAACCAGCATGCTGCGGTCTTCAAACCCATGCCATAGCGCGAGCGCCCAGTAGGATCAGCCGGCGGCACACCGATGCGCATCGCACGATCGACGTCGTCGAGCGACATACCGATTGAATTGTCAGATATCCTTAATACGCCGCCGTCCTCACCGTCAGGGTCATAGTCAATGCGCACGGTCATGATGCCACCGGAGGCCTCGTATGCGGCGTCCAGAACGCCTTTATTGTCAAAGTACGCCTGAGTTGAGTTGTCGACGAACTCCGCAAGTGCGTGCCATGGCGTGTATGAAAGTCTCTTATACGAACGTATGACCTCGAGGCCAAGCTCAATTTCAGTCATACTTGCGCCCTCCGAATGATGACACGAATAGGCGACACCACCGAGACTAAGAAGTTCTCGCCCGTGCCAAATTGGCATGAAGTCGTGCGAACTCTCAGGAATGTCCGGCCGTTCGCAATTGACACCGCGCATTCATGGACCTCACCAGCCCAGTACAGCTCTGCGTACGGTGGAAGCTCCAACTCCCCTGCGACTTGGAGAGTCGAGCTGGACGCCGCGGGCAGCGGAGTCGCCGCATATTGTGACGGTCCTTCGGCCAAAGGCAGATCTCCGTCGAGCCGCACGATGTCCATGCTGACGTCATTGGACGCTATGCCTCGGTAGCGCTCGACTACCACAAGTTGAACTCGGCTAGAGCTAATTTGCACCGGCCAGTCCGGATGGGCTGCGCCCGTGAACACTACGATTTCCGGGTTGCCGTCCAGCTTAGTCCGCACACTCGGGGGATCAAGGTTTAGGGCTCTGGCGATCTCAGCGAAGTCAGTCGTTACGTACTGACATCGTCGCGCATAACGTGCCGAAAGCACTACGTCGACCTTTAGATCAACGATCTTGGGAATCACAAAGCACAGCCAGATCCGGCCACTGCACTCATCCATCATTGCGATGTCGAATGCAAACTCGTGGCCCTCGTACTGCTTGACGATCTCGATCTTCGCGACATTAAAACCTGGCAATATCGCAGTTCGGTTGGCCACGATATAGCCAGTCATCTCCTCCCTGAGGAGGCTTCCATGAGGACTCCTCCAGTACGTCTTGTTGTCCGTCAGTATCGCACCAGCCACGTTAGGTAGTCTGCCTCAGATCGCGCTTCGTAGCAACCCAACGACCTGACCAGCCGCACTGTTCAGCGTCCGGAGCCAGTGCCGCTACAGCTAGCTTGTTACAATGGACGCACATCGGGCATGCTATGCTTGACGGCGCAAGGCCGAAAGTACGCTATGGACCGTGGGGAAATGGCCCAAGACGCAAGGGCGGAGTCGCAGACAGACGTGCTAAGACCATTCTTTGGATATTATGGTGGTAAATGGAGAGATACCCCGAAGAACTACCCTCTTCCGCTTCACGGAACGATCATCGAGCCCTTCGCTGGTTCGGCTGGGTACTCGTTGAGGTATCCAGAGCGGCGGATTATTCTGTGCGAGCTCGACCCGATCGTGTGCGGCATTTGGACATACCTGACATCAGTGTCCGAATCAGAGATGCTTCAGCTGCCAGACGTAGATCCTGACGGGAGTGTACGTGATCTACAGATTCCCGAAGAGGCGAGATGGCTGATCGGCATGTGGCTCAATCGAGGTGTTTCGTCGCCGCGCGTTACTCCCTCAAAGTGGATGAGGTCTGGTGTCCGGCCTGGCTCCTTCTGGGGTCCCCGGGTCCGTACACTGATTGCCCAGCAGCTCCCGAGAATTCGGCACTGGGAGATCCACAATCTGGCGTATTCGGATTGCCCTTTCGCAGGAGAGGCTACGTGGTTCATCGATCCGCCTTACTCTGCTTCCGGCGACCACTATAGATTCGGCTCACGCAGGCTCGACTACGAGGCGCTGCGCGACTGGTGTAAGGCCAGGAAGGGCCAGGTGATAGTGTGCGAAAAGGAAGGAGCCGATTGGCTCCCGTTCTCTCCTGTACGTAACGTCAAGACGACGCGCCGAGGCCATCGAACCCTCGAAGTTGTCTGGCTCCGGTAAGATGACGGTGGCGTGACCGGACTTCTGACCTTGGACTTCCCGCATGAACGGCCCGAGCGGAAGTTGACCCCTGCCGTATGCTGTTCCTCTTCGCTAGGGATGAAGCGGCGCTCCGAGGACTCACGTAGGCAACTGCAAGCTACGCTCGCTTCGGATGGTCGCTCAAGAGCCGAAGTAGTCGTCTAGATGGCCGCTCGGCGGTACGACGAGACGAAGCGGCAGCGGGCGCCGGGGGCCGGGCGACCGCGGAAGCGGCCCCGCACGTCGGACCGTCCGGTCATCGAGGAGGTCGTCGGCGCGGCGAGCCGCCTGTTCGCCCGCCGGGGTGTTGCGGTCACGACGATGGCCGAGATCGCCGACGCGTCGGGCCTGCAGGTCTCGTCGATCTACTACTACTTCCGATCCAAGCACGAGATCCTCGAGCGGATCGTCAACGACGTGAACCGGGTGCCGCTCGAGCTGCTCGAACAGGCCCGTGCCTCCCACACCGATCCGGCGACGCGGCTCCACGCGTTCGTGCGGGCCGACGCCGCCGCGCTGTGCGAGTTCCCGTTCGACATCAACGAGATCCATCGCCTCGCGGGCGACGACGACGGCACGTTCACCCGCTACTGGGCGGACCGCCAGCGGCTCAACGACGAGGTCGAGCAGCTCGTGGCCGACGGCGTCGCCGACGGGAGCATGGTCACGATCGACCCGAAGCTGGCCGCGCTCACCATCCTCGCCAACGACGAGGCCGCGCAGAACTGGCACCGCCCGGTCGGCGCCCGCCGCCTCGCCAGCCGCGACCCGTCGGCCGGTGGGCCCTACACCCCGGCCGAGATCGGCGCGTTCCTCGCCGATCTCGCCCTCCGCGGCCTCCTCACCGACCCGACGGCTCTCCCCGCCATCCGAGCCGCCACCGACCCGACCTGAGTGCGGGCCGGACCCGACGTCGACGAGCCGGGGCATGACCGACGAGAATCAGGGTGCGTAGAGGTAGCGGCGGACCATCTCGGTGAGTTGCTCGCGGAACTGCTCCTCGTCGGCGGCCGGCATGGTGAACGACGGCCCGTAGGCGGTGCGGAGCACCAGGCTGGAGAACACGACGTCGAACGCGGCGCGCACCGCGGCCTCGGGCGCGGGGTGGTCGATCTCCCCGGGGGCCCGGAGCAGCAGCTCCGTGAACAGGTCGCCGAGCTCCCGGCTGTAGCGGGCGCCCCTCCGGTGCACCTCCGGGTGGCCACCGGAGATCAGGACCACCGCACGCACCAGGGCGGCGTGGCGGTCGAAGATGCCGGCTACCTCTCGTACGGCCTGCGTGGCGACCTCCCGGGCCGGCAGGCGCCGCCACCGCGCCTCGTCGGCGAACACCGCGTGGTCGAGCCGGATCCTGGCCATGCCGTGCTCGTACACCGCCAGGAACAGGGCGTCCTTGTTGTCGACACGGGCGTAGAGGGCTCTGGGCGCGACCCGGGCACGGGCGCAGACCGACGCGATCGTGAACGCCTCGTAGCCCCCCTCCTCGAGCAGGGCGACCCCCGCGTCGAGCACTCGCTGCCATGCCTCGCGGCTGCGCCGCTGCAACGGGGGCCGGACCTCGAGCGACCCGGAGCCGTCACCGCCGGCGGTCTCGGATGACTCCACCAGCCCATCCTCCCCGACACGACCACCGTCTCGCGCGATGGCTCCGGTCACCGCTCGCTCGTCACGAACCTCGACATCCTCGGGAACCTTGACATCACCGTGACCACGGTCACATACTCCTTCTCGTCAAACCGTAGCGCTCGCTACGGTTCGGCTTCTCCGCCGGCGCAGCGGGCGCGGGCCGTCCGCCCCGATGACACATCGTCCGGACCGGGGCTCCGTGCCCGGTCCGCCTCCGCCGAGGACCACCCGCCCAACCGCACCCGCCGAGGAGACACCGATGAGCGTCACCCCGAAGCGAGGCCGCGTCGCCGTCGTCGGCGCCGGTCCGGCCGGCATGGCGACCGCGCTGTCGGTCCACCAGGCCGGCCACGACGTCGTCCTGCTGGAGCGCTACCCGCAGGCCCGCCCCGCCGGCAACATCCTCAACCTGTGGCCCCCGCCCATCAAGGCGCTCGACCTCCTCGGCGTCGACGTCGAGGACCTCGGCGCACCCTGCGCCACGGAGTTCCGCTCGGTCCGGGGCCACACCCGGGTCCGGGTGGAGCTGCCCGCCGACGTCGTCGCCGACTACGGCGGCGGGTTCATCGGCATGCTGCGGCCCGACCTCTACCGTCGCCTCCTGGCGGCGCTTCCGGCCGGGGTGCTCCAGGTCAACCGCACGGTCGAGCACATCGAGCAGGACCGGACCGGCGTGCGCCTGCACCTGGCCGACGGGGAGACGATCGAGGTCGACGTCCTGGTCGGCGCCGACGGCATCGACTCGCTCGTCCGGCGCACGCTGTGGGGTGACGAGCCGAAGCGGGAGCACAACCTCCACATCTTCGGCGGGTTCACCTTCGACGACGTCGAAGGCGCGGAGCGCGGCCTCTGCGTCCTCACCCACAGCCGGACCGTGCAGGGCAGCTGGACCGCCATCCGGGACCAGGGCCGCGACGGCCACCAGTGGTGGGTCCTCGGCGCACACGACGCCGGCACCGAGCTCACCGACGAACCGCATGCACACGCGACCCGGATGGGGGCGGAGTTCCCCGCGCCACTGCCCGGGCTGATCGCCGCCACCGAACCCGCCGACGTACAGCGCTGGGTGCTGCGCGATCGGAAGGCGCTGAAGCAGTGGTCGAAGGGCCGGGCGACCATCGTCGGCGACGCCGCCCACCCGACCAGCCCGTACGCCGCGTACGGGGCCGGCATGGCCACCGAGGACGGGTACTTCCTCGGCCGCAGCCTCGCCGGGGTCGACCTGTCCGACCACGATGCCGTGCGCCGGGCCCTTGACGAGTTCGAGACGCCACGCAAGCCCCACACCGCCCGCCAGGTCCAGCAGGCCTACGTGCTCGGCAAGGTCTTCCACCACGCGCCGGCACCACTGCGGCCGGTGCGCGACCTGATCCTCGACCGGACGCCGTTCCTGCAGAAGGTCGTCGGCGATGCGTCGCCCGGCGAGATCATCGCCCAGTTGGACGCCATCGAGGACGCCGAGGCGCGCTTCGTCGCCACGCGCCGATCGACCACCTCGTGACCGGGCCAGGGACACCACCCGCAGGGACCCGGCCGCCGGGCAGGGGCTGAGCGGCCGGTGCGGGAACTCGTCACGCGGCGCGGCCCCGCTCGACGATCCGGCCGACCTCACGCAGGCGGGCCCGGAGCCACTGGTGGCCCGGGTCCTGCTCCAGCGTCGGGTGCCACCAGAACGCCTCGAACAGCGGGACCTCGACCGGCAGGGACACGACCCGCAGCCGGGAGCGGTCGACGATGCGGTCGGCGAGCCGCTCCTGGACGACGGCGACGCGGCCCGTGCCCTCCACGAAGTGGGGCAGCACGGAGAACGACTCGACGGCGACCTCCACCCGCACGTCGACGCCCATCGACTGGAGCTGGCGGGCCGGGGCGATCAGCGGCGCGGCCCGCGAGAACGGGATGACCCAGCGCAGCGCCGGGAGCTGGTCGAACGTGAGGCGCTCGCCGATCTCCTCGTTCGCGGCGTCGACGACCCCGACCCACCGGTCCTTGTGGATGTCGACGCTGGGCAGGAGGCGGAGGTAGCCGTGCGGGAGCAGCAGGCCGTCGACGGAGCGCAGCGCCTCGTCGGCCTGACCGACGATCTCGTCGGTCACCGGGGTGAACCGGAGCCGAGCGGACGGCGCGACCCGGTGGAGCAACTCGGCGAGCACCGTGCCGACCACCGTGGATGCGTAGTCGGACCCGACGATGGTGAACTCGCGATCGGTGGCCGGTGCGTCGAACGTCGCCCGCGTCGCGAAGAGCCGCTCGACGTCCGCCACGACCAGGCTGGTGCGGCTCTTGAGCTGGGTGGCGAGCGGGGTCAGCTCGTAGGTGTTGCCGACGCGGGTCAGCAGGTCGTCGCGGAACTGGCGACGCAGCCGCTTGAGCGCCGCGCTCAGCGCGGGTTGGCTCCGACGCAGGCGCGTCGCGGCCCGGGAGACGCTGCGCTCCTCGAGCAGCGCGTCCAAGGCCACGAGCAGGTTCAGGTCGAGCGCGTTGAGATCGACGTCGTCGCTGGCCATGCCACCTCCCGGAGGTGCACCCCAGCACCCATCGTTGACACCGGACCGGGCCGTTGACCAGCAGTTATACACCAACCTGATACGAAGCATCAGCAGTTTCGTCTTTCCGATATGTGATCGACGGCACATGCTGCTCGGGCCGTCGACGCGACGGCGGAGGGGGAGCAACACGGCCATGCAGGGGAGCAGGGCGCCGGTCTCCGGTCTGGGGACGGCCACCATCGGTGATCGCACCGCGGTCGTCGTGGCACGGGGAGATCACGTCCTCGACCTCGACCGGCACGCGGCCGACCTGGGGCTCGCACCAGGCTTCTCGACCCGCGACCTCCTCGACGAGTGGGACGCCCGTCTGCCGATCGTGCGCGACCTCGCCGCAACGGCGCAGGGCTGGCTCCCCGTCCGGGAGGTGACGGTGCGGGCGCCGATCGAGCCCCGCCAACTCCTCCAGGCCGGCGCCAACTACCGCACCCACGTCATCGACCTCCACGTGGCGCACGCCGCCGTCCTGGACGACGCGACCGGGGCACCGGCCCCGGATGCGACCGCGTCCCGGGCCGAGGCCGCCCGCCTCATGGACGAGCGCGCCGCCACCGGCGAGCCCTACCTGTTCGTCGGGCTGCCCTCGGCCATCACCGGCCCCTACGACGACGTCGCCCTCCCCGCAGGAACCGAGAGCGCGGACTGGGAGCTGGAGCTGGTCGCGGTCATCGGCCGGGAGACGTTCCGGGTGACGGCCGACGAGGCGCCGGACCACGTCGCGGCCTACACGATCGCCAACGACCTCACCATCCGGGACCTCGTCTTCCGCAACGACATGCCCCGGATCGGCACCGACTGGTTCCGCTCGAAGAACGCACCCGGCTTCCTGCCGCTCGGGCCGTGGCTCGTGCCGGCCGACGAGGTCGGCGACCCCGCCGACCTACGGATGACGCTCGCGCTGAACGGCGAGGTCATGCAGGACGAGTCGACCAAGGACATGGTCTTCGACGTCGCGGCCCTCGTGGCCGCCGCATCGCGCACCGCTCGCCTGCTGCCGGGCGACCTGCTCCTCACCGGCAGTCCCGCCGGCAACGGCATGCACCACGGGCGCCTCCTGCGCGAGGGCGACGTGATGGAGGGCTCGATCACCCGCCTCGGGACCCAGCGCACGCGCGTGGTCGCCGAGCAGGCGACGCAACCGCAGCACACGACCCGCACAGCGACCTGACGCGAGGGAGTCCGCACATGGCAAGGATCAACACGGCGCTGGTCGTCGGTGCCGGCACCGCCGGGACCGCGGCCGCGATGCTGCTGGCCCGCCGGGGCGTCGCCACCGACCTGATCGAGCTCCGCGACGACGTCGGCGCCCTCGGCTCCGGCATCACGGTCCAGGGCAACGCGCTCCGGGTCCTCCGACAGCTGGGCGTGTACGAGGAGGCGGCTCGTCACGGCTACGCCTTCACGACGCTCGGCTTCCGGGCGGCGGACGGGACCCTGCTCGCCGAGATCGACGACGTCCGCACCGGCGGACCGGACCTGCCGGCCACGGTCGGGATGGAGCGGCCCCGCCTGGCCAGCCTGCTCGTCGACGCCGCCGTCGACAGCGGCGTGAAGCTCCGCTTCGGGACGACGGTCGACGAACTGACACCGCGGGGCGACGCCGTCGACGTGCGGATGTCCGACGGGCAGACCGCGACCTACGACCTCGTGGTCGGGGCCGACGGCGTGCGGTCGCACGTTCGTGACCTGCTCGGGATCGAGTTGACCACCGAACCGGTCGGCATGGGCATCTGGCGCGTCTTCACCGGGCGGCCGCCGTCGATCACCCGCACCGACCTCTGCTACGACGGCCCCGAGCACATCGCCGGCTTCTGCCCGACGGGCGACGACTCGCTCTACGCCTACCTGGTCGAGGATGCCTGCGACCGGTCCGGCCTCAGCGCCGAGCAGGGGCTCGAGATCATGCGGGCCAAGGCGGCGGCCTACGGCGGACCGTGGGACGAGATCCGTGCCCGCATGGTCGATCCGGACCGCGTCCACCACACCCACTTCGAGCACCACCTGCTGCCGAGGCCGTGGCATCGGGGCCGGATCGTCCTCATCGGCGACGCGGTGCACGTCAGCCCGCCGACGCTGGCCCAGGGGGCGGCCCAGGCGCTCGAGGACGCCGTGGCCCTCGACGACGAGCTCGCGAACCACGACGACCCCGACGCGGCGCTGGACGCGTTCGGAGCCCGCCGGTTCGGCCGGGCGAAGCTCGTGGGCGAGACGTCGGTGGCGCTGTGCCGGCTCATGCAGGCCGGTGATCCCGACCGCCAGATCCCGGCGGTGATCGGCCGGACCCTGGGTGCGCTGTGCGAACCGGCATGAACGACGGCGAGGCGACCGCCCGCAGGCGCGGGCCGGTCGTCGACGTGCACGCCCACGCCCTGCTGCCGGCGCTCGATCGCCTGGTCGGCGACGACGGGCGCCTCGCCGCGTACTGGGCCCGGGAGCGTCGCCGCAACGGCGCGCCGTCCGCGCAGGTCAACGTCGGCATGGTCGCCGAGCGGGTGCCCCAGCTCACCGACGTCGACCGCCGCCTGCGGGACATGGACGCCGCCGGCGTCGACCGCCAGATCGTGTCCGCGTCACCGTCCCAGTACCACTACTGGGCCGACCCACCGCTCGCGACCGCCCTCTGCCGGGCGGCCAACGAGGCCATCGCCGAGCTCGCCGCCGTCGCCCCCGAACGGTTGGGCGGGCTCGGGTTGGTCCCGCTCCAGCACCCCGGCCTGATGGTCGACGCGCTCGACCACGCCGTCGAGGGTTGCGGCCTCGCCGGCGTGGAGATCTCCTCCCACGCCGACACCCCCGACGGGGGCCGGGTCGAGCTGTCCGACCCACGCCTGGACGCCTTCTGGGCACGGGCGGGCGAGCTCGGCGCCGTCGTCCTGCTCCACCCGTTCGGGTGCACGCTCGAGGAGCGGCTCGACCGCTTCTACCTGTCCAACACCGTCGGCCAGCCCGTCGAGCACGCCGTCGCCCTGTCCCACGTGATCTTCGGCGGGGTCCTCGACCGCCACCCCGGCCTCCGGCTGGTCGCCTGCCACGGCGGCGGCTACCTGCCCACGTCGATCGGTCGCGCCGACCACGGCTGGGCCCACCGACCCGATGCGCGCAGCTGCGCACGGCCGCCGAGCAGCTACCTGCGCGAGCTGTGGTTCGACTCGCTCGTCTTCAGCGCCGACGGCCTGCGAGCGCTGGTCGGTGCCGTGGGCGCCGATCGCGTCCTGTTGGGCTCCGACTACCCGTTCGACATGGGGGTGGCCGACCCGGTCGAGCGCCTCGCCGCCGCCGGGCTGGACCCGGCCGCCGAGGCGGCGATCCTCGGCGGCAACGCCCGCGACCTCGGCCTCACCCACCGGGACCGGGCCGACGTCGCCCACCACGGCCATCGCGCCGACGACCAGCACCCCGACCCCGACCCGGGCGTCCTGGCGGCGCCCAACACCGATCGGAGCCCCACGTGAAGTTCGCGACCTACTCGAGCGACGGCCGCGTCCGCGCCGGCGTCGTCGACGGCGACTCGGTCCACGACCTCCCCGACGGCGCCACGGTCCTCGACGCCGTCCGCGCCGGGCTTCCCGAGGCCCTCCGCCTCGGCGAACGGGCCCTCGCCTCGCCGTCCGCGCCGCTGGCGTCGGTCCGCCTGCACGCGCCGCTCGAGCCGCCGACCCTCCGGGACTTCGTCGCCTTCGAGGAGCACGTGGAGGGCGTCGTCCGCTCCGTCTCCCAGGACGCGACCGTGTCCCCCGAGTGGTACCTGGCGCCGACGTTCTACTTCACCAACCCCCACGCGGTCGTCGGCCCCGGCGACGAGGTCGCCGTGCCCGACGGGTGCCGGGAGCTCGACTTCGAGCTCGAGGTCGCCGTCGTCGTCGGCGCCGACGGCGCGAACCTCTCCCCCGCCGCCGCCCGCGACCACGTCTTCGGCTACACGATCCTCAACGACTGGTCCCTCCGGGACCTCCAGCGGGTGGAGATGCGGGTCAACCTCGGCCCGGCCAAGGGCAAGGACTTCGCGTCGACGCTCGGCCCGTGGCTCGTCACCGCCGACGAGCTCGAGGACCACCGCGACCCCGACGGGCTCCTGGCCCTGGCATTGACCGCGGAGGTGAACGGCCACGAGGTCGGGCGCGACCTGCTGTCGAACATGTCGTGGACCTTCGAGGAGCTGATCGCCTACGCGTCCCGCAACAGCGAGGTCCGCGCCGGCGACGTGCTCGGTTCGGGGACCTGCGGCAACGGCGGTTGCCTGGCCGAGCTGTGGGGCCGCCGCGGCGCCCAGGACCCGCCACCGCTGCAGCCCGGCGATGTCGTCCGCTTGACCGTCGAGGGCATCGGCGAGGTGTCCAACCCGGTCGTGGCGGGCACGGCAGCGCCGCCGATCCCGCAGGCACGCCGGCGTCCCCGCACCCGCCCGGCCGAGCCCGCCGCCGCGCCGAGCGGGGCCACGCACTGACCGCCCGCCGCGGTCGCAACCACCAATCGTTCCGAGGGGGACAGCAATGAGCACCATCGAGGTCGCGCGCCGTCGCGGCACCCGCATCGCCATCGCGCTGGTCGCCGCGCTGGCGCTGAGCGCCTGCGGGTCCGACGACGACGCCACCGACACCGCAGACGCCGATGGGCAGGCGGCCGGGGCCGAGCAGACGACGACCACGCCCGACGAGACGACCGGGGGCGACGCCGACGGCGATGCCCCCGGATCGACCGACGACGGCTCCGACGACGCGACCGACGGTGGGGACGGCCCGAGCCCCTACGACGGGGTCGTCGCCGAGCCGCCGGCCGAGGCACCCGAGCCGGTCGCCGACCAGAGCGTCTGGGTCGTCTCGTGCGGCGAGCAGGTGGTGACCTGCTCGACACCGTCCGAGGCCGTCGTGGAGGCATCCGAGGCCGTCGGCTGGAGCGCCCAGATCTGCGACGGCCAGCTCAACCCCCAGGGCTGGTCGGACTGCATCCGCCAGGGCGCGAGCTCCGGCGGCGACGCCATCGTCACGATCGGCGTCGACTGCGTCGCCGTCTCCGCGGCGCTCGCCGAGGCGGCCGCCGCGGGCATCACCACGATCAACGTCGGCGCCACCGACTGCGACATCGTCGGCGAGGACCCGCTCTACTCGGGCGTCGTGCCCAAGCTGGAAGGCCTCACCGCCGAGGAGTGGTGGGGCCAGATGGGCGCCCTCCAGGCCGACTGGGTCATCGAGCAGACCGGCGGCGAGGCGCGCGTGCTGCTGCTCGAGTTCACCGACCCGCTGTGGGGCCCGTGGCTCGCCACCGGGTTCGCGGACCGCCTCGCCACCTGCGACGGCTGCGAGATCGCGGCGACGCTCGAGGTCACCAACCAGGACGTCACCGGCGGGAGCCTGGTGACCAGGTTCTCGACCACGCTGGTCGAGCAGGCCGACGCCAACGCGGTCGTCGTGCCGATCGACGGCTGGTTCCTCGCCGGTCTCGCCCAGGCCATCGGCGAGTCGGGTCGCTCGGACGAGCTGGCCGTCATCGGCCAGGGCGGCACGGCGGCGAACTTCGACCTGATCCGCGAGGACCGCGGCCAGGACGCGACCGTGGCGTTCAGCCTCGGATGGGACGGCTGGTCCGGCATCGACGCACTGGTCCGGGTGCTCGCCGGTGAGGAGGTCGTCGCCGGCGGGGTCGGCCACCAGGTCGTCGACGCCGACCACAACCTCCCGGAGCCGGGCGACGCGTTCCGGTACGTGCCCGAGGTCGCCTTCGAGGACGCGTACCTCGCCGCCTGGGGCGTCTCGTAGGCCCGATGGCGCACACCAGCCACCTGACCAGCCCGAGCGCGACCGCCGGCGCGGACCAGCCGTCCCTGCTCGCGGACGGCGTCAGCAAGCACTTCGGCGGGACCGCCGCCCTGACGGACGCGACCCTGCGCGTCCGTCGGGGCACGGTCCACGCGCTCATCGGTGGGAACGGGTCGGGCAAGTCGACGCTGATCAAGATCCTCGCCGGTGTGCACGCGGCGGATCGGGGCACGATCGACGTGCACGGCATCACGTGGTCGGCCGCCGACCCCGACCCGCAGCGGGCGCGGGCCGCGGGGCTCCGGTTCGTCCACCAGGACCTCGGCCTGGTCGACGAGCTCACGGTCGCCGAGAACGTGGCGCTCGACGACGGCTTCCCCACCACGCGCTGGGGGCGGGTCCGCTGGCGGCGGCTCCACGACGACGTCGCGGACCTGCTCGCCCGGTTCGAGATCGGCGCCGCGCCCGACCAGCCGGTCGGCACCCTCCGCCCCGCGGCACGGACCATGGTGGCGATCGCCCGGGCGTCGCGGGACGAGGATGGCGACGTCGTGCTCGTCCTCGACGAACCGACCGCCAGCCTCCCCCACCACGAGTCCGACCTGCTCCTCGACTACGTGCGCGGCCGGGCCGCCCGGGGCCAGACCATCGTGGTGGTGAGCCACCGGCTCGGCGAGGTCCTCGCGGTGGCCGACGACGTCACCGCCCTGCGCGACGGCCGGGTGGCGGGCACCGTCGTCGACCGGGCCACCGACGAGGACGAGCTCGTCGAGCTGATCGCCGGTCGGGCCGTCGACCGCGGCCGGCGATCGACCGGCCATCCCGTCGGCGACCCGGTCCTGCAGGTCGAGGGCCTCCGTTCCGGCGCCGTGCGCGACCTCGACCTCACGGTCCGCTCCGGCGAGATCGTCGGCCTCGCCGGGCTCCAGGGCTCCGGGCGCTCGTCGGTCCTGCGTGCGCTGTTCGGCACCTCGTCGAGCGTGGGCGGTGCGATGCTGCTCGACGGCGCCGCGTACGCACCCCGCGACGTCGCCGATGCCATGGGCCGCGGCGTCGTCCTCGTTCCCGAGGACCGCCTCGCCGACGCGGCGTTCGCCGACCTGTCCGTGTGCGACAACGTGTCGGCCGCCGTCGTCCGTCGCTACTGGCGGGGCTGGCTGCGCCGGGACGAGCAACGCCGGGACACCGACGAGCTGGTCGACCGCTACGCGATCCGGGCCGCGGGGTCCACGGCGCTGTTCTCGACGCTGTCCGGAGGCAACCAGCAGAAGGCGGTGCTGGCCCGGTGGTTGCGCCGTCGCCCCCGGCTCGTGCTGCTCGACGAGCCCACCCAGGGTGTCGACGTCGTCGCCCGCAGCGACATCTACGACACGATCCGCGAGGTGGCCCGATCCGGCGCCGCCGTCCTCGTCGCCTCGTCCGACCTCGAGGAGCTCGAGACGTTGTGCGACCGGGTCGTCGTGCTCCGCGGCGGCCGCATCGCCGGCGAGCTGGCCGCCTGGGAGGCGACGCCCGATCGCCTCACCCACCTCGCCCAGGTCGTCACCACGTCCACCTCCGACGGGAGCACCCCATGAGCGACACGATCACGCCGGACGTGGCGGAGGAGGAGGCCACGCCCGGGCCCGGCGCCGGTCGCAGCGCGGACCGCCTGGTGGTCCGGCTCGAGCCCTACGCCCTGCCCGGGCTGCTGGGCCTGCTGCTGCTGTTCTTCTCGGTGCTGCCGGCCAGCGCGGACACGTTCCCGACCGCCGCGAACCTGTCGTTCCTCACGGGCAACCAGGCGATCACGATGCTGCTCGCCGTCGCGCTCGTCGTGCCCCTCGTGTCCGGCCACTTCGACTTCTCCGTCGGCGCCGTCGCCGCGTCGACCTCCGTGCTCGCCGCGTCGCTCATGTCGAGTTTCGACGCACCGCTGGTGCTCGCCGTCGCCGCCGCGGTGGCGGGCGGTGTCGCCATCGGGACCGTCAACGGCGTCCTCGTCGCCCGGTTCGGGATGAACTCGTTCGTGTCGACGCTCGGCGTGGCGACCCTGCTCGGCGGGCTCATCCAGCTCCGCACCGGTGGCCGGCCCATCATCTCGGGGATCTCCGGCACGCTGATCCGCTTCGGCTCGGACACGTGGCTCGGGGTCCCCCGCATCGTCTACGTCGTCCTCGTCGTGGTCACCGCGGTCTGGTACCTGCTCGCCCACACCCCCTTCGGCCGGTCGCTGTACGCCATCGGCTCCAACCCCCGGGCGGCCCGGCTCGTCGGCCTGCCGCTGCAGCGCTACACGCTGCTCGCCTTCGTCACGTCGTCGACGCTGGCCGCCGTGGCCGGCGTCGCGCTCACCGCCCGCACCGGCGGCGCGACCGCGGACCCGGGCCTCACGCTGCTCTTCCCCGCCCTCGCCGCGGCGTTCCTCGGGGCGACGGCGATCCAGCCCGGTCGGTTCAACGTGTGGGGCACCGTGATCGGCGTCGTGTTCGTCAGCGTCAGCGTCAGCGGCCTGACCCTCGCCGGCGCCGACGCGTGGGTGAACCCGGTGTTCAACGGCGCGGCCCTGCTCATCGCCGTCGGCCTGAGCAGCTTCCTGGCCCGCCGCCGAGAGATGGGAGGGGCCTGATGGCCCGACACGACCCCGCGGGCGCGATCGACGCGCCCGACCGCACCGACCCGGAAGGCGCCATCGCCGCTGCGGCGAAGCGGTGCTCGAACTGGGGCCGCTGGGGCCCCGACGACGTGCTCGGCACGCTCAACCTCCTCGACGAGGCCAAGCGCATCGAGGGCGCCGCGCTCGTGCGGCGCGGCGTCAGCTTCTCGCTGGCCCAGGCGTTCGACGCGAACGGCCCCCAGCGGGGCTGGCGGCGGCGGACCAACCCGGTGCACACGATGCTCGACACCGGCGTCGACGCCGAGCGCGGCACCCAGGGCTTCCCCCACGGGATCGGCGGTGCCGACGACGTCGTCTTCATGCCGCTGCAGGCGTCGACCCAGTGGGACGGCCTCGGGCACATCTTCGACCACGGCGACGCCTGGAACGGCCGCCGCGCCGGCGACGTCGTCACCAGCGACGGCGACTCGGTCACCGGCATCGAGACCGCGGCGGCGCACCTCGCGGGCCGCGGCGTGCTGTTGGACGTCGGCCGTGCGATCGGCCGCGACGGCGAGCTGGCCGACGGCTTCGCCATCACGGCCGAGCACCTCGAGGCGACCATCGCCGCGCAGGGCGACACGGCACGCGTCGGTCGGGGCGACCTCGTGGTGGTACGCACCGGCCAGCTCAGCCGGGCCCGCCGCGACGGCTGGGGCGAGTACGCGGGCGGGCCCGCGCCCGGCCTGTCGTTCACCACCGCCGACTGGCTCCACGGCACCGCGATCGCCGCCCTCGCCACCGACACCTGGGGCTTCGAGGTGCGGCCCAACGAGTTCGACGACGCCTTCCAGCCGTTGCACCAGGTCGTGATCCTCCACATCGGCCTGTTCATCGGCGAGATGTGGGACCTCGACGCCCTCGCCGCCGACTGCGCCGACGACGGCCGCTACGACTTCTGGCTCACCGCCGCCCCCCTGCCCGTCACGGGTGCGGTCGGGGCGCCGCTCAACCCGATCGCGGTCAAGTGACCACCACCGACGCCGTGCCACCACCGGCCCCGTGCCACCGACGACCGACCCCACCACTGACCATGCGGGAGTGCCCATGACCGAACGACTGATCACCCACCTCCGCCACGTCGACCTCGCCGTGCCCGACCCCGCCCCCCAGCTCGACTTCTTCACCAACACCTGGGGGCTCACGCCCGAGCACGACGACAGCGGGCTCACCTTCCTCGCCGCCGAGGGGTCACCGGAGCAGTACGTCGTCCGGCTGCGGCGGTCCGACGAGAAGCGCCTCGACCTGATCGCCTTCGGCGCCGCGACGGCCGCCGACGTCGACACCCTCGCCGAGCGGCTCGCCGCCGCCGGTGTCCAGCTCGTCGGCGAGCCCTCGGACCTGCGGACGCCGGGCGGCGGGTACGGGTTCCGGTTCTTCGACAACGAGGGCCGCACCGTCGAGATCTCCTCCGACGTCGCGGTGCGGCGCCACCGGGCCATCGAGGAGGGCGAGTCGATCCCGGTCCGGCTGTCGCACGTGGTCGTCAACTCCGCCGAACCGGAGGCGACCCGCAGCTTCTACGAGCGGCACCTCGGCTTCGCGCTGTCGGACACCCTCATGCATCCCCACATGGGCGAGATGATGTGGTTCCTGCGGGTCAACAGCTGGCACCACTCGCTGGCGATCGCCCGTGGCCCGCACGCGTCGCTCCACCACGCGAGCTTCGAGCTGCGCGGCCTCGACGAGTACCTGCGGGGCACCGGCCGGGTCCTGCGTGCCGGCGTCGAGAAGATCTGGGGCCCGGGCCGGCACCTCGCCGGCAACAACACCTTCAGCTACTTCCTCGATCCCAGCGGCAACACGATGGAGTACACGACCGAGCTCGAGCTCGTCGACGAGGACACGTGGCATCCGCACCTCTACGACTTCACCCAGCCCGAGGTCGCCGACCAGTGGGGCACCGCGAACCAGATGAACGAGTTCGTCGCCCAGCGGTCGTTCAACGACCCGGACAAGGGCCTGTTCGTCGCCCCGCCGGTCTGATGCGGGCCACCACCCCCGAGCACACCCGCCGACCCCCCGACGTGAGAGGAACACCGTGTTCGAGTACTTCCCGGGCAACTACGTCTGGAACCTGGGCGTCGTCGCCGCGCTGAACTCCGGCGGGCTGATCGACGAGGTCGACCGCGCCTGCCGGCCGATCCGTGAGGCCGCCGGCCGGGGCGAGGACGCCGGCACCACGGACTTCCTGCGTGCGTGGACGGCGTTGACCGACCAGCTGGTGGAGCAGGCGGAGGAGGCCGAGAAGGCGGGCCACCACCGCACCGCCGGTCAGCTGTACTTCCGCGCCACCAACTACCTGTCCCAGGCCGAGCGCATGCTCGCCCGGTCCGACCCCGACCGCGTCCCCACCTACACGCGGCTCCTCGGGGTGGCCGAGAAGGCGTTCGAGCGCCACAGCCCCGGGGTCGCCCGAGTGGAGATCCCCTACGGCGACACGACCCTGCCCGCGTACTACAGCGAGGCGCCGGCCGCCGCGGACGGGCCGGTGCCGGTCATGGTGCTGGTCAACGGGCTGGACTCGACCAAGGAGCACCAGTACACCTCGAGCCACTGGGCGGAGCTGGCGGCACGGGGCATCTCGTGC
The DNA here is from genome assembly GCA_034211175.1 of Actinomycetota bacterium. GTDB lineage: Bacteria > Actinomycetota > Acidimicrobiia > Acidimicrobiales > CAIXPF01 > JAXHUH01. The sequence goes on from JAXHUH010000174.1 coordinate 17,404, forward strand.
CTCATGGTCGACCAGCCCGGCACCGGTGAGGCCCTGCGCCTGCGGGGGCTGACCGCCCGCATCGACACCGAGGTGTGGGCCGGCGCGGCGCTCGACTGGCTGCTGGACCGCCCCGATGTCGACCCCGATCGGATCGGGATCGTCGGCTGGTCGCTCGGCGGGTACTTCGCGCCGCGGGCGGCGGCGTTCGAGAAGCGGTTCGCGCTCTGCGTCGCCTGGGGCGCGAACCACAACTGGGGCGCCGTGCAGCGACGCCGCCTGGAGCGCGAGGGCGAGCGGCCCGTTCCCCACTACTGGGAGCACGTGATGTGGGTGTGGGGCCACGACGACCTGGACACGTTCATCTCCTTCGTCGACGACATCCACCTCGACGGCGTCGTCGAGCGGATCACCGTCCCGTTCCTCGTCGCCCACGGCGCCAACGACCGCCAGATCCCGCTCGCCTACGCCCACCGCTCCTACGAGCAGGCGGTCAACAGCCCCAAGCGGGAGCTGCGGGTCTTCGACCTCGAGGAGGGCGCCGCGGAACACATCGGGCTCGACCACCTGCCCCACGTGAGCACGTTCATCGCCGACTGGGTCGCCGACACCTTCGCCGAGCTGGGACGCTGAACGAACCCCGTCACGGCCCGGCCGTCGGACACGCCGCCGGCCGGGCCACCATCCCGACCGGGCGAGGAACACCGGAGCCACCCATGGCCGACGACACCGAGACCGATCCCGCCGCCGTCACCGCCACCACCGCCGGCGCCACCGCCGAGTGGGCCCCGGAGGTGCTGTGGTCGCCGGCACGACCGGAGGACAGCGCGATGGCCCGGTTCGCGACCTGGGCGGTCGACGAGCGCGGCGCGCCCCTCCCCGAACCGCTGGACTACGAGGCGCTGCACGACTGGTCGGTGCAGGACCTCGACGGGTTCTGGTCGGCCGCCGCCGAGTTCTGCGGCGTGCACTTCGCGACCCCGCCAACGGCCACGGTGCGTCTCGACGACGGCGGCGACCTCGGGGGCACGACCTGGTTCCCGGGCGCGACCCTGAACTACGCGGAGCACGCGCTGTTCCCGGCGATCGGGGGCGCGGCCGATGACGTCGCCGTGCTCGCGCTCGGCGAGGACGGCCGGCGCGAGGAGGTGACCTACGGGCGCCTGCGGGAGCTCGTGGCCCGGGCACGGGCCGGACTGGTGCGGGCGGGACTGCGCCGCGGCGACCGCGTCGCCGCCTTCGCACCGAACACGACCGAGACCCTCGTCGCCCTCCTCGCGACCACCAGCCTCGGCGCCATCTGGTCGTCCTGCTCGCCCGACTTCGGGGCCCGGGCCGCCGCCGACCGCTTCGCCCAGATCCGCCCGACGGTGCTGTTCGCCGCCCGGGGCTACCGCTACGGCGGGCGTCACTTCGACATCCGGGCATCGATCGCCGAGCTGCGGGACCGGCTCCCCGACGTCGACCTGACGGTGCTGCTGGCCGACGAGGCCGCGCAGGACGAGGCCGCGCCGGACGAACCGCTCGACGCCGCGGCGACGATCTCGTGGGCGGAGCTCACCGCCGAGGCCGGCCCGCTGGCGTTCGACCCGGTGCCGTTCGAGCACCCGCTGTGGATCCTCTACTCGTCGGGCACCACCGGCCTGCCGAAGGGGATCGTGCACAGCCACGGCGGCATCGTCGTCGAGCACCTCAAGACCCTGCGGCTCCACTTCGACCTCGGCCCCGGCAGCCGCTTCCTGTGGTTCACCACGACGGGCTGGATGATGTGGAACCTCCTCGTCTCCGGGCTGACCACCGGCGCGACGGTCGTCCTCTACGACGGCAACCCGGGCCATCCCGACCTGTCGACGCTGTGGCGACTCGTCGACGAGCACCGGATCACCTACTTCGGCATCTCCGCGCCGTTCGTCCGGGCCTGCGCCAAGGCGGGGATCGAACCGGCGCGGGTCGCCGACCTGTCGTCCCTGCGGGCCGTCGGCTCCACCGGCGCACCGCTCAGCCCCGACGGCTTCCGATGGCTCGCCGACCAGGTCGGCGGCCACGTGCCGATCTGCTCGCTCTCCGGCGGGACCGACGTCTGCAGCGGCTTCCTCGGCGCGGCGCCGCTGGTGCCGGTGTGGGTCGGCGAGCTGTCGTGCGCGTCCCTCGGCGCGTCGGTCCACGCGTTCGACCAGGCCGGGCGCGACCTGGTCGGCGAGGTCGGTGAGCTGGTCCTGACCCGGCCGATGCCGTCGATGCCGGTCGCCCTCTGGGGTGACGACGACGGCTCCCGGCTGCGGGAGGCCTACTTCGAGCACTACCCGGGGCGGTGGCGCCACGGCGACTGGGTCGTACGGACGCCCCGGGACTCGTTCGTCATCCACGGGCGGTCCGATGCGACCCTCAACCGCGGCGGGGTCCGGATGGGCACCGCCGACTTCTACGCCGTGGTGGAGGACCTCGACGAGGTCGCCGACTCCCTCGTCGTCGACACCACGGCGCTCGGCGCCGACGACGAGGGCGCGCTCCTGCTGTTCGTGGTCCTCGTTCCCGGGGCCACGCTCGCCGAGGTCGAGCCCCGGCTGCGATCGACGCTGCGGCGCGAGCTCTCGCCCCGCCACGTGCCCGACCGGATCCACGCCGTCGCCGAGGTGCCCCGCACGCTCAACGGCAAGAAGTGCGAGGTCCCGGTCAAGCGCATCCTCGCCGGCGTCCCGGCCGATCAGGCGGTGTCGACGGGGGCGTTGGCCAACCCCGCCGCCCTCGATCCGTTCCGGGCGCTCGTTCCCGACCCCTGAGCCGCCATGTCGCGCCGGGGACGCATCGGGCCGCGCCCCCGGGCGCAGGGTCAGTGGACGCTGCGGGTCTCGGACTCCCACCACGGGGCACGCAGGTCGCGCTTGAGGATCTTGCCGGCGCCCGACTTGGGCAGCTCGTCGGCGACGACCTTGACGCTGCGAGGGCACTTGAAGCCGGCGATCAGCTCGTGGCAGTGGTCGATCACCGCCTGCTCGGTGAGGCCGGTGTCGGGCGCGGTGCGGACGACGGCGTGGACCTGCTCGCCCCACCGGTGGTGGGGGATGCCGAAGACGGCGCACTCCAGTATCGCCGGGTGGGCGGCCAGCGCGTTCTCGACCTCGGCCGAGTACACGTTCTCGCCGCCGGTGATGATCATGTCCTTGATCCGGTCGACGACGAAGACGAAGCCGTCGTCGTCCATGTACCCGCCGTCGCCGGTGTGGAGCCAGCCGTTGGCCAGGGCGGCGGCGGTCTCCTCGGGGCGGTTCAGGTAGCCCAGCATCACGTTGTCGCCCCGGGCGCAGATCTGGCCGACGACGCCCCGCTCGACCGGCTGGTCGGACTCGTCGAGGATCTCGACCTCGACGCCGGGCACCGCCTGGCCCGCGGAGCGGATCTTGCCGGCGAGCGGGCCGCTGAACACGTGGCGCTCCCACGACAGCATCGTCAGGGCCGGCGCAGCCTCGGTCTGGCCGTACGCCTGCTGGAGGTTCAGCGTCGGCACCAGCTTGGTGATCGCCTCGAGCACCGCCTCGGAGATCGGCGAGCCGCCGTACATGAGCTGCTCCCACGACGACAGGTCGCGGTCGGTCACGCCCGGGGCCTGGGTGAGCGCGGCGATCATCGTCGGCACCAGCACGGTGGCGGTCACCCGCTGTTGCTCGATGGCGTCGAGCACCCCGTCGGGCGTGAACATCGGCACGATCACGTGGGTGGCGCCGATCAGCGCGGTGGCGTACATGCCGGCGCCGTTGGCGAGGTGGAACATCGGCGCCGCGTGGAGGTAGCGGGTGTCGGGACGGAACCGCAGCCCCGGCATGATCTGCAGCGCGTTGGACATGAGGTTGCCGTGGCTGAGCATCACCCCCTTGGACCGGCCGGTGGTGCCGCCCGTGTAGAAGAGGCCGGCCAGCTCGTCGCCGCCCCGGTCGCGGGGCTCGATCGGGGTCGCGCCGGCGATCAGGTCCTCGAAGCCCACCATGCCGTCGGGCGTCTCGCCGTCGCCCAGGTACACGACGTGGGTGGTCCCGGTCCGCTCCAGGAGGGTGGGCACGACGGGGACGAACGTGTCGTCGACGAAGAGGATCGTGGCGCCCGAGTCCTCGATCCAGTGGACCATCTCGGGCGGGGCGAGGCGGATGTTGATCGGCACGACGACCCCGCCGGCCCACGACACCGCGTAGAACCACTCCACGTAGCGGTCGCTGTTGAGCCCGAGGGCGGCGACCCGGTTGCCGTCGGCGACACCGAGGCCGGCGAGGGCCGCGGCGAGACGGGCGACGCGATCGGCGTGCTCGGTCCAGGTGCGCTCCCGTTCGCCGAACACGGTGGCGACCTCGTTCGCCGCGACCTGGGCGTTGCGCGTGACGCTCTGGCTGATCCGCATCGGTCCCCCCGACGGTCGAAGCCCCGGGACGTCCCCCACCCCGTGGCTGCGGTGCTCGAACTGCCCAACAAACAGAACGATCTGTCGGTAAGTTACTGATGGGCGCCACCCCGGTCAACGGGCACGGCGGGCCGAACGGGAAGAATCGCGGGGTGCCCCCGACGAGCGACGGGTCGATGACCGGGACGACGAGGCGACGCACGCAGGAGGAACGGACCGCGGCCACCAGGGCGGCGATCCTCGGCGCGGCCATCGAGTGCCTGGTGACCGACGGCTACGCGGCCACGAGCACGAGCGCCATCCAGCAGCGGGCGGGCGTGTCACGGGGTGCGCTCACCCACCACTTCCCGGCCCGTGACGACCTCCTCGTCGCCGCGATCGACCACCTCGCCGAGCAGCGGCGGGCGGAGATGCGCGACGCGGTCGACGCACTCACGGGCGACCGGGACCGGAGCCGGGCCGCGCTCCGGCTCGTCTACCGTCAGTTCGCCGGCGACCTGTTCGTCGCCGCGCTCGAGCTGTGGAACGCGGCCCGCACCGAAGCGGCCCTGCACGAGGCACTCGTGCGCACCGAGCGCGACATCGGGCGCCAGAACCGGGTCCTGCTCCACGACATCCTCGGCCCGGAGATCACGAGCCGGCCGGGGTTCGACGGCGCCCTCGACTCGCTCTTCGAGTGGCTCCGGGGCCTCGCCGTCACCAACCTGCTGCGGTCGAGGCCGCCGGACGAGGACGAGATCGTCGACCGTGGCATCCGACTGCTGCTCGGCCTGTCCGGCCCACCGCCCGGCTGAGGGTGCTCACTCGGGAGCTCCGAGCATCACCCGGACCCCCAGGAGGCGGATCGGGCGACCGGTCTCGAAGCGGTCGAGCACGAGGAGCGCCCGGTCGGCGACGACGTCGGGGTCGGTCGTCGGCTCCGCCAGCTTCGTCGACTTGTTGCGGGTGAAGAAGGTGGCGGTTCGGACCTTGACGTGCACGTGGGTGACGACCCGACCCTCGGCGACGACCGACTCGGTGACCTCCCGGGCCAACCGCCCGACCTCGGCGCGGACCTGGTCGGGGTCGGTGAGGTCGCGCTCGTAGGTCGTCTCCTTGCTGCGCGACTTCGGCACCCAGGGCTCGCCGACCACGGGGTCGTCCCACCCGCCGAGGCCGAGGAGCCGCAGTGACGGGCCGATGCGGGGGCCGAAGCGCCGGGCCAGGTCCTCGTGGTCACAGTGGGCGAGCTCGGCGACGGTGTGGATGCCGGCGTCCGCGAGGCGGTGTGCGATGCGGTCGCCGATGCCCCAGATGGCCGTGACCGGCCGGTCGCCCATGGTCGGCAGCCAGGCGGCGCGGGTCAGGATGGCGATCCCACCCGGCTTGGCGAACCCGGTCGCGGTCTTGGCCTGGAGCTTGGTCTGGCCGACGCCGACCGCGCAGCTGAGGCCGGTCACGTCACGGACCTGCGTGCGGATGCCGCGTGCCAGGTCCTCCGGCTCGGCCGTCGTCGCCCCGATGAACGCCTCGTCCCACCCGAGCACCTCGACGACCACCGGAAATGACCGGAGCACGGCCATGACCTGCTCGGATGCCTCGTCGTAGGCGGCGTGGTCGGACGGCAGGAACACCGCGTCGGGGCATCGTCGGAGCGCGGTGCGCAGCGGCATGCCTGAGCGGACGCCGAAGGCCCGGGCCTCGTAGGAGGCCGTCGCCACGACCTGCCGGGGCCGGGTCGGGTCGCCGTCGCCGCCGACGACGACGGGCCGCCCGGCCAGCTCGGGCCGGCGCAGCATCTCGACCGCGGCGAGGAACTGGTCGAGGTCGACATGGAGGATCCACTCGGGAACGACGTCGTCCACGCCCGCGAGCTTGCCCCACGGCACCCCCCGGCGGCGGCGAGCGACGGACGGGGCCGGCCCGACCACCCCGTTCTGGACCCCACCGACGACCACCGGCGGCACTTCACGCGGTCCAGAACGAGCAACCCCCGTTCTGGACCCCGCAGACGACCACCGGCGGCACCTCACGCGGTCCAGATCGAGCATCCCCCGTTCTGGACCCCGCAGACGACCACCGGTGGCACTTCACGGGGTCCAGTTCGGGATCGTGGCGCGCGCGACCCGGCCAACGAAGACGTCGAAGCCGGGCCCGAACGACCACACCGGGCGCACGGCGAGGCGGGAGTCGTTGGCGGCGCAGCCGGGCCCGAGCGGCCGAGAGCGGGAACCACCGCGCAGCCGGGCCCGAGCGGCCGAGAGCGGGAACCACCGTCAGCAGGCGTTCAGCGATCGCGAACGCGCCGTTATTTCGAATGGCATTCGATTGAAACGGAACCTACGTAGCGTCGCTCGAAACCCACTCGGAGGACGGACCCGATGCACCCCACGCTCCCCGGAGCGCGCGCCCCCAGGAAGCGGCGCCCGGCCCGGCTCGTGCGGCTCCTCGCCGCGATGTTGGCCCTCGGACTGCTCGCCGCGGCGTGTGGTGGCGATGACGACGACACGGCGGATGACGCCGCCCCCGACTCCGAGGACACGGCCGCGGACGACGGCGGTGAGGAGACGGCGGACGGCGAGGACGAGTCCACCGACGACGAGGCGGCGGGCTCGGACGAGGTCCAGTCGATCACCCTCGGCTACTCGGCGTGGCCGGGCTGGTTCCCGTTGGCGGTGACCGAGCAGGCCGGGATCTTCGACGAGGTCGGCCTCGACGTCGACCTGCGGTTCTTCGCCGACTACCTGGCCTCGATCGACGCCATGGCCGCCGGCGAGCTCGACGGGGTCACGCAGACCCTCAACGACACGATGGCGAGCGTCGCGTTCGGCGACGAGCAGGTCATCGTCGTGGTCAACGACAACTCGACCGGCAACGACAAGATCATCTGCGACGAGTCGGTCACCTCGATCGAGGACCTCGAGGGCCGCACCGTCGCCGCCGAGGCCGGCGTCGTCGACCACTTCCTCCTCGTCCAGGGCCTGGAGTCGGTCGGTCTCACCGAGGACGACATCGACTTCCGCGGCGTGCTCACGGATGCGGCGGCCGCGGCGTTCGCCGACGGCGAGTTCGACTGCGTGGGCGTGTTCGCCCCGTTCTGGCTCACCGCGCTGGAGCGGGAGGGCTCCCAGGAGCTGTTCAGCTCGGCCGACTTCCCGGGCCTGATCCCCGACCACATCGTCGTGAGCCGTGAGCTGGTCGACGAGGACCCGGTGGCCGTCCAGAAGCTGGTCGACGCCTGGTACCTCACGCTCGACCACATCGAGGCGAACCCCGACGAGTCGATCGAGATCATGGCCGAGGTGGCCGAGACGACGATCGAGGAGTACGAGTCGTTCGCCGAGGGCACCACGCTGTTCTCGGCCGAGGAGGCCGCCGCGGCGTTCGAGGAGGGTGACGACACCACCTCGCTGATCTACACGGCCGAGCTGATCAACCCGTTCCTCGTCGACTCCGGGTTCACCGAGGACGAGGCCCCGCTCGAGGGCCTGTTCGACTCGAGCTTCACCGAGGACTACCTCTCCCGCATGGGGGAGTGACCGTGGCGGTCGCTCCCGGCCCGGTCGACACGGGCACCACGCCCGATGCCCGGGCACCGCGACAGCGTCGTGGTGCCCGGGCGGGGCGGGGCACCGCACACTCGTCGTTCGGTCGCCTCCGCGGCGACATCGGCCGGCCCCTCCAGATCGGCGCAGCCGTCGCCGGCGTCGTCTTCCTCGTCGGGCTGTGGGTCCTGACCTCGACGGTGTGGGCGTCGGAGGGGTTCCAGGTCCCGACGATCCCGGCCACCGCGGAGGCGCTCGTCGAGATGTGGCAGGACGGCGAGCTGTGGGGCGACTTCATCGCCAGCCTCCAGCGGGTGGCGATCGGCTACACGATCAGCCTGGTCATCGGGGTCGGCATCGGCGTGCTCATGGGGAGCTTCGCCACGGCCGAGGCGTTCCTCGAGCCCCAGGTCGGGTTCCTGCGCTACATCCCGGCCAGTGCGCTGACGCCGCTGCTGCTGGTGTGGCTCGGCATCGACGAGGCCCCGAAGATCACGCTGATCGTCGTCGGCACCGTCTTCTACAACATCCTGATGACGGCCGACGTCGCCCGGGCGGTTCCCGGCGAGATGATCAGGGCGTCGTACACGCTGGGCGCGAGCCGCTGGACCGTGCTGCGCCGGGTGATCTTCCCCCACTCGTGGCCCGGGATCATCGACGTCGCCCGCATCAACCTCGCCGCGGCGTGGCTGATGCTGGTCGTCGCCGAGCTCCTCGCGGCCCAGGAGGGGCTGGCGTTCCGGATCATCCGGGCGCAGCGGTTCCGGCGGGTCGACCGGATGTTCGCCCTGCTCCTGGTGTTCGGCCTGTTGGGCATCGCCAGCGACATGGCGCTGCGCTGGCTGCGCAACCGCACGTCGCCGTGGGCGAAGTCATGAGCGGCTCCGTGAACGGCCGGGTCGACGACGAGGCCGCGATCCCCGCCCGAGCGGCGGAGAGTGGGAAGTTGTCCACCCCAGCGGCGGAGAGCGGAGAGCACGGGCGGCCGATCGGGCCGAAGCTGTCGGTCCGCGACCTCACCAAGACCTTCCCCGGCCGGCGGGGCCGTGACGACGTCGTCGCCATCGACGGCATCGACCTCCACGTCGACGACGGCGAGCTGGTGTGCATCGTCGGCGCCTCCGGTTGCGGGAAGTCGACGCTGCTCAACATCGTCGGCGGCCTGGAGGACAAGACGTCGGGCGACGTCGAGGTCGACGGCGAGCCGGTCATCGGGCCCGGCCCCGACCGGGGCATGGTGTTCCAGGGCTACTCGCTGTTCCCGTGGCGGACGGTGACCGACAACGTCGCGTTCGGCCTCGAGTGCGCCGGCACCCCGAAGGCCGATCGGCGCGAGCGGGTCGACGAACTCCTCGGGATCATGGGCCTGCGCGAGTTCGCCGACCGCCACCCGAACGAACTGTCGGGTGGCATGCGCCAGCGGGTCGCCATCGCCCGGGCCCTCGCCCCCGAGCCCGACGTGCTGCTGCTCGACGAGCCGTTCGGCGCCCTCGACGCCCAGACCAAGAAGGCGATGCAGGACTTCCTGCTCACCGTCTGGCGCCGCACGACCACGACCATCCTCATGGTCACCCACGACGTGGAGGAGTCGATCTACCTGTCCCAGCGCATCTACGTGCTGGAGTCGCGGCCGGGCCGCGTCGACACCGTCGTCGACGTCCCGTTCGGCAACAACCGCGGTCCGACGGTCAAGCGCGACGCACGGTTCCTCGACCTGCGCGACGAGATCGAGGACCTCCTGGTCACGACCCCGACCTGATCCTCGGGCCACGACCTCGGACGCACCGACCGGCACCCGACCGCAGACCACCACCAACCGCCGACCGGACCCGCCGACACGCCGGCGGGAGGACGCCCGGTCGGCCCGA
>JAXHUH010000174.1:27171-34615 GCA_034211175.1 Actinomycetota bacterium
CGCACCACCAGCCGCCCCATCCCGGCTCGCGCCGGGACCGAGGGCCGAACCGCAGAGGGAGACCGTGGACAACACGACCGACACGGCGACCACCCACGCCGCCCGCGACCACGCCCGATCGATGGCCGGCACCGTCGTCGAGACGATGCCGACCCTGCCGGCGTCGAGCGCCTCGCCGTTGCCCGACGGCGTCGCCCCCGACCAGATGTTGTGGCACGAGATCGTCGCCGGCGGCGGCTACACCTCGGTGCTCCTGCCCCGGGGCGCCCGGCTCCGGCTCGTCGACCTCGACGGCGACGCGTGCGCCGGCGTGCTCCTCCACCGCGCCGACCGACCGACCGAGCGCCTGAACGTGGCCGACACCGTGAAGATCCAGTGGCAGGCCTACCTGTCCGCCGGCCAGCTCCTCCTCTCCGACATGGGCCGGGTGCTGGCGTCGATCGTGACCGACACGTCGGAGGTCCACGACACATTCAGCGGCACGACCAACCGGGCGGCGAACGAGGCCCGCTACGGCGACGGCGCCATCGACGGGCCGTCCCCGAGCGGGCGCGACCTGTTCGCCCTCGCCCTGGCCAAGCACGGCCTGTCCCGGCGCGATGTCGCCCCCAACGTCACGTTCTTCAAGGGGATCCGGGTCGGTTCGGACGGTGAGATGGTGCTCCAGCCGGCGGCGCCGGCCGGTTCGGAGGTCGTGCTCCGCGCCGAGTTGCCGCTCCTGGCGACGATCGTCAACGTGCCCCACCCACTCGACGACCGGCCCGACTACACCGTCACCCCGCTCGCCGTCACCGCGTGGACCGGCGAACCGGCGCCCGCCGACGACCCGGCGCGCACCGCCAGTCCCGAGGCGCTGCGGTGCTACCTGAACAGCGAAGCCGCCGCGGCCGCGCCGGCACTCGCCCTCGGAGGACTCGAATGACCGACGTCGACGACCGGACCGGCCCCCACGCCACCGGCGACAGCCAAGCCCACTACGTCCTCGACGAGGTCGTCCGGGCCCGTTCGCCGTGGTCGGGCGTCGTCCGCGCCGGCCAGACGATGCGGATCATCGACCTGGAGGGCAACCAGGCCGTCGACTGCCTGATGTACGTCGCCGACGACACCACCGAGCGCTACAGCGCCCCCGACACGATGGTCGCTCAGCGCAACGTGTTCCTCACCGAGGGCACCGTGCTGCGCACCAACGAGGGCCGGGCGCTGATGACGATCACCGGCACCACGTGCGAGCGCCACGACACTCTCGGCGGCGCGTGCTCGAAGGAGTCGAACACGCTCAGGTACGGCCATCACACGTACCACCAGCACGCGTGCGTCGAGAACTTCGTCCACGAGCACCAGCGCCACGGGATGGGCAAGCGGGACATCCAGTCGAACATCAACTGGTACATGAACGTGCCGGTCGAGGCGGACGGCAGCCTCGGCATCGTCGACGGGATCTCGGCGCCAGGCCTGTGGCTCGACCTGCGAGCCGAGCTCGACACGCTGGTCATCATCAGCAACTGCCCCCAGATCAACAACCCGTGCAACGGGTTCGACCCGACGCCGATCCGCATCATCATCACCGAGCCGCCGGCATGACCACCGTGTCCCCCACCCCCGACCCGGTCACCGCCGACGACCCCGATCACGTGTTCATCCACCGGTGCGACCCCGACGCCGTCGCCGCCGAGCTGGCGGCATCCACCGGGCCACTGGCCGGGCTGCGGCTGGCGGTGAAGGACAACACCGATGTCGCCGGCGTCCCGACGACGGCCGGCTGCCCGTCGTTCGCGTACACACCCGACACCTCGGCCACGGTGATCGAGCGGCTGGTCGATGCGGGCGCCACCGTCGTCGGCAAGACCAACCTCGACCAGTTCGCCACCGGCCTCGTCGGCACCCGCAGCCCCTACGGCGTCGTCGAGAGCCCCCGGGCACCCGGGCGGGTCGCCGGCGGCTCGTCGAGCGGGTCGGCCGCCGCGGTTGCACTCGGGCAGGCCGACCTCGCCATCGGGACCGACACCGCCGGCTCCGGGCGGGTGCCGGCGGCGTTCTGCGGTGTCGTCGGGATCAAGGCGACCCGGGGCTGGGTGCCCAACACCGGGACCGTCCCTGCGTGCGCGTCCTTCGACTGCACCACGATCTTCGCCCCGTCGGTCGGGGCCGCGGCCCGGGCGATCCTGGTGATGGCCGGCCCCGACGCCGCCGACCCGACGTCGCGGGCGCGGCCGCTCGACGGCCCCCACGGCCCGGTGCGGGTGGTCGGCGTCCCCGGCGCTGACGTGCTCGCTGCGTGCGACGAGCGCACCCGCCTCGGGTTCGCCGGCGCGACCGCTCGCGCCCAGGCCTGTGGCTTCACGGTCGCCGAGGTCGACCTCGGCGCCTACCTGGCCGCCGGTGAGCTGCTCTACGGCGGCGGGTTCGTCGCCGAGCGCCACGCGTCGGTCGGCGCGTTCATCGACGCCGGGGCGCCGGACGCCGACCCGACCGTCGCCTCGATCATCGGCGCCGCCGGCCGCATCCCGGCCACCCGCTACGCCGCCGACCGGCTCCGCCTCGCCACGATGACCGCCGAGGCGGACCGGCTGTGGGAGCGGGTCGACGCCATCCTCACGCCGACGACGCCGTTCCACCCGACGGTCGCCGACGTGGCGGCCGACCCGTCCGGGGTGAACCTGGCGCTCGGCCGGTTCACGTCGGGCTGCAACCTCGTCGACTGGTGTGCGGTCGCGCTGCCCGGTCCCGACCTCGACGACGGCCTCCCGTTCGGCGTGCAGCTGCTCGGCCCGGCGTGGGCGGACCAGGTGCTGTGGCAGGCGGCGGCGACGTTGCTCGACGAGGAGCCCCCGGCCGGGCCCGACGGCCTCGTCCGGTTGGCGGTCGCCGGCGCCCACCTCGACGGCCAACCGCTCAACCACCAGCTCACCGACCGCCGCGCCGTGCTCGAGGCGCGAACCACGACCGCCCCCGCCTACCGGATGGTGGCGATCGACGGCCCGGTCGCCAAGCCCGGCGTCTACCGGGTGGACCCGGCGGAGGGCGAGGCCTTGGAGGTCGAGGTGTGGGCGCTCGACCCGGCCGGCTTCGGCACGTTCGTCGCCGAGGTCCCTCCCCCGCTGGCCATCGGCACGGTCGAGCTGGCCGACGGCTCCGAGGTGCCCGGCTTCGTGTGTGAGCCCCGGGCGATCGACGGCGCAACCGACATCACCCGCTTCGGCGGCTGGCGGGGATGGCTGGCGTCCCGCTCGTGAACGAGGAACCGACGTGAGCGTGCCGACACCCCCGGCGCCGCCGCGCCCGTGCACGGTGGAGGTGATCGAGGCCGGGCTGTTCACGACCGTCCAGGACAGCCCCGGCCGGCTCGGCTACTGGATGGTCGGCGTACCCCCGAGCGGGGCGATGGACGACCGGTCGCTGCGTCTCGCCAACCGGATCGTCGCAAACTCAGCCGACGCCGCCGGCCTCGAGTGCACCGTGACCGGACCGACACTGCGGTTCACCGGGCCGGCGACGATCGCGGTGACCGGCGCCCCCGTACCCGTCACGGTCGACGGCCGGGCGGCGCCGATGTGGAGCACGCTGGAGCTGGTCGCCGGCTCGATCGTGTCGATCGGCCGGGTCGCCGGTCTCGGCCTGCGCACCTACGTGGCGGTGCGGGGCGGGATCGACGTCGCCGAGGTGCTCGGTAGCCGGGCGACGTTCACGCTCGGCGGCTTCGGCGGCCACGAGGGCCGGGTCCTGGAGCCGGGCGACGTGCTCGCCACCGGTTCCGACGTCGGTCCCCACGTGCCGTCGCCGTTGCCGCCCGCCGCGTGGCCGACCTTCGCGTCCGACTGGACGGTCGCGGTCAGGGAGGGCCCGCACGCGGCGCCCGACTTCCTGACCGCCGAGGGGTTCGAGGCGTTCTTCTCCGCCACGTGGGTCGTGCAGTCCCACGTCGCACGCACCGGGATCCGCCTCGACGGGCCGACCCCGCAGTGGGCGCGCGAGGACGGCGGCGAGGCCGGGCTCCACCCGTCGAACATCCACGACACCGGCTACGCGTTCGGCACGGTCGACCTCACCGGCGACACCCCGGTGATCCTCGGGCCCGACGGGCCGAGCCTCGGCGGGTTCACGTGCCCGGCGACGGTCATCTCGTCCGAGCGGTGGAAGCTGGGCCAGCTCGCGCCGGGCGATCGGCTCCGGTTGGTGCCGGTGTCGGGCGAGGAAGCCGAAGCCGGACGCGCGTCGTCGCTCCACGTCACCCGCCACCTGCGCGCCGCCGGCCGGGGGTCGGGGCGCGTGTCCTCGACGACGGTGCGCGACGGAGGGGTCCTCGACAAGGTCACCGGCGGGCCCGGCCGGCCCGACGCGGTGTACCGGCGCTCGGGCGACCAGTTCGTGCTCGTCGAGCTGGGCGAGATGACGCTCGACCTCGGCCTGCGGGCGCGGATACACGCCCTCGACGAGTGGCTGGACGCGAACCGGCCCGACGCCATCGTCGACGCGACGCCGGGCGTGCGGTCGATGCTGGTCCAGTTCGACCCGGACGTGATGCGGGCCGACGAGGTCGTGGCACTGCTCCAGAAGGGCGACGACGAGCTGCCGCCGTCCGACGAGCTGGAGATCCCCGGCCGGGTGGTGCACCTGCCGCTGTCGTGGGAGGACCCGTCCACGCTGGAGGCGATCCGCCGCTACATGTCGGTGGTGCGCGACGACGCGCCGTGGTGCCCGTCGAACATCGAGTTCATCCGGCGGGTGAACGGCCTGGCCGACCACGACGAGGTGCGGCGGACCGTGTTCGACGCCCGGTACCTGGTCGTCGGGCTCGGCGACGTCTACCTGGGGGCGCCGGTGGCGACGCCGCTCGACCCCCGCCACCGCCTGGTGACGACGAAGTACAACCCGGCCCGGACGTGGACGCCGGAGAACGCGGTCGGCATCGGCGGCGCGTACCTGTGCATCTATGGGATGGAGGGCCCGGGCGGCTACCAGTTCGTGGGGCGGACGGTGCCGGTCTGGTACCTGGGCTGCGACACCCCCGGCGCCGAGCCCGAGGTGCCGTGGATGCTGCGCAACTTCGACACCCTGCGGTTCCACCCGGTGAGCGCCGAGGAGCTGCTCGACCTACGAGCCCGGGCCCGCACGACCGGGATCGACATCGAGATCGAGCCGACGACGTTCCGCCTGGCCGAGCACCGGGCGTTCCTCGCCGACAACGCCGAGTCGATCACCGAGTTCCGCACCCGCCAACAGGCCGCCTTCGCCGAGGAACGCGCCCGCTGGCGCGCCTCCGGCGAGCTCCGCTGAACGTACCCCTCCGGAGAACACCGTCAACTGACTCGTTGGAACCAGCCAGGTAGCCCCAGGCCGATTCAACACGATCTGTCGTCATGCCCATCGGCCAGGCCCGTCATCCGGCAGCGCCAGGCGAACGAGTCCCCAACACAACACAGCTACGCACACCCATCGGCGCACCCCGCTTGACCGCCGACATACGACGGCACCGCTGTGCGCACACGATGCTCCGGATTGAAACGAACCCGCAACAGTGAACTATGTCGGTGACGGAGGAACACGGGCCACCATCCTCTACGCTGACGGACATTCAGACCGGATGCGGGGGCGGGAGCAGATGTCTGGAGCGGTCGATCACGATCCGGTGGGAGCCTTTGGCAACCCAGATGGATCCCGAGCAGATCTCGATGTGATACTGCGGGACTTCGTCGACTTCGGTCCACGCAGCGGCTTCGGCGCACTTGCGACACGAGCGAGCGACGCGCACGCTCGCGTAATCGTCGGGTGCCTCGGGGCAGGCAAGACCGTCCACATGCGTCGACTCCAGAGCTTCCAGGCGCAACAGGACTCCGTCTATGCCGGCCTACCTCAACAGGACGCGCTGGCCACCGAAGAAGTCGTGAAGGTCTGCCAATGGTTCGCTGGCCGAGACCTCGACGAGAAGTGGATCCTTCTGTGGAACAGAGCAACACTACGCTCAGTCGCGAGCCACATCCTACGTCACAGGGAGCTCAAGAATTACGTCCAAGCCGATGAGCGAGATGAAATCGAGCGCGAATACGGGCACCTGCTCGGCGATTATCGCCGCCCCGGACCATATACAACCAACTTCGCGATATCATCGGCTCCAATCACACGAAGCACGAGCTGACTCGTTTCTTGCACTGTGGAGACTGGGAGGACCTCGAGTACTCACTCGTCGACGCCATACACAACTGCCCACCGTTGTTCTTCTATATCGATGCCATAGATGACCAATATCATTCTGCGCCGATGTACTGGCTACGGTGCCAGCAGGGCCTTTTCTACCACGTCATGAAGTTACTCAGAGACCCTCGACTCGGCGGCCGCCTACACATCGTGGTATGCATTCGTGATGTCGTGATGTCGTCAGTCTACCGATCAGAACACGCGCCTCGCTACCACAACGAGCCCCACATCCGTGCGCTTACCTGGAACCGAGAGTCGATCGGCTACCTCCTGAGCAAGAAGCTCGAGCGTCTCACGCCTGAGCTGTTCATGACACCGACTGGTGGCCGCCGCACGATCCAGGACTGGCTCGGCGCCGAGTGGCTTCACAATGTCGAGCGGGGCGAGATCGAGGAGATCACCGACTACCTTCTGCGCCACACGAGACTCATCCCTCGAGACATCGTGTCGCTGGGCAACGACCTATGCAACGAGGTGCTCGTCCACAAGAGACGAGAGCGGGCCGACGTTCCAGAGGAGGCGATCCGGCGGGTCGTGTCACAGGCGGCGTGCCGGTTCGGCAACGCCCAACTCCGCCAGTGCGCGAATCAGGTCTCGGCAGACACCATGCCCGAACGCGCCGCAGACCACGGATACTCGCACGTCTACACCACCGAGAACGGCTATTCGGCGGGCGTCGAGCGAGACATCCGAGATCTCATTCGGATGATCGGCGTCGATCGATTCGATAACGCGACACTACATGTGCTGCGCTTCTGCGCGAATGAACGATTCAACAACGCTACCGACCTGCCGTCTGTGCTGTGGCAGAACGGACTACTAGGCTATGAGGACGGGGAGGGCGTTCGCTTCTACTCGTTGAGCGACCTCGGCGACTTCACGCTACCGGACGACGTTGAATCCTATGTATTTCATCCAATCGTGATCGATAGTGCGAGAATCAAGGGGCTCGGACCCGTAGTCCGTCCACACTTTCGAGACTAGCGAAGACCAGTAGTCAGGCGGCGAAGATGGCTGAAGTCGAGACGATATCTGGACTGACTTGGAACGAGTTCAAGAGCGACATCGTACCGCGTCTGTTCGGAGAGGGAGGCGTGTTCACGAGGGGAACCTTCCTCTTCCGCGGCCTAACCCTGATTGGTCATGGCGAATGTGATTCGGGGAGGTGGCGGTCCGCGGAAGAGCCCTTCTGACCTGGGAGAATACGGGTTGCTGAGATCCGTATTACCGAGAACAGAAGGGCTCCTCGGTG
>JAXHUH010000175.1:0-35126 GCA_034211175.1 Actinomycetota bacterium
GTCCGCCTCGGGCCACAGCTCGACGCGGACGCCGCCGATGCCGCTCTCGCCCGGGTCGAGGACGCCGTTGGCGGGTGCGGCGTCGAGGAACACGCGGTTGCCAACCGCCAGCGCCCGGAAGCCGAGATCGACGGTGGCGTCGACCGCGGCGTCGGGCCAGGCGGCCGCGAGCGTCCCGGTCCCGACGGCCTCGCCGGTCGGGGCGTCGCCGTAGGCCAGGGTCACCGCCGCGGTGCGGACCGTGGCGCTGCTGCCCGAGGGGTCGATGCCGTCGTCGTCACCGTCGGTGCCGGGGTCGGCCGCGCCGGGACTCGACCGCCAGCCCTCGAGCGCGCCGCCCCGGGAGAACGCGGCCGCCGGGACCTCGACCCGGTAGCTCCCGGGGACGAGCCCCTGGAACAGGTAGCGGCCGTCGCCGTCGGTGGAGGTGGTCGCGATCACCGCGTCGTCGGCGTCGAGCAGGCGCAGCGGGACCCCGACGAGCGGCGGTTCGGTCTCGTCGATGCCGTCGCCGTCGAGGTCGGCGAAGACCCGGTCGCCGATGGCCAGGCCGGTTAAGCCGAAGTCGACCGTGGCCCACGAGCTGGCGTCGCCGACGTCGTCGACCAGCGGCTCACCGGACTCGCCGGTCGGTGCCCCGCCGGGTTCGACGGTCAGCTCACCGGTGCGGACGGACCCCTCGCCGGCGTCGGAGCCCTGGTCGGGGTCGATGCCGTCGTCGTCGCCGTCGGTCGCGAGCGCGCCGTCGCCGGGCGAGCTGTGGAGCCGTCGAGTGGTTCGCCGTCGGCGAAGGCCGACGCCGGGATCTCGACGACGTAGGTGGCGCCCGGTGCGAGCCCGTCGAAGTGGTAGCGGCCGTCCGCGTCGGTGACGGTGGCGTCGACCAGCTCGAGCATGTCGTCCCCGGTGCCGGGCGGCTCGGCGCCCGGGTCCCCGGCCGCCGGGTCGTCACCGGTCGAGGGGTCGTTCCCGGCGTCGGCGTCGGCGTCGGCATCACCGGGATCGGCGGCATCGTCGGGCTCGACGACCCGGTTGAGCCACACCGGCACACCCGCGAGCCCGGGCTCACCGGGATCACGGCGGCCGTTGCCGTCGGTGTCGAAGAAGACCTCGTCACCGAGGGCGAGCGCCACCCAGCCGAAGTCGACGCCGAGCTCCGAGCGGTCGTCGCGCCACTCGATCCCGTCGTCGTCGCGGTCGGACGCCGAGGCGGACCGCCTCCTGGCGTGACGTGGGGGTGTCGGCGTCGAGGGAGACGAGCTCGGAGACCAGGCCGTCGACCGGACCGTCGACACCGCCGATGGTCGCGGCCCGGCCGGTCGCCCGGTTGTCGGACTGCGTCCCGGAGCGGTCGGTGGGGGCGAGGCCCGCGAGCGCGGCGGGGTCGTCGGCTCCGTACTGGTCGTCGGGGACGACGACGAGGTAGTCGCCCTCCTCCAGGCCGCTGAACAGGTAGTGGCCCGCGGCGTCGGTCGTGGTCGAGGCGACGATCTCGTCCTCGGCGGACGGAGCCCCGTCGCCGTCGTCGGCCCACAGCTCGACCCGCACGCCGCCGATCCCCGGTTCGCCGGGCTCGGCCCGGCCGTCGCCGTCGTCGTCGCGCCACACGAGGTTGCCGATCCGGAACCGGGGCGGCGGCGAGAGCCCGATGTCGGCGGTCAGGTCGGAGGAGGCGTCGCCGACCACGGGGCCGCGGGCATCGGCGTAGGCCTCGGCGCTCGACCCGTCGGCCACCGTCTCGCCGACCGGCGTCTCGCCGGGGGTCACGACGAGCGGCCCGACGACGGCGACGTAGCCGTCCGGTCCGTCGACGCCGTGGTCGTGCTCGTCGGCCGTGGACGTCCCGGTCGACGACGACAGCGCGGCGACGTCGACGGGGCCGTCTCCCGCGGTGGCGACCTGGCCGTCGGGCACGGCCACGAACCAGCTCGCGTCGGGATCGAAGCCGTCGAAGTGGTACCGGCCCTCCGCATCGGTCACCGTCGTGCCCACCCGGGTGTCGCCGCCACCCGGGGTGAGCTCGCCGTCGCCGTCATCGGACCACAGCTCGACGACGAGGTCGCTGATCGGTGCCTCGCCGTCGTCGCGCTCGCCGTCGTCGGTGTCGTTGCCCGCGCCGTCGTCGAGCCACACGACGTCACCGAGACGGACCCGCACGAAGCCGAGGTCGACGGTCAGGTTGGAGCGGTCGTCGGGGAGCGCGCCGTCCTCGGCCGAGGTCCCGTCTCCGGCGCGGACGGTCTCGCCCGTCGGTTCGCTGAACCGGGGACCGAGCGAGAACGCTGTGGTCACGAGGGCGTCGCGGTCGCCGGCCGCACCGTCGAGGCCGTCGTGGTCGTGGTCGACCTCGGCGTCGGCCCCCGCGCCGGTCGAGGTCGGTCGGGTCCCGTCGAGCGCGGCGGGATCGGGTGCGTCGCCCTGGTCGTCGGGCACGACGAGCAGGTAGTCACCCGACAGCAGGCCGTCGAACGCGTAGCGGCCGCCGTCGGCCGAGGCGGTGACCGCGACGAGCTCGTCGTCGGTCGACCACCGCCGGTTCTCGTCGCTGTCCTCCCACAGCTCGATGCGCACGCCGTCGATCCCGGGCTCGCCCCGCCCCGCCTCACCGTCGGCGTCGCCGTCGAGCCAGACGAGGTCGCCGACCCGGTACGTGAGGCGGTCGACGGTGACGTCGGCGACGTCGTGGTCGTCCTCGTCGGGCGGGTCGTCCGCCGGGGTGCGGTCGATCTCGTCGTCGATGAGCGGGTCCCCGTCGAGCGCGTCCGGGGTCGAGTCGATGTCGTCCTCGCCGGCGTCGACGGCGCTGATCTCGGCCACCACCCGGAGCGTGTCGCCGCCGGTGCCGCTGTCGACGTCGAGCACCAGCTCCACGGTCGTGGTGTCGCCCGGGGCGAGCGCGCCGATCGGGCGGCTCAGGCGTTCACCGTCGGTCGCGCCGTCCGCTCCGGTCCAGTCGGCGTTGTCGGCGGCGAGGTAGGTGAGTCCCTCGGGGACCACCACCGACACGTCGGCGCCGTCGGCGGTCGCCGTGCCCTGGTTCAACACCTCGATGCCGATCGTGACCTTCGCCCGCCCCGGTTCGAGCGGGTCGGGCCGCCGGTCGGTGACCGTGGCCCGCAGTGCGAGGTCGAGGAACGGGATCTCCTCGGGCGTCGGGATGACGATGCCGACCTTGCGGGGCTCGGCGGCGGCGAGGCGGCCGCCGGTCTCGGCGCTGGTCGCCCGCGAACCGACCGAGTTCCACGCCACCGAATCGAACGGCGCGTCGTCGGGCGCCCGCATCGGCACCCGGAACCGGTGGCGGATCCCGGGGGCGAACGACTGGGTGCCGCCGGGTCGGGCGCGGACCCGGATCGCCCGCACGTCACCCCACCGGTCGGGCGAGGCGGTCCAGTCGTCGGTGCAGCCGGGCTGCCAGCCCGACTCGTCCGCGGAGGCCGACATCTCGGGGCGGCACGCGTCGGCGGCGTCGCTGTACTCGACGATCAGGTCGGCTGCGTCGGTGGTCGCGTCGACCGCCTCGATCGGGCCCGTCATCAGCGGTCGCCAGGAGGAGAGGCGCCGGGTCTGCGACAGGCGTTCCGTGACCCCGGTGTCGTCGGGCGCGGGCAGCACGTCGTAGACGATCTGGTCGGTCAGGTCGATGTTGCCGACGTTGACGATCTCGAGGCGGTACTCGAAGTCGCCGCCGGGCACGGTGCGGGCCGCGCACGGGTAGCGGGTGAAGCCCTCGCCGTCGTCGGGGCAGGTCGAATCGCTGGTCGGGCTGCCGGGCACCACCGGTGTGAGGTCGGGGTGGCCGCTGACCCACTTCTCGGTCTCGATGACGGCGGTCGAGGTGACGTCGAAGCCGATGTCGCGGTTGCAGCCGATCTCGGTGGTGTCGCCGTCGCCGTCGAGGTCCAGCGTGTCGGCGGCGCCCGCGGCGTGCTGGACGACGCAGGCGGTCGACGGGTCGGACGGGAAGCCGACGGTGCGGTTGACCGCGCGGCCGCTGGCGGCGCCGTCGGGCACCCGGGCGACCACGCCGATCCTCGTCCAGTCGCTCGACTCGGCGATCGTCGTCGAGTTCGGCACCGCCGGTGAGCCGTCGAGCCGGACAGCACCGGTCGGGGGCTCGTTCGACCAGCCGAGGCGCAGCAGGGTGCGCCCCGTGCCGGCGTGGTCCTCGACCGCCAGCAGCCACGGATCGACCCGGGGCGTCAACGCCGACGACGTCGAGATCCACGACCAGCGGACGAACTCGAGCTCCGCCGGGAGGAGGTCGGCGACGACGGGTTCGACGAGCGGCCCGCTGTCGACGTTGCGCACGTGGAGGGTGAGACCGACCTCGTCGCCGGGCTGGAACGGCGAGCCGGAGACCGACTTGTACACCTCCATCGCCGCCGCCTGGGGCTCGATCGTCGTGCCCACGCAGTCGTCCTCGACGATGCCGTCGTGGCTGGCGGTGGCGCAGTTGGTGACCCCGGTGAGCGTGGTGTCGGCGGGGACGCGGGCGAGGATCCGGAACCGGGTGTCGGGGAAGCCGGCCCGCACGCCGGGGTAGGTCTCGTCGCCGATCGTCCACCGGAACACCCAGCGGAGGTGGGTGACCGTCGTCGGGTCGACGACGGAGGCGACGTCCCAGGTGATGGTGTGCTCGCCGTCGGTGGTGCCGAAGTTGCTCCAGGTGGCACCGCCGTCGACGGAGTACCCGACGTCGGCGTAGACACCCTGGCGGTTCCAGTACCCCGTCTGGACCTGCAGCGGCTCGAGTCCGGCGGGGAGCTCGTCGACGACCACGAGGTCGTCGAGCGGCACGTTCGAGCGGCTGCTGTCGACGCGGATCGTGTAGTCGATGACGCTGCCGGCCTGCTCCGAGGTCTCGCCGTACTTGTCGAACACGAGGTCGCGCACGGGCGCGGTGAGGACGTCGCTGTGCGTCGCGGGCCCGAGCTCGAGCGCCTCGCCCGAGGGCTCGGCGGTGCCCGTGCCGGTCGCGGTGGCGGTGACCGTGGTGCCGGTCGCCAGGTCGGTGGCGAAGCGGACGAGCACGGCCCGGGTGATGCAGCGCTTGTTCGCCGTGCTCGACGAGCCGTAGAGCCCGGCGACGGTGATGTCGCCCAGCGACCAGGTGACCGTGGTCGGGACACCGTCCTGCTCGTCGACGACGCCGCCGTCGGTCGCGAACGTCGTCGTGATCACCTCGTCGGGGACGGCGAGCACGAGCGTGGCGCCGGACAGGTCGGTGTTCGCCCGGCCGGTGAGTGCGCACAGGCGCACCGAGTAGCTGGCGGTCCCACCGGGGGCGGGCGCCCCCGACGGCGAGCTGCGGGTGACCTCCACGTCCCACTGCGGTGTGGTGCCGGTCGTCG
The DNA here is from genome assembly GCA_034211175.1 of Actinomycetota bacterium. Lineage (GTDB taxonomy): Bacteria > Actinomycetota > Acidimicrobiia > Acidimicrobiales > CAIXPF01 > JAXHUH01. Next base: position 5,355 of record JAXHUH010000175.1, read on the forward strand.
TGACCGTGACCGGTCCCGCGGACAGCTCGGCGGCGGTGTCGGGCGACGGTCGCTCGATGACCGCATCGGCCGACACCTCGATGACCGACGACGGGGGCGCATCGGCCGCGACCCGCACGCCGATGGTCAGCTCGGCGCTGGCGCCGTCCTGGAGGTCGGGATGGGAGACGGTGACCACACGGGAGGGCCCGTCGAAGGTGGCCGTGAACCCGGCGCCGGTGACCGTGCTCCGGTGGTTCAGCGTCTCGGGGAGCGCCATCGTGACCGTGGTGGCGCCGCACGGCGTGTCGAGGCCCGAGCAGCTGATCGTCACGCGGTAGGCCAGGTCCTCGTTGGGGGCGACCTCGCGCTCGCCGCCGATCAACGACAGGTCGAAGGTGAGCGCGCCGGCCTGCGCCGTGCCCGGCTCGACCAGGGCGACGACGAGCGCGGAGCAGATGATGGCGAACGTGGAGACGATCGACGCCAGCCGTCGGAGGGAACGACGCGGTGCCGTGCTCGTCGTGCTCCGGACCCCGAACGGTCTCACGCCTTCTCCATGCGCCGCGTCCTCTGGACCGGCCCGGGGTGGGCGGTCCGCCCGGCGTGGCCCGTCGCGCGACAACGGGCGGTCCGCCCGTTCGCCTGAGTTACGGTTCTGTGACGACGGCCCGGTGGCGGCTGCGTCGCGCCCGGCGCCGCCGGCCGCCGTCCGGCATCGCGGCGTCGTCCGTCCCATCGGCGTCGGCGCCGGCCGGGGCCCGCCCCAGCAGGGCGAACGGGTGCACGACGGCGCGGTAGGCGGCGAGCGCGACCCGGGTCGAGGAGGTGGGCGACACCAGCTCGACGCCGAGGTGGCGGACGCCCACGTCGTCGAGGACCCGCTGGTGGCGGACGCGGGCCCGGCCGTGCACGACGAGCGGCTCGGCGTCGAGGCGGGGGATGGTGAGCTCGACCGCCACCTCCGGCCCCGGGTCGAGGTCGACCGGCGCGGCGATGCCGAGGCCGGTCGAGGTCGTGTCGACGACGGCGACCGCGACGCCGTCGGCGACGCCGAACACGAGCGCGAGCCCGAGCCCGACCAGCAGCACGAGGCCCCGGGCCCCGGGCCCCGGCAGGTCGAGGTTCGCCCGGGCGAGTGCCCACAGCGCGGCAACCTCGAGCGCCACGACGATCCACACCAGGTGGGGGTGGGCGCCGAGGGCGCGCAGGCCGCCGGGACTCGTGCCGTGGCGGTCGATGCGCCGCCGGTCGGGCGGGGCCCGGCGCACGGCTCGGAACAGCGCCCTCGGGGCGGACGTCGAGGTCCGCAGGTCGTGGCGGAGCACGTCGAGCGGGCGCAGCTCGCCGCGCCCGATGGCGGCGAGCATCGTGGCCTCCGCGACCAGCGTGGCTGCGAGCGGCCACAGCAGGTCGGCGCGGTCGAGCACGATGAAGGCGACGTCGCCGACCAGCGAGGCGACGGTCAGGGCCACCGCCACCAGCGTCGTCGTCGCCCGCACGGCCTGCCACAGCAGCGCGAGGTACGAGAGCCGCTGGTGGCCGGTGAGCCGTCGGTCGGCGAAGGCCCGTTCCTCGAGGACCGTCGTCAGCCGGTCGACCGATCGTCGCTGGCGGGTCGTGGTCAACGACGTCGGGTCGTGGGGGCGGCGCACCCGGGCGTGGATCCCCGGGACGGTCACGATCCGCCAGCCGAGCCGCTGGAGGCGCAGCCCGGTGCGCAGCTCGGGGGTCAGGCTGCCCTCGGCGATGCCGCCGACGGCGACGAGCGCGGACCGGCGCACCAGTGCGGGGCCGCCGCCCCACCACGTGCCCGCGCCGACCGTCGACAGGCCGGGGGCGACGATCGAGCGGCGCCAGGTGGCCATCCGCCCGAGGTCGGCGACCTCGGCGGGCCCGTCGGGGTCGAGCACGTCGGCGCCGGGCTCGACGACCGCGACCCCGTCGGCGGCCAGCGGCAGCAGGCAACGTTCGAGCAGGTCGGGAAGGACGACCTCGCCGGCGGCGACCACGAGCACCGCCTCGGCGGGCAGCGGGCGGCCGGGGAGGTCGAGGAGGGCGTCGAGCGCGTCGTTCAGGTTCGCGGCCCGGGCACCGGTGGAGTCGCCGCGGCGGCGGTGGGCGACCCCGAGCTCGGCGGCCAGCTCCCCGGCGCCCTCGGTCCCGTCGTCGGCGACGAGGACGCGCACGTCGCCCCGCAGCGCGAGGCAGGACACGAGGGTCTCCAGCAGCTGCTCGGGCGGGTCGCCGACGGTGGTGACGATCACGTCGACCGGGATGGCGGCGGTCGCACCGATCGCCGGGGGCAGCTCCGGCGGGTCGTGCCAGCCCTCGTGGAGTCGCAACGGCAGGGCGAGCGCACCGACCGCGAGGACGAGCGCCACCGGCGCGAAGAGCCACGGTGAGGTCGACGCGGCACCGACGGCGATGATCCACAGGTGGCCGACGACGGCCACGACCGCGGCGACCAGGGCGACGGCCCGGCGGGCGGCACGGCGGCGGGAGCCGGGGCGCGGGCCCGCCGGCCCGACCGAGCGACCGTCGTCGGCGTCGTCGGTGTCGGTAGGGGCGCGCGGCGCGCGGTCGTCCGCCGTCGACCCGGTCGCGGCGCCAGCCGCCGTCGCGTTGCCCACCCACGCTGATCGACGTGGGGGAGCGACCGGTTGAGGCCGCGACCCTCCGGACCACCGTCTCCGCCGGGCGCGGCGCTCAGGGCCGGGCGCGAACCGGACGACACGAACGGTGTGGCCAACCGCGCGCGCCGCACGGCGGCACCGACCCATCCCGAGCAGCTGGCGCTCGCGTTCGGGCGGCACCAGGCGGCGGCGAGCGCCCGGCGCTCGGTCACGCGTCGCACGGTGGGCCGCACCGCCCTGCTCGCCGCGGTGGTCGCCCTCGTGCTGCTCGCCCGCCTGGCGGTCGCCGGGGTCGCCGTCGTGCCGACCGGCTCGATGCGCCCCACCATCGAGGTCGGCCATCACGTCCTCGTCGTCGACGACGCGCTCTTCTCCGGCGGGCCGTCGGTCGGCGATGTCGTGGTCGTCGACCGGGCCCGTGGCGACGACATCGTGAAGCGGGTCGTGGCGGTCGCGGGCCAGACGGTGGCGGGCGCCGGCGGCGAGGTGGTGGTCGACGGCGTGACGCTCGAGGAGCCGTGGTTGCCCGACGACGAGCGGACGTCCGACTTCGGGCCGCTCGTCGTGCCCGACGCGACGGTGTTCGTCCTCGGTGACAACCGCGGGGCGTCGGCCGACTCACGGCTCTTCGGACCCGTCCCGCTCGACGAGCTGGCCGGCCGGGCGGTCGCGGTGCTGTGGCCGCCGGGCGCGATCACGACCCTCGGCGGCTGACCGCTCGACGCGGGCCGGTCGCCGGCCAGATCGCGCCGCGGCGGGTGTGGTGGCAGCGACCCGTCGTGACCGGTGGCGCTCCGCCTTGACGCGGACCGGTGTCTCTCCCAGGTTCTTGTTCCCACGACGCGCCCCGACCCCCGGGAACCACCTTGAGCACCCCCACGTTGTTGCACCGAATCGGCGGGAAGGCCGTCCCCGGCGAGGACACGGCGGCGACCCTGATCCCGGTGGTCAACCCGGCCACCGGTGCCGAGCTCGGCACGTTCCGACCGGCCGGCCCCGCCGACATCGACGCCGCGGTCGAGGCCGCCGCCGCCGGGCGCCGGCTGTGGGCGGCCACGACACCGGCCGAGCGGGGCAAGGTCCTCACCACGGCCGCCGGGCTGCTGCGGGCCCGCAACGACGAGCTCGCGCTGATCGACACCCGGGACACCGGTCGGCCGATCCAGGAGACGACCGTGGTCGACGTGACCTCGGCGGCCGACTGCCTCGACTACTTCGGCGGTCTCGGCGCCTCGCTCGAGCTCGCCGAGGACGTGCCGCTGCCGGACGGGACGATGTCGGCGTACACCCGCCGTGAGCCGCTCGGCATCTGCGCCGGGATCGGCGCGTGGAACTACCCGCTCCAGATCGCGGCGTGGAAGGCGGCACCCGCGCTGCTGTGCGGCAACGCCATGATCTTCAAGCCGTCGGAGCTCACGCCCCGCTCGGCGCTTCTGCTCGCCGACGTGCTGGCCGAGGCCGGTCTCCCCGACGGCGTGTTCTCGGTGGTGCTCGGCGCGGGTGCGACCGGCGCGGCGCTGATCGACCACCCCGACATCGCCAAGGTGTCGCTCACCGGCTCGGTGCCGACCGGCAGCGCGGTGATGGCCGCGGCCGCGGCGACGCTGAAGGTCGTGTCGCTGGAGCTGGGCGGCAAGTCGCCCATCATCGTGTGCGAGGACGCGGACCTCGACGACGCGGTGTCGGGCGCCATCCTCGGCAACTTCTACAGCAGCGGCCAGATCTGCTCGAACGGCACCCGGGTGTTCGTCCACGAGTCCGTGGTCGAACCGTTCCTCGACCGGTTGCGCGAGCGCGCCTCCCGCATCGTCGCCGGCGACCCGGAGGACCCGGCGACCGAGCTCGGCCCGCTCATCTCGCAGGCCCAGTTCGCCAAGGTCACCGACTACATCGCCACCGGCGTCGGGGAGGGCGCCAGGCTGGTCTGCGGCGGCGACGTGATCACCGACGGGGTCCCCGCCGGCGGGCGCTACGTCGCCCCGACCGTCTTCGCCGACTGCACCGACGACATGACCATCGTGCGCGAGGAGATCTTCGGGCCGGTGATGTCGGTGCTCACGTTCGCCGCCGACGACGAGGCCGTCACCCGGGCCAACGCCACCCCCTTCGGCCTGTCCGCCGGCGTGTTCTCCGCCGACCTCGATCGGGCCCGGGGCCTCGTCGCCCGCCTCGAGGCCGGGACCTGCTGGATCAACACCTACAACGTGACGCCGGTCGAGGTGCCCTTCGGCGGGGTGAAGCGCTCCGGCTTCGGCCGCGAGAACGGCCGCGCCGCCATCGACCACTACACGTACGTCAAGAGCGTGATCGTCGAGACCGCACCGCTCGAGAGCCCGTACTGACCGCCGACCGACCCGGGACGCCACCGAGCTTGCCGACACCCGACCCGACCATCCCGACCAACGAAGGAGAGCCCCTGATGGGCGCCGCCGCACCCGACCAGCCGATCCCGGTGTCCGACATGAAGGACCTGGCGAGGTACGCGAACGACATCCCGATCATCGAGGTGGTGGCGGGTGACGGCGACGGGACCTTCGAGGTCGTCTGGGCCGACGGGGAGCGCGCCGGGTTCACCCACCTGTGGTTGCGGGACAACTGCGCCTGCGACACCTGCCGCCATCCGCAGACGTTGGAGCGGGTCGCCAGCTTCCTCACCGTTCCGCTCGACATCGAGCCGCTCGCGATGACGGTGACCGACCGGGGTGCGCTCGCGGTCAGCTGGCCGGGCGCGGGCGATGGCGACGAGGACACCGCCGCCGAGCCCCACCCGAGCGTCTACGACCCGGGCTGGTTGCGAACGATGGCCGCCCGCCGGACGAAGGTCCACGAGCGCGAGTTCCCGATCGAGACGTGGGGCGCGCTCGGCCCGAGCGAGGTGCCGAGCACCGACCACGGCGCGGCCATGACGACCGACGAGGGCCTGCGCGACTGGCTCACCCAGCTCACCGCGTACGGCATCTCGCTGCTCACCGACGGCCCGGCCGTCGAGGGCGAGGTCCTCAACGTCGCCGAGCGGATCAGCAAGAACGGGATCCGGCCCACCGCGTTCGGGACCGTGTTCGAGGTGTTCTCGAAGCCGCACCCCAACAACGCGGCCTACACCCCGGTGCGGCTGATGCCCCACATCGACCTGCCCAACTACACCCGACCGCCCGATTACCAGTTCCTCTACTGCGTGGCCAACGAGGCCGACGGCGGCGAGTCGACCTTCGTCGACGGGTTCAAGATCGCCGACGTGCTGCGCACGACCGAGCCCGAGCACTTCGAGGTCCTGGCGTCGACCCTGGTCAGCTTCCGGTTCCAGGACCACGAGTACGACATCCGCTACCGCAGCCCGATGATCGTCCTCGACCCCGACGGCAAGGTCGTCGAGGTCCGGGTCAACGACTGGATCCGTGACACGACGCCCGACGTCGCGCTCGCCGACGAGCGGGCGTTCTACGCCGCGTACCGCAGCCTGCTCGAGAAGGTCGAGGACCGCCGCTACCAGCTGCGGGTGAAGCTCGGGGCCGGCCAGATGGTCGCGTTCGACAACCGCCGGGTGCTCCACGGGCGCGAGTCGTTCGACCCGAACACCGGCGAGCGGTTCCTCCAGGGCCTCTACGTGGAGCGTGACTTCGTGCGCTCCCGCCTCCGGGTGCTCGACCGCTCGGCGGTCTGAGCTGCCGGCCCGGGGACGTCGCTGACGCGGGGCCCGGTCGGGAGTACCGGCAGGCCCCGGACGCGAGGTAGGGGGCGCCGATGGCGCCCCCTACACGACGATCACGGGCCGATCATCGGCCCGGCCGGTCGGCCGCCCTCCCGCCGGGGGCGCCGACCGGCGCGTGGTTCACTCGCCGGGCCAGGAGACGTCGCCCTCGCCGTCGATCAGCTCGTCGACCACCGAGGTGTCGAACATCGACTCGTAGTCGGGCTCCTCGGCGAACACGCCGACCTCGGTCAGGGCGCCGATCTCGTCGCCCAGGCGCGGGGTGACGAGCTGCCCGATGGCGTAGCCCTCGGGGGTGGTGTCCTCGATCAGCGCCGACTCCGTCGTCCACCGGAAGCCCTCACCCTCCTCGGCCAGGAAGTTGGGGTTGCCGGCGGCGTTGATGAGGTCGAAGCAGTGGGCGACCGCTTCCTCCTGGTTCTCCATCGCCCACTCCATGCCCTTCAGGGAGGCGCGCATGAAGTCCTGGACGACGGTCGGGTTCTCGTCGAGGAAGGACTGCGACGTGAACATGATCCCGAACGAGGCGGGGATGTCCTCGTCGAGCGGGTCGAACATGCGGTACTCGATGCCCTGGGCGTCGAGCTGTGCCGGCTCGTTCGACTTGTACACCGGGAGGGAGTCGATGCCCAGCTCGAGGTGGGCGACCGGGTCGAAGCCGTCGAGGAGGATCTCCTCGTAGGAACCGCGCTCGACCCCGGCGTCGGCCAGCATCACCTGCAGGGAGTAGGGCACGTCGCCCTTGATGCCCATCGTGGTGCCCTCGACGTCGGCCAGCGTCTCGATCTCGCTGTCGGCGGGCACGAGGAGCGCCTCGATGGCGGTGTGGCCGTACTGGCCGATGGCGACCAGCCCGGCATCGCCGTTCACGTTCGAGTTCACCAGCTCGCCGAAGGAACCGGCGCTCGAGAACTGGGCCTGGCCGCTGGCCACGACCTGGCCGTTCGACGGCACGAACCCCGGCTGGATCTCGACGTCGAGGCAGACCTCGTCGAAGAAGCCCTCGGCCTCGGCCGCGATGACGTCGACGATGCCCCCGGAGGCGGCGAAGTCGAAGCTGGAGATGTAGGTGACGGTGCCCATGGCCTCGTTCGTGGCGCAGCGCTCCTCGTCGAACGGTGCTGCGGCCCCCTCGGCGTCGCCGCCGTCCTCGGTCGTGTCGGGGTCGTCGCCCTCCTCCCCGTCATCCTCCGAGGCGCCGGTGGTGGTCGTCTGCTGGCCCTCCTCCGGTGCCGTGGTGGGGACCGTGTCCTCGGCGGAGGCGTCCTCGTCGGCGCCGCACGCCGCCGCGACCAGTCCCAGGGCCAGGAGCCCGGCGAGGGACCGTGCGGCGACCAACCTCCGTGGATGGCGTCGAATGCGTGGCTGGGGCATGGGTTGTTGCTCTCCTGTGGACGGGTGGGCGGGAACCGGGGGCGAGGTGAGCGGTCGACCGCGGGATCAGTCGCGGTCGTTGGAGCTGTGCCAGCGGAGCACACGGCGGGACAGGAGGTCGACCAGGATCGTGAACCCGACGCCGATGAAGGCGAGCACGAAGATCGAGCCCCACATCTGGTCGATGAGCAGCCGGGTCTGGCCGATGCGGGTGGCGTAGCCCAGGCCCTCGGTGGAGCCGCCGTAGAGCTCCCCGACCACGGCGCCCACCAGGGCGAGCGCGACGCAGATGCGGGCCGCGCTGAACAGGTACGGCAGGGCGTGGGGGAGGCGCAGCTTCCAGAACACCTCCCGCTTGCCGGCGTCGACCGAGCGCAGCAGCTCGTGGTGGTGGCGGTCGATCGACTGGAAGCCCGTGAGCGCGTTGGTCGCGAACGGTGGGAAGGTGAACAGCGCCGCGACCAGGACCTTCGGCATGGCGGTGAAGCCGAACCAGTTGAGGAACACGGGGGCGAGGGCGACGACCGGCGTGCTCTGCAGCAACACGATGACCGGGATCGTGGCCCGTTCCACGAACGCGGAGTGGGCCATGAGGATGGCGATCGCGCAGGCGATGACGAAGGCGGCGATGAAGCCCCACGCCGCCTCCGAGATGGTCACCCACGCGTTGTCCCAGTAGAAGCCCGGCTCGGAGATGATGTGGCCGAGCACGCTCGACGGGGTCGGGAGCACGAGTCGGCGTACGTCGGCGATGCGGACGTAGAGCTCCCACCCGCCGAACAGCAGGGCGAGGCCGACGACCGGTGCGATCATCATCAGCGGGCGCCGCTTCGACTCCTCGCCGGTGTCGTCGGCGGGATCGTGCTCGTCGGTGGGGACGTCGAGGGCGTCGACCGACGCCTGCATGGCGTTCAGCTCGGTCTGGCTCATCGCTCCCAGCCCTCCCGCAGCGCGGCACGGATCGACGCGACGTGCGCGTGGAACTCGTCGGTGTCCTCGACGCCGGGGGTGCGGGGACGGGGCAGCTCGATCTGCTCGGTCGCCGCGATCCGCCCCGGCCGCGCCCGCAGGGAGACGACGCGGTCGGACAGGAGGACGGCCTCGGGGATCGAGTGGGTCACGAACACGACGGTGTTGCCGGTCGTGCCCCACAGGTCGAGCAGGAGGTAGGCCATCTCGGCCCGGGTGATCTCGTCGAGCGCCGAGAACGGCTCGTCCATGAGCATGACGGGCGCGTCGAGCACGAACGTCCGCACGAGGCTGACCCGCTGCTGCATGCCGCCCGACAGCTCGTGGGGGTAGGCGTCGAGGAAGTCGGTCAGGCCCACCTTGTCGAGCAGCTCGAGCGTGGCGTCGGGGTCGAGCGGCTGGTGGCCGGCCCCGCCCTTGTTGACCTCGGTGAGCACCGCGACGTTCTTGCGGACCGTGCGCCACGGCATCAGCGCCGGCACCTGGGGCACGAAGCCGAACAGCTTGGCCCGTCGGGCGTGGATCGGCTCCGCGCCTCCGACGGCGATGGTCCCGCCGTCGGGGTCGAGGAGGCCGCCGACGATGCGCAGCAGCGTCGACTTCCCGCAGCCGCTCGGCCCGATCAGGCTGACGAACTCGCCGGCCTCGATCTCGAGGTCGATGTCCTCGAGCGCGCGGATCACCTGGCCCTTGCGGCGGAACCGCTTGGACAGTCCGGTGGCGCGGACGGCGGGGATCTCGGTCGTCGTCGCGCCACCGGTACCCATCGGCGTCATCATGCGTCGGGCCGCGGTCGTCGCGGGGGTCGGCGGGGCCCGGAACCCGGCCCCGGGCCGTGTCCGCCCGCATCTCTGAACGTCGTTCTCACCATGTGCACATCCCGCCGGTCACGTTGATCGCCTGTCCTGTCAGGTAGCCGGCCCGGTCGGAGGCGAGGAACGCCACCACCGAGGCCACGTCGTCGACCGAGGCGAGACGGCCGAGCGGCGACTGCGCCGACCATGCCTCGACCTGGCCGGGATCACGGGTGTCGGCGCCCATCTCGGTGAGCACGTAGCCCGGACACGTGGCGTTGACCGTGATGCCGTGGGCGCCGAGCTCGGAGGCCGCGATGCGGGTGAGGGCCACGACCGCCGCCTTCGACGCCGCGTACGCCGCCTCCCCCGGTGTCCCCTTCTTCGCCGCCATGCTCGCCTGGTTGACGATGCGGCCGCCACCCGCCTCGATCATCGCCGGCGCGACCGCCTGGATCGTCACCAGCATCGACCGGGCGTTGACCTCCATGAGCAGGTCCCACTCCTCGACGGGGGTGTCGAGCAGCGGCGTCTTGGCGAACACGCCGGCGTTGTTGACGAGGGCCCACACCGAGCCCAGCTCCTTCACCGCGGCGGCCATCGCCTCGGTGGTCGCCGCCGGGTCCCGGAGGTCGACCTCGACGCCGGTGCAGTCGGTGCCGAGGGCGTCGGCCGCGTCGTGCACGGCCGGGTCCCGGTCCACGAGCACCACCCTCGCCCCGTCGTGCGCCAGCCGGTGGGCGATGCCCCGCCCGATCCCCCGGGCCGCGCCGGTGACGATGGCCCCCCGGCCGCTCAGCGGACGGGGCGACGATGGACGATCGGGTTCGATCAGCACACACCTCTCCTGGATTCGGGGCCGGGAGATTGTCGACCGTGTGCCCGCCGGTGTAGGTGACACCTGTGTGAAGGCCGTGTGTCCGTGACGGCCGCGTGTCCGGGTCCAGTCTGGTCGCCACCGGCGGCGCTCCCACCTCGACGGGCCACGATCATGGTCCACCGCAGGTCGGGCCGCCACGGGCCGGACGGTGCCCGGGTCGGACGGCGCTCGGCCGGGCCGTGCGGGTGCTCAGATCCGTCCGAGGTCGAGGTCGAGGCGGCCCCGGGCCACGTTGATGGCCAGCGTGTCGGTCTCGCCCTCGGCGAGGCGGAGGGTGCGGACCCGGCGGACGATGCGCTCCAGCGGATGGCCGACGACGAGCGCCTCACCGCCGACGAGCTGGACCGCGGTGTCTGCCACCGTGCCGGCCACCTCGGTGGCCAGGACCTTCGCCGCGATCGTCTCGTTGACCACGTTCTCGCCGGCGTCGCTCAGCCGTGCCGTCCGGTACGCGGCGCTGCGGGCCGCGTAGGCGCTGATCCGCAGCTCGCCGTAGCGGAGCCGGGCCCGTTCCCGGTCACCGGGGCGGCGGCCGTCGCGACGCTCGGTGCCCAGGTGGGCCTCGACCAGCTCGAGCACCCGCAGCGTGGTGCCGACGCAGTCGGCGACGATCGCCCGGCGGGCCGCGCTGATCGCCTCGAGCGCCCGGCCCCGGCCGCCGCCGGCCGCGCCGAGCACGTGGCTGCGGGGGACCCGGGCCTCGTCGAACGCGAACGCGGCGTGGTGGGAGCCGTCGTAGGAGTCGAACCGGCGGGTGATGCGCACGCCGGGGAGGTCGACGTCGATCACGACCATGGCCGGGCCCTCGCCCTCGACGTCGACCGTGGCGGTGAGGAAGTCGGCGTCGGCCCCGCCGGTCACGTACGACTTCGCGCCGGTCACGACGAGCTCGTCGCCGTCGAGGTGGGCGTGGGTCGGTCGGGGGGCGTCGGCGGGCTCGGTGAACGCGAACCCGGCCCGCTTGTGCCCGTCGAGCAGCGGTGCGAGATGGGTGGACCGCAGCGGCTCGTCGACCCCGGCGAGCAGGCCGGGGCCCGGACCGAACACGTTGGGGAGGTGGCCGACCCCGTGGCGGGCCAGCTCCTCGCGCACGACCAGCATCCGCAGCGCCGGCTCCCCGGCACCGGGGAGGTCGGCGCCGCCCCTGGCGAGCTCGTAGACGCCGGCGTCCTTCGACGCACGGCCGACCCGCGCGCCCCGCTCCCTCGTGTCGAGGGCGTCGTCGTCGGCCAGGGCCACCAGGTGGTCGACCGCGAGGTCACGGGCGCGCCGCCGCCACGCCACCAGGTCGTCGGAGAGGAAGTCGGGCACCGGCGCAGTCTGGCTACCACCGCTGCCGCGGCTCAACCGCCGCCCGGGCCCGGCGGTACCGCCTGCACGCCGGCGGGGCGCGGGCGGCCCCGGCAGGCACGGCTCACCAGCGGTGGTGGACCTCGGGGCGGATCCGCTCGTCGTAGATCGCCGCGATGGCGGCGAGGGTCTCCCGCTCGAGCGGCGGTGCGTCGGCGGCGCGGGCGTTGGCGACGGCCTGGTCGACCGAGGACGCGCCGGGGATGACCGTGGTGACGCCGGGTTGCTGGATGATCCAGCGGAGCGCGAGCTGGGCCATCGTCATCCCGGCGGGAACGAGGGGCGACAGCTCCCCGACCGCGGCGAGGCCGGTGGTGTAGTCGACGCCGGAGAACGTCTCGCCGACGTCGAACGCGCTGCCGTCGCGGTTGAACGACCGGTGGTCGTCGGCCGCGAACGTGGAGTCCGGCCCGAACTTGCCCGACAGCAGCCCGGAGGCGAGCGGGACCCGGGCGATGACGGCGACCCCGGCGTCCGCCGCGGCGGGCACGACCTGCTCGAGCGGCTTGAGGCGGAACGGGTTGAGGATGATCTGGACGCTGGCGACGCCGGGCCGGGCGATCGCGGTCAGCGCCTCGTCGCAGGTCTCGACGCTGACGCCGTAGTGGGCGATCACCCCCTCGTCGACCAGCGCGTCGAGGTCGTCGAAGACCCGGTCGTCGGCGAACACGGCGCTCGGCGGGCAGTGCAGCTGGACCAGGTCGATCGTGTCGACGCCGAGGTTGGCCCGGGAGCGGTCGAGCCACGAGCGGAAGTTGGCCTGCGTGAACTCGGCCGGGTCCTGCGGGGCGCGGCGGCCCATCTTCGTGGCGACGAGCAGGCGCTCGGCCCGGCCGGGCTCGTCGGCCAGGAACGAGCCGATGATGCGCTCGCTGCGGCCGTCGCCGTACACGTCGGCGGTGTCGACGAACGTGATCCCCTCGCCGGTCGCGGCGTCGAGGATGGCCCGGGCCTCGGTCTCGTTCACGCGGCCCCAGTCGGCGCCGAGCTGCCAGGTGCCGAGCCCGATGACGGACGCGGTGCGGTGCATGCGGGGGATCGGGCGCTGTTCCACCGGCGGGACTGTACCCACCCCCGGAATCGCCGGTGTGGAGGGCCGCCTGGGCCTAGCCGGGGGGCGGGTCGTCGGCCAGGAGGTGCTGGGCGGTGCCGACGTCGGTGATCAACGTGTTCACCCAGCCGCCGGTCACGGCGGCCCGGATCGCCGAGTACTTGCGGGAGCCGCCGGCGGCGCCGATGCGTCGGGGGACCGCCTGCAGGGCAGCGGCGGAGATGCCGGCGACGCGCCGGTCGACGGGTGAGGCGAGGTGTCGTCCCTGCTCGTCGTAGAAGCGCAGGCAGACGTCGCCGACCGCGCCGCGGCGGCGCATGTCCGCCAGGTCGCCGGGGGACAGGGCGTTCCCGCTCGACCTCAGCAGCTCGGACGGTTCGAGGCTGCCGATGCCGAAGATGGCGACGGTCAGGTCCTGCCACGCGGCCGCGGCCGTCGCCAGCGCGCGGTCCGACATGAGCAGCTCGAGCGCGTCCGCGCTCTCCAGCATCCCGGGTGCCGGCAGATAGACGGCGGAGGCCCCCGTGATGTCGGCGAGGCGGGCCATCGTGCGGTTCATGTCCGCCTGCGTGGAGGACTCGCCGACCCCGCCGACGATCTGCACGACCCGGTCGACGACACCCGGGTGCGGCACCTGCATCGACTCGACCGCGGCAACGAGCGTCGCGCTCCACGACGACAGGCCGACGGTGTCGCCGCCGGTCAGGGTGGAGCTCAGGTAGCCGGCGAGCGCCGTGCCGAGGATGCGGACGAGCTGGGGCTCGTCGTCCGGGCTGTCGACGACGACGGCCTCGGCGAGCCCGAAGGCCTGCTCCAGGCCCTCCTCGAGGTCGGGGTGCGTGGCGGTGGGCACGGCCACGCTGATGCGCACCACGCCGACCTTCTGGGCCTGGGCGAGGAGCCGGGAGACGCGTGTCTGGGAGATGTGCAGGTGCTCGGCGATCTGGGTCTGACGCTGGCCCTGCTCGTGGTACATGCGGGCGACTCGGACCATGAGCCGCAGTTGCTCGCCGGTGAGCCGCGAGAAGTCGGCTGACGCGGTCATGGGCCCCTCCCGGGACGAGACGTGCGTACGTCCCTTGACGCACGCGAACCACCATGCAATGGTGGCGGTACTAGAAACCCTACCCCGAATAATTAGTCAGCGCAAGCGACGAACCCCCATTCTCCGCCGGGCCCGGCGAGGCAGAGCAGCCCGGACACGTCGGTGGCGAGGGGCGTGGTGAACGGTGCGACGGGCCCCGGACGGGCCGTTCGATCGAGCGCGACCGATCCGGACCGATGCACGACGAAGGAGAGACGAACCGATGATCGACTTCGGCGACCGCCGCCAGGTGGCCGCGGCCATCCAGTACACGAACGTGTCACCGAACCTCACCCGCGACGAGGCGGTCCGCCACCTCGAGACCTGCGCGCAGTACGGCTTCGACGCGGCGATGATCGCGCCCGTCTACTGCGACCTCGCCCGCCGGGTGCTGGCCGGTACCGGGGTCAAGGTCGCCTCGACCCTCAACTTCCCCCAGGCCAACGACACGCTGGCCATGAAGATCGCCGCGCTGCGCGAGCTCGCCGCCGCCGGCGCCGAGCAGTTCGACTTCCCTCCCAACCCGGGCCTGCTCCTCGGCGGCGAGATCGAGGCCTACACCCGGGAGCTCACCGAGGTCACGCGCGTCGCCCACGAGGAGGGGCTCGTGGTCAAGGCGATGCTCGAGTTCGGGTTCCTCGACGAATCGCAGAAGGCCCTCGCCGCCAAGATCGCCACGGAGGCCGGGCTCGACTGGATCAAGAACTCCTCCGGCTGGGGCGTCGGCGGCTGTGCCGCGACCGTCGAGGACGTCGAGGTCCTCGTCGCCAACAGCCAGGCACCGACCCGGGTGAAGGTCTCCGGGAAGGTCAACACCCTGGCCAAGATGCGCGACCTGTTCGAGGCGGGCGCCGAGCTCGTCGGCACGTCGTCCGGCCCCGCGATCGTCGACGGCCTCGAGGGTGACTCCGAGGCCTACTGACCCTGCTGCGCTCTGAAGGAGGAGCCGTGGTGAAGATCTGCGTCATCGGTTCGTACGCCAAGGCGCTCGTGATGACGACCGACCGCATCCCCCAGGCCGGGGAGACGCTCGTCGGCCGCGACTACCGCGAGACCTACGGCGGCAAGGGCTCCGACATGGCCGTGCAGGCGGCGCGGCTCGGAGCCGACGTCGGGTTCGTCGGGGTCGTCGGCGAGGACGCGTTCGGCCGGGAGCTCGTCGCGCTCCTCGCCGACGAGGGCGTGTCGACCGGCGGTGTGCGCCTCACCCCGGAGCACCCCACGGGCGTGGGCTTCATCGTCAAGGACGTCGCCGGCCGCAACGTCATCGTCGTCGACATGGGAGCCAACGCCACGTTCCGCCCGGCGGACGTCGACGCCCACCCCGACCAGCTCGACGGCGCCTCGGTCGTCCTCGCCCAGCTGGAGATCCCGCTGGCCACCGCCCTGCACGGCCTGCGGGTCGGGCGCCGCCGAGGCGCGACGTCCGTGCTCAACCCGGCGCCCGCGGTCGACCTCCGCCAGGTGGACCTGACCGGGGTCGACGTGATCACGCCGAACGAGACCGAGGCGCGCGTGTGCGTCGGCCTCGCGCCCGACGCCGACGTGCCCGACGAGGACATCGCCCGGCAACTGATGGACCGCGGCGCCGGGGCGGTCGTGATGACCCTCGGCGGCGCGGGCTCGCTCGTCGTCACCCCCTCCGGCGCCACCCGCGTCGACGCCTGGCCCGTGGACGTCGTGGACTCCAACGGCGCCGGCGACAGCTTCAACGCCGGGTTGTGCGTGGCACTGGCGGAGGGGCGCGACCTCGTCGAGGCGGCACGGTTCGCCGGTGCGGTCGCCGGCCTGTGCTGCACCGCGTGGGAGACGGTGCCGTCGTACCACCGTCGCGACCAGGTCGAGGCGTTCCTGGCCACGCACCAGGCGGCCCCGACCGCCTGAACCCGACAGCCCCGGGCCGCCCGGGGTGGGCCCCACGTCAAGGAGGACGTGATCGTGCAACCGAACCGCATCCTGCACGCCGGACTGGCCGGCGCACTGGCCACGCTCGGGCACACCGACGTGGTGCTGGTCACCGACGCCGGCTTCCCCATCCCCGCGGAGGCCAACATCGTCGACCTCGGCCTCACGGCCGGCACCGTCGACGTGCTGACGATCCTGCGCACCCTGCGCGAGCACCTCTTCGTCGAGGAGGTCCGCTTCGCCCCCGAGGTGAAGACCCGCTACCCCTCGCTCTACGGCCGGGTGCAGGAGATCTACACGGGCTCCGGCGCCCAGTTCCTGCCGGCCCCTCACGAGGAGCTCATCGCCCAGTGGGCGCCGAGGGCGAAGGTCGTCGTCCGCTCCGGCTCGCTCACCGCGTGGGCGAACTTCGCGCTCACCGCCTCGACCGACCCGTTCGCCTGGTTCCGGGACGACGAGGACGCGCTCATCCTGCCCGCCTACACCGAGCGTCGACGCCGCATCACCGAGGGCGTCGTCCCCGACCTGCCGTGACGCATCCACCGAAGGAGCTGTGATGTCCCTCCCGCTCGACCTCGAGCTCAACATCGACCCGGTCCTGCCGGAACGCAAGGACTGGCGGATCGGCTGCGTGGGCGCCGGCTTCATCATGGCCGACTGCCACCTCGTCGCCTACGGCCAGGTCGGTCTCAACCCCTACGCGATCACCTCGCTCGACCGCGCCCAGTCCGAGGAGGTCGCCGACCGCCACGGCATCGGGGTCGTCTACGACTCCTGGCAGGAGCTCAT
Source organism: Actinomycetota bacterium (assembly GCA_034211175.1). Classification (GTDB taxonomy): domain Bacteria; phylum Actinomycetota; class Acidimicrobiia; order Acidimicrobiales; family CAIXPF01; genus JAXHUH01. Next base: position 21,875 of record JAXHUH010000175.1, read on the forward strand.
CACCGATCCCGAGGTCGAGGTGCTCGACCTGGCGATCCCCCCGGACGCGCAGCTCGAGGTCGTCCGCGCCGCCGCGAAGGAGTCGTCGCACATCCGGGCCATCCAGACGCAGAAGCCGCTGGCCATGGACCTCGAAGAGGCCAAGGAGACGGTCCGGGTGGCCGCCGACGCGGGCATCACGCTCGGGGTCAACAGCAACATGCGCTACGACCAGTCGGTCCGTGCGCTGCGGACGATCCTCGACCGCGGGTGGCTCGGCCAGGTCGTGCTCGCGACGATCGAGATGCGGGCCATCCCCCACTGGCAGGACTTCCTGCGCCGCTACCGCCGCGTCGAGCTCCTCAACATGGGGATCCACCACATCGACACGTTCCGGTACCTGTTCGGCGACCCCGACAAGGTCACCGCGATCGCCCGGACCGACCCGCGCACCACGTTCGACCACATCGACGGCATCACCCAGTACACGTTCCAGTACGACGACGGGCTCATCGCCACCAGCCTCGACGACGTCTGGACGGGGCCGGTCGACGAGAGCGGCTCGGACATCTACATCAAGTGGCGGGTCGAGGGCACCGACGGCCTCGCCCAGGGCACGCTCGGCTGGCCGTCGCACCCCGCTCGGACCCCGAGCACCTTGTCGTTCACGACGAAGAGCAGCTCTCGCGCCTGGATCACCCCGAGCTGGGACTCCGTGTGGTTCCCCGACGCCTTCGCCGGGACCATGTCGCAGCTCCTGCGCGCCGTCGAGAACGGCACCGAGCCCGAGATCTCCGGCCGCGACAACCTGCGCACCCTCGCCTGCGTCGAGGCCTGCTACCGCTCCATCGAACTGGGCCGCACCGTGCGGCTCGACGAGTTCTCGCTCTGACCCACGAACCCAACCAGCACGGAAGGTCGACGACGACATGATCAACCTGGGCATCTTCACCGGGTACTACCCGTACTCCCTGAGCGAGACGATCGCCCGGATCAAGAAGGACGGCTTCACCTGCGTCCAGCTCGACCCGCTCTTCAAGGACGTCGACCTGACGCCCGGCACGATCACCAAGGACAAGGCCGCGACGGTGCGGCGCGCCTTCCGGGACGCGGACCTGCCGATCGCGTCGATCTCGGGGTACACGAACATCATCCACCCCGACCTCGACGAGCGGGCCCGCCGCCTGGACGCGCTCAAGGAGCTCCTGCGGTTCGCCCGTGACTTCGGCTCCCCGTACGTCATCTCGGAGACCGGCACGTTCAACACCGAGTCGGACTGGGTCTCCGATCCCCGCAACAAGACCGAAGAGGGCTACGAGACGGCCATCGGCGTCATCGAGGAGCTCGCGCAGGTCGCCTACGACCACGGTTCCTACTTCGTGGTGGAGAACTACACGCAGAACGTCATCGGCTCCGTGCAGGAGGTCCAGCGCATGCTGGACGACGTGCGCCACCCCGGTCTGCGCTTCATGTGCGACCCGACCAACTACTACGACGGCTCGAACATCGACAAGGTCGACGAGACGCTCGACGAGATGTTCGACGCCTTCGGCACGCAGTTCGTCATCGCCCACGCCAAGGACATCGAGCGGGCCGAGGACCAGGGCGAGAAGCACGCGGGCATCGAGGGAACCACCGACGCGAACAACTTCCGCGGCGCCGGCGCCGTCGGGCTGCCCGCCGCCGGGCTCGGCATCCTCAACTACGAGCTGTACCTCACCCGGCTCATCGCCGTGCAGCCGAACATCCCGCTGATGATCGAGCACCTCGACGAGTCCGACATCCCGCGCGCCAAGCAGTTCCTCACCGACGTGCTCAACAAGGTCGGCGGCTGACGGGCCCGAGACCCGCGACCTCGTCGCCCGGGCGGCGTGGATCGCCCGGTCCCGTGAGGTGCCTGCAGGAGGTGTGAGCACACCTGCCACGACGGGGCCGCGCCGTTCCTCTCACGGCGCGGTCTCGCCGGTGTGGGGGGCTCAGCCGGCCCGGCGTTCGGGGCCGACGGGCTGCGCCCAGTCCGGTTCGGGGATCGGCGGCGACGGGCGCCGGGGCGAGCGCGGCGGGCTCACCGGCGGCAGGACCGTGTCGGCCACCGCGCAGCCGTGCTCGTGGGCGATCTCGCGCACCACGGCGACGGTGTCGTAGACGAACGACCCCGGGCCCCCGGTGCCGGACAGGAGAGCGCCGACGATCTCGTCCGCGACGAGCAGGGCCCGTTGGTCGGCCGAGCGGGTCCCGGTCAGGCGGGACGCCTCCTGCCACACGGGATGCGCGCGCTCGACCAGCCACGTGCGGGCCAGCTCCTGGAGCCGCGGGGACACGGCGCGGCTGAACGCGTCGAGCCGGGCGAGGCGCTGCTCGTCGGTCGGGAGCACGCCGTCCCACCGGATCGGCGACAGCGCCCACCGGCGGGCACCCTCGAGGAGCAACCGGTGGAGGTCGTCGACCGGGCGCAGGTCGCCGTAGGTCTCGGACACGCCACCGGCCATGCGGGCGCACAGTGCCTGGAGCCGGCTCCAGTGCAACGACACGACCCCGGGCCCGAGCTCGGGGTCGTCGGCCGCGCTGGCCACGTCGACCCCGGTGCGGATCCGCCAGTCCTCGCCGAACTGGCTCGTCGCCGCGAACATGCGGGTGCGCAAGTCGCTGGAGCGGTACACCGGGCGGGCCGAGTCGGCCTCGATCGGTTCGGCGTCGCCCCGGACCCGGTCGAGCAGGCCCCGCAGCTCGGCGACGGTCTCGTCGTCGTCGACCGCGATCGGGGCGTGGATGGCGTCGAGGAACGCGACGCTGTGGTCGAGGTGGTCCCGCAGGATCCGTCGGCCGGCGGCATCGAGATCGGACCCGAGCGTCGCCACGAGCTGGTCGACCGAGCGCCGCAGGCGGGCCCGTCGCTGCTCGCTGGTGGCCACGTCGACGCCCTGCACCTCGTCGAGGTGGGTGAACGCCAGCACCAGCTTGGAGCCGTGGCCCGAGGCGACGATCTGGCGGATCGCCTCGATCGGCGCCGCCTGCATCGGGTGGGTGGCGTCGTCGACGACCACGACGTGGTCGGCGCGGTCGAGCTGGTCGATCAGGGCCGCGGGCAGGCTGGAGGCCGACTCGGGGGTGTGGCCGAGGCCGACGGAGTCGGCGAGTACGAGGTACGGGATCTCGGGCGCCCACGCCGGGTGGAACGGGCCGCGGGCCCGCACACCGTCGACCAGGGGGCTGAGCTGGGTGCCGTAGGAGGCGCGCTCGTTGCCGGTCAGCTTGCGCAGCGTGCGCAGGAAGTCGGAGCGGTTGCCGGCGGAGAACGTCCACCACCGCGGCCAGCCGTGCTCGTCGCGCACGAGCTGGCCCTGCACGAGGCCGCCGAAGCGCTGGGCGATCTGGCCCATCAGGCCGGAGACGATCGACGCGACGCCGGTGTGGTGGCGCAGCGTGTCCTCCAGCTCGGCCTCGCGCCCGGCGTCGACGATCGACGGCGGCAGGTCGGCCAGGATCGTGCGCAGCGACATCATGGCGGCGCCGTCCCAGCCGCCGTCGTCGCCGAGGACGTACTCGAGGCGGAGGCGGTGGTCGAGGTGGACCCGCAGGGAGTCGAGGGCGACCTGCTCGGGCCGGCCGGTGCCGAGCGCGACGCCGGCGGCGACGACGCAGTCGCTCACGTCGGCCCGCACCCGCTCACGGGGCGAGAACGTCGCCGCGGCGTAGTAGTCGCCGGGAGCGCACACGATCTCGAGCTCGGCGGTCGTCGTCTTGAACGTCGACGTCGCCGGGAACGGCTCGCGCTCGGGGTCGGTGCCGATCAGCTGGCGCACCAAGGTTGTCTTGCCCGAGCCCGTCGTTCCGACCAGGAGCACCGTGCGGTACCCCGAGTCGGGCGCCGGGCCTGGGAGCAGTTGCTCACGCACTTCGCGAGAGATCATCACGTCCACCGCGCCCGCCACCACTGGATGTGGCCCAGCCTACCGGTCTAGTGGTCATGAAGGACGGACGACCGGTTCAGGATCCCCAGCCCGTGGGCACCACGAGGGGTGATCGGCCGTGGTCGGCGACGTGTGCGCCGCGCCGCCGGGCGACGCCGTCGCCCGTGCCCGTCGTCGTCGGCCGCGTGTCGCCGAGGTTGCTCAGCGGCGCCCGGAGCGGCGGGGCGAGCGGATCACCGACGACGTGATCCAGGCGCCGATGCCGAAGATGGCGATCCCGATGATGACCGCCACGACCCGTTCGGCGAAGTTCTGGGGGACGAGGAGAAGGTAGGTCACGGCGACCGTGAGGATGAGGACCACGACCGCCATGAGGATCGTGTCGAGCCCCGCGCGCCCGGTGGTCTCCTCCTCGGGGGAACGACGTCGGCGGCGCCGCCGGGGCGCGGGTTCGCGCCGCGCCGGGACGGAACCGCCGCCCGAGCCCTGCGGTTGCTCACGCGGGCGGTCCGCCGGCTCCGGGTAGGACCGCGGCTGCGCGTCCTCCCACGCGGTCGTCCCCCGGTCGTCCTCGTCCACGTTGCCGTTCCTCACCTCGTCTGGGCCTCGCCTCGACCCGCCTGGACCGAACAGCGTTCGGCTCAGCGTGCGATGACGACGAGTCGTTCCTCGGTCATCTCACGAACAGCGTACTTGGGACCCTCGCGGGTGTTCCCCGAATCGCGTGAGCCGCCATAGGGCATGTGGTCCGCGCTCCAGGTCGGCACCTCGTTGATCAGGATCCCGCCGTAGTGCAACGAGTCCGCGGCCCGCAGCGCCTTGGCGATGTCCGAGGTGAAGACGGCGGCCTGGAGGCCGTAGTCGCTGTGGTCGGCCAGCTCGAGCGCCTCGGCGTAGTCGCCGTAGGACGCGACGGCCACGACCGGGCCGAAGACCTCCTGCGCGCACACCTTCATGTCGGGGGTGACGTCGACCAGCACCGTCGGGGCCAGGACGCCGTCGTCGCCGACCGTGCCGCCGCACAGCACGCGGGCGCCGGCGGCCACGGCGTCGTCGATCCAGCTGCGGACCCGGTCGGTCTCGCCGTCGTCGATGAGCGACGACACGTCGGTCGCCTCGTCGGACGGGTCGCCGACCACGATCGAGGAGACCTCGCGCACGAGCTCGTCGACGAACTCGTCCGCGATCGACTCGTGGACGTACACCCGCTGGGTCGAGATGCACGACTGCCCGGCGAAGCCGAACGCCGCCGTCTTGATCTTCGACGCCGCCACCTTCCAGTCGCCGTCGGGTTCGATGACGACTGGGGAGTTGTTGCCGAGCTCGAGGCTGACCCGCTTGCGCGGCGCCGCGGCCCGGATCCCCCAGCCGACCTCGGCCGAGCCGGTGAAGGTGATCATGGCGACGTCGGGGTGGTGGACGAGGTGGTCGGCGACCGAGCCCCGGCACGTGACGATGTTGAGCCACCCCGGCGGCAGGCCGGCCTCGTCGAGGAGGATGCGGCCGAGCGCGAGTGCGGTGAGCGGGGTGGCGGACGCCGGCTTCAGCACGATCGGCGCGCCGGCGGCGATGGCCGGCATCACCTTGTGGCACACGAGGTTGAGCGGGAAGTTGAACGGCGAGATGCCGGCGACGACGCCGACCGGCACCCGCTTCACGAAGCCGATCTTGCCCTCACCGGCCGACGACGCGTCCATCGGGATCAGCTCACCGCCGAGGTCGCGGACGACGGAGGCGCTGAACCGGGTCGTCTCGACCGCGCGCTCGACCTCGACGCGGGCGGTGCGGATCGGCTTGGCCGACTCCGAGGACAGGATCTGCGCCAGCTCCTCGTGGCGGGCCTCGATGGCGGCGGCGGCCCGGTCGAGGATCGTGGCCCGGCGGTGGGCCGGGAGCGGGCCCGACGCCAGGACCGAGCGGGCGGCGGCCACGGCGGCGTCGAGGTCGTCGGTCGTGCCGGTCGGGACGGTGCCGAGGACACGGCCGTCGTAGGGGGAGCGGACCTCGGTGTGCTCGGTGCCCGTGGGGCGCTCCGCTCCGATGATCATGGGTGTGACCTGCACGGTGGTCCTCCGGTCGAGCGGCGGTACCCGCGGAACCTACCCGGCCTCGATCCGCTGAACCGTGCCGCCCGGCGGCGACGGGCGTGGGAGGCTGGGATGGTGCGCCCGAGCCCGCCGGCACCCGATCCCGACCGGTTCCGCTGGCGCGCCGGACTGCACCCGCTCGACGAGGACACCTGGATCGAGCTCGACGACGCGTGGGCCGCGGAGGTTGCGGCGAAGCGACGCCTGCGGGCCGAGGTGCCGGGGGTGTTCGTCTCGCTCGACGGCAGCGCCTCCCGCAGCCACGAGGCGGTGCGCGCCATCGGCGCCCGCCTGCTCACCGACCACCCCGACCGGTTCAGCGTTCGTGACGGTGAGGTGGTGCTGGTGGTGCCGTCGGGCGAGTTGGGGTCGGGCGAGGTCGCGGTGCCGGCGGTCGTGTCCGATCATCCGCTCGACCGGGTGGCGCAGGTGGTCCAGGAGGACCTCATCCTGCTCGACGAGGTCGACGGCGTCACGGTGACGACGGCGGCGTCGGTGTGCTTCCCGACCCGGTGGGACCCGGCGTGGGCGCTCGGTCACCCGCTCGCCGAGGTCCACGGCCCCGTGCCTCGCACGGCCGGGCGCTTCGCCCGGGCCATCGACGCGGCGATCGCCCGCCTCGAGCCCGGCGGGCGGGGCGTGTGGCGCCACGGGTGGACGCTGACGACCGACCCGTCGCTGCGGCTGGTGCCGGGCGAGCGGGCGCCGGATCCGCCGGACGACCCCGGCCTGGTCGGCGCCGCGGTCTGGATGCGGATCGAGCGCCAGACCCTGCGACGCTTCGCCGGCGGCACCGTGCTGTTCACGGTGCGGGTGCGGCGCTGGCCGCTCGCCGAGGCCATCACCACCGCGGAGGCGGCCGCCGACCTCGACGACCAGCTCGCCCGCATGCCGGCCGACGTCCTCGACTACAAGGGCCTGACCCGCGTCGTCGGGCCGGCCCGGCGCTGGTGCGCCGAGCAGGTGGCGGCGCTCAGCCGCTGATCCCGGCGAGCGTTCGGGCCAGCGCGCCGGCGCTCTCGAACCGGCGCTCGTCTGCCATCACCTCGATCGACTCGACGATCCACTCCGGCGCACCCGAGCTGCGGGCCTCGGCGACGGCCCCGCCCGCGTCGACCGGGAAGACCGACGGTCGGAACCACCGGGCGATGTCGGCGACCTCCTGGGCCTCGGTGATCGGCAGCTCCCGATCAGTGCCCGCGCGCTCGTCGGCCAGCGGTCGGGCGGCGTGGGCGATCGGGTGCTCGCCCTCCGCCGGGGTCTCGTGGAGGTGGGCGTCGTCGCGCTCGTTCACCGGAGCGCCGGTGACCAGGCCCTCCGTCTCCCGACGCCGCTGCTCGTCCTCACGTCGGTTCGACCGGTCGCTTCCTCGCACGGTGCGCTCCTCTCGCGGACGTCTGCGTCTCGCGCGTTCCCGGTGCGCACGGCGCTGAACCCCGCGGGGCGATCGGTCACCACGGGAGAGGAGGTGCGTAACCTCGTGAGCCGCCCGCCCGGGCCCGCCCCGAGGCAGGTGCCAACCCTCGAGGACCGGGAGGTCACCACGATGGACATGCCCTACCGCAGGCTCGGCCGCTCGGGGCTGAAGGTGAGCGCGCTGTCGTTCGGCTCGTGGGTGTCGTTCGGCGACCAGATCGACGTCGACGTGGCCACCCGGTGCATGGACGAGGCCCGCCGTGGCGGCGTGAACTTCTTCGACAACGCCGAGGGTTACGCGAAGGGCGAGTCCGAGCGGATGATGGGCCGGATCTTCGCCGAGCTCGGCTGGCCCCGCCACAGCTACGTCGTGTCCACCAAGTTCTTCTGGGGCATCGACGAGGGCGTCAACACGAGGAACACGCTCAACCGCAAGTACCTGATGCACGCCATCGACGGCTCGCTCGAGCGGTTCGGCCTCGACTTCGTGGACCTCGTGTTCTGCCACCGCGCCGACCCGGACACCCCGATCGAGGAGACGGTGTGGGCGATGTCCGACATCGTGTCGTCGGGCAAGGCCCTCTTCTGGGGTACGAGCGAGTGGACGGCCGACGAGATCCGGGCCGCGTACGAGATCGCCGAGCGCCACCACCTCCACAAGCCGGTGATGGAGCAGCCCCAGTACAACCTGCTGTCGCGGCGGCGGGTCGAGCAGGAGTACGCCCGGCTCTACGAGGACCTGGGGCTCGGGCTCACCACCTGGAGCCCGCTCGCCTCCGGTGTGCTCACCGGCAAGTACCTCGACGGCGTGCCCGCCGACAGCCGTGCGGCGCTGAGCGGCTACGAGTGGCTGAAGGGCCGGGTCACCGACGCGGACGCCAACGAGAAGGTGCGCCGCCTCGCGGTCATCGCCGACGAGCTCGGCTGCACGACGGCTCAGCTGTCGATCGCCTGGTGCCTGGCCAACGAGAACGTGTCGACCGTGATCACCGGGGCCAGCCGACCGGAGCAGGTCACGCAGAACCTCGGCGCCCTCGACGTGGTCGAGCGTCTCGACGACGACGTGCGGGCCCGCATCGACGAGGCGACCGCCTGAGCGGCGCGACCGCCGACGTCATGGCGCAACGCCGTCATGCCGCACCGCCGAGGCGGTCGGCGAGCAGGCGGCGGGCCTTGCCGACCCGGGAGCGCATGGTCGACGCCGGGATGCCCTCGCGGTCGGCGGCCTCGGCGGCGGTGTAGCCGTCGACGTCGACGAGCACGACCGCGGCCCGGTGCGGCGGCTGGAGCACGCTGAGCACGTCGTCGAGCGCGAGCTGGTCGTCGGTCTCGACATCCGCGCTGTCGGTCGCCGGTTCCGGTTCGTCGTCGAGGCTCGTCAGCTCGAGTCGCCGGCGGCGGGACCGGTCGATCGCGGTGCGGCGGCAGATCGTGTGGAGCCACGTGCTGACCCGGGCCTCCGCCCGGAACGACGGCAGGCCCGACCACATCTTCACCAGCGTGTCCTGCACCAGCTCCTCCGCGTCCCGGGGGTCGCGGGCCCAACCCCGGGCCAGGTGGTGGAGAAGTGGACGGTAGCGACGCACCAGCTCGTCGAACGCCTCCGTGAGCCCGGCGGCGGCGCACCGGACGAGGGCGGCGTCGCTCATGGCGTGCACGGTGCGGTCGGTCAGGTTGTGGGCGGGGTGGTCGCTCCGGGGCGGAGCCGTTCGCTCGGTCATGGCCCCGATGGATCGCACGCCCGGGTGCGAGGTCGGTCCGAACCCGGTGCGAGTGCGGTGCGGGCCGGGTGCGAGTCAGCCCATGACCGGTGTGAATCCCCAGGTCAGAGGCTCACAGGCGCGTGTCGTGCGGGTGGCGGACCCGATCGGCGACCAGCACGGCGGACCACGCGGCGAGGGCGCCGGCCGGGAGCGCGGCAGCGGCGGGGACGCTCGTGGCGAGACCGACCAGGAGGCCGAGCGCGACGCCGGGGCCGATGACGGCGGCCCACCCGAGCGCGTTCAGCGTCCCGAACCGGAATCGCAGGTGCCGCCGCACCCGGCGGAGACGCTGGCTGCGGGAGTGGCGCACGCGCCCGTTCCGGTCGTAGGCGAACCAGCCCCCGTCGCGTCGGCTCATCCGTCGATCCTGGGCCATCGCGCTGGCTCGCGTCTACATAGACAAGTACCGTACAAGTGATGCCCGACGCCTGGAACCCCGCCCAGTACGAGCGCTTCGCCGCCGAGCGCTCGGCCCCGTTCCGCGATCTCGCCGCGCTCCTCGAGCCGGTGCCGCCATCGGCGGAGGTGGTCGACCTCGGTTGTGGGACCGGCGAGCTGACCGCCGAGCTGCACCGCGGGCTCGGCGCGGCCCGCACCACCGGGGTCGACAGCTCCGACGCGATGTTGGAGCGCGCCGGCGCGCTCGACGTCGCCGGCCTGGCCTTCGAGCCGGGCGACATCGCCACCATCGAGGCCCACCAACGCTGGGACGTGGTCTTCTCGAACGCCGCGCTCCAGTGGGCGGCCCTGTCGGGCGGCGGCCAGGCCGCGGTGCTGCGCCGGTGGGCGGCAGCCGTTCGTCCCGGCGGCCAGCTCGCGGTGCAGGTGCCCGCCAACAGCGACCACCCGTCGCACACGACGATCGACGAGGTCGTCGCCGAGGCGCCGTTCTGCGACCTCGTGCCCCCCGAGGCCCGCCGCGACGCATCGGCCACCGCGCTGGCGCCCGAGGCGTACGCCCAGCTGCTGTTCGAGCTCGGCGCAGTCGCCCAGACCGTGCGGCTCCAGGTCTACGCCCACGTCCTCGCCGGCCCCGACGAGGTCGTCGAGTGGGTGAAGGGCACGACCCTCAACCGCATCAGGCGGGTGCTCGGCCGTGAGCACTACGACGCCTTCGAGCGCCGCTACCGCCAGCGTCTCCTGGAGCAGCTCGGCGACGACCGCCCCTACCTCTACCCGTTCAAGCGCATCCTCCTGTGGGCCCGCTTCCCGGGCTGAGCACTGTCGCCGGGTCCGACTCGTCGTGCCGTCGCCCGAGCCCTCCGGCATCGACGTCGGCATCCGCGACGCGTTCGCCGACGCCGTCCGGATCGGGACGATCGACCTGCCGGTCTGACCCGACCCGGCCGGTGGTGGCGCCGTGATCGGCCGGCCCGGCGGTGCGTTCAGCCGCCGGCCGGGGCCTGGTCGACGATGACGGCGGTCCCGTAGGCGAGGATCTCGGCGGCGCCGCCGGCGATGTCGGCGGTCGTGAACCGGACGTTGACGACCGCGTTGGCGCCGAGCGACGTGGCGTGGGCGGAGAGCCGCTCGAGGGCCTCGTTGCGGGCCTCGGTCATCATCTCCGTGTAGCCGCGCAGCTCGCCGCCGACGAGCGACTTGAACGAGGCGCCGATGTCCCGCCCGACGTTCTTGGCGCGCACCGTGCTCCCCTGGGCCAGGCCGCGGACCTGGGTGATGCGCAGGCCGGGGACGGTCTCGGTGTTCACGATGAGCATGGTCGGCGAGGCTATCCGAGGGTCCCCGAGTGCTCGGCAGTGGCGTGCCGGGGCGTCCGCCGGGCACCGATCGGGATGACACTCGATCGGGCAACCTCATCCGGACCGAGGTGACCCGATCGCCCGTCGACCGGTCGATTTCCCCACGGTTGGGGTGGGGGTAGCGGGGTTACGCAGCACTCGTGCCACGAAGAGTGACTCTACGCTCTCTTGAAGTGACTGATGTGCGGGCCGCCTCCGCCGATCGGTCACGGATCCCGCCCGCCGACCAGGACCCGTTGCGTGACCCCAACGCCCGTGGACCGAACGACTCCGCCCCGTCGCCGCCCCCGGATCCGGGCCGTCGTCCGGCGTGGCGTGTTCCTGGTCGGCGTGCTCGTCGTCGCCGGTGGCGCCGGCGTGGTCACGGCGCCGATCGCCGCTGCGGACGAGCCGCCCGTCGTGATCAACGCCGGTGGCGGCACCGCGCCGGGTGACGGACTGCAGGTCCACTACGGCTCCGGTGAGCTCCAGATCATCCGGGCCGGCTCCGGGCAGCTCTACGGCCCCGGCGCCCTGCCGTCGGAGACGCTGCTCGATCTGTACAACACGATCGGGCTCCACGCCGAGGGCACGTCGGTCGGGACCGGGCTGGCCCAGCCGTGGGACGACGTGACCGCCAGCGGTGGCTCCGCGAACGGCGACGGGACGATCACCTCCGCGTTGACGGTGACGCTCAACGGGCGCCTCTACCGGGTCGACGCCGTCATTGACTACGTCTACCCGCGCGAGCGCTTCGCCGTGACGCTCACGCTCACGATCCCGGACGGCGCGCCGTCCGACGTGCGGCTCTACCACATGCTCGACACGTACCTCAGCGGTGACGACGCCGGGCCCGGCTTCCACACGACCGTCGCCGGTGCAGAGACGGTCGGCGTGTCCGACCCCGAGTCGTCGGTGGTCGAGGCACTCCGCTATCGCAGCGGTCCGGCGTGGACCGGCCACTTCTCCGGCTACTACGACTGCCCGTGGGACCCGGCGGCCGCCGCGCAGTGCGGTGGGAGCGCGGGCTGGGCGTTCAACGGTGAGGACTTCCCGAACCTCGTCGACGGTGACCCGTCGACCGACAACGCCATCGGCATCATGTGGAACCTCGGCACCACACCGGGCGCGGCCACGATGAGCAACGACCTCGTGTTCACCAACGGTGACGTCGCCCGGCTGTCGAAGGAGCTGGCCGACGACTCCATCACCGCCGGCCAGACCACCGACCTCGTCTACACGTTCACCAACGACCCGACGCTCAGCACCAAGCTCGACCTCGGGTTCGCGGACAGCCTGCCGCCCGGCCTCGTCGTCGCCGGACCCCCGGTCACGACGTGCGGCGGCTCCGTCGACGCCGTCGAGGGCCAGGAATCGATCTCGTTCACCGGCGGCGGGCTCGCCGACGGTGCGGCGACCTGCACGATCACCGTCCCGGTCATGGCGACGGGTTCGGGCACGTTCGTGATCGACGGCGGCGTCGACTCGTCGACCTCGACCGTGCGGTCGGTGGCGAGCGACCAGACGTTGACCGTCACCGGCGCGCAGCCGACGGCGTCGTTCGCGCAGGAGACGATCACGGTCGCCGAGACCGACGGGACGGTCGGCTTGCCCATCGTCCTCGACCAGCCGGCGGCCGAGGGCGACACGATCGACTACGTGATCGAGCTGGTCAACGCCGACGGCAGCGATGCCACGGTCGGCGGCACCCCGATCGCCAACGGCCTCGGCGGCACCCTGACCCTCGCCGCCGGTGCGATGGAGGCGGCGATCGACCTGTCGGTGCTGAACGACTCGAACGTCGACGGCACCCGCATGTTCCGGGTCCGGCTCATCTCGACCGGGACGGTGCTCGCCGATGACGAGCTCGAGGTGTCGATCACCGACAACGACCTGCCCGCCGACATCGACGTGGTCTCCTCACCCGGCCAGGCGACGATCGCCGGCGAGGGCTACGCGCCCGGCGCCGTCGTGACCCTCACGGTCGACGGCAGCGGGACGACGCTGACCACCGTCGCCGACGGCAGCGGCAACGTCGTGTTCCGGCTCCCGCTCGGGACCGGCAGCACGTCGGTGTCGATGAGCGGCGCCGACCCCGACGGCGGGATCCTCACCCAGGGCTCGACGATCACCGCGTCCTCGGCGCCGACGCTGGCCGCCACCGGCCCCCGACCGCTCGGCCTGATGGCATCGCTCGCCGTGACCCTCCTGGGCACGGGGGCGCTGTTGCGGGCCGCCGCCCTCCACCTGCGCCCGGCCCGGGGTCGCTCGGCCTGACCGGCCGGCCGAGCCACGAGACACACCCCGGCCCCCCGGAGCGGCCGCACCGACCGCCGTACCTCCCCCCACGGGGGGCG
>JAXHUH010000176.1:0-35048 GCA_034211175.1 Actinomycetota bacterium
CCCCCGGGGCGTGCCGGGCGGGGGGGGTGGTGCGCCACCGGGGCCCCCGCCCGCCCGGGGGGGCCCCACCGCATCGTTCAGATGTCGAGCTGCTCCTCGATGAGCAGGAGCTGGCGACGTGCCATCGCGAGGTTGGCCTGCGCCTTGTTCAGGGCGAGGTACAGGAACAGGCCCTGGCCCTTGCGCGACCGGATCGGCCGGATCAGGTGGTACTGCTCGCCGAGGGTGAGGAGGATGTCCTCGATCTGCTCGTCGATGCCGAGCTGGCGCATCGTGTTCAGCTTGGCCCTCACGACCTCGGTGTTGCCCGCCGCCGCGACCTCGAGGTTGAGGTTCGGTCCACCGCCCTGGGTGCCGAGCGTCATCCCGCTGTCGTAGTCGACGAGCGCGGCGCCGAGCGCGCCGTTGATCGTCATGGCCTCCTTGAGGGAGGTCGCGATGTCTGTCATGGGTGTCCTCCGCCTTGCGATGCATGCTTCGTCGTGGTGCGACCGTGCCGGGTCGGCGGCCGCGTCGCTTCGGCATCGGCCACCCTCACGAACGCGAATGACATGAATTCGCTTTGAGAGCGCCGCTGCCTGTCAATAGTGTAAGAATCGCGACGCATATCAGGCAACGCTAGAAATCATGCCTGACAACATCAACTATTCGTCGACTATCCGGACATAAATCGACCAGACGCGTCTGCTTCGAGCGCGGGCCGCGCGCTTCAACGATCACGACGAGATGCTTCGAGGTCTTCGAGTATGTCGCGCTGTTGTGAGAGCCCGGAGATGAGCAGCCTCTTCGCGACGGCAAGCAGTTCAACGAGCAGAGGGTCCTTGATCGAGTAGAAGACCGTCGTTCCCTCTTTGCGGGTCGTCACGAGGCCCGCTCTTCGGAGGATGCCGAGTTGTTGGGAGAGGTGCGAGGACTCGATGCCGACCTCGGGCTGGAGCTCGGAGACCGAGTGCTCGCCCTCGGTCAGTACCTCGAGTGCTCGGACGCGGGCCGGGTGGCCGAGCGCCTTGAACATCTCCGCTTTCACCTGGAAGACCGGCGCACCGAGACGATGTGGCATCAGTCGTTTCGCAAACCTGACGGAATCGTGAGATTCGAACAAGATCGGACAACGTGGATGCTACCGGCGCACGATTCGCTCCCCACCTGCTCCGGGTCGACTCGTCGTCGGTGAACGCCACGCGCGCGGTCTGTCCGTGCGACGTTCGTGCCGCTGACCCGTTTAGCGCGAAACGGGTCAGCGGAGGGCGGTGATCACCCAGGACGCCGAGCCCATCCAGATGCCGTCGTCGTCGTGGTGGCGCTCGAGCACGGTCGACACCGTCGCCTTGAGGCGATCGATCGTGTGGCGGTCGTGCTCGACGTGCAGGTACCCGGTCGACAGGAGCTGCAGGTAGAAGTCGATCGCCTCGTCGAGATCGCCTCGTCCGACGGGGAGCGGCTCATCGTGCGCCTCGATCTCGACGTCGACGAAGCCGGCGTGGGTCAGCGTCGTGGCGACCTCGTCCGGGTCGCCCTGGGAGAACGGGCTGAGCAGGTCGGCGGTGGTGTCGGTCGAGCCCGGGAAGTTCGCGGTCGTCGCGTCGCGCACCTCGGTGACCCAACGGTTCTCGGCGAGGGGCCGCCAGCAGACGAACGCCAGGCGCCCACCGGGGCGGAGCGCCCGGTGGAGGTTGGTGAACGCGGCGACGGGATCGTCGAAGAACATCGTCCCCAGGCGCGAGTAGATGCCGTCGTAGGCCTGGTGGGCGAAGGGGTGGACCCCGGCATCGCCCTGCACGTAGGTGACGTTGGCGGCCTCGGCCGCGCTCGCCTCCTCGCGGGCGATCGCCAGCATCTCGGCGTCGATGTCGATGCCGGTCACGCGCCCGCCGGCACCGACGGCGGAGGCGAGGTCCAGCGTCGTCGTGCCGCACCCGCAGCCGACGTCGAGCACGGTGTCGTTGCGTCTGGGGGCGAGGCGGGCGAGTGTGAGCTCGCCCAGCGGGGCGAGCATGGCGTCCAGCGTGGGCCGGAGCGTGATCCAGGGCTCCGCGCTGATCGGCGTGGGCCGGGGTGCCGCGTCGGTCGATCCCATGTCAGGACCATAGAAGCTGGCGGCCTCCGCTGCTCGGGTGAACCGCCACGAGGGGTCGTTCGCCGTGCCGATCCCGACGAGTGCCGGCCAGCTCGGGACCTCCGGCCCGTTCCCTCCGACCTCGGCTCCACCTCTGGCGCAGCCGCTCTTCATCGATTATCGTCGATCATCGATGAATGGTTCCGGCGTCGGAGTGGGAAGCGGCAGGGCGAACGGCGCGATCGGTCGTGTGCCTCGCGATCAGGCCGAGGAGTGGGCGCGGTGGTTCCGGGCGCTCGGCGACCCGACGCGGATCCTGATCCTCAACCTGCTGGCGTCGGCCGCCCGCCCGATGACCGTCGGGGAGATCACCGACGCGCTCGACGTCGGCCAGTCGACCGTGTCCCATCACCTGGCGCGCCTCGCCGAGGTTCGGTTCGTCCTCGTCGAGCGCGACGGCACGTCGAGTCGCTGGCAGGTGAACGAGCGGTGCCTCGACTGCTTCCCGTCCGCCGCCCACGTGGTGATGGGGCGGCCCTCGCCCGAGTTCCTCGACCTGGTGGAGTGCGCCGAATGACCGACGATCATCTCGCCGGGGTCCGTGACCGCTACGGGCGCCTGGCCAGCGACGCTGCTGCGGGCCGAGGTGCCGACGACCGGGAGCGGTACTGCGGCGCCTCCTACGCGGAGGACGAGCTCGCCGGGCTCCCGGGTGCCGCGGTGACCGCCTCGCTCGGCTGCGGCAACCCGTTCGCCCTCGCCGACCTGCACCCGGGCGAGGACGTGCTCGACCTCGGGTCCGGCGGGGGGATCGACGTCCTGCTCTCCGCCCGGCGCATCGGGCCCGACGGGACGGCACACGGCGTGGACGCCACCGCCGAGATGGTCGACCTCGCGCGGGCCAACGCCGCGGCCGCCGGCGTCACCAACGCCGTGTTCCACGAGGGCTCGATCGACCGGCTCCCGTTGCCCGACGCGTCGGTGGACGTCGTGCTCTCCAACTGCGTCGTCAACCTCGTCGCCGACAAGGCGGCGGTCTTCGCCGAGGTCCGCCGCGTCCTGCGCCCCGGCGGCCGCGTGGCGATCACCGACCTCGTCGTCGACGATGCCCTCGACGCCGGGGCGCGTGAGCGGCTCGGACGGGTGGTCGACTGCGCGGCGGGGGCGCTCACCGTGCCCGAGTACCGGGCCGTGCTCGCCACCGCAGGTCTGCGGGGCGTGACGATCGAGGCGACCCACGACGTCGACGAGCACGTGCGGTCGGTGGCCGTGCGGGCCGTCTCGCCGCTGGTCACGTCCGACGACGTGGTGGTGCGGTTGATGGTCGACGGCGACTGGCCCGCGGTCGCGGCCATCTACGCGGCGGGCATCGCCACCGGCGACGCGACCTTCGAGACCGAGGTGCCGAGCTGGGACGGGTGGCGCGCTGCCAAGGAGCTCCGCCTCGTGGCCGTCGACGGCGGCGACCGGGTCCTCGGCTGGGCCGCCGGGTCCGCGGTGTCCGACCGCTGCGTGTACGGCGGCGTCATGGAGCACGGCATCTACGTCGACCCCGCCGCCGCCGGACGGGGCGTGGGCACGCTGCTCCTCCGCACGTTCCTCGCCGCCGCCGAGCGGGCCGGGATCTGGACGGTGCAGTCCGGCATCTTCCCCGAGAACCGGGCGAGCCTGGCCCTCCACGAGCGGTGCGGGTTCCGGGTCGTCGGGCGCCGGGAACGGCTCGGCAGCCACCACGGTCGCTGGCGCGACGTCCTGCTCGTGGAACACCGCAGCGCGACCGTGGGTTGTGACTGAGCCGCGCCCGCCGCCCGACGGCCGGGTGACCCGGCTGATCCGACCGACCGAACCGAGGAACTGCCCGTGCGCTCCCGTCCCGTCGCCCTGCTCCTCGCACTCGTCATCGGCGTCGCCGCGCTCGCCGCGTGCACCGATGACGACGACGCCACGTCATCGGATGACGCTGCGCTCGACGACGGAGGGACGGGCGATGACGCAGGGGCGGGCGACGGGCCATCCGGGGACGCAGGGGCGGGCGACGTCGACCCGGTGACCGCCGTCGCCGCGCGGTTGGAGGCGATCGAGGGTGCGGCGCTGCGCTGGCAGGACGCCGCGACGGTCGTGGACGCACGCAGTGCCGCCGAGGCCGCCCGGAACCTCGTCGTCGGGCCCGACGTGGACCGCTACGGCGATGGTGACGGTGACCGCGAGGTCTCCGGCGCCGTCGAGATCGGGTTGCTGCCCGGCCAGTCGGGTGAGCCCGGACTGGTGTCCGAGGTGGCGGACGAGTGCCTCGAGCCGGACGTGCTCGGCGGTTCGTGGGACGACCCGGCCGCCCGGTGGGACGAGCTGACGCAGGTGCTGGACGCGTGGAGCCCGACGTCGAACACGATGCCGCGCCTGGCGAGCCACCCGATGCGGATCGTCGGGTGGGCCACGCTGGCCATCGAGACGGACGACCTCGCCGAGGCGCAGGAGTACGCCGGCCACGCCCTCCTCCACGTCGACGTGTCGGTCGACGCCGTGGCCGACTGCGCCTGAGCAGCCGGCCCGCCGGGGCGCTCGGAAGGCGCCTTCCCGGCGTACTCTGCGCTTCGATGAGCGTTCGTGCCGTGACACTGGCCGACGTGGCGCTGCGGGCCGGCGTCTCCCAGGCGACCGCCTCCCGCGTCCTCAACGGGAGCGAGCGGGTCGTCGGCGTCGAGTACCAACAGCGGGTGATGGAGGCGGCCTCCGAGCTCAACTACCGCCCGAACGTGCACGCCCAGGCCGTCGCCCGGGGGGCGTCGAGCACGGTCGGCCTGCTCGTCACCGACATCGCCGACCCGTACTTCTCGTCGATCGCGTCCGGCGTGATGGAGGTGGCCGAGCAGCGGGGGTTGGTCGTGCTGCTGGCGAACACCCGCCGCGGCCCCGCGCTCGAGATCTCCTACGTCGAGATGCTCGCGGCCCAGCGGGCCCGGGCCCTGGTCGTCATCGGCAGCCGAACCAACGACCGCGACCTGACCGAGCGCATGGCGAAGGCCGTCGAGGCGTTCCGTTCCAACGGTGGTCGGGTCGCGTGCGTGAGCGAGGACCGCCTCGGCACCCACACCGTGCTGCCCCGGAACCGGGCGGGCGCCCGCGACCTCGCCATCGCCCTCGCCGCGCTCGGCCATCGCCGGTTCGCCGTGCTCGCCGGGCCCGCCGAGCTGCTCACCGCCAGGGACCGGCGGATCGGCTTCCGGGCCGGCCTGTCCGCCGCCGGGGTCGACCCCGGAGGCGTCGAGGTGGTGCACGGCGCGCTCACCCGCGACGGGGGCTACGAGGCCGCGGCGCGGCTGCTCGAGCGGGACGAGCGCCCGACCTGCGTGTTCGCGGTGAACGACGTGATGGCGGTCGGTGCGATGGCCGCCCTGCGCGACCACGGCGTCGCCGTACCCGGGGACATCTCGGTCGCCGGCTTCGACGACATCGAGACCCTGCGCGACATCCAGCCGACGCTGACCACCGTGCGGCTGCCGCTGGTCGGAATGGGTGTGACCGCCGCGGAGATGGTGCTCGACGACGGCCCCCCGACGCCCCGGGTCGTCCGTGTCCGCGGCGACGTCGTCCTCCGCGCCAGCACCGCCTCACCCCGCGCCGCTGAGGCCTGAACGTCCGGGCGCCGGACGGCGGCGGTGCACGGCGCCGTGCGGGCGCTCAGGCCCGACGGGCGGCGACCGCGGCGCCGGCGGCGAGCCCGAGGCACAGCGGCGAGTACACGCGCAGGTCCATGCGTGCGAACTCGTCGGTGGTGAGTCGAGCGGCTCGACCCGCGACGGCCAACCCACCGGCGCCCCGCAGTGCAAGCACCGCGGCCACCACTGCGCTGGCGTGCCGGGCGGTGGTGGTGGCGCGGTTCCGTGCATGCCGACCGCTCGTCGCGGCAACGCCGACGACGCCGGTCGCGCCGGCCAACAGCGCGGCGACAGCCCAGGTCGCGGCCGCTGACGGGAACGGGCGCCGGCCGACGACGAGGTCGGCGAGTGCGTCGGCATCGGCTCGCGGCCAGGTCGACCCCACGGCCCACGCCGCGTGGATCGCCGCGGCGGTGCCGAGACCGGCTGCGCTCGCGAGGCCTGCGATGCGGCGGGCCGGGACCGAACCCGGACCTGAACCGTACGGCTCCGTATGTTCCATGTCCATACGGTACCGTATGTTCATGGCCGCGCGCCCCCGGTTGACCGCGGACGACTGGTGTGATGCCGCCCTCGGGCGCATCGCCGACGGTGGCGCGGACGCCGTGTCGGTCGAGGGCCTGGCCCGGGAGCTCGGCGTCACGAAGGGCAGCTTCTACCACCACTTCGCGGACCGGGCGGCGCTGGTGAGGGCCGCGCTCGAGCGGTGGGAGGCGGTGGCCACCGAGGAGGTGATCGCCGGGCTCGTGTCGATCCGCGAGCCGGTCGAGCGGTTGCGGGCGCTGTTCCGCGCGTCGTTCGGCGATCGGGAGCACGGACCGCTCGACACGGCGCTGGCCGTTCGCTCGGACGATCCCGTCGTCGCGCCCGTGGTGCGCAGGGTCACCGATCGGCGGATCGCGTTCCTCGTCGACGCGTACCTGGAGCTCGGCTATCGGCCGGAGGACGCCGAGCGCCAGGCCCGGATCGCCTATGCCGCCTACCTCGGCCACTTCCACCTGCGACGCGTGCTCGGGGACGACGCGCCGGCGCCCGGGCGGGACGTGGGCTACCTCGACCAGCTCGTCGCCACGTTGGCGCCGCCCGTCGCCGGCCCCGCGGCCTGATCGTCCCGGATGGGTGGGTCACACCCGGCCGCGACGGCGAGGCGCGAGAGGTCGGCGTCGCGGTGCCCGTCGGCGACGGAGGAGGGCCCGCCGAGGGGGCGCCGGAGCTGGTGGGGTCACGGCGCCGGTGACCTCTCGCGCCGTGTCGGCCCCCGGCGTCAGCCGTCCCGGTCGAAGAAGCCCGTCCCCAGGAGGTGGGCCACCTCGGGTTCGAGCAGCGTCGCCCCCGGCGGCTCGGTCGTCTCCATGATCGAGCCGCGGCACTCCGGGTCGGGAGCGAGCCCGTCCTCGCAGGGATGGCCGAGCCCGAAGGTGTGGCCGAGCTCGTGACCGATCGCGTACGCCGCGTTTGCGCACTCCGGCCCCGGCACCCCGGAGGCCGGGCACCACACGCTCGTCGCCCGGGGTGGGGCCACGGCGAACGGTGGCCGCGCCGCGGCGCCGTACCAGTCATCCGAGCCGTCGCCGGTGTGGATCGAGATGACCACACGGAGCTGGTCGGGAGGGTCGCCGAGCTCGGAGCGGTAGGCGTCGATCGCCTCCGCCAGCAGCTCGTACCGCAGCCCTTCCTCCGTGGTGTCACGCGAGATGCGGGCCCAGGACGCGGCGTCGCGGTCGGTCCGGACGACGAGCGGCTGCAACATCCGATACCGCGCGCCGACGTGGACCTCGTACCACGCCGCGACCGTTGCGAGGACGCTCTCGAACCGTGCGAGTCCGTCGCGAACGCCGTCGATGTCGAAGAGGTGGTCGGAGGAGACGAGCATGACGGGCAGCACCGCCGGCGCCGCCGCCTCGAGCTCGACCGCCGCCCAGTCGAAGGCGTGCACCCCGGTCGTCGCCAGCTGGTGGGTCGGTCCGTACTGGGTGCGAACGGCACGGGCCAGGTCGAGCACTCGGCGGTCCCCGCCGACGCTGGCCGCCCACGAGTACAGGTGGTCGCCCTCGAGCACGACCTCGGCGCCGGGGCCGTACTGGTCGACCGCAGCCCGCCGCAGGTCGATCGGATGGTACGGATCGGTCACGAAGTCCCGAACCACCGCAGGCTCGGCTTGCGCGGCCCCGACGTCGGAGGGCATCGCCGCGCCGGCCGACGCAGAAGCGCCGGCCAGGACCGCCGCTGCGCTTGCGCACGCGGCCCACGCCGCGCCGAGTCGAGTCCGCTGCCTCGCCATCACACCATCCCCGCTGGTCCCGCGTCGGTGAGTACGAGGAACTCCGCGCTCTGTGTGATACATGACCTCGCAGGGTGAGGTGCTGGAAGGCTTCCCGCCGGCGCGTCCATCGGTTCCCGGGAGACGGCGACCTTTCGGTGCCCCGACCGGATGTCGTCAGGATGAGGCAAGATCGATGTGACGTTCGTCGGGTTCGAGGAGGAGACACGTGAGCGTCGGAGCAGGGACCGACACGACCGAGGCCCACCTCGAGCAGCGATGCCGGGCCGCAGCGGACGCAGCGGCCCCGTTGGGAGCCACGTCGCACGCCGTGCGGGCCCGCTGGCTCAGCGTGGTGGCCGATGCGCTCGACGACGCCGTCGACGACCTCGTGGCCGTGGCCGACGAGGAGACGGCGCTCGGCGACGCCCGCCTGCGCGGGGAGGTGGCCCGAACCACCGGCCAGCTCCGCATGTTCGGCGACGTCATCGCCGAGGGCTCCCACCTCGACGCCATCGTCGACCACGCGGACCCGCACGCCACGCCACCGAAGCCCGACGTACGCCGGATGGTGGTGCCGATCGGGCCGGTCGCCGTGTTCGCCGCGAGCAACTTCCCGTTCGCGTTCTCCGTCGCCGGGGGCGACACCGCATCGGCGCTCGCCGCCGGCTGCCCGGTCGTCGTGAAGACCCACCCCGGTCACCCCCGCACCTCGGAGGCCGTGGCCACGATCGTCGTCGACTCGCTGGCCGCCGCCGGGGCGCCGGAGGGCACCTTCGGGCACGTGTCGGGCTTCGAGGCGGGCAGCCTCCTCGTGACCCACCCCCGCATCCGGGCCGTCGGGTTCACCGGCTCCGTCGCCGGGGGCCGCGCGCTCCACGACCTGGCCGCCTCGCGGCCCGACCCGATCCCGTTCTACGGGGAGCTGGGCAGCATCAACCCGGTCGTCGTCACGCCGGCGGCCGCGGCGAAGGAGGCCGCGTCGATCGCCGAGGGCCTCGTCGGCTCGTTCACCCTCGGGGTCGGCCAGTTCTGCACCAAGCCCGGGGTCGTGCTCGTCCCCGCCGGCGCCGACTTCGCCGAGCACGTCGTCGCCGCGCTCGGCGACGCCGCCGGGGCCACGATGCTCGACGAGCGCATCGCCGCCGGGTTCCGGGCCGGGCTCGAGCGCCTCGGCTCCACCGCCGGCGTCGAACGGCTGGCCGGACCGGCCGCGGACCTCAGCTCGGGGCGCAACGGCGTGGCGAGCGTGTTCGCGGTCGACGCCGCCGTCGTGGCCGACACCCCGGAGCTGGTGCGCGAGGAGTGCTTCGGTCCCGCGGTCGTGCTCGTTCGCTACCGCGACGACGAGGAGCTGGGCCGGGTCCTCGACGTGGCGGAGGGCAACCTCACGGCGACGCTGTGGGCCACCGAGGCCGAGGCGACCGACGGACACGTGGCCGCGCTCCTCGAACGCCTGGCCACGCTCGCCGGCCGGGTGATCTGGCGGGGCTGGCCGACCGGGGTCGCGGTCAACTGGGCGATGCACCACGGCGGCCCGTGGCCGGCGACGACCGCGCCGCTGCACACGTCGGTCGGGGCGATGGCCATCCGCCGCTTCCTCCGGCCGGTCGCCTTCCAGGACCTGCCCGACGCCCTGCTGCCGCCCGCGCTCCAGGAGCCCAACCCGCTCCACATCTGGCGTCGGGTCGACGGCCAGCTCGTGCGCTGAGCCGTCGGCACGGCGCGACCGGGCTCACTCCATGACGCGCAGCGTGTCGGGGATGTCCATGCGCGACACGCGGCGGACGAGGAACAGCGGCGCGGCGGCAACCGCCAGGACGCCGACGATCGCGGCGATGACGAGCGTCGCCGGCGCGACGTAGAGGCTCATGCCCAGGTCGGGCAGCGTGGTCGAGCCGAGCGACTGGAGCATCCAGCCGATGAACACGAACCCGGTGGCGACGCCGATCGCGGTGGCGGCGACGCCGATGAGCACGCTCTCCTTGACGACGAGCGCCAGGACGGTGCGGACCGGCAGTCCGAACGCCCGCATCGTGGCGTGCTCGCGGCGCCGCTCCTCGACCGTGATCCGGGTGGCGTTGAACGCGATCAGCAGGGCCAGGGACACGACCGCGACCGCGGCGATCGCGAGGATGCCGACGATCTGGGTCATGGCCTCGTCGAACCCCTCGCGGATGCGGCCGACCGCCTGGCTCGACGCCACGCCGTCGAGGCCGAACACCTCGCGCTGGACATCGGCGCGCTCGAACCCCGCCGCGGGGTAGGCGTCGAGCAGGTTCGTCGTCCCCGCGAGCCCGAACCGGTCGGCGCGGGCGAGGTCCAGGTAGGCGAACGTCCGGATCGGGTTGGCGTGGATCGCGCTCACGACGAGCTCGGACTCGGTGAGGGTGAACCCGCCGCCGGCCCGTCGGGTGGGGTGGCGGAGCACCACCGGGTCGCCGAGGCCGACGCCGAGATCGGAGGCCGCCTTGTCGGCCAGGACCACGCCCCGGGCCGCGCCGTCGGGCACGGCGCGCTCGATGGTCGGTGACCACGCGGCGCCGTCGAGGTCGAGCAGCTCGACGAGCAGGTCGAGCTCGTCGTCAGCGGCAGTCGTGGCGTCCGTTGCGTGCGCGGTGACCGGGAGCCGGAGCGCGACGTCGGTGCGGCCGACCGCGGGCGCGTCGGCGACGGCGGCGACCGCCTCCGAGCCGACGTCATGGAATCCGTCGAGCTGGACGAGGACCCGCTCGGGATCGCCCTTCGTCAGCTCGTCGCCGGCCCGTTCCATCGTGCGGTTGACGCTGTCGAGCAGGCCGAGCACCCCGACGAGGGCGGTGATGGCGACGCCGACCCCGACGGCGGTGAGGACGGTGCGGCGCGGCGTGCGCAGGACGTTGCGCAGCGGCAGCTGGGTGAGGCTCGTTCCCGGGAGGCGGATCCGGCCGGTCCAGTCGGTGAGCCGGCTGGTCTTGGCGCTCAGGTGCCCGGTGCGGATCGCCTCGATCGGCTCGACGCGCACGGCCCGCAGCACCGGCAGGGCGCTGGCCACGACGGGGACGAGGACACCCAGCGCTGCCGCCCGGGCGTAGACGCCGGCCTGGAACGGGGTGCGGTACGCGGGCAGCGGGAGGACCGACTCGAGCAGGCCGCGCATCGCCCCGCCGACGAGCAGGCCCACACCGACGCCGGCGACGGTGCCGAGCAGCGCGACCTGGGCGCCCACCAGCAGCGGTCGGACGGCGAGACGCCGACGCGGCACCCCGAGCGCCATGCCGATGCCGATCTCGCGGCGCTGCGCCTCGACGATGCGGCTGATGAGGTTGAACGCGGCCAGGGCCGCGGCGAACAGCACGAGCCCGGACAGGACGTTCCACAGGCGCTGGTCGTTGTCGATGTCCTCGTAGAGGACGCGCACCGCTGTGGCGTCGTCGCGGTCGGTCACGGTGGCGCTCACCCCGACGGCGTCGACCGCGGCGATGAGCTGGTCGCGCACGCGGTCGCGGTCGGCCCCGTCGGCCAGCCGCACGACGAGGTCGTTGACGGCGCCGTCGCGGCCGACGAGCCCCTGGGCCGAGGCCAGCGGCAGGTAGACGATGGCGAGGTCGCCCTCACTGAAGATGGCGCCCTCGGGACCCTCGTAGAAGAAGTCCTCGGGGGCCGTGCCGAGTGCCGTGTAGTCGACCGTGTGCCCACCGGCGATCTCGAAGGAGCCCGACGGTGCCAGCCCGTGGTGGTCGGCGAACTTGGTCTCCAGCACGGCGTCGCCGCCGGCGGCGCCGCCACCGGGATCGGGTGCGTCGCCGTCGGTGATCCACAGCTCGTCGACGCCGGTCTCGCCGAGCGGCATGCCCACGAGCCGGGCCACGGCCAGGACCGACTCGTCGCCGGCCGTCGCGTCGACCTGGCTGTCGACGACGAGCCGCTCGTGGGCCGCCACGACCGAGTCCGCATCGGGCATGGTGGCGATGCCGGCGGCGAGCGTGCCCTCGTCGACGAAGGTGCCCGGGCTCAGCTCGACCCGCAGGTCGTGCATGGCGAGCTGGTCGAAGCTCGCGTCGTTCGACAGGCGGCGCCACGTCGCCGTGCTGCCGAGGCCGGCGTAGACGCCGGTGCCGATGGCGAGGACGAGCGCGATGGCAACGACTGCGACCCAGTGCCGTCGCAGGTCGCGCCACGACCAGCGCAGCCATAGACCGCGCGACGACGGCAGGCCGCCGCGGGTGGTGGTCACCACTGGAGCTCCGTGACGTCGGCCTTGCCACCCGGCGGGGGCCCGTCGGAGACGATGCGACCGCTGGACAGCTCGATCACCCGGTCCGCGACCCGGGAGATCTCCCGGTTGTGGGTCACGACGAGCACGGTCATGCCGGCACGCGCCTGCTCTTCGAGCACCCCGAGGATCTGCACGCCGGTGCGGAAGTCGAGCTCGCCGGTCGGTTCGTCGGCGAGCAGGATCGGGTTGCCGGTGGCCAGCGCCCGGGCGATCGCCACCCGCTGCTGCTCGCCACCCGAGAGCTGGTGGGGGAAGTGGCGGAGGCGGCCGCTGAGGCCGACGCGCTCGAGCGCCTCGGCGGCCCGGTCGGCTGAGTCGTCGCGCCGGGCGGCGTCGGCCCCGAACCGCACGTTCTCGAACGCGGTGAGGCCCGGGAACAGGTTGAACGTCTGGAAGACGAAGCTCACCGTGCTGCGGCGCAGCGCCGCCCGCGTCTTCTGCGACGCGTCGGTGAGATCGACGCCGGCGACCCGCACCGAGCCGGCCGTCGGCGTATCCAACGACCCGATCAGGTTCAACAGGGTCGTCTTCCCGCAGCCCGACGGGCCGAGGATGACGACGAACGCCGCCTCGTCCACGTGGAGGCTGACCTCGTCGATGGCGGTGACATCGACATCACCGACCCGGTAGCGCTTCGTCACCTCGTCGAGGTCGATGCGGGTTCCTTCGTGGCCGATGCGCGCGTCCACCGTCGCAACAGCGCCCGGCGAAGCCGTTACGTCTGCCGACATGCGCGCAGTGTCCACCCGGAACCGTCCCCCGACCAGGGCACTACGTCAGGGCCACCCGACGGATCGGCGTCCACCATCCGGTTGACCCGCCATCGGTCGTGGGAGGCCGTCGGCGGTGGTTGGGACGGCGGGCGGGGCCTCGGCCCGACGCCCGGGGCCGCGCACCGCGTGACCTCCGCCTCTGGTCTGCGAGCGGTGGTGCCGCCATCGTCGAACGGGACGAGAAGCGAGGGGGACGACCATGGACGTTCACGGAGGACGCATCCTGCTCGTCACGCCGGCCGACACCGGCGAGTTCGCGGCGAGCACCCTGGAGAAGCTCGACCACCCGGTCACGACCTGCCACGGACCGAGTCCGGGCGAGCCGTGCCCGATGCTGCGCGACGGCGACTGCCCGATGTTCGACGAGGCCCACGGGATCGTGTTCGGCCTCGACCTCGGTCGGCCCGAGCACCGGGCCATCCTGGGCGAGTACGAGGCGCACGTCCGCCGGTCGGGCCGGGAGGTGCCGCTGCGTGTCGTGACCGCGACGCCGGCGACCGAGGAGCTCAAGGAGCTGTTCGCCGACGCCATCGTGTGGGACCACGACCCGTCGGTCGCCGAGCTCGACGGGTTCGCGGCGTCGGTCGAGGCCGCCGACCGCTGACCGTTCCGATCCGCCCCGGCGCCCGGCCGCCACGTTCGTTGGCGGCCGTCGGGGCGAACGGTGGCGGGGGGAACGTCCGAACGCCCGTGTGACCGGGGCATGGGCGCCGGGGATACTCGTTGTGTCGAAGGGGGACGCAATGCTGCCCACGGCGCGGAACCGGTTCGTTCTCGTGCTCGCCGCGATCACCTCCGCGGTCGGAGCGCTGGATGCCGCGTTCAGCCGCGAGTGGGACCTCTTCGCCGTGTTCGCCCTGACCCTGCTGCTGCTCGTCGTGCTCCTGGTGCAGCTCGGTGGTCGACGCCAGACGGTGCTCCTGCGCGCCGATCTCGTGGCGTGGCTCCGTGCCCGCGCCAGCCGGACCGGTGAACCGATGGAGGCCGTGGCCGAGCGGGCGATCGCCACGTACCGGCTCGTCTACGACGAGGACGCGGCCGGGGACGGCGCGGCCGCCGCGGCGGACCACGAGCACACCCGGTCGGGGTGAGCGGGATGGTCGGTCACGAGTCGTACGCAGTGATGCTCGATCGGGACCTCCTGCCCGAGCACGGGCTCGGCGAGCTCCTGGGTGGCAAGGGCGCGGCGCTGGCCCGCCTGGTGCGTGCCGGGTTCCCGGTGCCCGCGACCGGGGTCGTGACCACGTCGGCCTACCGGTGCTTCGTCGCCGGGTGTGCGGTCGCCTCGCTGGTCGACGAGATCCGCGCCGGGCACCGGGTGCCCGACGAGCGCGTCGACGAGGTCTTCCTGACCGCACCGCTCGACGACCAGCTCGCCCGGTCGCTCGTCGCTCTCGCCCGACGGACCTCGTCGGGCCACCCCGTCGCCGTCCGGTCGTCGGCGACCGTCGAGGACCTCGCCGGTTCGTCGTTCGCCGGCCAGTACCGCTCGATCCTGGACGTCGACCCCGACCACCCCGAGGCGGTGCTCCGGGCGGTCCGGCTGGTGTGGGCGTCGCTGTGGCACACCGCCCCCGTCGCCTACCGCGCCGCCCTCGGCATCGACGCGACCGGCGCCGCGATGGCCGCGGTCGTCATGGCCATGGTCCCCGCCCGCCGGGCCGGGGTGGCCTTCACCGTCGACCCCGGTGGCGCGGACGGCGCAGCTCGGGTCGAGGCGGTCGCCGGTCTGGGGGAGGCCCTCGTCTCCGGGGCGGCCACCCCCGATGCGTGGGTGGTCGATCGCGCCAGCGGCCGCGCCGCCGGCGGCGCGGTCCCCGACGAGGTCGCGGAGGCGCTGCGCCTCTCCCTCGAGATCGAACGGGTCACCGGTCGCCCCCAGGACGTCGAGTGGGCGTGGGACGGTGCGCGGCTCTGGATCGTGCAGGCCCGCCCGATCACGACGCTGCCGGTGGCGCCGGGGCCGACGACCGGGCCGACCGCCGGGCCTGCGCCCGACGGCTTCGACTCGGTGCCCGACGACCACGAGCTGACCACCGCCGGCATCGGCGAGATGGTGCCCGGGGTCCTGCCGCCGCTGCGCTGGGAGACGAACGCGCTGCTCCTGGAGGAGGCGTTCCGCCGGCTGCTCGCCGACCTCGACGTCGACGTGGACGTCGATGTGGACGGCGACCCCGTCGGGGCCGCTGACCCGACGCCGCTCGTCCGGCGGGTGCGGGGCCGGGCCGCGCTCGACTTCGGCCAGCTCCGATCGGTGGCCGAGGCGCTCCCCGGCGGCGTCGCCGACGAGCTGGAGAGCCAGTACTTCGGCACCGGCCCGTCCTCGGCGCCGACCGCGTCGTCACCGGACAGCCAGCCCCGGGCGGGCCACGGCCTGCGCGGCGTGCTCCACGACCTGCGGGTGCTCGGCGCCCGGCGACGTGCGGTCGAGGACTCCGAGGTCGTCGTCGCCGCGGTCGAGCGGATGAGAGCGGCCCGGCCCGAGCTCGACGGGCGTTCCGACCGGTGGCTCCTCGGGTACCGCCGCCGCCTCGTCGACCTGGCCGCCCGCGGCGTCGCCGCCGAGATGGCGGTCGCCGCCGCAGCCGCCGCGGCCTACCGCCGGCTCGAGACGATGGTCGAGAAGCACCTGGGGGCCGTGGAGGCCGCCCGCCACGCCCAACGCGTCACCACCGGCGCCAACGCGTCGATCGCCCGCGACCCGGACGCCTCGGCCGCCATCTTCGCCGGGCCGACCTGGCGGGAGCTCGGACGCCGACCGGTCGAGACACCGGTCGACGACGCGCAGCGGCGGAAGGCGCGCGTCGACCTGGAGGCGGCGCTCACCGCGACGCCGGGCTGGCGGACGACGCGGATCCTCACCGGCCAGGTCGTCGACGTGCGCATCCACCTCGTGCGCCGGGCGATCGTCGACGCCGTCGAGCTCCTGGCCCGGCGGGAACGGACCAAGGCGGCGGTCATGACCCTCGGCGGCGAGACCCGCCGTGTCGAGCGGGAGCTGGGCCGCCGACTGGAGGGCCGGGGTGCCATCGACGACGGCGACGAGGTCGACCTGCTCGGCGAGCGCGAGCTGCGGGTGGTCGTCGAGCACGATCGGGCACCGGCCCACGCGGTGCTCGCCCGCCGCCGGGCCTGGCTGCGCCACTGCGAGGACGCCGGGCCTCTGCCGTTGCGGTTCCGCGGCGAACCGGACGTCGAGGCGGCGGAGCTGCCCGCCGGCGACCGGCTCGACGGCTGGGCCGCCAGCCCGGGGCGCTACACCGGTCCGGCGCGCGTGCTCACCTCGCCGGACGACCCGTTCGAGGCGGGCGACGTACTCGTCGCCGCGGCCACCGACGCGTCGTGGTCGCCGCTGTTCGTCGACGCCGGCGCCATCGTCGTCGAGCGGGGCGGGCCGCTGTCCCACGCCGCCATCCTCGCCCGCGAGCTGGCACGGCCCGCGGTGCTGAACGTGACCGGCGCGACCCGGCGCCTCGACGGCCGGACCGTCACCGTCGACGGGGACCTCGGCACCGTGGTCATCGACCCGATCGCCCCGGACCACCACGACGAGCCCGCCATCGACGCCGGCGCACACGCCGCGGTCGGGGCGGCCGGACCTGTCCGGGTCGCCGGCGGCGCATCGCCCGACGGGCACGACGGGGAGCGGTAGCCGTGGAGACCGCGGTCTTCGTCCCTGCGGTGATGAGCGTCGGGCTCCTGTTCTCGGTCGCCAGCCTCCTCGGCGACGCGTTCCGGTGGGGGAGCCGGCACCGGCGTCGGCGCCGGGTGCGGATCGAGGCGGAGGCCGTGGCCCGCACGACGATCGACCCCGCCGTCGATCCATCGCTCGACGCCGGGGCCTCGCGACTCGAGCTGTCCCACGTGCTCTGGGCCGTCGCCCTCCTCGGCGCGGCCACCTACGTCGCCATCGGGGCGAGCGCCAACTACCTGCGCACCGGCGGGTACCTCGCCGACATCGCCTGGCTGCTGGCGTTGTCGCTCGTGCTCTCGGCGGCGCTGGGGTTCGTCGGCGGTGTGGCCGCGGTGGCCGCCTACCGGCGGGGCGTCGCCCGCGACCCGGCGCTGTCGGCCCACCTGCCCCCGCTCGTCGGGGACCCGGTCGAGGAGGGGCTGCCGTCGCCGGTGTCGGCGGTGCGCATGTGGCTGTCGATGGGCGCGGTGCTGCTCCTGTCGCTGCTCGTCGGATCGAGCCACCGCATCACCGGCCAGATCGACGAGCCCCTGGCCGACTGGTTCGCACGCCAGGACTGGCTCGACGCGCTCCGCTTCCTCGACCCGCTCGGCCGCACCGAGGTCGCGTTCGTGCTCGCGGCGCTCGTCGGTGTCGCGGCGCTGCGCTGCCGGGTGATCGCCGTTGCGTTCCCGGCCGCCGTGCTGCTCGGCGGGCTCGCCTCGGTCGTCCTCAAGGCGATCATCGACCGCCCCCGGCCGGCCGGCAGCAACCTCGCCGGCGCGATCGACTCGTTCCCGAGTGGGCACGCCATCCAGATCGTGCTGCTGGCCGGTCTCGTGCCGCTGGCGCTCGCCGTGCTGACCGACCGACGGTGGGTCATCGCGCCCACCATGGTCGTGCTCGGCCTCGGCGCCGTCGGTGCGGTCGTCCACCGCCTGCGCACCGAGGACCACTGGCCGCTCGATGCGCTGGCCGGCGCCCTCATCGGCATCACCATCGTGTCGCTGGTGGTGTGGGCGACCGAGCATCGCGCCTGGCACGCCCGGTGCCGAGGCTGCGTGTGGTCGCACGAGCCCCGACCGCTCCGTCACCGGCGCGGGGCGTTCACGATGTCGCGCAGCACCGCCCATCTCATCCGCCTGGCCGGGCGGGTGTGGAGCCTCGTCGCCGTGGTCGCCCTCGGGGTGCTGACGGTGACCGTCGGCGTCCCGACGAACCCGGCGGACGCCCGTCTCGGCTCGGCGTACGAGACGCCGATCATCCTCGGCCTGCTCGCGCTGTTCACCCTCGGGGCCCTGGTGGCACTTCGTTTCACCGCGGTCGGCGCGACGGTGATGGCGTTCGCCGGCGCGGGCCTCGGCGCGTTCTCGTCCGTCGAGTACCGGCCGGCCGTCACGTTCGGCCTGACGGTTGCGCTCCTGGTGCCGGCCTTCCTGCTGTGGCTGGCCTGGCAGCGCCGCCAGCCGTGGGGCCGGATCACCGCGCTCGCCGTGGTGACCTCGCTGCTGCTCGGCACCAGCTACGCCGGCGCCAGCCGGCTCTACGACATCTACTTCGGGCCCAGCCACCCCGACTCGGTCGCGGCATCGGTCCCGGTCGACGAGGTCCGCTGGGCGTGGTTCGGCGGGCTCACGCCGACGTCGGTGACCGTCGCGGCCCGGCTGACCGGCGGGGCCGACGAGGCGCGGCTGGTGACCGTTGACGAGGCGGGGGTCGAGCGGCGCTCGCCGGCGGTCGAGCCCGACGAGTACGACGCCGTGCGGCTCGTCGCCACCGACCTCGCGCCGGGACGGGACCACGACTGGTGGGTCGAGGTCGACGGCGTCGCCGACACCGGCCGGGGCCGAGGGACGTTCTCGACGCCGGTCGACGGGGCGATGTCGCTGCGGTTCGCGGTGGCGGCGTGTGCCCGCACCGGCTCGAACGGCGCGGTGTTCGACCGGATCCGGGCGCAGGACCCCGACCTGTACCTGCAACTCGGCGACCTCCACTACCGCAACATCGAAGACCCGTCGCTCACGGCGTTCCGGGCCGGGATCGGCGGCGTCGTGACCCAGCCGGGCCAGGCCGCGCTGTACCGCGACGTGCCGATCGCCTACGTGTGGGACGACCACGACTTCGGGCCCAACGACGCCGACTCGACCTCGGCGACCGCGCCCGTCGTCCAGCAGGTGTTCCGCGAGCTGGTGCCCCACCACCCGCTGCCCGCGGGCCCGACCGGGCCGATCCACCGGGCGTTCACGATGGGTCGGGTCCGGGTGATCATGACCGACACCCGCTCGGTCCGCACCGCCGACACGATGCTGGGCGAGGAGCAGCTCGCGTGGCTCATCGACGAGCTGCGCATCGCGAGCCGCGACCACGCGCTGGTGATCTGGGCGAGCCCGACCCCGTGGATCGGTGAGGCCTACGAGGGTGCGGACACCTGGGCCGGCTGGCCCGACGAGCGGCGCACGATCGCCGACGCCATCGCCGGGGCCGGCATCGACAACCTGGTCATGGTCGCCGGTGACGCCCACATGGTCGCCATCGACGACGGCACCAACAGCGACTACTCGGTCGCCGGCGGGGCGGGGTTCCCGGTGCTCCAGGCCGCGGCGCTCGACCGCCCCGGCAGCGTGAAGGGCGGCCCGTACACCGAGGGGACCTTCCCAGGCGGCGGGCAGTTCGGTGTGGTCGACATCACCGACGACGGCGGCGACGAGATCGGGGTGACGTTGCGTGGCATGACCTGGGACGGCACCGAGCTGGCGTCGCTCGAGCGGACGTTCGCGGTCGATCCGGGTTGACCGTCGGGCCGCTCAGGCGCGTTCGTCGCGACGGTCGAGGTCGCCGAGCCGGGCGTTGAGGTAGCGCTGCTCGCGCACGTTGGTGGCGAGGCGTGCGGCGGCGGCGTAGTGGTTCGCGGCCTCGGATCGGCGGCCGGCCATCTCGAGCAGGTGGGCCCGCACGGCGTGGCTGCGGTGGTTGCGGCGGGAGGCGTCGTCGTCGGGCAGCTCGTCGAGCACGGCGAGGCCGGCCTCGGGCCCGTCGACCATCGCCACGGCGACGGCCCGGTTGAGGGTGACGGTCCTGCTCGGGGCGAGGGCGTCGAGCATCCGGTAGAGCGCCGAGATCTGCGGCCAGTCGGTGTCCGCCCAGGTCGGCGCTTCGGCATGGACCGCGGCGATCGCCGCCTGGAGCTGGTAGGGCCCGACGGTCCCGCGTGGGAGGACCGCTTCGACGAGCGCCGTGCCCTCGGCGATCAGGTCCCGCCGCCAGACGCTGCGGTCCTGGGCGTCGAGCGGGACGAGATCGCCGCAGGGATCGGTGCGCGCCGGGCGACGGGCCTCGGTGAGGAGCATGAGCGCGAGCAGGCCCGTGATCTCGTCGTGGCTCGGCAACCGCTCGTGCAGGCGCCTGGTCAGGTCCATGGCCTCCGAGCTGAGCCGCACGTCCTCGAGGTCGGGGCCGGCGCTCGCCGTGTACCCCTCGTTGAACACCAGGTACAGGACGGCCAACGCCGCGGCGAGGCGGTCGGGCAGCTCGTCACCGCCCACCCGGCCGAGCCGGGACGCCGAGGCCCGCAGCGTCGCCTTCGCCCGGCTGATCCGCTGGGCCATCGTCGCCTCCGGGACGAGGAACGCGCGGGCGATCTGGGCGGTCGTGAGCCCGGCGACCGTGCGAAGCGTGAGTGCGACCTGCGAGGCGGGAGTCAGCGTCGGCTGGCAGCACATGAGCAGGAGCGGCAGCAGGTCCCCATCGGCTGGGACGGTCGTCTCGTCCGGGGGTGGTTGGTGTCCGGCGTCGCCCGGCGCGCGTGTCGCCTCGGCCACCTCCCGGTCCGCTCGGGAGCGGTCGCTGCGCCACGCGTCGATCAGGCGCCGTGACGCGACGCGCACGAGCCAGGCGCGCGGGTCGTCGGGCACGCCGTTGCGTGGCCAGGCCGTGGTCGCCGCGGCCAGGGCCTCCTGGGCGGCGTCCTCGCAGGCGTCGGGATTGCCGAAGCGGCGGGTCAGCGCCCCGAGGACGTGGGGCCGTTCCCGGCGCCACACGTCCCCGAGGTCGCTCCGCTCAGCGCTCGTCGCCACCGGGCCACATTGCCGGTCGGAGCTCGACGGTCTCGCCGGGGCCGGCGAAGCAGCGCCCGATCTCCTCGGCGCGCTCGAGCGACTCGACGTCGATGAGGAACAGGCCGGCGAGGTGCTCCTTCGACTCGGAGTACGGCCCGTCGGTCACGATCGGCCCGTCGTTCCAACGGAACAGGCGCGAGGTCGCCGGGTCGCCGAGTGCCTCGCCGGCGATCAGCTCACCCCGTTCCGCCATCTCGCCGAGCATGTCCTCGAACTCCTTCATGAGCCGCGCCTGCTCGGCCTTCGGCAGTGCCTGGTGCTCGGCGATGAAGTCGCCGGTGGGGTGCCCCCACGGCTGCGGGTTCGAGTGGATCATCAGGACGTACTTCATCGTGGGCTCCTCGTGCGTCTCGTCTGGTTCGTCGTGCCTCGTCCGGCCATCGGCCGAGGTCCGACCGCTACGACGGAGACGAGGGAGCACGATCGACATCATCGGCGAGATCTGTGCGGCGTGGCCCACCCCGATGTCGAGCACGCGGTGCCGGCTCCGTCCCGGCTACACCGGTGGCCACGAGCGGCCGCCCGAACCGGGAGAACCTCCATGGCGCTGGAACGGATGGACAACGTCGGCATCGTCGTCGACGACCTCGACGCGGCGATCGCCTTCTTCGTGGAGCTCGGGATGGAGCTCGAGGGCACCGCACAGGTCGAGGGCCCGTGGGTCGACGGTTGTGTCGGCATCGACGGCGTCCGGAGCGCCATCGCGATGATGCGGACCCCGGACGGCCACGGACGGCTCGAACTGATGCGCTACGAGCGCCCGGCTGCGGTCGGGACCGGGCGGCGCCCGGGCCCGCCGGTCAACACGCTGGGCCTGCACCGCGTGATGTTCACCGTCGACGACATCGACGACGTCGTGAGCCGGTTGCGAACCCACGGCGCCGAGCTCCTCGGCGAGGTCGTGCAGTACGGCGACAGCTACCGGCTCTGCTACCTGCGGGGCCCGGCGGGGATCGTGCTCGCGTTGGCCGAGCAGCTCACCTGACGTCCGGTCGAGCATGCGCTGATGTCGACCCACGGGGACGTCCTGACCGAGCGGCTGCGGCTGGTGCCGATCGGCCCGGCGCGGGCGCGTGACCTGCACCGGGTGCTCAGCGATCCGGAGGTCGCGCCGTGGTACGGCTCGCGCCCGAGCCTCGCGGAGGTCGAGCGGATGGCCGGGGCGATGGACCTCGCGTGGCACGACCACGGCGTGCACAAGTGGCTTGCCTACCATCGCGTCACCGGCGATGTGGTCGGCCGCGGCGGCTGCTCCCGTGTACCGGTCGATGCCGACTGGGGCCGGGTCCATGCGTTCCTGCCCGACGCACCCTGGGTCCGCGAGCCGCACGCGGTCGATGGGCCCGTGCCGGTCCACGCCCACTGGGTCGAGATCGGCTGGGCGCTCCGGCGGCCGTACTGGGGCTCGGGCTACGCCACGGAGATCGGCCGCGTCGGGCTCCGGCATGCGTTCACCGAGCTGGGTGTGCGCGCCGTGGTCTCGTGCACCGAGCCCCACAACCACCGCTCGCGTGCGGTCATGGAACGTCTCGGCATGCGCCACGTCGGCGAGGTCGGGGGTGACGGCCCGATCGAGGGAGTTCCCGACGACACGCGCTACACCGTGCACCTGTTGCTCCGCGACGACTGGCGTCCGGCATCCGTGCCGACGACGTGACAGGCCACGACGACGGCGGTCGCAGCGGCGATGGCGGCCGGTGCGGTGTCGTACTCGAAGGTGCGGGCGATCACCCGGATCGTCGACGCGAACGCGGAGACCGACGAGGCGCTGCTGGCCGCGGCGGCGGTGGGGACGGCGGCGGACCTGGATCGGTTGGCGTCGCACTGGGAACGCCTGCGGGACCAGGATCTGCCGCCCGACGCGGTGTGGGAGCGGCGGGGGGTACGTCAACACCGACGCCCCGACGGGTTGACCGAGATCGTGCTCGTGCTGGCGCCCGAGGACGCGGAGCGGTTCCTGCGGGTGCTCGACGTAGCCGCCACTGGAACCGGGCCCAGCGGAAGGCGACGGTGCAGCGCCCGCCGAGTTCCGCCGCGCGAGGTGAGGCACCGTCGCCCGCGATCCGATACCGCCACGGCCACCGCTGCGCCGTCCGGGGCTGTGAGCGCACCATCCTGCAGATCCACCACATCGACTGGTGGACCCACGGCGGCCACACCGACCTGGACCTCGGCGTCCCCCTGTGCGGCGGCCACCACCGCCTCGTCCACGAAGGCGGCTGGGAGATCGTCCTGTCCGAGTACCGCACCATCGCCACGCTCCACCGACCCGCCCGACACCGGCCCGCGGCGCCGGTGACACGGCGGGCGGCGTAGGCGTTGCGTCAGCCTCGACCCGGCGGTGCAACGGTGGGCCGGCCGGGCCTGCCGCCCGGCTGCTCAGCCGGCGCGGTCGCGGCGGGCGCGGCTCTCGACCTCGGACTCGTCGAGCGGGGCGCCGGGGTCGGCGCTGAGGCAGCGGGGCACGGCGACCTTCACGGCCGGGCGGAGCTGCTCGGACCAGACGTAGAACTGGCCGCGGTCGAGGCGGCCCACGTCGTCGCCGCTGGTCTGCTGGGCCTGGAGCAGCTCCTTCGCCGCGCCGATCGTGGTCGGGGAGCTGAACCGGCCGACGAACTGGGTGAGGCAGTTCGTCGTCACCTGGTTGTCGATGCTCCTCGGCTCCTGGGTGGCGAACAGGATCCCCAGCCCGTACTTGCGGGCCTGGGCCGTCAGCCGCAGCAGGCTCGTCTTCGCCGGGGTCGCCCGCACCGACGGGACCATGTCCTTCGCCTCGTCGATCACGAACAGGCCCCGAAGTTCCTGGTCCGCCGGGGCCGGGTTCTTCTTGATCCACGTGAACAGCGTCATCGCCAGCTGGTTGACGAACTGCTGCTGGTTCTCGAGGTTCCCGAGCGCCGCCAGGTTCACCACCGACACCCGCGTCCGTTGCTCGCCCAGTCCCAGGAGGGTGGCCGGGTCGAGCGGCGTGCCGCCGGGGCGGAGCAGCCGGTTGTTGACCATCGCCGCCCGCAGCGAGTCGGCCATCTCCGCGGCCAGCGTCTCCTCCTTGGAGATGCCGAGCCCGGCCTCCGGCGGCAGGTCGGACAGCAGCGTGATCAGCTCCGGGAGCTGGCCGCCGCCGAGTTGCTTGCCGAAGTACAGCAGCGCCGCCTTGAGCACGCCCTTCTTGTTCTCGGACTTCTGGCTCGTGCCCCGGGCCACGATGTCGACCAGGGCGTCGCGGGCCATGTCGGCGGCGGCGTCGAGCTCGTCGCGATCGTGGGACACCGCGGCGAGGTCGGGGAGTGGGTCGAGGGTGAGCGGGTTGCCGGAACCGCCCGGTGTCCAGACGACGACCTCCACGTCGCGGTGGTAGCGCTCGGCCCGCTCGGCGTCGCCGGCGAACCACCCGGCCGGGGTCTCCTCCCACCGGTCGCCGAGGCGGGCCAGGTCGTTGGCACCGTCGACGACGATCGACGGCAGCCCGGTCAGTGCCGCCTCCTCGATCAGCCGGCGCAGCAGCACGGTCTTGCCGGAGCCGCTCCCGGCGAACACCACCGTGTGGCGTCGCAGATCGGCCACCGGCACCGTCACCGGATCACCGGAACCGACCGGTCGACCCGGCTCCAGCCGCCGCCCCAGCGGGAACGACCCGTCGGGGGTCACGGCCGGCCGGATCGGGTGCGGGTGGAAGGTCGTCTCGTCCGGGGGGCCGACGTCGTCCATCTCGGTCGCGTCCGCGACCTTCGGCGGCGCGGGCCACCCGGGTGTGCCCTCGGTCCGCCCGGTCGTCTGGTCCCCCGGATCCGGGCGGTCTCGAAGTGCCGTGGTGTGCGCGTCCTGCGGGCCGAAGAGGTCGGGGACCTGGGCGGCGAAGAAGGTCAAGCCCGACGCGGGACGGGCGGTGCGGAGCCAGGCCATCAGCTCGGGATCCGGGTCGGTGAACAGCTCGCCGAGGGCGCCCAGGGTGCGGAGATCGTCGTCGGTCGGCTCGGCGAGGATCCCGCCGTCGGCCAGGAACCTCTCGTGCATCTTCCTGGTCTGGGCGCCGCCGGGCACCGGGGTGGTCCGCACGAGCACCAGGCGGCGGAACGAGAGGTCGCGGTCGATGCCCGACGCCGTCGTCGCCGCCCGCAGCCGGGCCTTGTAGGCGTTCGGGTGGGTGTGCTGGAGCACGCGGACGCAGAGGTGGTGCTCCCGGTCCTGCTCGGCCCGGAACGCCACCCGCACCCGGCAGTCGAGCGGCTGGGCCTTCGCCCCACCGGGGAACTCGGTGTCGACCGAGCCGTCGACGTCGTCGGGCAGCTCCTGCTCCTCGACGAGGCACTGGGCCGCGTTCCGCACCAGTTCGGCGAGTCGGTCGACGTTGGACGGGTCCCGGAGCGCGTCGACATCGACGCGCTGTCTCGCCGCCTCGAACGGCGGCCAGTCTGTCGGCTTCTCGTCGCCGTTGCGCGGGATCCGCGGTGGGAAGTCGATCGCCTCCCGGACCTCGGTTGTCGCGACGACGTGGTCGCGGTACTCGGCGCAGACCCGGAGGAGCTTGCGGGTCATCGGGTGCTGGGCCGCCTCGAAGAAGGCGTCGGCGAACGGGAACGTCGGGTACGGCGGGGTCACCCCGGCCGCCCGGTACGCCGGAGCCAGGCGGGCCGCGACCACGTCGCGGGCGCGGGCCGGCG
Organism: Actinomycetota bacterium; assembly: GCA_034211175.1. Classification (GTDB taxonomy): domain Bacteria; phylum Actinomycetota; class Acidimicrobiia; order Acidimicrobiales; family CAIXPF01; genus JAXHUH01. The sequence continues at coordinate 25,453 of JAXHUH010000176.1, forward strand.
GTATCGAGTCGATCGTCAGGGGCTGGGCGAACCGGCCGGCCACCGAGGCGACCATCTGCTGCTCGAGGATCGACCACGTCTCGTTCAGGCACGACACCACCACGACCGTCCGACAGGTCCGGTCGTGGAGGCCCATCAGCCCGCCGCCGAGGCCATGGATGATCGCCGCCGACCGCTGGTGCTCCTCGCTCGGCCCCGACCAGGCGTCATCGGTGAGGTCGGGGTCGCGGGCGAGGTGGTGCTGGGCGACGATGGCGTCGAGCTGGTCGAGGGCCAGCAGGGTCGGGCCCCGCAGCGCCATCACCCACGACAGCGCGCCGACCGCCGCGCTCGGGTCCGCCGCCGACGCGGTGGCGAAGCCGAGCTGGTCCCGCTCGTGCTCCAGGTCGATCCCCTCGAACCAGCTCTGCGCCGCCGCCGACAGGTCGAAGTCGTCGCTGTCGAGCAGCAGCAGCGCCCGCAGCGCGTCCCGGTTGCGCAGCACCCGGGGCCGGTCGAAGTGGGCCAGTCGCCCGAGCAGCTCCTTGGTCATCCGCACGTGGTCGCCCGCCCCGGCGGTGGCCAGGTCCTTGCGATCGAACGGCACCTTGGCGATGTCGAACAACGTGTCGATCACCGCATGGATCTGCGGGTCGTCGAGCGGCTGCTGCAGCGAGGTCAGGTAGCCCTGGAGCGTCGTCGGCCAGAACTCGCGGATGTCGGTCAGGTCGACGAGGACGAAGCCGTGGCCGCGGGCCCACACGTCGCGGCGGAGGGCACCGAGCAGGTGGGTCTTGCCCGAGCCGGCCGCGCCCCGGATCACCGTGCCGGGCGGCGACTCCAGCTCCACGCTCTGGTCCACGGCCCACAGCTCGTCGAGCACGTGGCCACGGACCCGCTGGTGGATGGCGGGCACGTCCTGGGAGCCGTCGTCGGACCAGACCCGGGCGAGCTGGACGGTCCAGCCGAAGTCGGCGCGCCGCAGCGCGTCGAGGATGCGGGGGTCGGTCGGTTCCGCCGTCATGTGCGCCCTCACCCCCGGAGGAAGACGAGATGGCGGGGATCGCCGCCGATGGTCAGGGCGGCCTTGTCGTCGGCCGGTTGGCGACGGAGCGGGTCGTCGATGGCCATGAGCGCGGCCCGCTCCTCCCGCTGGAGGTCGAGGAGCGTCCGGTCGAGCTCCTCCCGGCCGAGCGACGGCAGCCGCATCCGCAGGTCGGCCAGGCGGACCTCGTGCTCGTAGCGACCGCCGGACAGCTCCAGGTAGGCGTTGCGCACCGGATCGGCGGCCTCGTCGCTGGTGGGCTGCGGGGGCTCGACCGGATCGGAGCCATCGTCCTCGACATCGGGGCGCAGCATCTCGGCCAGCGTCCGCCCGCCGGCCACGTGGCGTCCGACGATCCCGATCAGCGCGACCAGCGCGTTCCGGGTGTTCTGCGCACGGGGGTTGATGTCGGCCTCGCAGTGCGCCTCGGCCCACGCCCACGCCTTGTCGGTCGGGACGAGGATCCGGCCCCGGCCCTGGTGCCCGCCCGGCTCCTTGGCCAGGTAGCCGTCCTTCACGAGCCGGTCCCGCTCGGTGGTCGACACCGTGTTCGGGAGCTTCGACTGCAGCGGCGTCTCGCCCGTGATCAGGAGGTTCCACAACAGGAGCTGCTGCGGTTGGGAGAGCTCTCCGGCCATCGTCCACCTCGCCGTCCGTCGACTGCGTGTCCAGGAGGAGTAGAACCCCGCCGTGACCGCGTTGATGCAGGTTCACCACATCGCGGCACGACGTACCGACCCCCGACGAACGAGGCTACGAACGCCGGTCACGAGCGCGGTTTGCGATCGTGTTCCGACTCGGCGTGGTCGATTCGCGTACCGTGCGCGGGACGTCCCATGTGGGGGAGCAGGACGCCGTGGAACAGCCCGATCCGATCCTGGTGCGGCTGGCCCGGGCCGTCGCGCTCGGTGAGCGGGGCGACCGCGGCACGGCCCGCGTCGAGCTCGAGGCGATGTGGGCCGAGCTCGGCGATGGCGACGACGACGCGCTGCGCCGGATGGCCGTGGCCCACGCCGCGGCCGACGTGCAGGACGATGCAAGGGCCGAGCTCGCGTGGGACGAGCGCGCGCTCGACGCAGCCGACCGGGTGACCGAGGCGCAGCTGCGGGCCGCGGGCATGACCCCGTCGGTCCACGCCCTCTACCCGTCCCTGCACCTCGACCTGGCCGACGTCCATCGCAGGGTCGGCGACGTCGACGAGGCCCGACGCCACGTCCGGCTCGGGCGCGGCCACCTCGGCGAGGACGGCGAGGCGGCGATGATCGGCGCGTCTTTCGACCGCATCGAGGCGTCGCTCGGTGCGCCTGCCGACGGCGGCTGATCCGGCCGGGTGGGGCCGGCGGGCGCGACCCGCGCCGGCGGGTCAGAGCAGGCGGAAGTCCCGGGGGTCGAAGCCGGGGGCGACGACGCAGCTCACCAGCACCGGTTCCTCGCCGACGGGGCGGGCCATCTGCCAGGTGTCGGCCGGCACCAGGATCTGGGGCTGCTCGCCCGTGAGCAAACCGGCGCCGAGCACGAGGTCGACGACCTCGGTCGGCCCGTCGGGGTCGGTGCCGCCGAGCGACATCCGCAGCGGTCCGCCGCGGTGGTAGAGCCACAGCTCGGGTGAGGTCACCACGTGCCACGCGGACGTCTGGTCCGGCAGCAGCAGGTAGTAGATGGCGGTGACCAGGTCGCGGTCCCCGTCGTAGGCGTCGCCGAGCAGGTCGTTGCCCAGCGTCGGCCCGGAGCGCCACGTCTCGGCGAAGAACCCGCCCTCGGGATGGGGCTGGAGGCCGAGGCCGTTGGCCCACGTCGGCAGCTCGGTCGCCTTGTCGGAAGCGGGGTCGTTGGCGGGCGGGTCAGCGGGGGAGACCATGGCGACAAGTGTGCGTGCGCCCCGGCGTCGATGTCACGGCAGTCGGGCCACGGCCGGCGGGTCGATCGGTCCCGACGGCCGGGCCCGGCCTATCGTCGTCGCTCGATGGAACGGGACGAGCTGGTGCGCCGCATCCACGACAGCCCGACGGCCGCCGTGCTCGCCATCACCGGCGGCGGGGTCGCCGCGGCCTCCGACCTGCTCGGCATGCCCGGCGCGTCCCGCACGGTGCTCGAGCTGATCGTGCCCTACAGCCAGGCGTCGCTGGACGACTGGGTCGGCGCCCCCGTGACCGGCGCGACCTCGGTCGACACCGCACAGCGGATGGCCGCGGCGTCGCTGGCCCGGGCCCACGCGCTCGTCTCGGCCACCGGGGAGGCCCCGCCGATCGTCGGCCTCGGCGTGACCGCGGCGCTCGCCACCGACCGCCCGAAGCGGGGCGACCACCGGGCCCACCTCGCGCTCCGGGGCCCCGGCGGCCTCGGCCGGACGTGGTCGATCACCCTGGCCAAGGGGGAGCGCACCCGCACCGAGGAGGATCGGCTCGTCGCCGACCTCACCCTGCGTCTCCTCGGTGAGGGTTGCGGCATCGCGTCGACGTTCGACCCCACCGGGGCGCCGGCCGACGTGGCGCTCCTCGCCGCCGACGTCTTCCGCCCCGAGCCCGCCTAGCCGCCCGAGCAACCACGCCGCAGCGGGCGCCGAGTCCTCAGGGCGTCGGCTGGTGCTCGATGACCTCGATCAAGGTTGCGAGGGCCGTCGCCGCGAACGTCACCATGTTGGCGAGCCGCTCGTCGGAGCCGGTCAGCACGTGACGCGTCGCCTCCACCGGCCCGGCGACCGCCACCCAGGCGTGGCCGGCCGGGTCGCCGTAGCGGTTGCCGGTCGGGCCGGCCGCGCCGCCCTCGCCGATGCCCCACGTGGCGTCGAGCTTGGCGACCGCGCAGCGGGCCAGGTGCAGTGCGAACGGCTCGCTCGCCCCGCGCATGTCCGGCGGCGCCTCCACCGCTCCGTGGAGGAAGGCGTGGTTCGCGGCCAGCGTGTAGATCACGGTGCCGCCCAGGTAGTAGGCGGAGGCGCCGGGCACGGAGAGCAGGGACGCGGAGATGAGCCCACCACACGCGCCCTCGGCGACCGCGACCTGCTCGTCGCGCGAGCGCAGCAGCTCGGCGGCCTGTGTCGCGAGCGTCGTCAACTCGTCCGTGACCATGTGGCGTGACCTCCGTCCGGCCGGGATGGCGGGTGACCGGTCCGGAGAGCTTCACCGATCGGCGGCGCACGCGCCAGCGGCGGGTGCAGGCGCCGTGACCGGGAGCGATCGACGATCGCCCGTCGGCGAAAGTCCCGGTAGGCTCCCCGAGCATCCGAAGGGCGCCCAACCCCGGACCACATGAGCCTCGATCGTCGCCTCCTCGAGGAGGCCTTGCCGAACTATGACCTGGGAGCCGAGCTCGGCCGGGGCGGCTGGGGGATCGTCTACGAGGCGACCCACCGGAGCCTGACCCGGCCGGTCGCGGTCAAGGTCCTGCCGCGCGCCTTCGCGTCCGACGTCGAGGTGTCGACCAGGTTCAGCGAGGAGGCCCGGGTCGTCGCCGCCCTCGACCACCCCCACCTCGTCGCGGTGTACGACTTCCTCCAGCACGAGGGCATGTTGATCATCGTCATGGAGCGGCTCGGCTCGTCGCTCTGGGACCGGATGTGCCGAACGGGCGTCGCTCCCGACGAGGCGATCGCCATCGCGCTGGCCATGTGCGCGGCCCTCGCCGAGGCGCACGCGGTCGACTGCATCCACCGCGACGTGAAGCCGGAGAACATCCTCTTCACCGCGGCCGGTCTCCCGAAGCTGACCGACTTCGGCGTCGCCAAGATCATGGGCCGGTCCCAGCCCGGGCTGACCCAGGCCGGCGACGCCATCGGCACGCCGGCGTACATGGCGCCCGAGCAGGCGACCGGCAAGGGCATCGGCCCGGCCACCGACATCTACGCCCTGGCCACCGTGCTGTTCGAGCTCCTCAGCGGCGACCTGCCGTTCCCCGGGGCCGACACCGCGGCCGCCGAGCTGTTCCAGCGGGTGCACGAGCCGCCGGTCGAGCTCACGTCGATCGCAGCCGTCGACGACCGACTGGCCGGGGCCGTCATGGGGGCGCTCGCCACCGACCCCGCCGACCGGCCGGCGACCGCCACCGAGTTCGGCGTGCAGCTCGCGTCCGTCGCGGCCACGCTGTTCGGGTCGGGCTGGTTGGAGCGCAGCGGTGTGCCGGTGCGTGCCGACCAGCGCATCATGCGAGCCGCGGTCGGCTCCACGACGGCGCCCCACGACCGTCCGAGGGGCTCGACGATCGGTCCGCTGGCCGCCGGGGACCTCACCGGCGTCGCTCTCGAGGAGGACACGTTGGAGCGCGACGACGAGCGCAGCCGGCCGGCGGCGTCCGCCTCGCCGTCCCCTCCCCGTGAACCGACCGGCGCGGCGCCCGCGTCACCGCCGTCCCACCCGCCGGCACCCGCCTCGCCGGCGCCGCCCGCGCCCGCAGCCGTCCCGCCCCCGGGCGCCGACGATGCGCCGAGCCCGGTCCCGCCCGCCGCGCCCTCACCGGCCCCGGCCGAGGCCGCGCCGCCCGTCGCTGCGGCCGAGCAACCGCCGCGTTCCGATGCGCCGCGGGCCGACGGGGCCGGTCCCGAGCAGGCCGGTCCGGAGCGGGAGCACGGCGACGCCGGCCCCGACCGGTCCGCCGACGAGCCCGAGCCCCCCGCTGGTCCCCACCACACGGATGCGCCCGACGGCGCACAATCGCGAGGGTCGATCGCCGCGTTGGCCGCCGCCTCCCGCTCCGGCCCGGTCGTGGCCCCGGCGCGGGCCTCGGACAGCGGGCCGGCGGACCTGCCGCCGGGCCACCCCGAGGTCACCGGGCCCATCGGCGGGCGCAGCGTCGGGTCGATCATCGGGTCCGTGGTGTTCGTGGTGCTGCTCGCCGGCGCGGTCCTGCTCATGTTCCGCTCCGGGTGGTTCTCGTCGGGCGGCAGCTCCGACGCCGCGGCGACGACCACGACCACCGCGGCGACCGACACCTCGGACGCGGCCGCGTCGTCCACGACGGTGCCCGCGGCGACGGCGCCGTCGGTCCCGGGCGCGCTCGACGCCGCGGGAGCGCCGATCCCCGCCGCCGCGATCGGATCGTTCCTCGGCGCGTGCGAGCAGTTCGCCGCCGGGCTCGGCCTCGACGCGGCCGGCGCCGCGGAGGTGTGCGGGTGCACGCTCGACGGCGTGTCCGGTCAGATCGAGACCGAGGCGCTCGAGTCGTCCACGGCGGCGCTGACGGCGGACGCGGGTGGCGGGTCCGACACGTCTGAGCTGCTGATCGACCAGCGCATCGTCGATGCGCTGACCGCCTGCGTGCAGGGCTGAACCCCGGGGTGTCCGGGCTCAGGAGTTCCCCGCCCCCGACGAGGCGCGGGACACTCCGGGGCGTCCTCCCCCTCCAAGGAGCCCGGATGCGCATCGCCCTCACCCTGCTCGCGGCCCTCGCCGGCGCCTACGTGTTCGAGCGCCTGCGGGTCCCCGCGGGTTCGCTGCTCGGCGCGGCGGTGGTGGTCGCGGCGGTGAACCTGGTCGGCGTCGTGGAGGTGCCGGCGCTGCCGGGCAACGTGCGGTTCGTGGCCTTCGCCGTGCTCGGGTGGCTGGTGGGCCAGTCGATCGACCGGGACTCGCTGTCCGAGCTGCGGGCGTCGCTCCCGGTCGTCGGCGCGACCGTGGTGTTCCTCGTCGTCGCCGGCGGCTTGCTTGCCGTGTTGCTGACACGGTGGGGCGGCGTCGACCAGGGGACCGCCTACCTGGCGACCTCACCCGGTGCGTTGTCCCAGATGGTGGCGCTGTCCGAGGAGGCCCGGGCCGACACCCTGCTGGTCGTCACGGTCCACACGGCGAGGCTGGTGGCCGTGATCCTCGTGTCACCGATCGTGACCCGGATCCTGACCTGACCGGAGCCGGCCCGACCCAGGTGGGCGGGTGACGACCAGGGCGGGCCGCCGGCCGGGTCAGCACCCGGCCGGCCACGCCATGGTCAGCGGTGGTGCTCGTCCGTCCGGACGGCGATCGTGGCGAGCGCCCGGCGCTGGCCGACGAGGAGCGTGAGCCCGGAGGCGAGCAGCATCATCGCCGACGCCACGAGCACGAGCGGGTCACGGCCGGTTGCCGGCAGGAACGCCGTCGCCGGCGACACCTGCACCGGCGCGGTCGTCGTGATGCCGGCGACGCTCGTGCTCGTCGTCGTGATGGTCGGGAGGACGACCGGACCGCCGCCAGCCGACGCCGTGGTGCTGGTCGACGCCTGCGTCGTGCTCGTCGACGACGGCGTGGTGCTCGACGTGGTCGACGAGCCGGGCGTCGTGCTCGAGGTCGACGACGACGACGTGGGGGTCGACGTGCTCGTCGAGGTGCTCGACGACGAGGACGTGGGGGTCGAGGTCGTCGTGGTGCCGCCGCCCCCTCCCGGGGTGACCTGGGCCGAGACGATCCACGGGAACGGTGCCGGGGTGCCCGGCTCGATCGTCGTCTCCGTCAGGCACGGCGTCGTCCGGGCGATGTTCGGGTCGCACGACACCGGCCAGCTGATCGTCCCGAAGTCGTGCTCCGGGTCGCCGTCGGCCGGGCCGGTCCCGCAGTCGGGCCACTCGCCGATGTCGGGGGCGGTCTCCGCGTAGACCTGGACGCCGTTGTCGATCCAGAACGCGATCCAGTCGGGATCGCTGATCGAGAAGGTCACCTGGTCGCCGGGCTGGAGGCACACCGTGGGGCCGATCCCGGAGAACTGGCTCGACAGTCGGGCGATGCCCGGCACCGAGCTCACGTTCTCCACGACGACCACCAACGAGCCGTCGGCGGTGAGCCCGTCCGCGAGGGTGCCCGCGCCGGGGTTGACCGTCAGACCGCCGTTGGACGGCACGGTCTGTTGCCCAGGTTGTGCCGACGCTGCACGCGCGCCTCCGCCGAACGCGAAGATCGCGACCGAGAGCACGGCGAAGATGCTCGCCAGTGCGCGATGGGTCGCAGGCATTCGTGCCTCCCCTTCCAGGTTCCCGCTGGACGATGAGGCTAACCCGTTCGTGCGACGATTCACGACGTTGGTCCAGGTGGAACATGGTGACCCTCGTCGCCCATCGCGGCGCCCGCGATATGCGCGTTCGCCGAGGCCGGAGCGCGGCCGATCCACCGCACCAGCGACGACGCCCAGCTCGAACGCCCGTCATCGAGACCCGCCCGCGCCCTAAGGTCCCTCTCGTCCACCCCGACCGTCTCGGGGAGGACGAGAGGGGGGAACATGACGAGAATGCGGTTCGGCATCTTCATGGCGCCGTTCCATCCCGCCGGGGAGAACCCGACCCTGCTCCTGGAGCAGGACCTGGCGCTGGTCGATCACCTCGACCGGCTCGGGTTCGACGAGGCGTGGATCGGCGAGCACCACTCGGCGGGGACCGAGATCATCGCCTCGCCGGAGATCTTCATCGCGGCCGCCGCGCAGCGAACACAGCACATCCGGCTCGGCACCGGGGTGATCAGCGCCTCGTACCACAACCCGCTGTGGGTGGCCGAGCGTGCGGTGCAGCTCGACCACATGACCCGGGGGCGGTTCATGCTCGGCCTCGGCCCCGGGGCCCTGCCGAGCGATGCGGCCATGATCGGCCTCGACATGCCGAAGACCCGCGAGCTGCTCGAGGACGCCGTCGAGGTGATCGTCCAGCTGATGGCGGGGGACAAGCCGGTCGACTTCGTGAACGACCGGTGGACGCTCCAGGGGGCGCAGCTCCACCTGCGCCCCTACACCGACCCGCACCCGGAGATCGCGGTCGCCGCGGTCGCGTCACCGGCGGGGCCGCGCCTCGCCGGCCGCCACGGCCTCGGCCTGCTCTCGATCGGGGCGACCACGGCGGCCGGCTTCGATGCCCTGGCGCTCCACTGGGACGTGATGACCGAGCGCGCCGCCCACTACGGCACGACGGTCGATCGCAACGCCTGGCGCCTCGTCGGCCTCATGCACCTGGCCGAGACCCGGGAGCAGGCGTTCCGGGACGTCGAGCACGGCATCGAGCAGTGGTTCGACTACTTCCAGCACACGGCCGCGTTCCCGCAGATGGCGGTGGGCGACGGCACGTCGGTGCGGGAGTTCATCGACTTCGTCAACGAGACCGGGCTGGGCACGATCGGCACGCCGGACGACGCGTGCGCCCAGATCGAGCGCCTCGTCGACCAGTCCAAGGGCGGCTTCGGCTGCTACCTCCAGCTCGCCCACGACTGGGCGAACCCCGAGGCCAAGTTCCGCAGCTACGAGCTGTTCGCCCGCCACGTCGCGCCGCGGTTCCAGGGCCAGGCCCGGCCGACCCTGGACGCCAGGGAGCGGGCCCGGGCCGAGCGGGAGCGCCTCGCGCAGAGCAACCTCGCCGCGGTCGAGGCATCGACGGCCAAGTACGAGGCGGAGCTGGCCGCACAGAAGCGCTGAGCACGACGCCCGCCGCCGCGCCGCGGCGGCGGGCGACACCTCCGAGGAGCAGCCGCTCCGGGCACCGCGTCGCCCCGTTCGCCGGGGCCGCGCCTCTCCGGGTGCGACGAGGAACGGGGCTATGAGGGCAGGACGGCCGGGCTGAGGGCCCGGGCCACCGCGGCGAGGCGCTCCGGGCGCACCCGGAACCAGGCCCACTTGCCCCGCTGCTCGCGGTCGAGCA
>JAXHUH010000177.1:0-22962 GCA_034211175.1 Actinomycetota bacterium
GGGGGGGGGGGGGGGGGGCGGGGGGGGGGGCGGGCCTGGGGGCCCGGCCCCCCCGGCGCGTCCTGGAAGATGCACCCGCTGGGGGATCCGGGCGCTCGCCGCTCAACCCCGATCGGGACGCGGTCGAAGGCTCGGGTGTCCCGACACGGAGGTCGGGCGGAACCCCTCACGGAGGAACCGAGCTCATGGCTCTTCGCATCAACACCAACGCGATGTCGCTGACCGCGCACCGCAACCTGGGTATCAACGACCGGATGCTCGGCAAGTCGTTGGAGAAGCTCTCGTCGGGCTTCCGGATCAACCGGGCGGGCGACGACGCCGCCGGTCTGGTGAAGTCCGAGTCGCTGCGCTCCGAGGTCCGCGGCCTGAACCAGGCCGTGAAGAACGCGGAGGACGGGATCAGCTTCGTCCAGACCGCCGAGGGTGCGCTCAACGAGGTCCACTCGATGTTGCAGCGCATGTCGGAGCTGGCGGTCTCCGCGGCGAACACCGCGACGTCGGACGGTACGGCCGAGCAGGCCGAGCTCGCCGAGCTGCGCCTGCAGATCGACCAGATCGGCGCCTCGACGCAGTTCGCCGGCATCGTCGTGTTCGACGCCAACCCGCTGACCTTCCACATCGGCGGCAACGCCGGCGAGAGCATCGACATCACGGTCGGCGCGCTGACCCAGGCCGACCTGGGCATCGACGGTGTGGACCTGACCGCGAACGCGGACACGGCGATCACCGACATCCGCACGGCGATCGACGCCCTGTCGACCACCCGGGGGACGCTGGGTGCCACCCAGAACCGCCTGGAGCACACGATCACGAACCTGCAGGTGGCGTCCGAGAACCTGACGGCGTCGGAGTCACGGATCCGCGACGCCGACATCGCCAAGGAGATGGTCGACTTCACCCGCAACCAGATCATGGTCCAGGCCGGCACGTCGATGCTGGCCCAGGCCAACGCCGTCCCCCAGTCGGTCCTCCAGCTCATCCGCTGACTGCTGGTCCTCGCTCGCCGGCTGCGCCGGACGAGCTGCGGTCAGCGGCTGGTCCTCGCTCGCCGGCGGGCTGACGCCCGGCGGTCGAGCTGCGGTCAGCGGCACCGGACGCCGCAACCTCGCGGCGGCCGCTCGACACCTGCGCCGGGCCCTCGGGCCCGGCGCCGTCGCGTGTGACCACCGGCGCCGGTCCTGCTCCAGCGGGGTGAGACGGTCCTCCACCGGGCGTGGGAAACGGTGCTCAGCCGCTCAATGAACCGACCGTCGTGGTCGAAGCAGGGATGACCCGACACGGATGTCGGGTCGCCACGCAACTCAGGGAGGAACCGAGCCATGGCTCTTCGCATCAACACCAACGCGATGTCGCTGACCGCGCACCGCAACCTGGGCATCAACGACCGGATGCTCGGCAAGTCGCTGGAGAAGCTCTCCTCGGGCTTCCGGATCAACCGGGCGGGCGACGACGCCGCCGGTCTCGTGAAGTCCGAGTCGCTGCGCTCCGAGGTCCGCGGCCTGAACCAGGCCGTGAAGAACGCGGAGGACGGGATCAGCTTCGTCCAGACCGCCGAAGGTGCGCTCAACGAGATCCACTCGATGCTCCAGCGCATGTCGGAGCTGGCGGTCTCCGCAGCGAACACCGCGACCTCGGACGGCACGGCCGAGCAGGCCGAGCTCGCCCAGCTCAACGAGCAGATCAACCAGATCGGCGCCTCGACCCAGTTCGCCGGCATCACCGTGTTCGACGCCAACCCCCTCACCTTCCACATCGGCGGCAACGCCGGCGAGAACATCGCCATCACCGTCGGTGCCATGTCCGCCGCCGATCTCGGCGTCGACGCCGTCGACCTGACCACGGCCAGCGGCGACGCCAACGCCGCCATCACCACGATCCGCACCGCGATCGACACGCTGTCGGCGACCCGGGGGTCGCTGGGTGCGACCCAGAACCGGCTCGAGCACACGATCACGAACCTGCAGGTCGCCGGGGAGAACCTGACGGCGTCGGAGTCGCGGATCCGCGACGCCGACATCGCCAAGGAGATGGTCGACTTCACCCGCAACCAGATCATGGTGCAGGCCGGCACCTCGATGCTGGCCCAGGCCAACCAGGTGCCCCAGTCGGTCCTCCAGCTCATCCGCTGACGGCGGCTGGTACTCGCTCGCCGGCGGGCCAGGGCCCGGCGGTCGAGCTGCGTTCAGCTTCGGCTGACCTTCGCTCGCCGGCGGGCAGGCCCTCCGGACGAGCTCCGGTCAGCCTCGACCGCTCCCGCGACGCCGGTGGTCCTCGTGAGCGCACGGGGACCACCACCCTGGCACCTACCTAGGAGACACCGTGTCCTTCTCGATCGACGGCCTCTCGAGCGGCCTCGACACCACGTCGATCATCAACCAGCTGATGCGCGTCGAGCGCATGCCCATCACGCGCCTCGAGTCCCGGCAGACGACGATCGAGAGCCGCAAGTCGGTCTGGAACGACCTCGACGCCAAGCTCTCGTCGCTGCGGACGTTGGCCAGCGACCTCACGGCCGGCGGCCGGCTCGGGGCCATGGCGGCGACCTCGTCGGCCGAGGAGCTGGCCACCGCGACGGCCGCCCCCGGCGCGTCGAGCGGTTCGTTCCAGTTCAGCGTCGAGTCCCTCGCGGCGTCCCACCAGCTCCTGTCGGGCGGGTTCGCGAGCGCCACCAGCCTCGTGGGCGCCGGCCGGGTCGAGCTCGCGACCGGGCTCGCCGGTCTCGGTGCCGAGAACCTCGACGCCTCCGGCGCCGCGGCCGGCACGTACGCGCTGACCGTCAGCGAGGTCAGCGGCGGGACCGCCACCGTGACCTACGACGGGGTGGAGCAGACCGTCGCCTCGACCGGGGCGATCACGCTCACGGACTCGCAGGGCGGCACGGTGAGCTTCGACGCCGCCACCGGCCTGACCGTGGGCTCGGCCAGCGTCGCCGTCGTCGAGACCGACGGCACCACCACGGTCTCCCAGCTGGCCACCGACATCGACGCCACCGGCATCGGGGCCAGCGCCAGCGTGCTGAACGTCGGCGGCACCGACCCGTCGCGCATCTTCCTCAGCGCCGACGGCGCCGGCTCGGCGAACGCGATCGAGATCAACAGCGACCTGGCCGCGCTCTCGGGCGGCAACGTCGAGGAGCTGCGTGCCGCCACCGACGCGGTCCTCGACCTCGGCAACGGGTTCCAGATCACGCGCTCGTCGAACCGGGTCGAGGACCTGCTCCCGGGCGTGACGATCGACCTCCGCAAGGCCGACCCCGGCACCACGGTCACGGTCAACGTCTCGAACGACGTCGACAGCCTCGTCGAGGACGTCGGGGCGATGGTCGACGCCCTCAACGACGTGCTCAACACCACGAACAAGGCGCGCTCGTCGGACCCGGAGGCCGGCACGAAAGGGGCGCTCTCCGGCGACTCCCGGGCGTTCACTCTCACGTCGCAGCTTCGCACCGCGCTCAGCCACGCCGTACCGGGCGGGGACTACGCCGTGCTCGGCCAGGTCGGCATCGAGGTCCAGCAGGACGGCACGTTCCTGTTCAAGGAGGACGAGCTGCGGGAGGCGCTCGCCGCCGACCCCGACGGCGTCCGCCGGCTCCTGGCGGGCGACGGCGCCGGCGAGGCCGGCGTGATCGGGGAGCTCGTCGACACCGTCGATGCCCTGACCGGGACCAACGGGCTGGTCGACGCGGCGGTCGACGGTGCCGACAACGAGATCCGCCGCATCGGCGGCGACATCGCCCGCTACGAGGAGCGGATGGACCTCGTCGAGACCCGCCTCCGCCGCCAGTTCGCCGGGCTCGAGACGATGCTCCAGCAGATGAACGCCCAGATGTCGCAGCTCCAGCAATCGATCGCCAACCTCTGAGGTGACCCAGACCATGCAGTACGCCGCAACCCAGGCCTACGCCCGTGCGCGCGTCGAGACGGCCACCCCCGCCCAGCTGATCGGCCGTCTGTACGAGGTCGCGCTGCGCAGCATGGCCACCGCCGATGTGGCGTTGGCACGGGGCGATCGTGCGTCCGCGTCGGCGGACCTCCGCAAGGCGCAGGACATCGTGTCCGAGCTGCGGTGCTGCCTCGATCTCGAGGTCGGCGACATCGCCCGCAACCTCGACGCCATCTACCACTACATCGGCGAGCAACTGGTGTGGGCCAAGATCCGGGGCGACCGGGAGCTCCTCGCCGAGTGCATCGCACTCCTCCGCCCGATTCGTGACGCCTGGGCCGAGGCCGTGATCGGCGAGGTGTCGGTCAACACCGACTGAGGTCGACGATGAGCGCTCCGACGGCCTGGGAAGCCACCCTCGACGCGCTCGACGAGCAGCTCCGCCGGCAGGAGGCGTTCGTCGAGGGCCGGGGCGGCCTGCCGGAGACGGCGCCGATCGCCCTGCCCGACACCCCGCCCACGCCCCTCGAGCGGATGCGGGCCCAGGCGCTGCTGTCCCGCATGCAGGAGGTCAACCAGGCCGCGACCGCCATGCGCGACCGGTCCCGGGCACGCGTGCGTCGACGCGGCTAGCCACGCCGCCCGGCCTCTCATCATCATCGGGAACCCGTTCAGGGGAGTGCCGTCCCGTCGCGCCTCCCCTGAATCTCCCCTCGAAATCGGGCGGTCAAGGCCCGTCGATCCGGAGTCGATAGGAGTTCGTCGCCGCTCCGCCCGATGCGCTCGGGCGGGGCGCAACCGACCTCCGGGTCACGATTCTCCTCGAGAGGACCGACGGGAAATGTCACTGTTCGACGGCTTGACCATCCGCAGCGTCGAGCGGGCGCTCGACTTCGAGTCCGAGCGCCAGCGCGTCACGGCCCACAACATCGCCAACGTCTCCACCCCCGGCTTCCTGGCCAAGCGTCTCCACTTCGAGGGCCAGCTCGCCGAGGCCATCGACGAGGGGTGGCACACCGAGCCCGAGCCCTCCACCACCATCGCCGAGACCCCGATCCGCCTCGACGGCAACAACGTGTCGCTCGAGCAGGAGACGATGGTCCAGATCCAGTCCGGGCTCCACTACGAGTCGCTGGTCGAGGCGATGTCGTTCAAGTTCGGGGTGCTCAACACCGCGATCCGGATGGGTCGCTGATGGCGATCTTCGGCGCGATGGACACGGCGGCGAGCGGGGCGACGGTCTCCCGCGTCTGGCTCGACGCCATCTCCGACAACATCGCCAACCTCAACACGATCAAGTCGGCCGACGAGGAGCCGTTCCGGGCCCGGCTCGTGATCGCCCGCGCCTACCGCGACGACGGGGGCCGCGGGGCGGGTGTCGTGCGGATCGCCTCGAAGGCCGGTGAGCCGGCCATGGCCTACGACCCCGGGAACCCCCTCGCCGACGAGGAGGGCTACATCCTCCGGCCGGTCGTCGACCTCGGTGAGGAGATGACCAACATGCTCCTCGCCCAGCGCACCTACCAGGCGAACATGGTGACGGTCGACCGGGCGCAGAACGTCTACCGGGCGGCGCTGCAGATCGGCACCCGATGAGCCTGCCGGTCGGGGCCATCTCACCCACGGCGGGGGTCAACGCCATCCTCAGCGCGGCCGACGGTGCCGCGCCCGACGGCCCGTCGCGCATCCCGGCGGTCGACTTCGGCAACCTCCTGTCGTCGGTCGAGGCGTCGCTCATCGACGCCGACCAGGCGGCGCAGGACCTGGCGACCGGTGAGATCACCGACATCCACGACTTCACCACCGCCGCGTCCAAGGCGCGCCTGTCGGTCGAGCTGACCGCCGCCGTGCGCAACCAGGCGCTCGAGGCCTTCCAAGAGATCATGAGGATGCAGATCTGATGGCACTCGACGCCGCCGCCCTCAGGGACCGGGCGGCTCGGGCGGCCGGATCCTTCAGCCCTCAGCAGATCGTCATCATCGGACTCCTGGGGGTCGTCGCCGCGGTCGGCGTCGTCGCCGCGCTGCGCTGGATCACCGAACCGAGCTGGACGCTGGTCGCCACGACCCGCAGCCTGTCGGAGACCGCCAACGTCGTCGACGAGCTCGAGGCCGAGGGCCTCACCACCCGCGTCGAGGGGGACGGCCAGGTGTTCGTGCGGGCCGAGGAGGCCCAGGACGCCCGGCTCCTGCTCGCCACCGCCACCGTCGACGGCACCGAGGTCGTCGGTTACGAGCTGCTCGACGACGAGGGCTTCACCACCTCGGAGTTCAAGCAGCGGGTCGACCTCCAGCGCGCGCTGGAGGGCGAGCTGACCCGCACGCTCATCGACATCGAGGGCATCGACGAGGCGTCGGTCCACCTCGCCATCCCCGAGGACCAGCTCTTCGTCGAGGACGAGGAGAACGTCACCGCCTCGGTCGTGCTGACCACGCCGTCGCAGCTCGACGACGACACCGTCGCGTCGGTCGTCAGCATCGTCGCGTCCGCGGTGCCCGGGCTGGTGCCCGAGAACGTGACCGTGTCCGACACCGACGGGCGGGTGCTCACCGGCGGCGCGGGTGGCAGCACCGGCTCGGCCGACGCCGTCGAGATGACCCAGCTGTACGAGACCGCGCTCGAGACGCAGGTCGAGACGATGCTGGCGTCGGTCCTCGGCCCCGACCACAGCGTCGTGCGGGTGTCGGCCCAGCTCAACTTCGACGAGGCCACCGAGGAGTCGACCACCTACGACCCCGACAGCCAGGTCGCGGTGCGCGAGCAGCTCACCGACGAGACGTTCAACGGCACCGGCACCCCGCCCGAGGGCGTGCTCGGCGTGACCGGCGAGGTCACCGGCGACGGCGCGGTCCAGGAGTCCGAGTACACCCGGGGCGAGCAGATCTCCGAGTACGCCATCGACCAGGTCGTGCGCACGTCGCGCCAGGCCCCCGGACGCCTCGAGCGACTGTCGGTCGCGGTGGTGCTCGACGAGGCCCTCGACCCCGCGCCCGACCCGGCCCAGGTCAACGCCCTCGTCGCCGCGGCCGCCGGCATCGACCCGGCCCGCGGTGACCAGGTCGTCGTCGACCTGTTGCCGTTCGAGGTCGCCGCGGAGGACGACGCCGCCGCCGAGGACGAGATCCCGGCCGAGGACGCGGCGAACCCGCTCGACATGGTCGGCACCTACGCCCCGACCGCCATCGGCACCCTCGTGCTGCTGCTCGTGGCGTTCATGGTCTGGCGGGGCATGCGGGCCCTCAAGCCGACGGTCGTCGAGATCGACGCCGGCGAGCTGCGGGCCGCGGGCGACGACGACGAGGACGCCGACGAGCTCGAACCGCCGGAGGACCGCCTCACCCTCGACCCGGCGCGCGAGGTCCTCGACCTCATCGACCGCCAGCCCGACGAGGTGGCGGTGCTCCTGCGCAGCTGGGTCGCTGACCGGAGGGAGACGTGAGCGACACCTCCGGCACGCTCGAGCTCGCCCCGAACCCCGAGCAGCGCCGTCGCCTGGCGACGGTGCTGGTCGCACTCGGGCCCGAGCGCGCGGCCAAGCTCCTCCAACGGTTCCCGGCGCCGGTCGTCGAGCAGCTCGTCGCCGAGACCGCCCAGGTCGAGCGGCTGTCGCCCGACGAGGTCAAGGCCGCGCTCGACGACTTCGGCCAGGAGATCGTCGCCCGCCGGCTCATGGCCGAGGGCGGCAAGTCCTACGCCCGCGACCTGCTCACCCGCCTGCTCGGCGCCGAGCGGGCCGACGAGATCCTCCGGCGCATCGACCCCGAGGTCGCCCAGCCGTTCCGCTACCTCGGGTCGATGGAGCCGAAGGTCGTCGCCACGCTGCTGTCCGGCGAGTCCGCCGGCACGGTGGCGGTGGCGCTGGCCCACCTCGAGCCCTCGGAGGCCGCGGCGATCGCCAAGCAGCTGCCGGAGGCGTTCCGGGCCGACGTCGCCCTGCGGGTCGCCACGCTCGAACAGGTCCCCGACGACGTCATCTCCGAGCTCGACACCGAGCTGCGCGAGCGGGTCGAGATGCTCACCTCGCGGCCGATGACCAAGCTCGAGGGCCGGGCGACGCTCGTCAGCATGCTCCAGTCGTCGCCCCGGCGGATCGAGCGCGACGTCCTCGCCGCCATCGAGGCCCAGGACGCCCGCCTCGCCGAGCAGATACGCGAGGAGCTGTTCGTCTTCGACGACATCGCCAAGCTCACCGACAAGGCGATCCAGCAGACCCTGCGGACCGTCGACACCGGCGACCTCGCCGTCGCGCTCAAGGACGCCGGTGAGCTCGTGCGTGACCGGATGCTGGCCAACGTCTCCGAGCGCGCCCGGAACAACCTGCTCGAGGAGATGGAGTTCCTGCCCACGCAGAAGCCGGCCGCGGTCAAGGAGGCCCGCAAGCGGATCGTGGCCACCGTGCGCCGCCTCGAGCAGGAGGGCGTGATCGAGATCGCCCGCGCCGGGGGTGACGACGATGACGACGAGTGAGGTCGCCGTGAGCGCCGGGCGGCGCATCGTCCGCGCCTCGACCGTCGACTACCGGGTCCCCCCGACGATCGACGAGCAGGAGCTGCGCGACCAGGCGATCTATCGGGAGGGCTTCGAGGCCGGACTGACCGCGGACGACGCCACCGCGGGGGCCTTCCGTCAGCTCGCCTCCCGGGTCGACGCCGCCGCGGCGCAGCTCGAGCGATCCATCGTCGCGGCGGTCGAGGCCCGCACCGACGAGCTCGTCGCCGCGTCGATCGACATCGGCTCGTGGATGGCGACCGAGTCCCTCGCCGCCGACCCGCAGCTGATGCGCCGGCGCATCGAGTCCATCGCGCTGGAGGCGCTCGGCGACGACCCGCTGGTGCGCCTCGAGGTCGGCGCGGACGTGGCCGACGCGCTGCGGGAGGCGCTCCAGGGCCGGGTCGACGTCGTCGCCGGCGACCTCGGGCCCGGTGAGGTCCGGCTCATGACCCCCGACGGCGTCGTCGACGCCACCATCTCCGAGGCCGTGCGACGGGCCCATCTCGCGCTGCTCGGGCGCGAGCCGGGCGAGACCGGCGAGCGCGGCGGGGACGTGATGGCGCCGTGATGTCGACCATCGCCGATCGGCTGGCCGAGCACCGGCCCTACACCCGGCGCGGCCGGGTCCGGCGCGTCGTCGGGCTCGAGGTCCACGCCAGCGGGCTGTCGTCGCATCTCGGCGAGCTGGTGTGGATCCTCGGCGACGACGGCCGCATCCCCGCCGAGGTCATCGCCGTCGACGACGACGACGTGCGTCTGATGCCGTTCGCGTCGCCGGTCGGGCTCGGCCCGGGGCGCGACGTCGAGTCGACCGGCGCCCACCTGCGGGTCCCCCTCGGTGACGGCATCGTCGGCCGGGTGCTCGACGCGCTCGGACGCCCCGCCGACGGTGCGGGGCCGATCAAGGGTGCGGTCGAGTCGGTCGACGTCGAGTCCGCGCCGGTGCCGGCGATGGCCCGGGGCCGCATCTCCGAGCCGCTCCAGCTCGGTGTCCGGGCGGTCGACACGCTCCTGACGTGTGGCCGCGGCCAGCGCGTCGGGATCATGGCCGGCTCCGGTGTCGGCAAGTCGACGTTGCTCGGCATGCTCGCTCGCGGCACCGACGCCGACGCGGTCGTCGTCGCCCTCGTCGGCGAGCGCGGCCGGGAGGTGCGGGAGTTCCTCGAGGACGACCTCGGCCCCGGCGGCCGTGAGCGGGCCACCGTCGTCGTCGCCACCGCGGACGAGCCGCCGCTGCTGCGCCTGCGGGCCGCGCTGACCGCCACCCGCATCGCCGAGTGGCACGCGGACCGCGGCGAGAGCGTCCTGCTGCTCATGGACTCGCTGACCCGCTTCGCCATGGCCCAGCGGGAGATCGGCCTCGCCGCCGGCGAGCCGCCGACCACCCGGGGTTACCCGCCGTCGACCTTCGGCGCGATCGCCCGGCTGCTCGAACGGGCCGGCCCCCGCGAGCGGGGAACGATCACCGGCCTCTACACGGTGCTGGTCGAGGGCGACGACCTGACCGAGCCGATCACCGACCACGCCCGCTCGATCCTCGACGGCCACATCGTGCTGTCGCGACGGCTCGCCACCGCGGGCCACTACCCGACCATCGACGTCACACAGAGCGTGAGCCGACTCGCCGGCAAGCTCTGGACCCCGGCCCAGCAGCAGCTGGCCGTCCACACCCGCCGCCTCCTGGCGGCGGTCGAGGAGAGCCGCGACCTCGTGGAGATCGGCGCGTACGTCGCCGGCACCAACCACGAGCTCGACGAGGCGCTGCTCAAGCGGACGGCCATCGACCAGTTCCTGCGCCAGGGGGTCCACGAGGTCGTGCCGATGTCGCAGTCATGGAACGTGCTCGAGGAGGTCCTCCGATGAGGAACGTTCGCAAGCTGGCCAGCGTCCTCCGCCTCGCCGACCTGCGTGAGAAGCAGGCCCAGGCCGAGGTGGCGAACAAGGAGCGCGAGCTCGCCGAGCGGCGGGACCGGGCCGACGAGCTCGACGCGTCGCTGGCGTCCGAGGACCTCGGCGAGGGCGAGACCTCGTCGATGTCGGCGTTCGTCGCCCGGCGCGAGCGGCTGCGGCTGGTCGCCGAGCGGGGACGGGACGCCGCCGCCGACGCCGAGGTCAGCGCAGCCGAGGTCGAGGCCGCCCGCGAGCACTGGATCGCCGCGGCCCGCGATCGGCGCTCCGCCGACAACCTGTCCCAGCGCCACGCCGCGTTCGGCGCCATCGCCGCCGGCCGGGCCGCCCAGCGCACGCTGGACGAGCTCGCGGTGCTCAGCCACGCGAGGAACCGGCGCCGATGAGCCTCGACGGGGTGCTGTCCCGCATCGCCGAGATCCGCAATGCCCACGCATCGCTGGGCCCCGCCGCGGTCGGATCGGTCGCCTCGACCCCGACCCGCGCCGCCACCTCCGCGCCCACGACCGCGGGCGGCAGCGGTGGTTCGTCGGGGATGCTCGCGCCGGCGGCCGGGTCGATCTCGTTCGCGGACGTGCTCGACGCCGCCGCGTCGCGCCGCCAGCTGGTCTCGACCATCACCGGCGCCGCCGTGCCCGGCCCGGCGGCCTTCGGCGGCGGGGTGGCGCGGCTGCCGGGAACGTCCGGGCCGGCGACGGCCACACCCGCGGGGTACACCTCCGGTGTCGCGCTCCCGACGACGGGCGACCTCGGGCCCCTGCCCGACGCCGCCCGCCGCTACGTCGGCCTGATCGACGCCGCGGCGGCAGCGGAGGGCCTCGACCCGGCGCTCCTGCGGGCGGTCGCGTGGACCGAGTCGGGCTTCGACGCCGGCGCGGTGTCGCGGGCGGGCGCCACCGGGCTGTTGCAGCTCATGCCCGCGACCGCGGCGTCGCTGGGCGTCGACCCCACCGACCCGGCCGACAATGCCCGGGGCGGTGCCCGCTACCTGCGCCAGCAGCTCGACCGGTTCGGCCGCGTCGACCTGGCGCTTGCCGCCTACAACGCCGGCCCCGGTGCCGTGCAGCGTCACGGCGGCATCCCGCCCTACGCCGAGACCCAGGCGTACGTCCGGCGCGTGATCGAACGCGCGCAGCAGTTGGGAGGCACACGATGATCGGGCCCATGGGAGCCGACTTCCTCGGGGCGGTCGGCATGCCCGCCGGTGACGGCGGTAGCGCCGACGGGGGTTCCGACGGCGACGGCACGGCCTTCGGCTCGTTGCTCGCCGGCGCGCTCGCCGGCCGCGGTGACGGGGCCGACGCCGGCGAGCGCCCGATCGGCGGTGTGGTCCGCCTCGTCGCGCCCGGCGCGGTCCTCGACGGCACCGGCGAGGTCGACGGCGACGGTGCGGACGGCGAGGGAGGCGACGGCGACGGTGCGGCAGGGGAGACGGCGGCCGCCGGCCTCGCCGCCATGTTGTGGCCCCGGCTCGTCGGTCTCGTGCAGCTGCCCGCCGAGGGTGGCGCCGCAACGGCCGACGGGGCCGGTGGGGCCGACGGTGGAGAGGCGGCGGTCGCCGCGCTGCGCGGCATCGTTGCCGACGGCGACCTCGACCCGGACGCTGCCGCCGCCCTCGCGGCCCGCCTCGACACGGCGACGGCTGCGGCCGACGCCGCCGGGGCCGGGGACACCGAGCGCACCTCGATGGCCGAGCTCGTCGCCGAGCTCGAGGAGCTCGCCGCCTCGTCGGGCGAGGACGCCGCCACGGTCGTCAGCGACGGTGAGACGGCCGAGGGCGACGTCGCCGGGGCCGTCACGGCCGACGGCGATGCCGACCCGCTGCCGCCGGTCGAACCGGCGGGGTCCGACGCCGACGGGCTCCGGCCGGGCGAGGACCTCGGCGACCGGCTCGAGGCCGTCGCGGCAGGCGACCGCGTGGCCGATGCCGCCGATGCCGCCGATGCCGCCGATGCGGCCGGGGCCGCGGACGGGGCCGTCGAGCCGGCCGAGGGCGGCGACGCCGAGGGCGTCGAGGCGGCGACCGAGCCGACCGGCGACGGTGACGCGCCCCTCGTGGGCCGGGCCGACGGCTCACGAGACGCGAACGGTGAGGGCGACGGTGACGAGCGCGCCCGTGACCGACGGGACGGCGATCGGCAGGTCGGGACCGTGCGTCCCGACGCCACGCCCGTGGCCCGGACGTCGAGCCAGGGCGAGGACGCCGGTGCTCGTGGTGTGGCCCGGGCCGACGCCTCCGCCGGGGTGGCCGACACCGGCCGGACCGCACCGACGATGTCGAGCACGGGCCCCGCACCGGTCGAGCGCCACGGCCCGATCGCCCACCAGCGCATCCCCGACATCGTCGCCGATGCCACCATCCGGGCCGCTCGCGGATCGGGCACGACGCGCCTCGAGATCCGCGTCGATCCGCCCGACCTGGGGCCGCTGCACATCGAGATACAGGTCGACGGCGATCGCGTCGAACTGATGGTGAGGGCGGATCACGGGCGCGCCGCGGAGGCGATCAGCGACCGCCGCCCCGACATCGTCCGCATGCTCTCCGAGAACGGGTTCGACTTGACCGGCTTCGACGTCTCCCAGCAGCAGCGGGACCGCTCCTCCGACGAGGACGGCCCGGGCACCGACCACGCGGCCGACGACGACGCACCCTCCTTCGAGGTGCTCCAGCCCGATGCGCCCGGCGCCGGCGACGGGGAGCTGCGGCTGTGACCCACCCGCCGTCCAGACCAGCGGTGCCCGGACCCGACCGGTGCCGAAGCCATGACGAGGAGGTGACCCGATGAGCGACGTCGGCATCCAACGGACACCGGGCCCGACCGTGACCCAGCAGGCCGCCGAGGCGCGGGTCAACGTCGACCCCGAGGTGCGGAGCCGGGCGTCCCGCGACGCCGGCTCGTTCGGCGGGATCGACCAGGACACGTTCCTCGAGCTGCTCGTCGCGCAGATGCGCTACCAGAACCCGCTGCAGCCGATGGACGGCCAGGAGTTCCTCAACCAGGCGGCGCAGTTCGCCACGGTCGAGCGACTCCAGTCGGTGCTCGAGGCGCAGAACCAGGCCGTCGCGTACCAGCGGGTCATCCTCTCCAACTCGATGATCGGCAAGCAGGCGCTCGGCGTCGACGAGTTCGGCAACCCGGTCGACGGTCGTGTCGACGGCGTCCACTACGACCAGGGCCAGCCGTTCCTCGTGGTCGACGGTGCCCGCGTGCCCCTCGACTACGTCGAGACCATCGGCGAGGGCGTCGCCCCCACCCCGCCGACCGATGCGACCAACGACCCGACCGGGACCGCGAGCCCGGGCACCACCCCACCCGGTACCGGCACCGAGGCGGCCGGAGCCTCCGGGCCCTCGATCGGCGACCTGACCATCGGCGACCCCGCCGGCGGTGCCGTCGCCGGCGGCGAGCTCATCGTCCCCGCACCGACGACGCCGGACGTCGAGCAGAACGAACCCGACGACCCGACCGGCACCGCCGGCGCGTCCGCGACCCGCGACTCCCAGGAGCAGACCCTCTCATGATGCGCTCGATGTACGCCGGCGTCTCCGGCCTGCGTACGCACCAGTTCATGATCGACGTGACGGCGAACAACATCGCCAACGTCAACACCCCCGGGTTCAAGGCGAGTCGCGTGCGGTTCACCGACGTGCTCTCCCAGCAGCTCGAGGGCACCGGCGGCGCCACCGCCCTCACCCCGCTGCAGGTCGGTCTCGGCGTTCGCATCGACTCGACCAGCCTCGTGTTCACCCAGGGCGCGTCGCAGCTGACGGAACGGTCGCTCGACATCGCCATCGAGGGCAACGGCTTCCTCATCACCCGGGCACCCGAGGGCATCCTCTACACCCGCCTCGGGTCGCTCGCGTTCGATCGCGACGGTTTCCTCATCGATGCCCAGGGCGGCAACATCCAGGGCTGGAGCGGCCAGCCCGGCGAGGACGTCGAGACCAACGTCCCGCCGAGCGACGTCCAGCTCATCCAGGCGGGGACGATCCCGCCGGAACCGACCCAGACGGTCACCCTCGACGGCAACCTCTCGGTGGGCGAGGAGGACGGCGAGACGATCGTCTCCGGCATCGAGGTCGTCGACCAGCTCGGTGCGCAGCACCGCATCACCGTCGAGTTCACCAAGGTCAGCGACGGCAACTGGACCGTCGACACCTTCGACGAGGACGGCAACTCGCTCTCCGGCGGTCCCCAGGCCGTCACCTTCGACGCCCTCGGTGCACTCACCGGGCCCACCGACATCACCGCGCAGATCCCGGGCGATCCCGGCCAGACCTACACGATCGAGCTCAGCCACACGAACGGTGAGCTCACCCAGTTCGGTACCGAGACCACCTACCGGGTCGACGACCAGGACGGTGTCCTGCCCGGCACGCTCCAGGCGTTCCGGTTCAGCGACGAGGGCTTCATCATCGGCGTCTACGACAACGGCCAGTCCCGCAACCTGGCCGCCATCGCCCTCGCCACGTTCGACAACCCGTCGACCCTGCTCAAGGCCGGCGAGAACCGGTTCCAGGCCAACCCCGACGCCGGGCCGCCCAACATCGGCCTCCCCGGCGATGGCGGCAGGGGCACGATCTCGGCCGGCACGCTCGAGATGTCGAACGTCGACCTCGCACGCGAGTTCACCGACCTGATCGTGGCCCAGCGCGGCTTCCAGGCGAACTCGCGGGTCATCACCACCTCCGACGAGCTGATCCAGGAGCTCGTCAACCTCAAGCGCTGACCTCGCGCGCCGCCCCAGCTCCCGGGAGCCACCGCCATGATCCGACTCACCCGCCTCGATGGTTCGAACGTGGTCGTCAACGCCGACCTGATCGAGACCGTCGAGGCCACGCCCGACACCGTGCTGCACCTGGTCAACGGCAACCGCTACATCGTGCAGGAGTCGGTCGACGAGCTCGTCGACCAGGTGCAGGCGTTCCGCGCCCGCGTGCTGGAGATGGGCACACGGCGCGGCTACGACCCGCCACGGGTCGTCGGCGGGCAGCCGGCACCGTCGAACATCGCCGACCTGTCGGCCGTCGAGCACCTCGGTGCGCCGGCACCGGCCGCAGCCCCGCCCGAGCCGGCGCCCGCCGGCGCAGCGGAACCCGCGCCGGCGGCGGCCAACGACGCCGCCCTCGGCGGAGAGGGGGATGATCCGTGGATCCGATGACCCTCGTCGGGATGGTCATCATCCTGGCGAGCACCTTCCTCGGCCTGACCATGTCGGGCATCAACCCCGTCGGCGTGTTCCTCGACATCCCGTCGATCGTGATCGTCGTCGGCGGGACCATCGGGGCCACGATGGCCGGCGGCACGATCAAGGACGCCGTCGGCGGGTTCAAGGCCGCCCTGCGCGCCTTCCTCGGCGGGAAGGGCAACGACGCGACCGAGGCGGTCAAGCAGCTCCTCGGCTTCGCCGACACGGCCCGCCGCGAGGGCCTGCTGGCGCTCGAGAGCTCGGTGAACGACGTCGAGGACGACTTCGTCCGGCGCGGCCTGCAGCTCGCCGTCGACGGCACCGACCCCGAGGTCGTGCGGGAGATCCTCGAGACCGAGGTCGACTCCCTGCAGGCCCGCCACAAGCAGGGCGCGGGCACGTTCGTCGCCGCCGCGGGCTACGGCCCGGCGTTCGGCGTGGCCGGCACCGTGTGCGGTCTGATCGACATGCTCGGCAAGCTCGAGGACCCCTCGACCCTCGGCCCGGCGATGGCGGTCGCGTTCACCACGACCCTGTGGGGCGTCTTCATCGCCAACTACATCTGCCTGCCGATCGCGGGCAAGCTCAAGCGGGCCTCCGAGCTCGAGGTCGCGTTCCGGCTGATGATCATCGAGGGCATCCTCTCGATCCAGGCCGGCACCAACCCGCGCGCGCTGTCCGACAAGCTCTCGACCTACCTCGCCCCGTCCGAGCGCGGTGCGCTCGAGGACAAGAAGAGTGCCTAAGAAGAAGGACTCGGGAGGCGGGGAGGAGGGCCCGAACAAGGCGTGGCTCGACAGCTACGCCGACGCCATGACGCTGCTGCTCGCGTTCTTCGTGATGCTGTTCGCGTTCTCGAGCATCGAGACGGAGAAGTTCCTCCAGTTCAAGGCGGGCCTGGCCGAGTCGTTCGGTGCCAGCGATGCCCACGTCGACACCGGCGACGGCATCCTGCTGCTCGGCGAGGAGCTCGTCTCCCAGATCGTGCAGCAGCCCGACGGCGGCGGCGACTCCGACACCGAGGGCGAGCAGGCCAGCGAGGGCGACGAGATCGAGCCCGAGGTCGTGCCCGAGCGGCCCGACGGGGAGACACCCGAGGACGTCGTCGACGAGGACGCGAACAGCGGGGAGGAGCAGGGCGAGGCCGTCGTCGACGACGAGGACGAGCAGCCCCTCACCGGTGAGGTGACCGCGGACGAGACCGGCGAGATCGACCGGCTCACCGAGGACATCACCGGCCGCCTCGACGCCATCGGTGCCACCAACTACGCCGAGGTCCAGCGCGATCCCCGCGGGGTCGTCATCTACCTGGAGGACCGCGTCCTGTTCAGCTCGGGCGACGCAGCGCTCCACGCCGACGGGGCCACTGTGCTCAACGCGCTCGCGCCGCTGCTCACCCAGATCGACAACCCGATCGCGGTGGAGGGCCACACCGACAACGTCCCCACGAGTGGCGCCCGCTGGCCGACGAACTGGGAGCTCTCGACGGCCCGGGCCACGGGCGTCCTCCGCTACCTGAACGAGGCGACCGGCGTGCCCGCGGTGCGCATGAACGCCGCCGGGTACGCCGACACCAGGCCCCGGGCCACCAACACGACGCCCGACGGCCGCCAACGCAACCGCAGGGTCGAGCTCGTGGTCCTCATCGGTGAGACCGAGCAGGCCCCCGACATCTGAGCGTGACCACCGCCTCCCCTCCACCTCACCACTCGGGGGATGGAGGCGGCACCGCGACGCGCCGACGAATGGGGAGAGGTTCGTGACGTAGCCGCTGTGGCGGTGCCGCAGGTCACAACGAGGAGAACGATGGCGAAGAAAGAGAAAGAGAAGACCGACGAGAGTGAGGAGGAGGAAGGCGGCAAGGGGGGCGGCGGCGGCTCCAAGGTCCAGATCCTCATCAGCGTCGGCCTCGTCCTGGTCGGTGCGCTGATCTACCGCTTCCTCCTCGCCCCGCCTGCGCCGACCATGCAGCCGACCACGCCGCAGACGATCATCGTCACCACGACGATGCCGGTCGAGGGCGAGGTCGTGGCGCTGCCCGAGCTCGTCCTCAACCTGGCCGACGACGACCCGACCCGCTACCTGCGGGTCAACCTCGCGCTCGTGCTCGCCGAGGGGATCGACCCCGTGCTGTTCGAGTCGAAGCTGGCCATCGCCAGCGACATCGCCATCGGCTACTTCTCCGACAAGACCTACGCGGAGCTGCGCGAGCCCGGCGCCAAGGAGATGGTGAAGGAGGAGCTGGGCGAGCTCGTGCGCGCCGCCTACGAGGCCGAGGACCCCCAACCCGTGGTCCGGGTGCTGCTCACCTCCTTCCTCATGCAGTGACAGCCGTGCGCCCGGGCGGCCACCGTCCGCACTGCCCACCGGAGCCCGCCGCCATCGCGGGGTCCGGGTCGGCCATCGGCGGGAGGTGACACGTGGCCGGTGAGGAGAAGACCGAACAACCAACCGCACGGCGGCGACGCGACGCCATCCGCAAGGGCCAGATCGCCCAGTCGGCCGACGTCCCCCAGGCCGCCGGGCTGCTCGCCGTGGTGCTCGTCGGCCGGGTCGTCGCGCCCGCCGCCATCGACACCATCTTCGACACCTGGGAGCGCTCGGCCGACGCGGCCGCCAGCGGCGACAGCGTGCTCGCGCTGCGCGCCGCGACGACCGGCCTGCGCCAGGGCATCGTGGCCCTCGTCCCCCTCGTCGCCGCGGTCGGCTTCGCCGGGCTCGCCGGGCGCATCCTCATCGGTGGGCTCCACGTGTCCCGCGAGAAGCTCAAGCCCAAGGCCTCCAACCTCAGCTTCAAGCAGGGGATCAAGCGCATCGTCTCGAAGCGGTCGTTCTCCGAGGCCGGCCGCACGTTCCTCAAGCTGATCATCACCGCCGCGCTGTCCTGGTACATCATCGTCCGCGTCGTCGAGCGGATGGCCCGCCCGCTCGGTCTCGACGACGCGATCGCCGTCGCCCTCGACGGGCTCCTGCAGCTCCTGATCGGACTCGTGGTCATGTCGGTGGTCCTGGCTGCCGTCGATGGAGTGGTGGCCCGTCGTCGCTACACCAAGGAGCTCCGCATGACCCGCACCGAGGTGCGGGAGGAGCACAAGCAGAGCGAGGGCAACCCGACCATCAAGGGCGAGATCCGCCGTCGTCAGCGGGCCATGTCCCGCATGCGGATGATCGCCGAGGTCGGCGGCGCCGACGTCGTCGTCACCAACCCGACCCACCTCGCCGTCGCCCTCCGCTACCGGGCCGACGACCACGCTCCCGTCGTCGTCGCCAAGGGCGCCGGGGTCATCGCCCAGCGGATCCGCGAGGAGGCCGAGCGCCACGGCGTGCCCATCCGTGAGGACGTCGGGCTGGCCCGCACCCTGTACAAGACCGTCGAGATCGGCGACGCCATCCCGGTCGAGCTGTACATGGTGGTGGCGGAGCTGCTCGCCGAGATCTACCGCACCCGTCCCCGTTCCCGGGCGAGCCGCCCGGTCGCCGGGAGACGCTGATGGCCGCCCCGATCTCGGTCGCCGCCAGCCGGTCGCGCATGGCGCTGATCGGCGTGCCGTTCGGCATCGTCTCGATCATCGCCGTGATGGTCGTGCCGCTGCCCTCGGCACTCGTCGACCTGCTCCTGGCGTTCAACATCTCGCTCGCCATCCTCATCCTCGTCACCTCGATGGCGGTGAAGGACCCGCTCGAGTTCTCGGTGTTCCCGGCGTTGCTGCTGGTCACGACGCTGTTCCGATTGGCGCTCAACGTGTCGACCACCCGGCTGATCCTCGGACAGGGCTTCGCCGGCAAGATCGTCGAGGCGTTCGGCATGTTCGTCGTCGCGGGCAGCGTGATCATCGGCCTGGTCGTGTTCCTCATCCTGGTCGTGATCCAGTTCGCGGTGATCACCAACGGCGCGGGCCGCGTCGCCGAGGTCGGCGCCCGGTTCGTGCTCGACGCCATGCCCGGCAAGCAGATGGCGATCGACGCCGACCTCAACGCCGGTCTCATCACCGACACGGTCGCCCGGCAGCGCCGGCTCGAGGTCACACGGGAGGCCGACTTCTACGGCGCCATGGACGGTGCCTCGAAGTTCGTGAAGGGCGACGCCATCGCCGGCCTCGTGATCGTGGCCATCAACCTGATCGGCGGGATCGCCGTCGGTGTGCTCCAGTTCGGCCTCGGTGTCGGCGAGTCCGTCCAGCGCTTCGCCCTGCTCGCCGTGGGCGACGGCCTGGTCTCCCAGCTGCCGGCCCTGCTGATCTCGGTGGCGTCGGGCATCATCGTCACCCGGGTCTCGACCGACGGCGACGGCGGCCTCGGCGGGGACCTGTGGATGCAGCTCCTGCGCAACGCCCGGGTCCTCGGCATCGGCGCCGCCGCCGTGACCGTGCTGTCGTTCGTGCCGGGCCTGCCCCGGGTGCCGTTCCTCGTGATCGGCGTGACGCTGGCCGTCTCCGCCCTGCGGGCGCGGAGCGCGGCCGAGGAGGCGCCGCTCGAGCTGGAGGCGGCCGAGCCCGAGCCCGAGCTCGACGAGTCCGAGGTGCTGCGCGAGCAGCTGCGGGTCGAGCCGCTCGAGCTCGAGCTGTCGCCCGACCTGTTCGACCTCGTCGACCCCGACCGCGGGGGGAACCTCCTCGACCGGGTGCGGGCCCTGCGGCGCCAGCTCGCCCGCGAGCTGGGGCTCGTCGTGCCGCTCGTGCGCACCCGCGACAACCTGACGCTGCCGCCCGCGGCGTACGTGATCCAGGTCAACGGCGTCGAGGCCGGCTCCGGCGAGGCGCCACCCGGTCACGTGCTCGTGCTCGCCGACGGCGCGGTGCCCGTGACCGTCGGCCGGGCGACGACCGAGCCGGTCTACGGGCTGCCCGCCTCGTGGGTGCCGGCCGACCTCGCCGAGCACCTGGAGCTTCAGGGGGCCACCGTGGTCGACCGCGGCTCGGTCATCATCACCCACCTGTCCGACATCGCCCGCCGCTACGCCCCCGACCTGCTCAGCCGCCAGGTCGTGCACGAGCTGGTCGAGAGCCTGCGGGACACGTCGCCCACCGTCGTCGGTGATGTCGGCACCGACCGCCTGCCGCTGTCCGAGGTGCAGGAGGTCCTGCGCGGCCTGCTGCGCGAAGGCGTGTCGATCCGCGACCTCGCCTCGATCCTCGAGGCGGTCAGCGCCGCGCCGACCATGCGCACCGAGGACCGCCTCGCCGTCGCCCGCGAGGCCCTCGCGCCGGCGATCTGCGCGGCGGCCGCGAAGGACGGCGTGATGAGCGTCCTGACCTTCGAGCCCGCGCTCGAGCAGCAGCTCCTCGAGAACATGCGCCAGACCGACGGCGGCCCGCAGTTCGCGGCGCCGCCGGAGCTGACCGAGCGGCTGATCAATGCCGTCGACAGGGCGCTTGCCGAGCAGGAGGAGCTGGGCCACCAGGTGGCGATCGTCTGCAGCCCGCAGCTGCGCACGACGATCCGCCGCCTCGTCGTCCACACCCGGCCACTCCTACCGGTGATCGCCTACAGCGAACTCCGTTCGAATGTCGAAGTGGAGTCACGGGGGGTGATCCGACTTGAGTGAACGAGAGCCGGAAGCGGCCACATCCGAGGACACCAGGGTCGTCACCGGCGAATCGGTGGAGTCGGCCCTGCGCGCCGCGTCCGACGCCTACGGCCCCGACGTCGAGATCGTCAAGGCCCAGCTCGTGCGCCACCCCCGCCTGCTCGGCATCCGCCAGCGCGAGGAGTACCGGCTCGAGGTGCGCGCCCCCGAGCCCCAGAGCGCGGCCGAGCGGCTGCTCGCCCATCTCGAGGCCAGCGAGGCCCGGGCGCGGCGCACCGCCCGCAGCGACGACCGTCGCGCGCTCGGTCGGGGCACGGGGACGTCGCCCGTGCGCTCCGCACGCCCGGTGAGCGAGGACGACCTGGCCGCGCTGGCCGAGGCGCCGACATCGGCCGGGTTCTGGAACGGCCTGATGGCGCCGACCGTGCTCCGCACCTCCGGCGCGCGCGACGACCGGGGCGCGGGTGACGCGGACGGTGCGGCCGACGGCCGCGACGAGCCGATCACCGGCCGGACGTTCGGCGAGATCCTGAGCAAGGTCGACCTCCACGAGATCGGCGCGGACCGCGAGGCGCTGCTCGGCGCCGAGCTCGACGTGGAGCTGGTGGAGCCGGCGGCACCCGAGGAGCTCGCGGCCCCCGCGGCGCCCGAGCCGGCCGCGCCGTCCACCGACGGTCCATCGGCGCTGCCGCCGCCCGCTCCGCCCGCCCCCGCACCGACCGCACCGTCGTCGGTCGGGCCGACAGCCGACGCGGCCGAGCCCGCCACCGTCGCCGCAGGTGCGGACGCGGCCGACGCCGACGAGGTGATCGACCTCGTCCCGCCGCCCCCGCCTCCTCCGCCGCCGGCGCCGGCGCCGTCGTCCGAGGAACCGGCGGGACCGGTCCGTGCCATCGCCGGGCCCCCGCCTCCGCCCCCTCCGCCCCCGCCGTCGCCCGACAACCTGCGCGTCCCCGGGACCCCGACGGCGACGGCCGCCGCGCGCCCGGCCGTGGCCGTGGAGCTGTTCGACCAGTTCGAGGCCGTGGCCACGGCCGAGGCGGCCGACCCCGACGAGGCGACCGCCGGGGTCGGGGACGAGCCCGACCCCGATCCGGCCCCTTCCGGCGTAGCGTCGGCCTCCGCCCGACCGCAGGGTGGGGGCGAGCCGCCCTCGTCGTCGCGCTCCTCGTCCGCGTCCTCCTCGGGCGGCGCGTCCGACGGTGGGTCGTCCGGACAGGACGACCCTCCCGCCCCCGTCGGCGGTGAGGGCCTGCCACTCGATGGTGACGTACCCGTGGACCCGACGTTCGGTGCCGCGCCCGGCCCGGGCGACGAGTGGCCGAGCCGGGCGTTCGACGAGTCCGACGTCATCGACCTCGACGCCCATGGCCGGACCGCCGCGCAGGCGTCGTCCTCGACCTCCGCGTCGCCGAGCCCGGACCGGAAGGCGGCGCCGAGTGCGCCCGCCAGCGAACCGTGGACGGAGGCCGGTGACCCGTGGCTCGGGGGATCGATCCCGTGCGGCTTGCCACCTACCTCGGAGTCCGTCGACGCGGCGGACGGTGGCGAGGGCCCGGACGACGAGCCGGACGGGGATCCGGCGACCGCGCCCACGGAGCCGTCGGCGGAGGCGGCCGACGGGGCGCCGTCCGACGTCGAGACGCTGCTCCCCCCGTCGCTCGACGAGCTCGTCGCCGACGTCCCCCCGCCGGTCGACGAGGCACCCCCCGAGGACACGCCGGTCGATCACGGCCCGGTCGAGGAGGCCGGGGCCGACGCCTCCGACCCCGAGGTCGACGACGCGGCCGACGAGGCCGTCCTCGAGACTGCCGACGACGTCGAGCCGGCGAGCGAGGGTGGGCCACCGGCCGACGACGAACCCGACGGGGCCGCACCGGAGGCGTCCGACGGACCCGATCCCTCCGTGGCCGACGCCGGGGACGGCGAGCCGGCCGCGACACCGGAGGAGGTCGCCGAGGCCG
>JAXHUH010000178.1:0-8345 GCA_034211175.1 Actinomycetota bacterium
CCACGACCACCGCGGCACCCGGCGACGACACCACCACGACCACCGCGGCTCCGACGCCGGACGAGGCGTGGCCCGAGGCCGCCTCGGAGGAGACGGTGACCGAGAGCATCGAGGTCACCGACACCTTCGACGGCGGGCTCACCCGCTACGTCGGCGGCGGCGACCTCGGCGACGGCGGCCAGGACGAGGGCCAGGACCCGATCTTCCGACTGGCCGACGGCGCCACCATCGAGAACGTCATCCTCGGTGCCCCGGCGGCCGACGGCATCCACTGCGCCGGCGAGTGCACGATCCGCAACGTGTGGTGGGAGGACGTCGGCGAGGACGCCGCGACCTTCCGGGCCGAGGACCCGGCGGCGCAGATGCTGGTCGACGGCGGTGGCGCCCGCCTCGCCTCGGACAAGGTGTTCCAGCACAACGGCACCGGCACCGTGACGATCCGGGACTTCGAGGTCGAGGACTTCGGGAAGCTCTACCGGTCGTGCGGCACCTGCGACGAGCTCGAGCGCCACGTCGTCGTCGAGTCGGTCACCGCCATCGCCCCCGGCCTGACGATCGTCGGGATCAACCCCGGCAACGGCGACACCGCCACGCTGTCCGACATCACCGTCATCGGTGACGACGACATGGACATCTGCCAGCGCTACGACGGCACGAGCAACACCGGCGCAGGCCCCGACGGCACGAGCTGCCTCTACGACGAGTCCGACATCACCTTCGGCTGACGTTCCCGGGGTGCGAGGGAGCCGAGCCGGCTCCACGGCACCCGGGTGCATCCGATCAGCCGACACGCTGACCGCCGGGTCGGCGGCGCGAGGGAACCGAGCCGGTTCCGAGGCGCGGCGACCACTTGGTCATTCGAGGAGCTGCCCGCGGCACATGCCGCGGGCAGCTCCGCGTCCCGGGAATGACCGCGCGACGTCCGTTGTTGGGGGCTCCGGAAGGTGGCCGACCGCACGCGCTCCGGAGCGCGGACACGCGAACGTCCGGACATAAGCCCTGGTCACAGGGCTGCGGCCGGCGATGACCCCGATCCCGGCGATCGCCGGACCCGAAAGTTTCAATACTTGATCGGAATTGTCGGGTTTCGGATAAGGTCTCGCCCCGTGGATCTCTCAGCGGTGCAGATCGCCGCCGGCCTCGTCGTCGGACTCGCCATCGGCCTCACCGGGGTCGGTGGCGGCGCGCTCCTCACCCCGATCGTCGTCATCCTGCTCGGCGTGCCCCCGGCGGCCGCCGTGTCGAGCGACGTCGTCGTGTCGCTCGCGGTCAAGCCGGTCGGCTCGGCCGTGCACATGCGCCACGGCAGCACCCGCCTCGACATCACCAAGTGGCTCGTCATCGGCTCGGTGCCCGCGGCGTTCAGCGGCGTGCTCCTCCTCCAGCTCATCGGCGACAACTACAGCGACGCGGTGAAGCCGGCGCTCGGCGTGGCGCTCGTCGTCGCCGCCGTCGCCCTCGTGTCCCGGGCGTTCATCACCCGCCGACGGGCCCACCTGCTCGACGAGACGGCCGGCGAGGCGCCCGGCTTCACCAGCGGCGCGACGCCCACCAGCGGAACGGGCGGGACGACGAAGCTGCTCGACCCCGTCACCCGGCGCTCCCCCGTCCGGCCGATCCCCACCCTCGTGGTCGGCGCCCTCGGCGGCCTGCTGGTCGGGCTCACCTCGGTCGGCGCCGGCTCGCTGATGCTCGTGCTGCTCACCGTGCTCTACCCGCGGCTCACGACGGCCGAGCTCGTCGGCACCGACCTCGTCCAGGCCGTGCCCCTCGTGGCATCGGCCGCGGTCGGCCACCTCCTCTTCGGCCAGGTCCAGTTCGACCTCGCCACCTCGCTGATCATCGGGGCGCTCCCCGGTGTCTACGTCGGCGCCCGGCTCTCGTCGCGCGCTCCCGATCGGGTGACCCGTCCGATCCTCGCCACCCTGCTCGCCGCCAGCGGGCTGAAGCTCATGGGCATCGCATGAGCCACGGCCTCCACCCCCGCCCCGACCGCCGCGGCACGCCGCCGCACCCCCGCACCCGTTCGCACGCATCCAGGAGGAACGAGGCGTGAGCGCCACGCTCGACACCAACGACCCGGCCGAGCTCGCCGAACGCAGCGCCGACTTCGAATCGGCGTGGGCCGGCGACATCGTCGCCTGGGCCGCGCAGACCTACGGCGCCGGCCTCGTGGCCACCGCCAGCTTCGAGGACGCCGTCCTGGCCCACCTGGTCGCCACCAGCGCCCCCGGGGCCGAGGTCGCGTTCCTCGACACCCAGTACCACTTCGCCGAGACGTGGTGGCTGGTCGACGAGGTCCGCGTGGGCCTCGGCGACAAGCTGAACCTCACGATCGAGCGCCCGCTGCCCGACGTCGTGCCCGACAACCTGTGGCAGAGCGACGTCGAGGCATGCTGCGCCAAGCGGAAGGTCGAGCCGCTCCAGCGGGTCCTCGGCAGCCACACCGCCTGGATCACCGGCATCCGCCGCATCGACGGCCCGACCCGGGCGAACGCCCCGATCGTCAGCTGGGACGACCGCTTCGGCGTCGTGAAGATCAACCCGCTCGCCACCTGGACCGACGACGACCTGGCCACCTACATCGCCGTCAACGAGCTGCCCGCCCACCCGCTGCGGGACAAGGGCGACTACCCGTCGATCGGGTGCTGGCCGTGCACCCGGCCCGTCGCCCCCGGCGAGGACCGCCGTGCCGGCCGCTGGGCCGGCTCCGCCAAGACCGAGTGCGGGTTGCACGGATGAGCGCCGCGGTCACTCCAGAGATGCCGAGCACGACCACCCCGGTCACGGGCGCCACGCGTCCCCGCCTCGACGAGCTCGAGCTGCTCGAGGCCGAGGCCGTGACGATCATCCGCGAGGTCGCCGCCGAGTGCGAGCGGCCCGTGCTGCTGTTCTCGGGCGGCAAGGACTCCGCCGTCCTCCTCCACGTGGCCGCCAAGGCGTTCGCGC
Organism: Actinomycetota bacterium; assembly: GCA_034211175.1. Taxonomy (GTDB): domain Bacteria; phylum Actinomycetota; class Acidimicrobiia; order Acidimicrobiales; family CAIXPF01; genus JAXHUH01. The sequence goes on from JAXHUH010000178.1 coordinate 2,950, forward strand.
CGGGCCGGGTGCCGTTCCCGGTGCTCCACGTGGACACGGGCCACAACTTCGACGCCCTCATCGAGTTCCGCGACCGCGCCGTGGCCCACTACGGCGTCCAGCTCGAGGTCGCCTCGGTGCCCGACGCCATCGAGCGGGGCCTCGTCGTCGAGGACACGGGCCCCCGGGCGAGCCGCAACCGGCTCCAGACCGCGGTGCTGCTCGACCACCTCCAGCGCGAGCGCCACGACGTCGCCTTCGGCGGCGGCCGGCGCGACGAGGAGAAGGCCCGGGCCAAGGAGCGGATCCTGTCGTTCCGCGACGCGTTCGGCCAGTGGGACCCGAAGGCCCAGCGCCCCGAGCCGTGGGACGTGCTCAACGCCCGCATCCGGCCCGGCGAGCACCTGCGGGCGTTCCCGCTGTCGAACTGGACCGAGCTCGACATCTGGGAGTACATCGCCCGCGAGGACATTGAGCTGCCGTGGCTGTACTTCGCCCACGAGCGCGAGGTGTTCCCGCGCGACGGCATGCTCCTCGCCTCCGAGGCACCGGTCGAGCGCCTCCCCGGCGAGGTCGACCGCCTCGAGACCGTGCGCTACCGCACCATCGGCGACATGACCTGCACCGCGGCCGTCCCGTCGTCGGCCACGACGCTCGAGGAGATCATCGCCGAGGTCGCCGCCGCCCGGGTCTCCGAGCGGGGCGCCAGCCGAGCCGACGACACGACCAGCGAAGCGGCCATGGAAGACCGCAAGCGCGAGGGGTACTTCTGATGACCGCCACGACCTCCACCGCCGCCAGCGGCTCCGTCGACAACGGGGCCACCGACACCGACACCGACACGGCGGCGCTGGACGCGCTCGCCCATCGCAGCCTGCTCCGCCTCGCCACCGCGGGCAGCGTCGACGACGGCAAGTCGACCCTGCTCGGGCGGCTGCTGCACGAGTCCGGCTCGCTGACCGACGACCTCGTCGCCGCCGTCGAGCGGGCGTCGGCCCGCCGGGGCGACAGCACGGTGAACCTGGCCCTCGTGACCGACGGCCTGCGGGCCGAGCGTGAGCAGGGCATCACGATCGACGTCGCCTACCGCTACTTCACGACGCCGAACCGGGCGTTCATCCTCGCCGACACCCCGGGCCACGAGCAGTACACCCGCAACATGGTGACCGGCGCGTCGAACGCCGAGGTCGCCGTGGTGCTGGTCGACGCCCGCAGCGGCCTCGTCGACCAGAGCCGACGACACCTGGCCATCGCCGCGCTGCTCGGCGTCGGCGAGGTGATCCTGGCGGTCAACAAGCTCGACCTCGTCGACTACGACGAGGGCACCTTCAAGGTGATCGCCAAGGAGGCGCTCGACTTCGCCGCCGGCCTGCCGTGGCCGGTGTCGGTCACGCCGATCCCGATCTCGGCCCTCGTCGGCGACAACGTCGTCCGCCCGTCCGAGCACCTGTCGTGGTTCGACGGGCCGCCGCTCCTCCCGCTGCTCGAGGCGATCGACGTGGCGCCGGCGACCACCGTCGGCAGCCGCCTCGCCGTCCAGTGGGTGATCCCGCCCGACGCCGGCGCCGGCCGTGACACCCGGATGATCGCGGGCCGCCTCGTCGGCCACGACCTCCACGTCGGCGACGAGGTCACGTTGTGGCCGTCGGGTCGCTCGACGACCGTCGCCGGCCTCCAGGTCCTCGGCACCTCCGTCGAGGTGGCGCGGTCGGGCCAGGCCATCGCCGTGGAGCTGGCCGACGACCTCGACGCCAGCCGGGGCGACCTGCTCGCCGGCGGCGCCCAGCCCACCGTTGCCGCGTCCGCGGTGGCCGACGTGTGCTGGATGGACGAGCGGCCGCTGCGTCCCGGCGCCCGCTACCTGGTCAAGCACACGACCCGCACCGTCCGGGCCCTCGTCGACCGGATCGACCACCGGCTCGACGTCACCACCTCCGTCCACCACGACGATCCCGACCACCTCGGCGTCAACGAGCTCGGCCGGGTCGAGTTCCGCTTCGCGTCGCCGCTGGTCCTCGACAGCTACACCGACAGCCGCACCACGGGCCGCTTCGTGATCATCGACGAGGCGACGAACTCCACCGTGGGCGCCGCCATGATCCGCCTGGAGGCCGGCACATGACCGACACCGCAGCCGAGCTCCCCGGACCGGAGCAGCTGAAGCTCGACAGCCGCCACCTGCGCGGCACCCTGGCCGCCGAGCTGGGCGACACGACCGTCGACCACTTCAGCTCCGACGCGACCAGCGTCACCAAGTTCCACGGGATCTACCAGCAGGACGACCGCGACGTGCGCCGCGAGCGGCGGTCGAAGAAGCTGCCGCTGGCCTACTCGTGCATGGTGCGGGCCTCGATCCCCGGCGGCGAGCTGACCGCCGACCAGTGGCTGACGTTCGACGACCTGACGTCGAAGCTGTCCGACGGCAGCCTGCGGATCACGACCCGCCAGGGCCTCCAGTTCCACTTCATCGCCAAGAACGACCTGCGCGAGCTGGTCGCCACGCTCAACGAGCACCTGGTGACGACGTTGGCCGCGTGCGGTGACGTGGCCCGCAACACGATGGCGTGCCCTGCGCCCCACCACGACCGCGACCAGTCGGCCCTGTGGCCGTGGGCGCAGGAGCTGGCCGCCCGGGTCCGCCCGAAGACCCGGGCCTACTACGAGCTGTGGCTCGACGGCGAGAAGGCGGTCTCCGTCACCGACGACCCGGCCGCAGCCACGTCGGGCGAGACCGAGCCGCTCTACGGCGACCGGTACCTGCCCCGGAAGTTCAAGATCGCCCTGGCCTGGCCGGGCGACAACTGCGTCGACCTGTTCGCCCACGACCTCGGCTTCGTCCCCACGTTCCCCGAGGGCCGACGCGACGAGATCACCGGCTTCGTGGTCACCGCCGGTGGCGGCATGGGCCAGAACCACGCCCGCGAGGACGACACCTACCCGCGGCTCGCGTCGGTGATCGGCTGGATCCCGGCGGAGCGGATCGGCGAGACCACCGAGGCCGTCATCGGCATCCACCGCGACTTCGGCAACCGCGAGGACCGCCAGCGGGCCCGGCTCAAGTACATCCTCGACGAGCGGGGCGTCGACTGGTTCACCGCCGAGGTCGACCGGCGCATCGACGGCGCGCTCGTCACCGGCGCCGACGTTCCCGCGCTGCCGGCGTGGGAGGACAGCGACGAGCACGTCGGCTGGTACCCCCAGCCCGACGGCCGCTGGTTCCTCGGTGTCCACGTCGACGCCGGCCGGGTGATCGACCACGAGAACGGCCCCCAGATCAAGGCCGCGCTGCGCGCGGTGACCGAGCGCGGGCTGGCGCCGACGGTGCGGATGACGCCTCGCCAGGACGTGCTCCTGTGCGACATCGACGAGGGCGACCGGGCCGAGGTCGACGCCATCCTCGCCGAGCACGGCATCATCGGCCCAGACGACCAGTCGGCGGTGCGGCGCCTGGCCATGGCGTGCCCGGCCCTGCCCACGTGCGGCCAGGCACTGGCCGAGGCCGAGCGGGCGCTGCCGGGCCTGGTCGACGACGTCGAGGCCGCGCTGGCCGCGGCCGGGCTGGGCGACGAGCCCGTGCGCATCAACATGACCGGCTGCCCGAACGGCTGCGCCCGTCCGTACACGTCGGAGGTCGGCATCGTCGGGCGCACCAAGCGCAACTACGACGTGTACGTCGGCGGGTCGGTCGGCGGCGACCGGCTCAACCAGCGGATCGGCCGCGACGTGCCGTCCAAGGAGCTGCCGAACGTGTTCGCGTCGCTGTTCACCCGCTACGCCGCGGAGCGCACCGACGGCGAGCCGATCGGTGACTGGGCGGCCCGCGTCGGCGCCGGTGCGCTGACCGATGTCGTCCCCGTCGCCGCCCCGCGTCGACGTGGCGCCCGCGCCGCCAAGGGCGCGAGCGGGACCTCCGACGACACCGCGGGCGACTCCGCATGAGGGCGCCGTCGTACCCGGTCGTCCTCCGGGTCGCCGGGCGCCGGTGCCTCGTGGTCGGTGGTGGCACCGTCGCCGCCCAGAAGGCGAAGGGCCTCGTCGCCAGCGGCGCGGACGTCGTGATGGTCGCCCCGTGGTTCGCGCCCGAGTCCCTGGCGCTGGACGGGGTCCGCCGGATCGAACGGCGCTACCGCGACGAGGACCTCGACGACGTCTGGCTGGTGACCACCGCGGTCGACGACGAGGCGGTCACCGCCGAGATCGCGGCCGAGGCCGGCAACCGGCGGATCTGGTGCAACGCGGCCGATCGCCCGGCCCACTGCTCGGTCACGCTGCCGGCGGTCCACCGCGACGGCGACATCATCGTGGCCGTGTCGACCGACGGGCGCAGCCCCGGCCTGTCGTCGTGGCTGCGCAACCGGATCGCGGCCAACCTCGGGGACCTGCCGTCGCGGGTCCTGACCGAGGCCGTCGCCACCCGGTCGCGGCTGCGGGCGCTGCGCAGCTCCGAGGGCCTGAGCTGGCACGACCTGTTCGACCGGATCGCCGACCACGACGCCTCCGGCGCGAGCCGCCACGAGGCCGAGCGGTTCCTGGCCGACGCCGTCGCCGCGCCGGACGCCCCGGAGCAGGCATCGACCGCCGCACGTCGGCCGCGGGTCCACCTCGTGGGCGCCGGGCCGGGTGACCGCGACCTCATGACGCTGCGGGCGGCCGCCGTGCTCGCCGAGGCCGACGTGGTGCTCCACGACGCCCTGGTCGGCACCGGCGTCCTCGACCTCGTCGCGCCCGACGCCGAGCTGATCGATGTCGGCAAGCGCCCGGGCCGCGCCGTGCCCCAGGAGCTGATCTCGTCGCTGCTCGTCGAGCTCGCCCACCAGGGGCGTCGCGTCGTGCGCCTCAAGGGCGGCGACCCGTTCGTGCTCGGTCGTGGCGGCGAGGAGGCGCTGGCGCTCCAGGACGCCGGCGTCGACTACGAGGTCGTCCCCGGGGTCAGCTCGGCCATCGCCGCGCCGGCCGCGGCCGGCGTGCCGGTCACCCACCGGGGCGTCGCCGCCGCGGTCACGATCGTCACCGGCCACCGTGCCGAGGGGGTGCCATCGGTCGACTGGCGGGCCCTCGCCGGTGTCGGCGGCACCATCGTCGTGCTCATGGGCGTGGCCCAACGGGCGCTGATCGCCGGTGAGCTCATGACCGGCGGGCTCGCCCCGGACACGCCGGTGGCGGTCGTCGAGCGGGCGACCCAGGACGGCGAGTCGTCACGGCGGTGCCGCCTCGACGAGCTCGCGACCCTCGAGGCCCACCCGCCGGCGACGATCGTGATCGGTCCGGTCGCCGCCTTCGACCTGCGCTCGTCGGCCGCGGTGTCGGCCATCGAGGCGCTCGGGCCCGACGCGATCGGGTCCGACGCACGAGGTCCCGGCCGGTCCTGAGCGGCGGGGGGCGGGGGGGGGCGGCCCCGGCGCCCCCCGCCGGCGCCC
>JAXHUH010000179.1:0-42422 GCA_034211175.1 Actinomycetota bacterium
GGCCGCACCACGGAGGGGGGGTGCGGCCGACCGGGGGGCACGATCAGGCAACTCGGGCGGCGGGGCCACCCGACGGCGATCCCGGGAGGAGCGGGCGGTCAGTCGAAGAGGGGCTCGGCCAGCTCGATCAGGACGAGCTCGTTGTCGTCGGGCGCATCCGAGCCGACGTGGCGACCGATGCTGAACGGGTAGTTGTTGTCGTTCAGCACCGCGATCAGGTCGGGCCGCAGGATGGCGACGTCCTCGATGGTCACGAACGGGAAGGCGAAGCGCCCGCCACCAACGCCGACATCACCCTCCTCCCCCGTTGCGAGGCCGTGGGGGTCGGCGATGTCGAGGAGGTCGACGACCAGCTCCTTGGTGACCGGCGTGCCCGGCTCGCCGAACGTGACCCGGTAGATGGCCTTGAAGCCGTCGAGGTCGCCCTGGCTGCTGTCGCGCTCGATCACGAGGCCCTCGGTGTCGGAGAACATCGTGAAGTCGCCGATGGCGCTGCCCCGCTCGTTCAGCGGGTAGGTCCACGCCGCATCGGTGTAGGCGCCGGCCGCCAGGTCGAACTCGCTGATCAGCAGCTCCGTGCCCGGCTCGCCGTCGGCGCCGAGGAGCGGCTTCTCGAGCAGCGGGTAGAGGTGGGTGCCCGAGGCGTTCAGCGCCATGCCCTCGAACCCGCCGCTGCCCTGGGCCGTGAACGGGTGCCCGAGCGACGACTCGGTCGGGAAGAACATCCCGGCGGTCCACTCGGGGGTGTTGGGCTCCTCGGGCGCCGGGAAGCCGCCGAGCAGGTAGGCGGTGCGAATGGCGGGGTACTGCTCCTGGGTGAGCAGCAGCGTCCGCCAGTCGAAGCTCTGGATGTCGACCCGCTCCTCCATGCCCCGGGCGGCCACGGTGCCGGCGAGGGCGTCGACGAACGCCTGCGGGTCCCGCGTGGCGTCGGGTGCGGTGGCGTGGATCTTGGTCTCGATGTTGAACCGGACCTCGGCGGCGTTGGCCGCCTTGACCGCGGCGCCGTCGGTCGAGGCACCGGCGCCGGTCGTGTAGTAGGCGACGTAGAAGTCGACGAAGTCGAAGAGCTGGTCGACGGTCGGCATCACGTAGGGGTCGATGCCCGCGTCGGCGGCGAAGGCCGCGGCGACCGGGGTCGCCGCCGGGTCGGCGGTCTGCGGGGTGTCGTCGCGGATCACCCCGTCGCACACGAACCGCGCCTGGATCTCGGCGGCGGTCAGGTCCTTGATCAGGACCTCGTCCTGCTCGCCGTAGGCGGAGCCGTCGGCGTGGCGGCACGTGGCGGACCCGATCGCCGGGTCGTGGTCGAGCACGGACACGCCGTCCGCGGTGACGCCGGTGTCGGTCTCGAGCGTCGTCATCAGGTGGTCGAGCCCGGCCTCCATGGCCGGCAGCGTGTTCTCCGGTGCGAGGTCGCGGGCGCCGCGGTGGCCCTGCGCGTCGAACTGTGCGGCGTCGATGCGGCCGTCGTCGAGCAGGTAGTCGCCGGCGGTGCCGTCGCCGTCGGCGTCGAAGCCGGCGACGACCTCGTAGAGCAGGTCGGCCCGGTCGGAGATGATCCCGTCGACGCCGATGTCCATGAGCCGGGCCATCTCCGCGGGGTCGTTGACCGTCCACGGGATGACCGGGTGGCCGGCGGCGTGGAGCGCGGTGACGTCGACGACGTCGGGTATCGCCTCGGGGTCGGACGGGTCCGGGGCCTCGGCGCCCTCGGTCGTGTCCACGATCAGGGCGCGGTTCGGCGACAGGACCGGGGTTGCGGTCGAGCCGTTGAGCTCCGCATGGGTGCGGGCGGCGTTCATCCAGCGGATGGCGGCGGTCTCGATCGAGTACGGGTTCTCCGGCGCCCGGATGTCGCCCTCGCCCGACGGGTCGGGAAGGGAGATCGGCGGCTCGATGAGCACGCCGTCGGCGTCGGTGTGGAGCAGGAACGGCCCGAACTCGTCGCCGAACCAGTACGTGCCGTCGGGGGCCCGCCGGAACGACTCGATGTCGAAGTCGGCGCCGGTGAGCCGGCGGCCCTCGGTGAACTGGTTGGTGATGGTCCAGGCGATGTGGCCGTCGGGGTCGGAGAGCGTGAAGACGTCCTCGACCTCGATCGTGCCCCACCCCTGGGCGTTGCCGTCGGCGTCGGCGTAGGTCGGGTACGGGCGGATCGTGTACACCCGCAGCAGGTAGTCGGCCGAGTTGGTGAACCCGCCGAACCCGTTGTCCGACATGACCAGGTAGGTGCCGTCCCAGTAGCCGTCGACCTCGTTGCGGAGCACGGCCGAGAAGCCCTGGACGGGCTGGGCGTCGACGAACGGGACCTCGGCGTCCCCGAACGGGCCCTCGCCGATGAACCGCCCGGACGTCGGGCCCTCGGCAAACGTGTCCGCAGGGAGCACGGCCCGACCGACCAGCGTCGCCTCCGGCCGGGTGTTCTCGGGCATGGCGGTGTCGGACTCGGGTGCGTCCTGCGCCCCGGCCGTGGCCGGCAGCACCAGGGTGACGCCCAGTGCGGCGACACCGGCCGCGAGGGCGCGACGAGACGGTCGTCGTGACGACATGGTGGGTCCTTCCCCGTCGAGGAGTCGGCCGACGGTGGCGACGCCGGCCGCGCATCACGCTCTGCATCGGCGGGCCGGAGCCCGCCGCCGGGAACGTAGGGACGGGAGATGAACGGTTCGTGACCCCACGGCGGCGGGGGTGGGAAGGCCGACGGAACCTCGCGCCTGCAACCACGTCAGAGATGGGTGCCGGCCCTCGGCACGACCCGACGGGACCGGTCAGGCGACGCGATCGCTCGAGCCCGGGGCGACCGGCCGCTCGGCGACGAGATCACCGTCCTCGTCCGCGACCCGGAACCCGGAGCGCTCGAGGAACGACGACACCCGGGCGGCGTCGACGAGGCGCTCGGCGGGGCCGACGAGGACGCGCAACGTGTCGCACCCGAGCCAGTAGCCCCCGGCCATCGCCCGACCGAGAAGGCCGGTTCCGACGCCGCGGCCCCGGTGGCCGTGAGCCACGACGAGGTGGCCGATCAGCGCGACGTGGCCGTCGGGGCGGCGGGGATCGGCGCCGAGGCGGCGGACCCCGGCGACCCCGACGACGCGGCCCTCGACGCGGGCGACCAGCAGCCGACCGCGCGGTGCGTCGTAGGTCGCGGCGGCGTCGGCCAGCCCGGGACCGACGAGCGCCACCGCGGCGTCGAGGTCGGCGACGCCTCGGACCGTGCGGATCGACGGATGGGCACGCGCCGTGGTGCTCGTCGCCCAGAGGCTGGTCCGGTGCTGGGGTGCGGTGACGGTCACGGCGGCTCCTTGTCCTCTCCGACAAGGGTGAGCCGTGCGGTACAGATCGCCTACGGGGAAGATCCCCATCCCCACCCCCACCCCACCTCCACGAGAGGGAGGGGGTGGCGTGGGTCACGCCGGGCGGGCCGTCTCCTCGCCGTCGAGCGCGACCTCCAGCCACCGGCGGTCGTGGCCGCCGAGCGCCGGATCGGGGCGAACGGAGCGGAACCCGAGGCGCTCGAGCGTGGCGCGGTCCTCGTCGCCGAGCCCGCGGTCGGCGTCGAGGCGCAGCCGCTGGCAACCGAGCCACCACGTGGCGACCATGACCCGGTCGAGCAGGAGGTCCAGCGCCCCGCTGGCCCGGGCGTGGGGCCGGACGTAGAGCCAGTGGAGCTCGCCGACCTCGTCCACCCGGCCGACCGAGCTGTGGCGCCCGGCGCGCCGCACCGCGGCGACGCCGACCGGGCGGTCCCCGACGGTGGCGAGCAGCAGCCGCCCGTGCGGGTGGGTGCAGCGGCGGACGACATCGGACGTGACCGGGCCCGCAGTGCGGTCCTCACCGCGGGGGCCGAGCGATCGGCGGTGCTCGGTGACCAGCTCCGCGGCGTGGCGCAGATCGTCAGCCATCCGGGCGGTGCGCACCTCGGGTGAGGAGGCGCGCCTCGTCGTCGACGTCCAGATCTCGGCCAGCCGGTTCGTCAGGGCCGTGGGCAATGGGGAACCTCCCGCGCTCGACCCGGCGCCGTGTGCACGACGCCGATCGGTGTCTCGTCCCTCATGTGGACGATCGGGATCCGCCATCGGTTCCATCTCCTCTGCGCGCCGCCACCACGCTGTCCGCCGTCCGCGCTAGGGTCGCCTCCCAAGACACCCGCGGGGAGCTCGGGCGAGCCGGGCTGAGAGGGTGGCCACACCACACACGTGGTGCCGCCACCGACCCACGAACCTGATCCGGATAATGCCGGCGAAGGGAGGGATCGTGCGCGTTCGCGCTCTCATTGTGGCTCTCGGCAGCGTCGGAACCGACGTGTCGGCACGGTTGTCGTTCACGACGGGTCGTCGTTTCGTTCCCGCAGAACCGTTGCCGGAGGTTTGAGCACGTGCTCGTGGAGATCCAGGTCCTGCCGCGCCCGTCGGGCACCCCCGACGCGCCCTACGCCAACGTCGATCGCGCCATCGCCCTCGCCCGCGAGGCCGGGGTGCGCTTCGAGGTCGGCGCCATGGGCACCGTGCTGGAGGGCGAGCCCGACCAGCTGTGGCCGCTCGTGCGGGCGATGCACGAGAGCTGCCTGGCGGCCGGCGCCGACCACACGATGACCATGATCAAGGTCGCCGAGCGGAGCGGCGCCGACGCGACCATCGACGAGCTGACCGCCGCGCACCGGACGTGACGGCCACCGCGCCGGCCGAGTCCGACGCGGCGACCGAGACCGACCCGCCCGAGCACACCACGCGGCGACGCCGGGCGACCACGACGTGGCTGCCCCCGCTGGCGTTCTGCGCGCTGGCCATCGCCGGCTGGGAGCTCTACGTGCGGTCGCGAGGCATCGCCGACTACGTGCTGCCGGCCCCGTCGACCGTCGCCGTCGAGGCGGTGCACATGGCACCGGAGCTGCCCCGCCACGTCCGGGCGACCGCCACCGCCGCCCTGTGGGGCCTGGTGGTCTCGGTGGTCTCCGGGGTCACCATCGCGATGACGATGGCGGCCTGGCCCCTGGCCCGCCGGGCGCTGTACCCGGTCCTGGTCGCGTCCCAGACCGTTCCCGGCATCGTGGTGGCCCCGATCCTGGTCGTGTGGCTCGGCTTCGGGATGCTCCCGAAGGTCCTGGTCGTCGTCCTCGTCGGCTTCTTCCCGGTCGCGGTCGCGACCTTCGAGGGCCTCGCCGGCGCCGACCGGGAGCGGATGGAGCTGATCCGCGGCATGGGCGGTGGGCGCCGTGACGTGCTGCGCCTCGTCCAGCTCCCCGAGGCACTCCCCGGCGCGTTCGCCGGGATCCGCATCGCCGCGACCTACGCCACCGTCGGCGCCGTCATCGGCGAGTGGATGGGCACGAGCGAGGGCCTCGGGCTGGTCATGACCCGGGCCCAGCGGGCCTTTCGCGCCGACCGCGTCTTCGTCGCCATCGTGGCCGTCGCCCTGCTCAGCCTCGCCCTGTTCGGCCTCGTCGAGCTGGCGTCACGCCTGACGATGCCGTGGCGACGCGCCGAACGTCCCCGTACCCGATGAACCCACCCGACCGGGGCACCGGCCGTGGTCGCACCGCGCCCGCCGGTCCCCCACCACTGCGTTCCGCCGGAGGATCCCAGCCATGAACGAACGATCGACCACCCCCAACCGCCGCCGGGCGGGCACCGGCACGACCGGGACCGCGCTCGCCGCGCTCGCCGCTCTGGCCGTGCTCGTCGCCGCGTGCGGCGACGACGACGCCACCGACGCCGCGGCCACGACCACCACGGCGTCGGGGAGCGCCACGACCGACGGCGACGCCGCCACGACGACCACCGGGGACGGGGGCGACGAGGGCCCGGCGGAGACGACCGGGGCGACACTCGTGCTCAACTGGACGCCCAACGCCCACCACCTGGGCGTCTACGCCGCCCAGCACGAGGGCTGGTACGCGGATGCCGGGATCGACCTCGAGATCCTCGAGCCGACCGCGGCGGGGGTCGCGCAGGCCATCGGCACCGGCGACGCCGAGTTCGGCATCTCGGTCGCCGAGTCGGTCATCCCCGCCCGGGCCGAGGGCGTGCCGATCGTGTCGATCGCCACGATCCTGCCGGTGAACGACTCGGTCATGATGTCGCTGCCCGAGGACGGGATCACCGCCCCCGCCGATCTCGCCGGCAAGGAGTACGGCGGCTACGGCGGCAGCCTCGAGACCGAGCTGGTGAACCGGCTCGTCTCCTGCGACGGCGGCGATCCCGACGAGGTCGCCATGACGGAGGTCGGCAACGTCGACTACCTCTCCGGGCTCGAGGCCGACCGGTTCGACTTCGTCTGGGTGTTCGAGGGCTGGGACGGCCTCCGGGCCGAGGTCGTCGAGGGCCGCGACGTCGACTACGTCCGCTTCTCCGACCACCTCGACTGCATCCCGAACTGGTACACGCCGCTGTTCATCACCAGCGAGGACCTGATCGAGAACGACCCGGCCCTCGTGCAGGCGTTCATGGACGCCACGGCCCAGGGCTACGAGCTGGCCATGGAGGACCCGGCGGCCGCGGCCGACGCGATGTTGGACCTGGTGCCCGAGATGGACGAGCAGCTCATCCGGGCCGCCGCCGAGTACCACGCGCCGCTGTTCGCCGCCGACGGCTCGCCGTTCGGGGCCCAGGAGCGCGACGTGTGGGCGTCGTTCGACGAGTTCCTCGTCGAGGCGGGCCTCACGGAGCAGCCGAGCGAGATCGACGACGCGTTCACCAACGACTTCGTCCTCGTCGACGGCGGGGACGTCGACGAGGACGAGGACGCCGACGGGGACACGGCCGACGAGTGACACCCCGACCGAGCTGGCGATCATGAGCGATCCGTCGGGCGGTCACGCACCACCGGGACGGGCCGGCGCGAGCGTCGAGATCGCCCGACTCAGCCACACGTTCGCCGGCGACCCCCCGGTGCCGACCCTCGACGACGTGTCGTTGCGGGCGGCACCCGGGGAGTTCGTCGCCATCGTCGGACCGAGCGGCTGCGGGAAGTCGACGTTGCTGCGGGTGCTCGCGGGGCTCGTCGTACCCGACCGGGGACGCTGCGAGGTCGACGGCACGTCGACGATCGACCGGCCCGGCGCGGTGGCGTGGCAGCCCCAGCGGGACCTGCTCATCCCGTCGCGCCGGGTGCTGGCCAACGCCACGGTCGGCGCCGAGATCGGTGGGGTGGACCGGGCCGAGGCCCGCCGGCGGGCCATCGCCCTGCTGGACCGCTTCGGCCTCGGCGGCTTCGAGCGGGCCTGGCCGAGCGAGCTCAGCGGCGGCATGCGCCAGCGGGTCGCGCTCCTGCGCACCTTCCTCCAGCCCCGGCCGATCCTGCTGCTCGACGAGCCGTTCGGCGCCCTGGACGCGCTCACCCGGCGCGACCTCCAGCAGTGGCTCCAGGGGGTGTGGGCGTCCGACGGCCGCACGGTGATGCTCGTGACCCACGATGTCGACGAGGCGATCACCCTCGCTGATCGGGTCGTCGTGCTGTCGCCGCGCCCGGCCCGCGTCCTCGCCGACGAGGCGATCGACCTGGGCCGGCCCCGCCGGCCCGACGACGTCACCGATCCGCGCTTCGTCGAGCACAAGCGTGCCGTGCTCGCCGCACTCGGCGGCTGACCTGGGCTGCCGCCCGTCGGGCGCGACAACCGATCGCAACGACTTCGCGCGACATCGAACGGTCAAGTCGCGTCCGGGTCGCTCCGACAACTTCGCCGTACGCCTCGCGCTTTCTGCGACGGGGATCATCCCCCCGAGGTCGGGGTGGCGGAGGAACGGACGAGGAACGACACATGGCGCTGATCACACGCTTCGGCATTCGGGCCCGGCTCACGGCCGCGGTTGGCCTCATCGTCCTGCTGGCGACGGCCCTGCTCGGCATCGGGCTGGTCTCGTCACGCCAGATCGACAACGAGGCGTCGAGGCTGTCCGACAGCATCGAGCCCGCCGTCCAGCTCCTCCTCAACCTCGACCGTGACGCCTACCAGGCCCAGATCGGCCTCGAGCGCGCCGTCTACGCCGACACCGCCGAGCAGATCGAGTCCGGCCTCGCCGACTACGAGGAGAACTCGGCCCAGGTCATCGACCGCTGGACCGAGTACGAGGGCATCGCGCTCGGCGAGGAGGGCGAGACCGACGCCTGGGACGACTTCCGCCAGTACTACGAGCAGTGGACGACCGAAGCCGGGGCCCTGGCCGCGTCGGCCACCCCCGGCGGCACCGTCGACCAGGACCTGCTGGCCGCCAGCCAGGACTCGTTCGGGCAGATGCGAGACCAGATCGACACCACGTTCGGCACGTACTACGAGGTCGAGGCCCAGGAGGTCGCCGAGGCAGTCCTCTCCGACTCGTCGAGCCAGAGCCGGTTGATGTCGGGTGCGCTCTTCGTCCTCGTCGCCATCGCCGCCGGTGTCGTCTGGTGGATGACCCGGGCGCTCGCGCCGATCGGGCGCATCACCGACGCGGCCCGTCACTTCGCGGAGGGCGACCTCCACAACACGGTCGAGCCGCTCGACCGCACCGACGAGGTCGGTGCGCTCACCGCATCGTTCGCCGAGATGAGCGAGTTCCTCGGCGGCGTCGCCGACTCGCTGTCGCTCGTCGCCGAGGGCGACCTGCGCCACGACGTGACGGTGCGGGGCGAGAAGGACGTGCTCGGCCAGTCGATGGAGAAGATGGTCGACGGCCTGCGGACCGCGATCCGCAACCTCAAGACCGCCGCCGACCAGGTGTCGGTGTCGTCCACGTCGCTCAACGAGGCGTCGACCCTCCTCAGCACCTCGGTCGAGTCGACCTCCAGCCAGGCCAGCGCCGTCGCCGCCGCCACCGCGGAGATGGAGGCCACGGTCCGCGAGATCGCCTCCAACGCGTCGCTCGTCGCCTCGGTCACCCAGGAGGCCGTGGCCATGGCCGAGGGCGCCAGCGAGGCGGTGGCCCGGCTCGGCCAGTCCTCGACCGAGATCGGCGACGTCACGGACGTGATCGCCACCATCGCCGAGCAGACCAACCTCCTCGCCCTGAACGCGACGATCGAGGCGGCCCGGGCCGGCGCCTCCGGCAAGGGCTTCGCGGTCGTCGCCGACGAGGTGAAGGACCTGGCCAACCAGACCGGCCAGGCGACGGAGCAGGTGCGGGTGAAGATCACCGGCATCCAGGGCGACACCGGTTCGGCGGTCGACTCGATCGGCCAGATGGTCGAGACGATCGGGCGCATCTCCGAGTTCGCCTCGAGCGTGGCCAGCGCGGTCGAGCAGCAGCAGGCGACGATCTCCGAGATCGCCCGCAGCGTCACCGAGGTCGTCGCCGCGGCCGATGCGTCCCGCTCGGCGTCGTCGGTCACCGACGACGCGACCAACGAGCTGCGGGAGCTGTCCGCCGTGCTCGAGCAGGCGGTCGCCGGCTTCCGCCTCTGATCGACGGGAGCGTCGACCCGCTCCCCCACCCGACCCCCCACCGTCCGAGGCCACCCGCTCCCCCGGGTGGCCTCGGCGCGTCAGCGGTCGAACCACAACCTCCTCGCGTTGGCGGAGGCGACGTCGGTGCGAGCCTGCGGTGGGAGCTGATCGAGGAAGCGGCGGAAGGTCGCCGCCTTGGACGGGAGGTCCTCGAAGTGGCCGACGCTGTCACTGCCCCACACGAACCGCAGCGGGTGACCGGCGACGACCTCGAGCCACTCGGCGTCGATCTCGTCGGGATCGGCGAGGGCCTCCGTCGCCGACCACGACAGATCGATGTGGAGGCGGGGGTGTCGACCCAGCAGCGCGTCGATGTCCTCGGGCGACCGGCCGACGCCCTCGCCGCTGATGCCGGCGTGGCACCAGACGACGTCGACGTCCCCGCGCCGCCCGAGGAGAAACTCCATCTCGTCGACGTAGGCGGTTGCGCCCTGGCCGGTGGACCCGCCGTTGTTGTGGATGGCGACAGGTACGCCGTGGCGGGCGCACACGTCGACGATCCCGACCACCGCCTCGTGCTCGGCCCTCGCCCGCTCGCCGAGCACGTGGGTCGACAGGCGCCCGTGCCGCAGCAGCAGCTCGCCGACACCGACGAACGGGCCTTCGGTCAGGAGCCGGTCGACCCTACGTGGCGCGTCGAGGTCGGTCGGCTCGATGCCGCACACGGTGGCGGCCAGCCGATCGGGGCGGTCGGCGCGCTCTACGAAGCGGGCCACCGCCTCGTCGGTCGCCACCCACGGGTAGCAGGAGGCCTCGTCGTCGAGGTAGTAGGCGGGCCGTTGCGGCTCCAACCGGGACCACTTCTTCTTGTAGGCCAGGCCGAACACCACGGCCGCGTCGACGTCGGCCTCGTCCATGCAGCCGAGCAGTGCCGACGGGTCCCCCGTGTCCTGCAGGAAGTCCACGGCGTGCACGTGCGCGTCGATCATGTCGTCGGCTCTCCGTTCGCGGGCCCGGCGGTTGCAGCGGCGGCCCACGAGCGTCGCGCACCGCGGCCGATGCGCTGGCACGCAACCGGACCGCGGTGCGCCCGCCGGCCTCAGCCGAGCTCGCCGACCGTGGCCCGGAACACCACTCCGCTGCCGCCGAGGACGTACGCCCGCGCCGCGGCGTCGACGAACGCGCTCTCGCCGGCCCCGAGGCTCATGCCACCCGAGCCGTCGCTGCCGGGACGGGCCGAGACCGAGCCCTGCGTGCACAGCACGATCTCCGGGCCCTCGACGGTGAGCGCGGCGTCGCCGCCGATCTCCAGCCGCGACAGGCGGAACTCCGGTGCCGGGGTGGCGTACACCGCCTCGCCGTCGGCGGTCCCGTCGGCGGCCGGCCGGAGCGGCTCGATGGCCTCGGGCCGCACGGTCAGGATGCGGCGCAGCTCGTCGAGGTCGACGTGCTTGGTGGTGAGCCCGCCGCGCACGACGTTGTCGGAGCTGGCCATGATCTCGACCCCGAGGCCGTCGAGGTAGGCGTGGAGGCGTCCGGCGGGTGCGTAGATCGCCTCGGTGGCGTCGAGGTGGACCCGGTTGAGCAGCAGCGCCACGACGATCCCGACGTCGCCGGGGTGGAGCTCGGCGCAGCGGGCGACCAGCCCGGCCTCGGCCGCGTAGCGCTCCCCGGCCCGGGCCGCGCCGTCGACGACCTTGTCGACCAGCTCCCGTCGCTCGTCGCCATCGAGCGCCCACAGGTCCCAGAACACGCCGTCGAGCTCCCCGGCCCGCAACCGTGCGACCCACGGGTCGCCGGCGCCGAGGGCGTCGAGCACGTCCGCGGCGTCCGTCGCGGTCCGGAACCCGGCGAGCGCCTCGAACGGGCCGAGCGCGGCGAGCAGCTCCGGCTTGTGGTTGCGGTCCCGGTACGTGCGCTCCGGTGCACCGAGTGCGACACCCCGCGCCTCCTCGGCGTCGTAGCCCGACTCGGCCTGGGCCACGGTCGGGTGGACCTGCAGCGACAGCGGCTGCGCGGCGGCGAGGATCTTCAGCAGGAACGGCAGCGTCGGCCCGAACCGGGCCACGACGGCGTCACCGAGCACGGCGGACGGGTCGGAGGCGATGTGGTCGCCGAGGGGCAGCCACCGTCCGTCGACGCACACCTGCGACGGGGCCTTCGGATGCGCCCCCATCCACACCTCGGCCTCGGGCTCACCGGTCGGCGGGCGACCCATCAGCTCGGCCACGGCCGTGGTCGAGCCCCAGTCGTAGGGCTGGATGGCGTTGCGGAGCGGGTGGAGCACGGTCGCCCTTCCTCGTGCACGTCGGTTCGCCCGCGTCCGGCGGGCGCACGTCCTCATGGCCGGCCGACCCGCCCGAGGGCTCGCCGCCGACCCGCCAACCATCATGGCCGTGCGGGCAACCGGTGCGGCGCGCGAACGGCGGATCGGGGCCGCCGCCCACCGGCCGACCGGGCCCGACGATGGCGGTGAGCACTCGTCGACCTGGAGCGATCCGGTCGCTGCGACGCCGGGGGTCGACCTGGTCGGCCCTAGCCTGAGGCGGTGCAGCGAGTCGTCGTGATCGGTGCGGGCATCGTCGGTGCCAGCGTGGCCTACCACCTCAGCCGGAAGGGCGTGGCGGTCACGGTCCTCGACGCGGGCGACGAGGCACCGGCGACCGCGGCCGGCGCCGGCATCCTGACCCCGGTCAGCACGAGGCCACGCTCGCTCGAGGCCTACGAGTTCTCGTTCGCCGCGGTGCAGCACTACGTCGGCCTGATCGCCGAGCTGGAGTCGCTCGGCCACCACGACCACGGCTACGCCGCCACCGGTGAGCTGATCGTCGCCAGCGACCCGGGCGAGCTCGAGCGGCTGCCGGTCATCGCCGACGACATCGCCGAGCTGACCGACCGCCACGGCGCCGAGGGCCTCGGCCGCGTCGAGCTCCTCGGGCGGCGGGCGGTGCACCTGCTGTGCCCGCTGCTCGGTGACCTGGTCGAGGCCGCGATCTGGTTGCCCCGCGTCGCCCGCGTCGACGGGCGGCTGCTGCGCGAGCGCCTCGACGTCGCCGTCGATCGGGGCGCGACGGTCCAGCGCCAGCGGGCCCGGCTGCGCGTCGACTCGGGGCGCGTCGTCGGGGTGACGACGCCCGCCGGGCCGATCGAGGCCGACGTGGCGGTGATCGCGGCCGGGGCGTGGGCCGGTTCGCTCGCCGCGGACGTCGGGGTCGACCTGGCCGTGCAGCCCCAGCGGGGCCAGATCGTCCACGCCCAGCTGACCGGGACCACCGACATGCCGGTCGTGACCGGGTTCGGCACCCACTACCTGCTGTCGTTCCCCGACGACCGGATCGTGTTCGGCGCCACCCGGGAGAACGACTCCGGGTTCGACCCGACCGTCACCGTCGGCGGGGTCGCGGAGGTGCTGCGCGAGGGCATGCACCTGGTGCCGGCACTGGCGCGGGCCCGCCTGATCGAGACCCGCGTCGGCCTGCGGCCGATGAGCCGTGACGGCGAGCCGTACCTCGGCGCGGTGCCCGGCGTCGCCGGCCTGTTCGCCGGGGCCGGCATGGGGCCGCAGGGGCTCACGATCGGGCCGTACGCCGGGGCGATCCTGGCCGAGCTGGTCACGGGCAACGACGTCGCGGTCCCGGGCCGCTTCCGCATCGGCCGCACCTGAGCCGGCGCGGCCCGGGTCGGGGTGCTCCGCCCCGCGTGCCGCCCACGACGACTACGATCGTGCGCCGTCGTGGTCTCGTGGCCCGCGCCGTGGCCCGGGCCCGCCCATCGGTGGCCGCCCCGAGCTGCGCCCCCAGCCCGAAAGGACATCATGTCGACCTCCTCCCAGACGCAGTACACGGGGCTGCTCTCGCCGTTCCTGCGCGACCGTCGGGTGGCGGCGGCCGCGCCCCACCTCAGCGGACGCGTCCTCGACGTCGGCTGCGCCGACGGGCCGCTGGCCAACCTGGTGCCGGCGGATCGCTACGTCGGCGTCGACGTGGCACCCGCCGCGCTCGAGGCGGCCCGCGAGGCCCACCCCGACCACACGTTCATGCTCCTCGACGAGCTCGGAGCCGACGAGCGCTTCGACACGATCGCCTCGCTCGCGGTGATCGAGCACATCCCCCAGCCGGTCGAGTGGCTGTCGCAGCTGGCGGCGCACCTGGCCGAGGGTGGCTCGATCGTGCTGACCACGCCGCACCGCACGTGGGAGCCGCTGCACGACATCGCGGTCAAGCTCCGCCTGGCCAGCCACGAGGCGTCCGACGAGCACGAGACCACGTTCAACGAGGAGACCCTGCGCGAGGTCGTCGAGGCCGCCGGCCTCCAGCTCACCGCCTACTCCCGCTTCCTCCTCAAGGTCAACCAGCTCGCCATCTGCCGTCGCTGAGCTGACAAAGCTCGCCCTACGAGCGCAGTCAGCCGCTGAGCGGCACCCCCGTCACATGCCGAGGTGGTCGCGCAGCTCGCGGGCCTGGCGGCGTGAGACCGGGACCCGGCTGCGGTCGCCGTCGTCCATCACCAGCACCATCGCGCCCTTGAAGTCGGGCTCGAGGGCGCGGACGTGGTCGAGGTTGACCAGGTACGAGCGGTGCGTGCGGAAGAAGCCGCCTCCGAGGCGCCGCTCCAGCTCGGACAGCGAGTAGCTGACGAGCACCCGCTCGGCGGCGAGCTTCAGGTAGCAGTAGCCCCGCGCCGCGTTGACGAACAGGATCTCGTCCCGGTCGACCAGCACCGTCCGGTCACCCCGCTGCACCGGGATCCGCACCCGTTCCTCGGGCCGTCGCGGCCGCGCCGCCGTCATCTCGCCGCCGGTGTGGCCCCGTTCGGTCAGCACCCGGTCGACGGCGCGGGCGAGGCGGTCCGGCTCGACCGGCTTGAGGACGTAGTCGGCGGCGGCGAGCTCGAACGCCTCGACCGCGTGGTCGGGGTAGGCGGTGGTGAACACCACGGCCGGGTGGTGGACGGCGTCGCGGTCGCGCACGGCGGCGGCGAGCTCGAGCCCCGAGAGGCCCGGCATGCGGATGTCGCAGCACACGAGGTCGTAGTCGACCGACTCGAGCAGGACGAGCGCCTCCTCGGCGGTGGCGGCCTCGCCGACGACCTGGACCCCGTCGATGCGGCCGAGCAGCCAGCGCAGCTCCTCGCGGGCGGGGGCCTCGTCGTCGACGATCAGGCAGCGGGCGGGCCTGGTCGTGCCCTCGCCGGGCGCTCTGGTCGCAGCGGTCCTCATGGTGCCGACGTCCGTGTGTCGTACATGGGTGGCTCCTTCCCGGCGCACCTCACGGCAGGGGCACCTTGAGCGCGACCGTCGTCCCCCGGCCCGGCTTGGACCGGACGTTCATCTCGTAGCGCTCGCCGAAGAGGGCGTCGAGGCGTTCGTGGATGTTGGCGAGCCCGACCCCGCCGCCCCGGCTGTCCTCGTGGCGGTCCGCGGCGAGGACACGGGCGAGGCGGGGAGGGTCCATGCCGACGCCGTCGTCGCGCACCTCGATCCACGCGGTGCGGCTCATGGGGTGGACCCGGGCCCGCAGGCCGACGGTGCCGCCGTTCTGGCTGGCCGACAGGCCGTGCTTCACCGCGTTCTCGACGAGCGGCTGGATGATCAGCGCCGGGACCTGGACGGCGAGCACCTGGGGGTCGATGTCGTACTGGACCCGCAGGCGGTCACCGAAGCGGGCCTGCTCGAGGGCCAGGTAGGTGCGGACGAAGAAGTACTCCTGGTTGAACTCGGCGAACTGGCCCTGGCCGCGGATGGCGTAGCGGAAGAAGTCGGCCAGGCGCACGAGCAGCTGGCGGGCCTCCTCCGGGTCGGTCCGCGACTTCGAGGCGATCGTGTTCAGGGTGTTGAACAGGAAGTGGGGGTTGATCTGGGCCCGCAGTGCGTCGAGGCGGGCGTCGGCGGCGAGCTGGGCCCGCCGGTCGAGCTCGGCGATCTCGAGCTGGAGCGACAGGAGCCGGGCGACGCTGTCGACCTGGCGCCGGTCGACCGGGTCGCCGCGACGGTGGACGGCGAGTCCGCCGACGACGTCGCCGCGGACCCGCAACGCCGAGCGCACCGCGCCCCGGGGTGCGATCGAGGCCGATCCGTCGAGCCACGAACCAAGGGCCGCGGCCTCGTCGCCGACGGAGGCGAGCACCGTGTCGGGGTCGGCGACGGCCACGGTCACGTCCCCGCCGAACAGCGGGGCGAGCAGCGTGACGGTCCGTTCGGCCGTGTCGGCGGTGAGGCCGGCGCGCAGGTAGTTGAGCGGGCGGCCGATCACGGCGATCGCCTCGTCGTCGCGCCGCCCGTTGCCGCGGGCGATCCGCGTCGGCCGGTCGGCCCGGCGGGGGCCCCGGAGGGCGGTGGGGAACCCGAGGATGGCGACCAGGCTGAGGCAGAGCCCGGCCCCGACGGTGCCGCCGACGCCGAGTGGTGGGTCGACCGCGACCTGGGTGAGCAGCCAGACCGCGCCCCAGCAGCCGGCCACGGCCAGCGCGAGCGGCCACGTTCCCGGCAGCCGGGCCGTCACCGGGCCGTCCGCGAGGTCAGGCGGGCGAGGCGCTCCGTGCGGCGGTCCGCCGCGGTGCCGTGGAGGCGGGTCCAGGTGGCGTCGATGTCGACCGGGGGCGAGTCGCGCCGCGACAGCACGACCCCGACGGCGATCGCCACGGGCGCGGCGACGATGGTCGGCGCCATCAGCAGCGAGGTGAGCCCCGAGTCGGGTGCGCCGCGGGCGAACCCGACGACGATGGCCACCGGCACCAGCACCGCGCCGGTGACCATCGCGGCCAGCATCCCCCGGGCTGTGGCCCGGGGCCACCAGATGGCCATCAGCAGCACCGGCGTCAACGACGACCCTGCCAGCGCGAACGCCCAGGTCACCATCGTCGCCACGACCGAGGGCACCGACTCGGCGACCCGTTCGGGACGGAAGACGAACGCGAGCCCGACCGCGGCGAGGGTGGCGACGACGACCGCGGCCTGCGCGGCGAGCAGCGCCTGGCGCTGGCTCGCCGACCGGTTGACGTGGCGCTCGTAGAGGTCGTGGCCGAACGACGCCGCGGCGGCCAGCAGGAGGCCGCCGATCGTGGAGATGATGGCCACGAGGGCGCCGGCGGCGACGACGCCGAGGCCGCTGGTGCCGCCCCACAGCCGTCCGAGCACCAGCAGCGCGTGCTCGGGCACCTCCAGCACCCCGTCCAGGGTCAGCTCCGAGAGCCACGGCCGGTCGGCCACGGCGCCGGGGATCACGACGCGCGCCGCGGTGCCCAACAGGACGGCGAGGGCGTAGAAGCCGCCGGCGAGGCCGAGCACCCAGACCGTCGTCATCCGGGCCGCCCGCCCGCTGGGGCTCGTGAAGAAGCGGTTCATCACATGGGGCAGGCCGGTCGTGCCCGCCACCAGCGTGACGAGCAGCGCGAACGCGCCGACCGCGCCGTACCGGGCGCCGGGGCTCCCGAACGTCGCGGCCCCGCCGGTCAGCTGGTCGCGCACGACCCCGAGGTGGGCGCCGCCGTCCTCGTGGGTGACCTCGACGAGCGGCTCGGCCGATGCATCGGCCACGGCCGCCGGGTAGGTGAAGCCGTGGTCGAGGGCGGCGACGGTCAGCCACAGGAGCGTGGCCAGGAGGAAGCAGAACTGCACGGCCTGGGTCCACGTCGTGCCCCGCATCCCGCCGAGGGCGACGAGGCCGCCGGTCAGCGTCGCGGAGGCGATGACCCCGGTCGCGTACGGCGAGAGCCCGCCGATCCCGTGGCCGACCAGCACCTGCCAGGTCATCCCGGCGCCCACGATCTGGGGTACGAGGTAGGCGAGGATGATCAGCTCGACGATGACGACGGCGACGACCCGGACGCGCTCGTCGTCGAACCGCTTCCCGAGGAAGTCGGGGATCGAGTAGTCGCCGAAGCGGCGCAGCGGGGCGGCGACGAACAGCAGGACGGGGATGAACCCGGCGGCGAACCCCGTCGCGTACCAGACGCCGTCGAGACCGAAGGCGTACACCGCGGCGGCGACACCGAGGAACGACGCGGCCGAGAAGTAGTCGCCGCAGATGGCGAACGCGTTGGTGATCACCCCGACCGAGCGACCGGCGAGGTAGAAGTCGGCGGTCGTCGCGTGGGCCCACATCCGGGCGGTCAGGCCGATGGCGACGAGCAGGCCCACCAGCACGAGGCCCGTCGCGACGCCCGGTCCGCTCATCGCCGCGCCGGGCGGATGTCGTCGCCGACCGTGACCGGTGCGCCGAGGACGACCGGGTCCGGTGGCCGGTCGTCGGCCACGATCAGCAGCGAGGGGGCCCCGACGCCGTCGGGCTCACCGAGCTGCGCCGGGCGCTCGGACGCCTCGCCCTCGTCGACGCGTCCCTCGACCGTGCCGTCGATGCCGTCGATGCCGTCGATCACCAGCGGATCGGCGACCGGGCGGGCGCCGAGCATGTGCTCCTCGACCGAGCTCGACAGCGTCGCCGCGGCGACGGCGAGCGCGAAGAACACGACGTAGAGGCCGATCGCCGCCATCACGAACGCCGGGCTCATCCCCCCGATGATCCGCCCGTCGGTCCACCACGGCACCACGAAGCTGAGGGCCGGCACCGCGAGGGTGAGGATGGCGAACAGCGTGGCGTAGCCGATGGCGATGCGCCGTTGGGTGCGGAACGCGGCCTCGACCTCCGGGGCCGAGTCGAACTCCGACGCGGTCGAGCCGTCGTCGAAGATCAACGGGGCCACGGAGGGGTCCCCGGGCTGCGTCGTCATGTCGTTGTCTCCCCCCGGTCGAATGCGACCGCCCCCGCCCCGAATCATGGCACCGCGGGACGCCTCGTGCACCGGTTGGCGACCCGGGCGGGGCGGTGCCGTCGGCGGGGTCGTCGCCGTCGTCGGTGCCGGCTGCGCAGCGGCCCGGGGTCGGGCCGTCAGCCGGCGCTCCACCGGCGGACGGCGCCGACCAGCGCCACCGCACCACCACCGGCGACGGCCGCCAGCCCGACCCCGGGCCACCACGTCCCGAACCCGACGGCGTCGACGAGCCGGGCGAGCTGCCAACCGGCGAGCGCGACGGCCAGCCCACCGGCCGCGGCCATCTGCACGGCCGCCGGGAGGCGTCGGCGGGTGAACGCGGCTCCGACGAGCCACACCCCGGCGTAGAGCGTCCACACCCCGGCGCCGGCCATGCCCGAGAACGACCCGAGCGGCGTGTGGACCCACGGCAGGAACGAGCCGACGACGATCGCCGCGGCCGCACCGAGGAGAAGGGTCCGGCTCGGCGCCACGGTCGGGGCCCGATCCTCCGGTTCCCGCGCGGTGCGGCCCCGGGGGCCGGGTGTGGTCGCCGCCGGCCGGAGCCGGGTGAGGCGTGACAGCGTTGGAACGGACGCGTCCATGGGCCGACCGTACGAACGGCGCGCCCGTCCCCGCCGTGACCGGCCCACGACCGGTCGGCTTCGCCCGACGAGCGGTCGTGCAGCGCCGATGAACGGCGGCCGGGGTGACACCGATCACACGAGCGACCGCTCGACGGGGGCGCCCGACCGATCGGCGGACCGCCGCGGCCGGCGACGCCCCACTGCTTCCCCCGCCGCCGACACGACGCTTCGATCACCCGGCGGGCCCGGCCGGGACGGCCGTGGCGCGGCCGCCACGCGGACACGCACCGGGACACCGCACTCGGAAGCGATCGCGTCGAACCACGAGGGGGAGCGACATGGACATGGAACGCCGCCGGGAGTACTGGCGGAGGAACATACGGCTGAAAGCCGTCCTGCTCACCATCTGGTTCGTGGTCAGCTACGGCTGCGGGATCCTCTTCGTCGAGCAGCTCAACGAGATCACGATCCTCGACTTCCCGCTCGGCTTCTGGTTCGCCCAGCAGGGCGCGATCGCCACGTTCATCGTCCTCGTGGCGATCTACGCGCTGCGCATGGACCGCCTCGACGAGGAGTTCGGCGTCGTCGAGGAGAGCGAGGCGGAGCGGGTCGCCCGCGTCCGCCGCAGCGACGGCCTCAACGGGAGCGGGGTGACGTCGTGAGCATCAGGGCCTGGACGCTGCTCTTCGTCATCATCACCTTCGGCGCCTACCTCACCGTCGCCTGGCGCAGCCGGGTGAGCGACACGAAGGGCTTCTACGTGGCCGGCGGCGGCATCCCCGCGCCGGCCAACGGCGCGGCGATCGCCGCGGACTGGATGTCGGCCGCCTCGTTCATCTCGATGGCCGGGCTGATCTCGTTCCTCGGCTACGACGGCTCCGTCTACCTGATGGGCTGGACCGGTGGCTTCGTGCTGCTCGCCCTCCTGCTGGCCCCGTACCTGCGCAAGTTCGGCAAGTACACGGTCCCCGACTTCGTCGGTGACCGCTACGGCGAGACGGCCCGCCTGGTGGCGGTGGTCGCCGCCATCTTCGTGTCGTTCACCTACGTCGCCGGCCAGATGCGGGGCGTCGGGATCGTCTTCTCCCGGTTCCTCGAGCTGTCGGTGACGGCCGGCGTGATCGTCGGCGTCGGCGTCGTGCTGATCTACGCGGTGCTCGGCGGCATGAAGGGCATCACCTGGACCCAGGTGACCCAGTACTCGGTGCTGATCGTCGCCTACATGATCCCGGCGTTCGCCATCGCCGCGAAGCTGACCGACATCCCGATCCCCCAGATCAGCTTCGGCCAGATCGCCCAGGACCTCAACGAGCTGCAGGCCGAGCTCGGCTTCGACGGCTACACCGAGCCGTTCACGTCGTCGAACCAGCTCAACATCTTCCTGGTGACCGCGACGCTCATGTGCGGCACCGCCGGCCTGCCCCACGTGATCGTGCGCTTCTACACGGCGAAGAGCGTGCGGGCCGCCCGCTACAGCGCGTTCTGGGCGCTGCTGTTCATCGGGATCCTGTACCTGACCGCACCGGCCATCGGGGTGTTCGCCAAGTACAACCTGCTCGACACCGTCGCCGACCAGCCGATCGAGACGCTGCCGGCGTGGGTCGACAACTGGTCGGAGACCGGGCTGCTGACCATCGACGACCTCAACGGCGACGGTTCGGTGCAGTACACGCCGGACACCGAGACCAACGAGCT
This sequence comes from Actinomycetota bacterium, assembly GCA_034211175.1. Classification (GTDB taxonomy): domain Bacteria; phylum Actinomycetota; class Acidimicrobiia; order Acidimicrobiales; family CAIXPF01; genus JAXHUH01. The sequence goes on from JAXHUH010000179.1 coordinate 20,392, forward strand.
GACGATCGACCGGGACATCATGGTGCTGGCCAACCCGGAGGTCGCCGGGCTGCCGGCCCCGGTCGTCGGCCTCGTCGCCGCCGGCGGTCTCGCCGCCGCCCTGTCCACCGCGTCGGGCCTGCTCCTGGTGATCTCCTCGGCGATCAGCCACGACTTCTACTTCAAGCGGCTGCGTCCGGACGCCACCGAGGCCCAGCGCCTCCTCGTCGGTCGCATCACGATGGCGTTCGCCGTGGTCATCGCCGGCTACTTCGGGGTCAACCCACCGGGGTTCGTCGCCCAGTGGTGGCCCTGGCGTTCGGTCTGTCCGCGGCCAGCTTCTTCCCGGTGATCGTGCTCGGGATCTTCTGGAAGCGGGCCAACACCCAGGGCGCGGTCGCCGGCATGCTCGTCGGCCTCATCACGGCCTCGACGTACATGTGGCTCGTCCTCTACGGCGACATGGAGCCGTGGGGCGGCATCTCGGCCGCCGGCATCGGCGCCATCTCGATGGTGCTCAACGCCCTCACCGTCGTGGTCGTGTCGAACATGACCGCCCCGCCGCCGGAGCGGATGCAGCACCTCGTCGAGGAGATCCGCTACCCGCGGGTGATCGACCACACGATCATCGAGGACCCCGCCCTCTCGTCCGGCGGCTGAACCCCGCTCCCGCCCGACGGGAACCGGAGCGCTACGCCCCCAGCGCCCAGCCGGGGCGGCACCACGGTGCCGCCCCGGCGTCGCGCCCCGCGTCGCAACCGCGCCGAGCCCCGCGTCGAGACCCGCTCCGGTCCCCCTTGCCGTTCTGGACCCCATTGCCGTTCTGGACCCCATTGCCGTTCTGGACCCCATTGGATGCCACGGGTGGCACTCGGTGGGGACCAGAACGGGACCGGGGAGGGTTGACCTCGCTCAGTCGTCGGTCAGGGCGGGGTGGGTGCCGGAGCGGATCACGGCGGAGATCCGCTCGCTGACGGCCCGTGGCGCCGGGTACGCCGGATGGCCCCGCATCAGCCCGACGGCATCGGCCAGGCGCTCCAGCTCCCCGGTGGTGTGCCGGGCCAGCTCGAGGCGGTCCGGGTCGATGCGGCCGAGCGTCACCGCGGTCCCGACCCGGGCGGAGCAGCGGCAGTCGGCCCGGTCGGGCGCGACGACCCCGCAGTGCTCACCGAGGAACGCCCGCACCCGGGACCGGGCCCGCGACAGCCGCTTGCGGTAGGTGGCGGGCGGCACCTCGCACACCCACGCGGCCTCGTCCGAGCCCATCTCCAGGATCTCGCCGAGGACGTACGCCACCCGGTGCGGGCGGTCGAGGCACGTCAGCAGCGCCAACGTGCACGAGAGTCGAACCTCGGCGGCGAGCAGCTCCGCGTCGGGGTCGGACGGGGCGGCGTCGGAGAGCCCGGCCCGGAGGTCCTCGGCGTAGTCGTCGAACGTCATCTCCATCCGCTCGACGCAGCTGCGGCGCCGGTCGAGCAGGTGGTTGACCGCGACCCGGTGCACCCACGTCGTGAACGCGGCCTCGCCCCGGAACGAGCCCAACCGGGTCACGACCCGGATCAGGATCTCCTGGGTGGCGTCCTCGGCGTCGGCCGGCCGGGCGACCATGCGCAGCGCCAACCGGTACACCCGGTCGCGCACCGACGCGACGAGCGCCTCCAGCGCCTCGGCGTCGCCGCCCTGTGCGGCGGCCACGAGCGCGGCCTGCGCCGCCGCGTCTTCGCCCGACGGCGCGCCCCGACCGTCGAACGCAGGCGCCCGGCCCGGGTTCACGACGCCACCGGCGCGCCGCGGGGCTGGTCGATCAGCACGCGCCACGTGCCGTCGGGCCGGCGGCGCACGACGTCGGCGCTCAGGCCGCCCTCGCGGACCACGCTGCCGTCCGGCGCCTCACCCGTCATGACCCAGTCGTTGCTCACCAGCGCCACCTCCCCGGTGTCGAGCACGTCCGGCACACCTCGGTACTCGATCCGCGGCCGGATCGCCACCAGCTCCGCCAGCGCGGCGCGGATCTCGTCGTGGCCCGTGCACGTGACACCGGCCTGCGGCTGGAACACGGCATCGGGCTCGTACAGCTCGACGAGCCCGTCGAGGTCACCGGCAGCCGCCCGCTGCGCGAACAGCTCCATCAGGCGCTGCGGTGTGGTGGCGTCGGCGGTGGTCCCGCCGCCGGTCGGTTCGGCTGCCGTCGTCGTCACCTTGCTCATCTGCACATCCTCCGGTCATCGGGCTCGATCTCGGGCCCGTTCGTCGTCGTCAGGGAGGTTGGACGGACGGGGCCGGGTCGCTGTGACCGACGGCGGCCGATCGTCGTGCTTCCGCCTCTGTCGGGTTCCGGGGCGACGGGCGACGATCGGGACGTGTTCGGGTCTCCGTGGACGTTGGGGCGGCTGGCCGGAGTACAGGTGCGCGTCGACCCGTCGTGGACGTTCATCGCCGTCCTGGTCGTGCTCAGCTTCTGGGGCCGCACGTTGACGCTCCACGAGGGGCTGAACGCCGCGCTGGCACTGGCGCTGGCGGTTGGCGCCGCGCTGTGCCTCTTCGGCTCGGTGCTCGTTCACGAGCTCGCACACGCGATCACCGCCCGGCGGCGCCAGATCGCGGTCGCGGGCATCACGTTGTTCCTCTTCGGGGGCGTCACCGAGTCCGAGCCCGGTGAGCGGACCGCGGGCGACGAGCTCGTCGTCGCCGTCGTCGGGCCGCTGAGCAGCTTCGCCGTCGCCGCCGTGCTCGGCATGCTCTCCCTGATCGCCGGACCGTCGGGTGGCGCCGTGGCCGACACCGTCGGCTACCTGGCGTGGCTGAACCTGGTGCTCGCGGTGTTCAACCTGCTGCCCGGGTTCCCGCTCGACGGGGGGCGGGTGCTGCGGGCCTCGGCGTGGGCGATCACCGGTGACCGGGCCCGCGCCACCCGGCTCGCGGCCGCCGCCGGGCTCGGCCTCGGCTACGCGCTGATCGCGCTCGGGCTGCTCGCCGTCGCCGCCGGCGGCTTCGGTGGGTTGTGGCTGGCGGCGATCGGCTGGTTCCTGGCCGGGGCCGCCCGGGCGAGCGCCCACCGCGAGCACGTGGTCGAGGTGCTCGACCACGTGCGCGTCGACCAGATCATGTCCCCCGGCCCCGTCTCGATGCCGGCGTCGGTCACGGTGCGTGACGCGATCGACGAGTGGTTCCTGGCCCGCGACCACGGGGCGTTCGGGGTCCTCGACGACCTCGGCGAGGTCGTCGGCCTGGTCACGATGCGCGACGTGCGCCGGGTGCCGATCGCGGACCGGGAGACCACGACCGTCGGCGCGATCGCCGCCGGCCTCGCCGGCTCCGGCGTCGGGGACAGGGTCGGGGACGGGGTCGGGGTCGGGGTCGTCGATGCCGCCACACCGGTGACCGACGTGCTCGACCACCTCGATCGCAGTGCCGCAGGACGGGTGCTGGTGAGCGGGTGGGACGGTCGCATCGTGGGCATCGTCACCGCCACGGACGTGACCCGGGCCGTCCACCGCCGCGAGGGGCTCGGCCTCGGCTGAGCCGCGGGCGGTCGCCCGAGGCGACCCACCACCGGGCGGTCAGGCGCTGATCTCGTTGCCCCGGAACAGCATCGTGCGGCGCCGGGCGACGGCCATGCGCAGGTCGCGCACCTCGTCGTGGGAGCCGAGCGCGATCAGCACGTCGCCCTCGGCGACGAGCGTCGACGCCGGCGGGTTGGCCAGGTACGCGCCGTCGGCCTTGCGGATGGCGATCACCATCGCCCGGCCGTCCCCTGCGGCGAGCGCGGCGATCTCCTCGCCGATGGCAGGTGAACCGCCGGCCACCGTGATCTCGACGATCTCGACGTCGTGGCCGTCGTCGTGGAGCACCTCGTCGAGGAACTCGGCGACCGTCGGGTGCATGGCCAGCGCACCCATCCGTGAGCCACCGATCTCGTGGGGGTTGACGACCCGGTCGGCGCCGGCCTGGAAGAACTTCCGCTCGTTCGACTGCTTGGCCGTGCGGGCGACGAGGAACAGGTCCCGGCGCAGCGAACGGGCGGTGAGCGTGAGCGCGAGGTTGGCGCTGTCGGTGTCGAGCGCGGCGATGAGCACCGACGCCCGCTCGATCCCGGCGTCGAGCAGCGTGTCGTCGTCGTGGGCGTCGCCGACCACGTACGGCAGGCCGTCGCTGTCGACCTCCTGCTGGTCGACGATCACGACCTCGGCACCGTGACGCAGCGCGTAGCGGGCGATCGCCCGCCCGACCCGGCCCCAGCCGGCCACGATGACGTGGCCCTCCATCCGCTCGATCCGCTTGCTCATCCGTCGTCTGCGCAATCCGTCGTTGACCGTGCCCTGCACGAGCGTCTCGAGCAGCACACCCACCGTGTAGACCGCCGTGCTCGCCCCGACGAGGACGAGGCCGAGGGTGAAGGCACGGTAGCCCGTGGTGTTGCCGGCGTCGGCGCCCACCTCGCCGTAACCCACGGTCGTGATCGTGATCGCCGTCTGGTAGACCGCGTCGAACGTGCTGAGCCCGAGCTGGTGGTAGCCGACCGTCCCGACCACGAGCACGGCGCCGAGCGCGAACAGCGCGATCCGGAACTCGCGCCACGGATCGGGGCCCGTTCCCGGACGCCGCCTGCGCCGCCGACGGAACAGCCTCAACCACAACTGCAGCATGCGACGACCGTCATACAACGGCGGTGTTTCGTGCGGATTACCGGGCGGCGACGTCTCCGCGGCCGACCACCCGCCACGTCCGGCGGCCCCGCAGCGGTGGCGGTCGAGCCCCGTCAGTCGCCGGCCGCCACCCCGTAGCGGCGCAGGAACCGGGCCTCCGCCGCGGTGTCGCCGATGAGGACGAGCTCGCCGTGGGTCGGCAGCGGCACCTCGGCGTCGGGGTTGGCCTCGAGGCGCCCGCTGTTGGTGACCGCCACGACCGTGCACCCGGTCGACTCCCGGATGCGGCTCGAACCGAGCGTGCGGCCGGCGAGCGAGCGGGGCACGTCGACCCGGAACACGTCGAGCCCGAGCGCGAGCTGCACGGTGTTGGCCGAGGTCAACAGGTTCCACACCGCGGTCGCTCCGGTCGACGCGTACGACAGGACCGAGTCGGCGCCGGCCCGGTGGAGCGTCGTGACGTTCCGGTCGAGACGGGCGCGGGCGATGATCTGGATGTCGGACCGGAGCCGGCGGCCGTAGATGGTCAGGTAGATGTTGACGTCGTCCTCGTGGGTGGTGACGATCATCGACCCGGCCCGGTCGATGCCGGCCCGCTCGAGCACCGGGAGGTCGGCGGCGTCGCCGACCACGTAGCGCTCGTCGTCGCGCACCCGGTCCGGGTCCTTCTCGATGATGCGGTGCTCGATGCCCGCGGCGGCGAGGTGGGTGGCGGCCGCCCGCCCGACGCGCCCGCCACCGATCACCACCACCGGGGCGTGCTCCGCCTCCTCGACACCGAAGTACTCGTCGTACGCGTCGAGCTGGGCCTGCGAGCCCACCAGCACCAGCGTCGCGGTCGTCGACAGGACCGTCTCGGGGCGGGCCACGGCCAGCTCGCCCCGGTCCCAGACGCCGCCGACCGTCAACCCGGTGTCCTGGCGCAGCCCGGAGTCCCGCAGCGGGCGGCCGACCAGCGCCTCGGGCGCCGCGGCCTCCGCGATGAGCAGCTCGTCGAACGTGCCGATCACCTGGCTGCGACCGCCCGGGGCCAGCACCCGGCGGGCCACTGCGGCGCCGAGCAGCTCGTGCAGCGGCAGGACCTCGTCGCAGCCGGCGAGGTGGAGGATGTCGATCGACGCCTCCGAATCGGCGGTGGCCACGATCGTCACGTCCGAGGAGATCTCCCGCACGGTGAACGCGATGTTGGTGTTGGTCATGTCCGAGCGGTTGGCGAACACGCACGCCGCCCGCTCCACCCCGGCGGCCCGGTAGGTCGCCGGGTCGTCGAGCTCGCCGACCATGACCCGGTGGCCCTCGTCGTGGAGGCGCAGCGCCTCGTCGACGTCGGCCACCAACGTCACGTGGTCGATGCCGGCGCGGTCGAGGCGGGCGACGAGCGCCGACTCGATGGCGTCGACGCCGCTGAGCACGACGTGGCCGGCCATGTCGTCGGGCACCCGCCGCGGGGCGCGGGCGCGCTGGGTCGACTCCATCCACGGCACGAACACGAACTGGATGAACGCGAACGGCAGCAGCACGAGGATGAACACCGAGCCCGACAGCAGCACGACCACCGAGAACGAGCGGCCGAGATCGGACTCGAAGGCGATGTCGCCATAGCCCAGCGTCGACATCGTGACCAGCGTCCAGTAGAACGCCGTCGGCCAGCTGTGGCTCTGGCCCTCGTGCTCCATGATCTCGTGGAACAGCGTGCTGTAGACGAGCACGATCACGAACAGCAGGCCGAGCATCCACCCGAGGATCCGGACGCTGCGCCGGGCCTGGGCGGTCGCCAGGTAGCTGAGGATGAACCCGAGCGACTTCACCGCCTGCGACCTCGCCGGGGGGTCGCCGCCCCGGTTGGTTGGGACGGCCGGCGGTGCACGGGGACCGACATGGGTGCATCTTCCCCCATGAAGGTCGTTCGCTCGAACGCATGTCGTGATGGACGCCGACGTGGCGCCGGACCTCAGCCGGGCCGCGGCGACGGCGCCGTGGCGTAGTGGCGCTCGATCTCGGTGCGGAACGGGGCCAGCCGGGGTCGCTCGTCGTAGAGCCCGCAGTGCTCGTCGAGGTCGCGAAGCGCCGCGTCGATGCCCGGGTAGAGGCCGCTGTCGAGGCGGTGGGCCAGGTCCCGCAACGACGCCGTGCGCCCCCGGTCCCACAGCTCGTGGTGCAGCTCCGACGCCCGCCGGCCGCTGACCCGTGGGGTGAGGCCGTGGCCGAACGTGAGGACCGCGGCCCACAGCGCGAGGCCGGTGAGCCGCCAGTTGTCGACCAGGTGCGCCCGCCACGACAGGCCGTGCATCCGCAGGTGGTATCGCATCATGGCTGCGAGTCTCCGCCGCCGGGCCGCCACCGTGAAGCGCGACGGCTTCACGACACTCATGAGCGATGTCGCACAGTTGCCGCGATCCCCGGTCCCCCGGCCGGGACGTTGACGCTGCGTTCGATGAACCGCGCCGCGTAGTGTCGGGAGGTGGAGCTGCCCGAGACGAGCCTCGTCGCCGCGTTCGAGGCCGTCGCCCGACATCGCAGCTTCCGGGCCGCGGCCGACGAGCTCCACCTGACGCCGTCGGCGATCAGCCATCGCATTCGCACGCTCGAGGCCGCGCTCGGCTGCCCGCTCTTCGCCCGCACGACCCGGAGCGTGACCCTCACGACGCCCGGCGAGGCGTTCCTACCGGCGGCGCAGGAGGTGCTGGCCACGCTGTCGGCCGCGTGCCGCGAGCTCGCGGGCGCCGCGCACCCCGTCGTGACGATCACGACCACCGATTCGGTGGCGACGTGCTGGCTCATCGACCGGCTGGCGGCGGTCGCCGACCTCGTGCCCGGGGTCGAGGTCCGAGTGCTGACGACCCCGGCGGGTGTGCGGTTCGACCCCTCCTCGACCGAGCTCGCCGTCGACTACGGCTCCCCCGGTGACTGGCCGTCGGGTGACCCGGTCGTGGTGGCCACCGAGCGGGTCACGCCGGTGTGCAGCCCGGCGTTCGCGGCGCAGCACCCGCTCGCCACGGTCGACGACCTCGCCGGGCCCGCGCTGCTCGGCGACCAGAACCTCGTCGTCGACTGGGCCGCGTTCGTCGCCCGGACCGGCGGATCGGCGGCCACCGTCGACGGCCTGCGGTTGGCCACGACGTACAACCACTCCCACCTGGCGCTGCGGGCCGCGGCCGCCGGCCACGGCCTGGCGCTCGCGTCCGCCCCGCTGGCCGACGACGCCCTCGCCCGGGGGAGCTGGTTGCGCCGCTGCCGTCGCTCGTCGTGTCGACGGGGCGGGTCTATGCGCTGGTCACGAGCGACGTCCGGGCCCGGTTGGTACCCGCTCGCCGACCGGCCAGGGGCCCGTCGCACGAGCTGCGTCCAGCTCGGGACGACGCCACGCGGCTGGTCCGCGACGCGCTCGTGACCGTGGCCCGCGCCGGTGTGACCGCAGCCGGCGCCACCCCGGGCGCCGCGGCTCAGTTGCGGCCGCCGCGCATCCAGGAGTGAAGGCCCGAGGCCCGCTGGAAGGCGTCGCCCGGTTCGCGGTCGTCGTCACCGACGCGACGCATGTCCGGTGGTGTGGCCCGCATCGCCTCGCGGTTGCGCTCGCGAGCTTGCAGCGTCGAGACCACGATCACCGGCAGCAGGAGGGCGACGACCGCCCCCAGCGGCAGCAACCACAGCGCGACGGCGAGCAGTCCGACACCGACGACCACGAGCGCGAGGCGCATACGCCGAACCTAGCCACGACCGACGGGCACGCCGGCGCCGATTCGCCGGCCACATCCCTCCAGGAATAGTTGCGTTCGCAACGAGGTTGACGGTCTCGAAGGTCGCGTCCAGCGAGGATCCCGCAGAGGAGGACCCATGAACGGCATCGAGCTCGGCATCGACACGTTCGGCGACGTCACCGTCGACCGTGACGGGCAGCCGAAGCCCCAGCCCGAGGTCATCCGCGACGTCGTCGAGGAGGGTGTCCTCGCCGACCGGGTCGGTCTGGACTTCATCGGCGTGGGCGAGCACCACCGCGACGACTTCGCGGTGTCCGCGCCCGACGTCGTGCTCGCGGCGATCGCGGCCCGCACCGAGCGGATCCGGCTCGGCTCCGCGGTGACCGTGCTCAGCTCCGACGACCCGGTGCGGGTCCATCAGCGGTTCGCGACGCTCGACGCGGTGTCGAACGGGCGGGCCGAGGTGATCCTCGGCCGGGGCTCGTTCACCGAGTCGTTCCCGCTGTTCGGCTACGACCTCGCCGACTACGAGGCCCTGTTCTCCGAGAAGCTGGACCTGTTCGTGAAGCTGCTGGCCGAGGAGCCGGTGACCTGGTCGGGCACGACCCGCGCCGCGCTGGCCGACCAGCGGGTGTACCCGACGACCGAGGCCGGCCTGCGGGCCTGGGTCGGCGTCGGCGGCAGCCCCGAGTCGGTCGTGCGCACCGCCCGCCACGGCCTGCCGATGATGTTGGCCATCATCGGCGGTGACCCGCTCCGCTTCGCCCCCTACGCCGACCTCTACCGTCGGGCACTCGACGAGCTGGGCACACCGGCGCTGCCGATCGGCATCCACAGCCCCGGCCACGTCGGCGCCACCGACGAGGAGGCACGCGAGGAGCTGTGGCCCCACTACCGGGTGATGCACGAGCGCATCGGGCGTGACCGGGGTTGGCCGCCGCTGACCCGGGCCCAGTACGAGCAGGCCGCCGGCCCGAACGGCGCCCTGGCGGTCGGCTCGCCGGAGACGGTGGCCGCCAAGATCGTCCGGGCGGTGGAGGGCCTGGGCGCGTCCCGCTTCGACCTGAAGGTCAGCGCGGGCACGCTCCCCCACGAGCTGCTGATGTCGAGCATCGAGCGCTACGGCACCGAGGTCGCCCCCCTCGTGCGCGAGCGCCTCTCCGTCCCCGAGGCCGCCTAGCCCATCCCGACGTTCCGGGTTCCCAAGCGGCCAGCCCCCGCCAGGACGGGAACCCAGAACGGGTGGGCGAGTGTGACGAGGCCCGGACCGATCGGTCGGGTCAGCGGAGGACGAAGCCCTCGTAGTCGTTGGCGGCGCAGCGGGCGAGGCGGGCGAGGTAGGCGTCGCTGCTCGGGTAGTTGAGCAGCTGGCGGCGCTTGCCGGGGATGTTGGCGCCCATGTACCAGGAGTCGGCCCGACCGAACAGCGTGGAGTCCGCGAACTCGGCGAGGTGGTCGCTCCAGCTCCTCGCCGCGTCGGGCGACGAGTCGATCTCGGTGAGGCCCCGCTCGCGGAGGTGGCCGAGCAGGTCGGCGACCCAGTCGCCCTGGAGCTCGGCGCACACCGGACCGTTGCAGAACGCGGTCGGGCTCTGGGGCCCGTACAGCATGAGCAGGTTCGGGAAGCCCGGCACCGCCATGCCGAGGTGGGTGTCGACCCCGTCGGCCCACACCTCGGCCAGGCTCCGCCCGTCGGGCGCCCGCAGGTCGATGGCGGTGAGGCCGCCGGTGTTGGCGTCGAAGCCGGTGGCCAGGACCAGCACATCGAGATCGATCTCGCGGCCGGCGCCGTCCCCTGCCGCCAGGCGGAGGCCGGTGGGCAGGACCCGTTCGATCGGCTCGGCACGCAGGTCGACGAGGTCGACGTTCGGCTGGTTGAAGCACTCGTAGTAGCCCTGCTCGAGCGACGGGCGCTTGGTGCCGAACGGGTACGGGGGCTCGTCGGGGGCGAGCAGCCGGGCGGTGACGGGGTCGTCGACCCGGGCCCGGACCTTGTCCCGCCAGAAGTCGTAGGCGGTCCGGTTCGCCTTCTCGTCGAGGAGGATGTCGCGGAAGGTGCCGACCCAGAAGTGGAAGCCGCCCTTCGCCCACGCCTCCTCGAACACTCGCCGGCGCTCGTCGTCGCTCACCTCGAGCGCGCCGATGTCGATACGGGCGACGTCGGCGAAGCTGCCGGGCGGGGCGTTGCGGGCCCGGAAGATCTCGGGGTAGGTGGCCTTGGCCGCCGCCTGCTCGTCGGGGTCGAGGCGGCGCTGCTCCATGGGCAGGGCCGTCACCGGGGAGCGTTGGAACACGGTGAGGTGGCGTGCGTCGCGTGCGGCCTCCTGGACGACCTGGACCCCGCTGGCCCCGGTGCCGATCACCCCGACCCGGCGGCCGGCGAACGACACGCCGTCCTCGGGCCACTGCGCCGTGTGGTGGGCCGGCCCGGCGAAGTCGTCGAGCCCATCGAGGTCGGGCACGTACGGCTTCGAGCCGAAGCCCGTGCACATGACCAGGTACCGGCAGTCGTAGGCGACCGGGCCCTCCGGGGTCACGGCGGTGACGGCCCAGCGCCTCGTGTCGGTGTCGTAGCGGGCTGCGGTGATCCGGGTGCGCAGGTCGATGTCGGGCGAGAGGTCGAGCACCCGGTCGACGTGGTCGAAGTAGGCGACCAGCTCGTCGCGCCCCGGGAACCGCTCCGTCCAGGTCCAGTCCCGCCAGACCTGCTCGAGCGAGTACTCGTAGTTGGGGACGTGGGAGTCGACCCGCGCCCCCGGGTAGCGGTTCGACTGCCACACGCCGCCGAGCCCGCCCGACGCCTCGACGAGGCGGACCGAGAAGCCGTCGCCGCGCAGCCGCCACAGTTGGTACAGCCCGTTGAACCCGGCACCCACGACGACCACGTCGTAGCGCCGGGCACCCGTTCCCCCCGGATGTTCCCCCATCGCGGCGACGCTACCCCCGGCCGCTCACACGGCTCCATCCGGCTGCCGCGGGCATCGCCGGCCGAGGTCACCGGCCCGCGCCGTGGGACGCGGTGTGGCAGAGGGCGGACGCGCCGCCGCTCCCCTGCGGTGCGGGTGCAGGGGAGCGGCGGGGCGGTGTCTCGGGTGGGATCTGTACCGGTCCCGGGGCTGAGCCCCGGGACCGGGTCGGGCTCAGCTGCAGCCGCTGGTGCTGCCGCAGCTGGGACAGGCGTGGCAGCTGCCGGCGCGCTGCATGCGGACGCCGCACTGCATGCACAGCGGGGCGTCGCTGGCGGCGTACCCCATGGGCACGCGGCCCTGGTCGTGCTCGATGTCGTCGTTCTCGAGCGACGCGGCGAGCTGGGACACCGACGGGATCGACGGCGGGTCCGACGCCATCTCCGAGCCCTGGCGGGTCTCGATCGCCGTCTCCTCCACACCGGGCAGCGTCTGCTGGGTGCGCTCGCCGGTGGTGAAGATGCCGAGCTCCGCCCGCTCCTCGAGGCTGAGGTAGTGCACCGCGAGGCGACGGAACAGGTAGTCCATCAGGCTCGAGGCGATCCGGATGTCCGGGTCGTCGGTCATACCCGCAGGCTCGAAGCGCATGCCGGTGAACGTCTCGACGAAGTCGCGCAGCGGGACGCCGTACTGGAGGCCGTAGCTGAGCGAGATGGCGAAGGCGTCCATGATCCCCGACAGGGTCGAGCCCTGCTTGGAGACGTTGACGAAGACCTCGCCGGGCCGGCCGTCCTCGTACTCGCCGACCGTCACGAAGCCCTTGCAGTCGGCGACGCGGAAGTCGAACGTGCGGGAGTTGCGGCTGCGGGGCAGCTTCTTGCGGATCGGCTCGTGGACGATCCGCTCGACGACCTTCTCGACGACCTCGGCCGGGGTGTCGCCCTCGCTTGCGGCGACCTGCTTCTTCGAGGCGGCCAGCGGCTGGGCGACCTTGCAGTTGTCGCGGTAGATGGCGATCGCCTTCACACCCATCCGCCACGCATCGATGTGGAGCTGGGCGACGTCGTCGACGGTCACCTCCTCGGGCATGTTGACCGTCTTGGAGATGGCGCCGCTGATGAACGGCTGGACCGCCGCCATCATCTTCACGTGCCCGAGGTAGTGGATCGGGTTGTCGCCCATCGAGCAGGCGAACACCGGCACGTGCTCGGCGGCGAGGTGCGGTGCCCCGAGGACCGACATGTTCTCGTCGATGTAGGCGACGATCTCGTCGATCTGGGTCGAGTCGTAGCCGAGGCGGCGCAGCGCACGGGGCACGGTCTGGTTGACGATCGACATCGTGCCGCCGCCGACCAGCTTCTTCATCTTGACGAGCCCGAGGTCGGGCTCCACGCCGGTCGTGTCGCAGTCCATCATCAGGCCGATGGTGCCGGTGGGGGCGAGCACGCTCGCCTGGCTGTTGCGGACGCCGAACGCATCGGCGAGCTCACACGCCTCGTCCCACGAGGACTGGGCCGCGCCGAGCAGCGACGCCGGCACCTGCTCCTCGTCGATGTCGGCCGCCGCGGTGCGGTGCTGGTCGAGGACCCGCAGCATGTGCTCACGGTTCTCGGAGAAGCCGCTGAACGGCCCCATCCGGGCGGCGATGCGGGCCGAGGTGGCGTAGGCGTGGCCGGTCATGAGCGCGGTGACCGCACCGGCCCAGGCGCGGCCGCCGTCGGAGTCGTACGGGAGGCCGAGCGCCATGAGCAGCGCGCCGAGGTTGGCGTAGCCGAGGCCGAGCTGGCGGAACCGGCGCGACGTGTCGCCGATCTGCTCGGTCGGGTAGTCGGCGTTGCCGACGAGGATCTCCTGGGCGGTGAAGACCACCTCGACGGCCGCCTTGAACCCCTCGACGTCGAAGCCGTCGGGGTCGAGGAACCGCAGGAGGTTGAGGCTCGCGAGGTTGCACGCCGAGTTGTCGAGGTGCATGTACTCCGAGCACGGGTTCGAGCCGTTGATCCGGCCCGTGTTCGCCGCGGTGTGCCAGTGGTTGATCGTCGTGTCGAACTGCATGCCCGGGTCCGCGCACTCCCACGCGGCCTGGGCGAACTGACCGAACAGCTCCCGGGCCCGGACGGTCTTGACGACCTCGCCGGTGGTGACCGCCCGCAGCTCCCACTGCTCGTCGTCGACCACGGCCTGCATGAACTCGTCGGTCACCCGGACCGAGTTGTTGGCGTTCTGGTACTGGATCGAGTGGCTGTCGGAGCCGTCGAGGTCCATGTCGAAGCCGTTGTCACGCAGGACCCGGGCCTTGCGCTCCTCGGTGGCCTTGCACCAGATGAACTCCTCGACGTCCGGGTGGGCGGCGTCGAGGATGACCATCTTCGCGGCCCGGCGGGTCTTGCCGCCGCTCTTGATCGTGCCGGCCGAGGCGTCGGCGCCGCGCATGAACGACACGGGACCGCTGGCCGTCCCGCCGCCGCGCAGCAGCTCCTTCGACGAGCGGATGCGGCTCAGGTTGGTGCCCGCACCGGAGCCGCCCTTGAAGATCGTCCCCTCCTCGACGTACCAGTTGAGGATCGAGTCCATCGTGTCGTCGACGGAGAGGATGAAGCAGGCCGAGGCCTGCTGGGGGACGCCCTTCACGCCGATGTTGAACCACACCGGCGAGTTGAAGGCCGCCTTCTGGTTGACGACGAGGTGGGTCAGCTCGGCCCGGAAGGCCTCGGCCTCGTCGTCAGAGGTGAAGTAGCCGTCGCGCACGCCCCACTCGGTGATCGTGTCGACGACCCGGCTCGCGACGTCGCGCAGCGAGCTCTCCCGCTCGGGGGTGCCGAGCGTGCCGCGGAAGTACTTCTGGGTGACGATGTTCGTGGCGTTGAGCGACCACGTCGTCGGGAACTCGACGCCGAGCTGCTCGAAGGCGACGGAACCGTCGCGGTAGTTCGTGATCCGGGCGTCACGGCGCTCCCACTCGACGCCCTCGCAGGGGTCGGTGCCCGCCGTGGTGAAGTGTCGACGGATCCCGATGCCCGTCTGCTCCGGTGCCAGTGCCATCGCGCTCCATCACCTTCGATCGACTGTGCGAATGCGTCCTCATCGGCGCCGACTCGGAGAAAGCCCGGCACCCTGAGCGGTCGTACCCGTCCGGAGAGCGACTGCCCACCGCCCCGACCCACAAGATCTTGTGGGTCGGACCCCCGGTGGGCGACCCCACCCACTAGATACTGCAGGATTACATCACTGGAATTACGACAGTGTCAACGGTAGCGGGTCGCCGGGCGAAACACCCACCGCCACCACCCAAACACGGAGCGTGACTGCCCCGGACGCGCACCGGCGCTCGCCGGGACACGGGAGGGGCAGCAGCAGATCATCGCCCGGCCAGGACCGGAGCACCTGAGCGGCGGTGGGGGGACCCCCCGACCCCGGTCGAGCAATGATCTTGTCGAGCTACGAACGTGGAGACCAGGTCAGGGGGACAGCGGCCCGCGCCGCCCGGTCCGCCCCCGGGATCGCCGCGGGTCCCCCCCAAGGAGTCGCCCACCCAGACACTTGTAGACGCCAACCACCATTCCGGCCGTTCCGGCTCGCAGCCCTGCGCTGTGACAGGAAGCAAGGTACGGGAGGTGACTTGTGGGTAGCTAGAGGACGAACCTGTGAATAGTGGTGGATTTCCTGGGGATGCCACTGGGGGGATGTCCACATGCGCCCTCCGTGACCGCTTTCTGACGGCTACCTGAGCTGCACATGCGGTCCGTGGTCGAGGAACGTCGCTCCGCGCACAGGGTGCCGGCGGCACCGACCGACGAGTCCCGAGCCGCACCGGACCCCACCACTACGCTCGCCTCGATGACCGCGCTGCGACCCGTCGCCATGACCGACCTCGATGCAGAAGCGCTCTACCTCGACGCCGAACGGGTGCCGCTCGAGGACCGGCCGTGGGTCCTGGCGAACATGATCGTGACGATCGACGGCGCCACCACGATCGGCGACGTGTCCGGGCCCCTCGGCAACGAGGACGACCGGCGGGTCCTGCGACTGCTGCGGGCGTGCGCCGATGTCATCCTCGTCGCCGCCGGCACCGTCCGGGCGGAGCGCTACCGGGCGCCGAGCGTCGACGAGCACCTCCGGCAGCGCCGCGTGGACGCGGGGCAGGCGGCGAATCCCCGGCTGGCGATCGTGTCGCGCTCGCTCGACCTCGACCCCACGGCGCCGCCGTTCAGCGACGCCGCCGAGGACGCCCGCCCCATCGTCGTCACCGCGACCGGAGCCGACCGCGACCAGCGGGCGAGACTCGCAGAGGTCGCCGATCTCCTCGACGCCGGCGAGGAGTCCGTGGACATCGCCACGGCCCTGGGCGGCCTCGCCGCACGCGGTGCCCGCGTCGTCCTGTGCGAAGGCGGCCCGTCGCTCAACGGGCAGCTCGTCGCCGCGGGGGTCGTCGACGAGATCTGCACCACCATCTCGCCCCGGCTCGTCGGCGGGCCGTCGCCCCGCCTGGCCCACGCGGAGCAGCCCGCCGAGCCGATCACGTTCGAGGTCGCGCACGTCGTCACCTCGGACGACCTGCTGTTCGTGCGCTACGTGCGCTCCGACGGCGACCGCGACGGCTGACGCCGCACCGGCCCACCCGAGGGGCGCAGCGGTTCCGGCGGGGTGTTGGCCGCACCGTGCGGCCCGTGACCGTCCTCCGGGAGCAGACCGAGCTCGCGCACGAAGTCGGCCGGTTCGTCGAAGTCCTTGTAGACGCTGGCGAAGCGCACCGCGGCCACCGTGTCGTACGCCCGCAGCAGCTCCAGGACCCGCGAGCCGATCCAGTCGGTCGGGGCATCGCCACCCGCCAACCGGGCGTGCTCCTCGACCTGCTCGGCGATGCACTGGAACTCGGCTGCGCCCACCGGCCGGCCCTTGCAGGCCGCGGTGAGCCCCGCGACGATCTTCGTCGGCTCGAACGGCTCGCGATCGCCGGACCGCTTCACCACGACCAGCGGCGACGTCTCGATCCGCTCGAAGGTCGTGAACCGGTGACCACAGCCCTCGCACTCGCGCCGGCGCCGGATCGCCGCCGTTGACTCGACGGCGCGCGAATCCACGACTCGATCGTCGGGACAAGCACATCGGGGGCACCGCACGGCCCGAACGGTACCGCGCCACGCCGCCCTGCGGACACCCTCGGCAGGTCACGGCGCGGCGTCGGCCGCGGCGCCGGTGAGCGCCAGCGTCCCCCCACCCGGCGCCAGCCGATCCGGCAGGACCAGACGCTGGCCGACGGCGAGCGAGGCGCCGCCGTTCATCGAGGAGAGCTCCGCGACGACTCGGCGAGGGTCGGCGCCCGGATCGAGCTCGGCGGCGATCGACCACAACGTGTCGCCCGGCTGCACGATGTGCACGGCGCCCGGCGACGCAGCGGGCCCGGCGGCGGCACTCCCGGGCCCGGAGAGGGTTCCGGACCCGGGAGGGCGGACGATGGCGTCCGCCACGGCCCTCACTCCCTGATAAGCGCCCGCGACCAGGGCGACGACCAGGACGAGAGCGACCACCCGCCGACGACGCAGCACGGCCGGCGAGGGCCTGGCGGCCCGCGCCGCGCCCCCCTCGATCACCCGGAGGTGGGGTCGCCCCGCCGCGTCGCGGCGATGACGGAGCCCCGGGTTCGCGTGGTGGAGCGACGACATGCTTGCGGTCATGGTGGACATCCTGCCGAGGGGGTGTGACAGTGAACCGGCGACGGCGTTCGAACGCCTGTTCGTACGCTCCCACGAACAGGCGTTCGAAGTCAACGGCCGGGTCCACGGAAGGCACGGCCCGCATCGCCACGACCGCGATCCACCACTGGTCGAACAGGTGTTTGTACGCTGAGCCCGGACAACGATCGACCACGCAGGACACGGCCCGGGCCGCCGCATCGGCGGGCGGTCCGCCCCACCGCCGGTGAGGTCGCGACAGCCGAAGACGGAGGAACGATGGGCGACCAACCGACGCTCACCAAGCGGCAGCGGCAGATCCTCGAGTGCATCGAGCGCCACATGGGCGAGCGCGGCTACCCGCCGTCGGTGCGCGAGATCGGCGAGGCGGTCGGGCTGACCTCGCCCTCGACCGTCCACTCCCACCTGTCGACGCTCCAGAAGCTGGGCTACCTCCGGCGGGACCCGACCAAGCCCCGGGCCATCGAGGTCCGCTACGACGCCTCCTCCGGTGCGACGGCCGAGCGCCGGCCCTCCCGGCACGTGCCGCTCGTCGGCGACGTCGCCGCGGGCACCGACGTGCTCGCCCAGGAGAACGTCGAGGAGCTCGTCCCGGTCCCGACAGACCTGTGCGGCGACGGCGAGCTGTTCATGCTGCGCGTCCGCGGCGACTCGATGATCGACGCGGGCATCCTCGAGGGCGACCTCGTGGTCGTCCAGACCCAGGCCGTGGCCGCTCCCGGCGACGTCGTCGTCGCGGGCATCGGTGGCGACGAGGCCACGGTCAAGCGCTACGAGGAGGACGGCGACCGGGTCCGGCTGGTGCCGGCCAACGAACGGCTCGAGCCGATGGTCATGGCCCGCGACGAGGTCCAGGTCTACGGCCGGGTCGTCACGGTGATGCGCCGCCTCTGAGCACGAGCACGAGACAACTACGACCACACTGAGCGTTGATCCGCCCGCTCTATACGTCATTCGGGCGGAGGAGCGGCCTCCCGTAGAAGACTGCCGCCCATGCCGCTGATCGCACCGGGACGCCTCCACTCCTTCACGGTCGGGGTCTGTCGGGCGCTGGGCAGCGACGAGCGCGAGGCGACCCTGGTCGCCGACCAGCTCGTCGACGCCAACCTCGCCGGGCACGACTCCCACGGCGTCGGCATGCTGCCGACCTACGTCGCCATGGCGCTCGCCGGCAGGGTCGCCATCAACCGACGACCCGACCTCGTCGTCGACGCCGGGCCGATCGCCGTGCTCGACGGAGGCGGCGGCTTCGGCCAGGTCGCCGCGCTCGACGCCACCGACGTCGCCGTCGAGCGGGCCCGGGCCGGCGGGGTCGCCGTCATCGGGCTGCGCAACAGCTTCCACATCGGCCGCATCGGCCACTGGGCGGAGCGCTGCTGCGCCGCGGGACTGGCGTCGATCCACTTCGTCAACGTCACCGGCCACGATCCGCTCGTCGCCCCCCACGGCGGCGCCGAGGCCCGCTTCGGGACCAACCCCTTCTGCGCCGCCGTGCCCGGCCCCGACGGCCGCCCGCTGGCCCTGCTCGACATGGCGACCTCGAAGGTCGCGATGGGCAAGGTGCGCGTCGCCCGCAACCGGGGCGAGACGATCCCCGACGAGACGGTGATCGCCGACGGGCGCTCGACCACCGATCCCGCGGACATGTACGACCCGGACAAGACCAGTGCGCTCGTCGCCATGGGCGCCCACAAGGGGTCGGGCCTCGCCATCATCTGCGAGCTCCTCGGCGTGGCGTTGATCGGTGGCCCGACGACCGACGAGTCGACCAAGGGCATGACGACCATCGTGAACAACATGGTGACCATCGCCATCGATCCGCAGGCGCTCGGCACCGCCGAGTCGCTCCTCGGCGACACCGTCCGCTACCTCGACCACGTGCGCTCGTCGCCACCGCGGGTCGGCTACGACGAGGTCCTCGCCCCCGGCGACCCCGAGCTGCGCAGCCGCCGCGCCCGCGCCGAGGGCATCGACGTCGACGAGACGACCCTCGGCGAGCTCCGACAGGCCGCGACCGCCGCCGGCGCCACCGTGGGCCTCGACTGACCCCGGGTCGGCCGCAGGGGGCACAGATGCGCACCGTCGAGGTCCACGTCGACATCGCCCGGCCGGCCGAGGAGGTGTTCGCCTTCGTCGCCGACCACGAGAACAACCCCCGCTGGCAGCGAGGGATGCGGACGTGCCGGTGGACCAGCGACGATCCCCCCGGGGTCGGCTCGACCTACGAGCAGGAGGCCCGCTTCCTCGGACGGCCCGTCCGCTCGACCTTCCGGGTGAGCGAGTACGAGCCCCCGCGCCGCATCCGCATCGAGACGGTCTCGGGCACGTTCCCGATCGACGTCACCCGCACCATCTCACCGCTCGGCCCCGACGAGTGCCGGGTGAGCGCGGAGATCGGCGGCGGCCCGACCGGCAGGCTGGCGCGGTTCGCCGAGCCCGTCCTGCGCACGATCGTGCGCCGATCGGTCGAGCGCGACTACCGACGCCTCGAGGTGCTCCTCGAGGCGGATCAGCCGGGAGCCTGAGCGTCGGAGCCGGTGTCGGCGTCCGGATCGGCGACGAGGGACAACACGAAGTCGACCAGGTCGACCCGCGGGAGCTCCCGGGCCTCGTCCAGGGTGAACCAGGCGACGGCGTCGGTCGTGCCGTCGACCTCGCTGCGCAGCTCGCCGGTGACGTCGCCGGTCTCGTGGACGATCCCGATCATGTGGCCCGCCTCACCCGAGACGGCCTCGTCGGCGGCATACCAGCGGGAGAACACCCCGACGACGGCGCCGATCGTGGCGGTCAGGCCCGTCTCCTCCTCGAGCTCGCGGGCAGCCGTCTCGGCCGGGTGCTCGCCCCACTCCATCCCCCCACCGGGCATCGTCCACCGGCCCGAGTCGGGATGGCTCTCGTGGACGAAGCGGGTGAGCAGGATCCGCTGCCGGTCGTCGCGGCACACCACGTACGCAGCGGCTCGGCGCCACTCGACCTCCATTGCCTCTCCCTCCCCGTTGCCAGCCGGACCGTCGGCGGAGGCCCCCGGTCACCAACCGGTGCGGAGCAGATCGCCCACCGCAGCCGATACCCGGTCGAGCTCGTGGCGCTCGACCCGCTCGTCCGCGGTGTGGGCCAGGGTCGGGTCTCCGGGGCCGAGGTTGGCCGCCGGGATGCCGATGGCGGCGAAGCGGGCGACGTCGGTCCAGCCGAGCTTGGCCCGCACGGTCAGGTCGTTGCGCCCGACGAGCGCGGCCAATGCGGGATGGTCGAGGCCCGGCGCCGCCGCCGGCACGCTCTCGGTCCGCTCCACCCGATCGTCCGGGCCCAGGTGGGGCGCCAGCAGCCCGAGCACGTGGTCGAGCGCCTCGTCCTCGCTGCGGTCGGGGGCGAAGCGGTGGTTCACGAGCACCGACGCGACATCGGGCACGACGTTCGTCGCCACCCCGCCGGTGACCTCCACCGCCTGGAGGGCTTCGCGGTACTCGCACCCGTCGATCACCGGGCGGCGTGCCTCGTAGCCCTCGAACACGCTGAGCACCGGGCCGAGGCGGTGCACCGCGTTGGTGCCCATCCACGCTCGCGCCGTGTGGGCACGGCGGCCGGCCATCGTCACCCGCACCCGCAACGTGCCCTGGCAGCCGGCCTCGAGCGTCGCCCCCGTCGGCTCCCCGAGCAGGGCGACGTCGCCGGCGAGGAGCTCGGGACGGTCGCGCACGAGGGCCCCGAGCCCGCTGTGGACCGACGCGACCTCCTCACACGCGTAGAACACGGCGGTCACGTCGACCGCGAGCCCGTCGCGGCACAGCGCGTCGAGCATCACCGCGAGCCCGGCCTTCATGTCGGCCGACCCGAGGCCCCACAGCACGTCGCCGTCGACGCGGGCCGTTGCGTTGTCGTGGGGCGGGACCGTGTCGAGGTGCCCGGCGAGCACCACCCGCCGGGCGGCACCACGCTGCGTGCGGGCCACGACGTTGTCGCCGACCCGGTCGACGGTCAGCCCGTCGATGCCGCGGCACCACGCCTCGACGAGGTCGGCGAGCACGGCCTCGTCGTGGCTGACCGACGGGACGTCGACGAGGCGCGCCGTGAGCGTGAGCAGGTCGGCGGCCTCGAGGCCGGGGACGACGGGGAACGCCACGTCCGCGCCGCTCAGGTGGTCGTGCCGTGCGAGCGGAGGATGTCGTTGAGCGCGGCCTTGTCGTGGCGCTCGCCCTCGGTGAGGCGCTTGATCACCAGCACGCACGGCAGGCCGAACTCGCCACCCGGGAAGGTCCGGGGCCGGGTCGCGGCGACGGCGACGCACCACGGCGGCACCACCCCGCGGGAGATCTCGTCGCCCGTCTCGGCGTCGATCACCGGGATCGAGCCGGTCAGGATGGCGCCGGCGCCGAGGACCGCGCCGCGACCGACCCGTGAGCCCTCGGCCACGATGCAGCGGCTGCCGATGTAGCACTCGTCCTCGACGATGACCGGGGCCGCCTGGGGGGGCTCGAGCACGCCGCCGATGCCGACGCCGCCGGAGAGGTGCACGTCGGCGCCGATCTGGGCGCACGAGCCGACCGTGGCCCACGTGTCGACCATCGTGTTGGCGCCGACGTAGGCCCCGATGTTGGTGTAGCTCGGCATGAGGATCACGCCCGGCTCGAGGTGTGCGCCCACCCGGGCCGAGGCCCCGGGCACCACCCGCACCCCGGCGGCGGCGTAGTCGGACTTGAGCGGGAGCTTGTCGGCGTAGGTGAACGGGCCGACCTCGATCGTCTCCATCTCCGCGAGCCGGAACTTCAAGAGGATGGCGAGCTTGGCCCACTCGTGGACGACGACGGCACCGTCGTCGGTGACCTCGGCCACCCGCACCTCACCCCGGTCGAGGGCGGCGATCGCCTCGTCGACCGTGGCCCGGGCCTCGGTGTCGGCCGGGGAGAGCGCGGTGCGCTCGTCCCAGAGCGATTCGATGCGTGACTGCAGGTCGGCCATGGCGACAACGTAACGCGCCCGGACGACCGCCCTGTTCAGCCCGGCGCGGGCCGCGGCGAGCGGCCGCTCAGCGTGGTGCGCCCGGCGGGGGCGGTCCACCGCCCGGCGGCGGCGGTGCGGGTGTGCCGCGACGGTCGTCGTCGTCCTCGTGGC
>JAXHUH010000180.1:0-20759 GCA_034211175.1 Actinomycetota bacterium
GGCGGCTGGTGCACGGTCCTGCTCCTGCGGTTCACGGTCCTGCCCTCGCTCGGTGTCGCCGACGCGATCGTCGCCGTGCCGGCCGTCGCCCTGCCGATCGGGCTCGGCGCCCACCTGGCCCACGTCGATCGGGCCCAACCGGCGCGCACCCGACGCGTCGGCCTGGCGCTCGCGCTCCTCGCCGCGCTCGCCGGCGGGTGGTTCGGCCTCGGCGCTGTCGGTGGCCTCGCCGCGGTGGCGACCACGACCCTCGGCGCGGCGGTCGGCGCCAACCTGGCGCTGGTCCTCGCCGACCTGGTCGGCGAGTGGCGGGCGGGTCGCTCCTTCGTCTCGGCACCGATGGCGGAGGTGAGGGCATGACCAGCGCAGGAGCGCCACCAGCGCCGACCGCATCGGGCTCCTGGCGCGGCACGACCGCGTTCTGGTGGCTCGCGCTGTCCGCCCTGGCGATCGCCGTGTTCGCCCCGCTGCCGTACCTGACGTCGTCGTTGCGGGAGCTGGCGTCGAACGACTCGGGACTGGCCGACAACTACGTCGACCGGGCGATGTGGGTCCGGGCGGCGCTGTACGTCCACATCGTCGGCGGCGGGGTCGCCCTCGCCCTGTCCCCGCTGCAGTTCGCCCGCCGGCTGCGGTCCCGGGCGCCGAGGCTCCACCGGGTCGTCGGCCGGGTCGCGTTCGGAGCGATCGCCGTCGGCGGGGTCGCGGGGTTGGTGATCGCCCCGGTGAACGAGGCGGGCCTCGTCGGCGTCGCCGGCTTCGGTGCGCTCGGCGTGCTGTGGCTCTGGTTCGCGTGGCGCGCCTACCGGGCCATCCGCACCGGCGACGTCGGGGCCCATCGCCGCTGGGCGGTGCGCACCTTCGCCATGACCTACGCGGCGGTGATGCTGCGGCTGTGGCTCGGCGTGCTCATCGGGGCCCAGATCGGGTTGCTGGGAACGGCCGACGACCTGGCGTTCGACCGCGCCTACCTGCTCGTCCCGTTCCTGTGCTGGGTCCCGAACCTGATCGTCGCCGAACGCCGCCTCGCCCGCACCCCGACCCGAACCGGGGTACATCAACGACCACGACACGGAGAACCGGTCGTCGAGAACGGGTCGGTCGTGGAGCGTCAGCGGTGGGTGCCGCGGTCGTCGCCCCGCCAGGTCGGAGCGCCGACCGGGTCCCAGGCCCCGTCGCCGGGGCGCCAGGTGTAGGCGTTCGGGCCGCCGTGGGCCCACTTCGTGTCGGGCCGGTCGATCAGCTCGCCGTCGACCGCCAGGTCGACGAACTCGCCGAACGCGCACAGGTGGCCGGCGATGCCGGCCACCGCGCGGAACGGCGCCTCGTAGGACCAGAACAGGTCGTGGTAGCGGAGGTCGCCGACGTCGACGTGCCAGTAGCTCGCCCGCCCCTTGTCGGGGCACTCGGTGAACGAGTCGCTCGGCACGAGCAGCTCGCGACGGACATCCAGCGGCGGCAGGTAGTAGCGGATCGGCCCGTTGGTCTCGATCAGGACGACCGGGGACCGGGTGTCGGCCAGGACCGTGCCGTCGAGGATGATCTCGACGTGGCGGGACGACGCCAGCGCCTCGACTCGGCTGTACGGGTCTCGGGGGTGGACCCGGATCTCCTCGTCCTCCTGGAACCAGGCGTCCATCACGTTCCACTCGAACGAGACGAACCCCCGCAACGACGGGCACGACGGCGGCGTCTGCGGGTGGTCCCAGGCGGCCGAGTCGATGGTTCGCCGGCCGGTGTCGAGGTCCCACCAACGCGCCGGGCCCCGCGCCGCGGTGTCGGTCGAGCGGCCGTTGGCGGTCATCCGGTCGGCCCGCACGTCATCCCACGGCAGGTACCAACGGGGCGTGAACCCGACCTCGAAGAGCAGCACCGCCCGCTCGCTGTCGACCACGTAGACGCCGTCGACGAGCGCCCGTACCCGGCGACGGGCCGGCTCGAGCGCGACCGCATGCTCCTCGGGAACGACCCCCGGTCCCTTCACCGCGCCCATCCATCTCTCCGATCCCCGTCCGGCAGCATCGTCATCTCGTGCCAGTGTCGTCCGCTGTCGCTCCCACGCGCCGCCGGCCGCTTGCGAAGCGCTCCGAACAGATCAAAGGAAAGCCCGCGTTCACCGGTTCGTCGCACACTGTTCCGAACCATTTCAAATGAACGTACGTGCAGAGAGCGAGCGCGTGTAAGCCCAGCTCAGACGGCGCGTTCAGGGCCGGCACCGATCCCGGGACGCGACTAACGTCCGCCACGTCTCGATGCACGCGCCGCGGAGGCCGGAACATGAGCACGTTGCCCAAGATCGTTGCGATCATCACGATGGTCGCAGGCGCGATCATGGCGGTCGTCGGTGTCACCACCTTCCTGCTCGTCCAACGCGAGCTCGCGGACGAGAACGTCACCGTGGCGGATGACGCCGAGAACTTCGCCGGCGAGCCGGTCGAGGGCCCGTTCACGGCGTACGCCCAGGCGACGGTCATCAAGGACCACGCCATCGAGGCCGGCGGTGGGCTGACCTACGCCGAGCTCGACCGCGAGGACCCGGCCCGCGACACCGTGATGAACGCCTCGTTCCTCCGGGCCTCGCTGTTCACGTCGGTCGTGGCGTTCGGCGTCTCCGCACTGCTGGTCGGCCTGGGCCTCCTCGTCATCCTGATCGGCCTCGGGATGTTCGCACTCGACCGTCGGGGCGCCATCGTCATCGGTGACACGGCGTCGACGACCCGGTCGCCGGCACCAGCGGAGGAGACGGCCGCCGCCCCGGCCTGATCGCTCCGCCGCAGCGGCCCGTGGGCTCGGCCCGGGCGGGCGCTCGGCTCAGCGCGAGGCGGGGACGCGGGACGACTCGGCCATGCGCCACTGGAGCCGCGAACGGGCGTCGGGGCAACGGTCGGTGCGTCGACGTGCTTCTGTCAGCGGCGGCCGGTGCCGCGGCGGATCGGGATGGTGCGGCCCTTGGCCTTGTCCGCCGTGGCCCGCCGTCGGCGCGGTGCCGGGCGGCGGGCCACCGTCGTGACCGCGGTGACGTTGCCGAGCGGGGCCGTGACGTCGGCCTCGCGACCGTTGATCGAGGCGGTGAAGCGGATGTACCGGCCGTGGTCGTGGACCGCCAGCCGGCTGACCGGTCGATGCCAGACGCCGTCGACCAACACGCCCTCGATCTCGCTCAGGCGATGGCCGAACATCTTGCGCTCGGGGCCCTCCTCCACAACCTGAATGGTCGTCGCGAGAACGCCGTTGCGCAAGTGATCACGAGCCCCGCGGCGGTCAGGTCTCGGCGAGGACGGCGTCGAGCTTGCGGCAGCCGTCCTGGACACCCGCCTCCATCCCGCTGGCCACGAACGCGTCGCGAGCCTCGAACGAGTCGACGAGCGAGGTCGTGGTGAGGAGCGTGCGACCGCCCGTGCGGCGGTCGAAGTGGTCGATCTCGGCGATGGTGTCGTCGGGTCCGATCCAACGACCGAACAGCTCGGGGTCGCAGTGGGCCCGGAAGACCCGGTCCGGTGAGGCGTCGAACGTGCGAGTTGACGCCGGCGCGCCAGCGTCGTCAACCGTTCGGTTGAACATGCCGGCGGGAGTGTCACAGGGCGTCGGTAGGGTCCGGCGCACGAGCACGAGCGCAGGTCGCCGCCACTGGTGGCCCCGATCGGAGGCACCCGATGTCGAGTCCCGTCGCACCCGAGCAGCTGTTCGACGCCCTGCGGACGAGCTGGACACGGTCGACCAGCGCCGATCCCGACCGCTGGTCGGCGACGAACCCGGCCCGGGGGCAGTGCGACGTCACCAGCCTCGTCGTGCTCGAGCACCTCGGCGGCGATCTCCGGCTCGGCCGGGTGTTCGTCGGCGGGGAGCAGACCGAGCACCACTACTGGAACGTCCTGGCCTCGGGCGAGGTGATCGACCTGACCAGCGAGCAGTTCGGGCCCGAGGAGGTCGTCCGCGACGCCGAGGTCGTCACCGGGGCGTTCGTGCGGGCCAACTACCCGGACATGAAGCCCGACATCCGCCAGCGCCTCGCGGTCCTCCGCCGATCGACGGCCGCCCGTCTCGGCACCGGCTTCGACCCGGCCTTCCTCGGCCACGACGCCGAGGTCGTTCGCGGCGCCGCCTGAGCCGCCTCAGGCGGCAGGGGGCAGCTCGAGGACGATCGGCTCCGACGCACGCCCGGACGGGTCCATCACCGCGATCTCGGCCTCACCGGCGGGGAGGTCGTCGAGCGGGAGGTCGACGACGAGTCGATCGCGCTCGAGCGTCGTCGTACGTGCCCGTCCGCCGACGCGCACCGCGCTGCGGTCCGTGAAGCCGCTCCCGCTGACGGTCAGCCGTGCGCCGGTGGCGGACGGGGTCACGGTGACCGCACCGATGACCGGCAGGTCGTCGACGAGCTTGTCCGCGCGGGCCCGGTCCTTGGTGTTGGCGAGCACGGCCTCGAAGACCTCCTCGAGCTTGTCGGCCGCGGTCTTCGAGAACCAGCCGGCGAGCCCGGCGAGCGCCGCCACCGTGTACGGGTTGAACGTCCTCGGGTCCGCGCCCGCGCCGTCGGTGCCGAGCGCCAGCAGGCCGCCGAGGCCGGCGACGACCAGCACCAGCGCGACCGCGGCGCCGACGAACGGGCGCAGCAGATACCACCACATCCACGAGAGCCGGAACTGGCGGTTGCCGACGAAGGTCGTGAACGACGTCGCCGCGTGAATGAAGCTGCCGACCGCGCCGAACGTCAGGATGAGTGCGAGGTACACCTGGCCGGGTGTCGGGCTCGACCGGAGCGTGAACAGCACGAGGTCGGGTACGGCCGGGTCGACGGCACCGGGCTCGTCGGCGGCGACCGCCTCGACGACGGGCCAGAGCCGCCAGACGACGTGGACGAGCACCGCGGCGACGCCGACGAGGCCCACACCGAGCGCGGCCACCGTCGTCGCCGGCGTCCACCGCCATCGCCGCGCCGCGGCCGCCGGCCGCGCCACTGGTTCGTCCGCCATCGCGTTCCGCCTGCCCGCCGAGCTGTCCCGTCGCCCGTACCTGTCGGCACGAACCCGCCGGCCATCACCTCGAACGACCCTCAGAGCGGACCGATGGCGGCCGGCCTCAGGCGGGTCGCACCTCGGCCCGGGACTGCTCGACGAGCTCGGCGCCGGGCAGCGCCCACCACCACGCGTAGCTGAGGCCGCCGTCGTCGAGGCCGATGACGATGCGGGCGGAGAGGGCGGTGAAGGCATCGTCGGACTCGAACACACCCGGGGAACGCTCACCGAGACGGACGACGCCCGGGATCTCACCGCACAGGACCCACAGCGACAGCTCACCGGTCGCCGCATCCGGGGCGACCAGGGTGCGTTCCCGGTGCTGGAGGCCCTGGGCGTCCGACCACGCCTCGTAGCGCACCTCGACCCCGAGGTCGTCGGGCATCCGACCGAGCTCGATGCGGGCGACGAACGGGCCGCTCTCGGGGCCGTCGCCGCGGCCGAGGTGCACGCCGCAACGCTCGCGGAGCGCGTCGAGGGTGGGGTTCATGGCCGGACGCTAGTGGAGAGCTCCCGTCGCCGCCGGCGCGACGTCCGGTGCCTCGACGCGGCCCGAGACGGCGGCGCCGAGGGCGGCGAGTGTCCCGGCGACGGCGAGGCCGGCGGTGTAGGCGAGCACGGCCGAGCGGGGTTCGAGCACCGCGAACAGCGCACCGCTGAGCGCCAGGGTCACGGTGGTGGCGAGTGCGTCGGCCAGCTGCAGCGACGAGCTGTTGGCGCCCTGCTCGGCGACCGGCGACAGCCCGAGCATCAGCACCGACAGCGTCGGGAACAGCAGTCCCATGCCGAAGCCGGCGACGCTCCATCCGGCGACGCCGACGACGACCGGCACCGCGGGAACGACCAGGAGGGCGACGACGGCGATCCCCGCGGCGATGGCCGTGTACCCGATCCGCAGGCGTCGGACCGCGGTGAGGCGTTGGCCGGGGCCGCCCTGGTACCAGGACGCAGCCGACCAGGAGAGGGCGCCGACCGTGAGGATCGACCCGGCCGCCGCGGCCGAGAGCCCCCGTTCGCGATCGAGCAGCAGCGGGAGGAACACCTCGCCACCGAAGAACGCCGCGGCGGCGACACCGCGGAGCGCGAAGACGGCGGGCAGGCCCCGTGCCGCCCGGCCCGTACCGGCGGGGAGCAACCGACGGGCCGCCACGCCGACGGCGACGACGCCAACTCCGATGGCGACGGCACCGAGCGGGGTCAGCTCGTGGCCGGCGATGTGGAGCACACCGGCGCCCAGAGCGGCGAGGACCGCCCACCCGACGACCGACCTTCCCGCCTCACGCGCGGCCTGCGGCTCGGCGTCCGGTCCCGCGGGCGCGCCGGCGGGATGTGAGGCGGCGAGACGCAGCCCGGGGCGAACCGCCAGCGCGGCGGGGACCACGAGGAGGGCGACGAGAAGGAACACCCAGCGCCAGCCGAGGTGGGTGACGACGAGCCCGGCGAGCAGCGGCCCGACGACCGCTGGCACGACCCACGCCGCGGCGAGCGCGGCGAACACCTTGGGGCGCAGCTCCTCGGCGTAGACGTGACCGACGAGCACGTACAGGGCGACGGTGACGACGCCCGAGCCGAGGCCCTGCACCGCACGACCGAGGACGAGCACCGACATCGTCGGGGCCAGTCCGGCCACGACGAGCCCGGCGACGAACGTCGTGACACCGACGGCGATCGGTCGAGCGGGGCCGGCCCGGTCGCTCCACGGCCCGGCCGCCGCCATCCCGACGAGCGCGGTGGCCAGGGTGGCGCCGAACGCGACGGCGTAGCGCGACACCCCGTCGAGCGCCTCGGCCACGGTCGGCATCGCCGTGGCGACGGCCATCGACTCGAACGCGACCAACGTCACCAGTGCGACCGCACCGATGGTCGTGGCCCGCAACGCCGGGCTCAGGACACTCGCAGCGCCCGCGCCCGCCACAGGGGTGTCGTCATCGACCGGCGCCGCCGCCGGCTCATCGAGCGGGGCACTCCCGCCACTCGTCATCGTCATGGCGCCGGACGCTACGACCTCGACCTTCCTTCAGGTCAAGCACGTTTGCCGCGATCGGCCCCACCAAGCGACACCGAACCGATCCGGTACGCGTCTGCGGGACCAGCCGGTCTCATGAACGCTGACCGACCCGACTCGTCGGGGCGGTCTTGGCGGCTCGAGGGACGAATGACGAAGTCCGACGAGGACCGATGACCCAGAGAGCTTCTCGTGATGTTCCATACCCTTTCGATGGAGTGGCGCACGGTGGCGCCCAGAACCGGCAGGAGCACCATGGACGTCACGCGCACACGATCGGGCCAGGGCAGAGGAGCCCGACGGCTGGCCGCGACCCTCGCGGTCGCCATCGGCCTGACCGCGTGCGCAGGCCCGTCCGCCGGGTCCGAAGCGGCGTCCCCCGCCGTCGCCGACGGCGAGATCGAGCTCCTCGACGCCGGCGTGGCCCCTCGGGCGGTGCGAACGATCACCGCCGAGCCCGGCGACGTGCAGCTGGCGTCGATGGCGTTCGGGGCCTCCGTCGCGATGACCTTCGAGGGCCGGACGGAAGAGGTGGACTACCCGCCGATCCGCTCCGATGTCACGGTGACGGTCGTCGACGTCGACGCGGACGGCTCGCTCACCGTCGAGCTCGCGTACTCCGACGTCGACGTCACCACCGATGATCCCGCCGACCAGGAGCTCGCCGACGACCTGGCCGCGGCGGTCGAGCCGCTCGACGGTGTTACCGAGACCCTCGTGCTGGCGCCGTGGGGCGAGGTCCTCAGCCACGAGTCGCCCGACCTCGACGACGTGACCGGCGGCGCGCCGGGCGCCGCGGGGGACCCGATGTCCGCCCCGTTCCCGGCCGAGCCGATCGGCGTCGGGGCCCACTGGCGGATCACGACCGAGGACGAGCAGGACGGCATGCCGGTCCGCACCGTCACCGACTACCGGCTCACCGGCGCCGCCGAGGACGAGCTGACGGGGACGATGACCATCACCATGACCTTCGTGCCCGGTGAGCAGTACGTGGACGGCGTGACGTTGGAGGTGCTGTCGGGTGAGCTGACCGGCACCTCCGAGGTGCGGTGGGTGCGCGGCGAGGTGATGCCGTACGCGGAGGGCGTCACGTCCGGCGGGCTGGCGATCGAGGCGTCGGCGGAGGGCGAGACCGCTCGCCTCGAATCCTCGATGTCGTTCGACGTCGCCTTTCGACCCCGCAGCTGAGCCCGCGGCGCCGTTCGAGTTGGCGGTCGCCGGTGCGATGGTCGAGATGGCGGTGAGCCTTCGGGCTCGGTGACCGGCTCGAGCAGCAGTGCTTCGCTGATCTCGTGAAGGCGCCGGGTGTGGGGCCGCAGGCGGCGATGTCGTTGCTGGGCTGTCTCGGGGTCGGCGAGATCGTCGCGGCGGTGGACGCAGGCGACGTGGACGCGCTTCGGTCCGCCCGCGGTGTCGGGCCGGGTGATTGGCCCGCAAGCTCGTGGCGTGAGAGCAGCCGCGGTCACCGCCGGCTTTGATCTCCCGCCAGATCTTTCCCCGACGACGACCCAGCCGATCAGCGATCGCGGTGTCGTTCTCATCGCGGTCGATCCCGACATGGATCTCGATGCGTTCCTCGAGGCTCAACGCCCCCCCCGGACGGGCCTAACCGTCGCTCAGCATGACCGCCTCGCGTACGAGATCGGCACGGGGAGAGGAGCCGGGACGGGGTCAGAGCTCCCAGAGGGCGTCGAGCTCGACGGCGACCGGGTCGTGGGCCACGGGCTCGTCTGCGTCGAAGCCGCCGGTGTCGCCGAGGCCGGCGGAGCGCTCGTCGAAGTGCTCGGTGATCGGGGTCAGGAACCGGCACAGCGGCGCGTACGAGTAGCGGTCGTCGAGGCCGCCGCGGTGGTGGTACATCCGCTGGGGCCACGTGACGACGAGGTGGTCCCGGGCCCGGGTCAGCGCCACGTAGAGCAGCCGGCGCTCCTCGGCCATGCCCTCGCGGTCGCCGACGGCCATGTCGGAGGGCATGTTCCCGTCGGCGGCGCCGATCACGTAGACCGCCCGCCACTCCCCGCCCTTGGCCGAGTGGATCGTGCTGAGCGTGAGCCAGTCGTCGTCGAGGTGGGGCGGCCCGGCGAGTGCCCCGGTGCTCACCGGCGGGTCGAGGACGACCGACGACAGGAAGCGTGACCGCGTCGGCTCCTCGGCGGCGAGGGTGGCCAGGTGCTCGATGTCGGCGACCCGGACCGCCGGGTCACGGTACTTGCGGGCGAACACCTGGGTGCAGAACGGGACGAGCCGTTCGAGCTGGACCGAGGGCGGCGGCTCGGCGTCGGCCGAGCCGGCGCGGCACTCGGCGAACGCCGCGACCAGTTCGGCGACCTCGTCGCGGGCCCGGGCCGGGAACGGGGCGGCGCCGTCGAGGAACCGGCCGAGCGCACCCGCGGCGGTCTGAGGGTCGTCGAGGCCGAGTGCGTCGACGACCTTCGCCCGGGTGGCGGGCCCGACGCCGTCGAAGCAGTCGAGCACCCGCTCCCAGGCCAGGCGGTCGGCCGGGTTGTCGAGGATGCGGAGCATGGCCAGCGCGTCCTTGACGTGGGCGGCCTCGAGGTACTTGAGCCCCCCGTACTTCACGTACGGCACGCCCCGGCGGGACAGCTCGAGCTCGAGGCCGTCGCTGTGGTGGCCGGTGCGGAACAGGACGGCCTGCGAGCGCAGGTCGAGGCCCTCCTCGCGTCGTTCGAGAACGAGGTCGCACACGGCGCGGGCCTGGGCGGCCTCGTCGGCACAGGTCCACAGCTGGGGCCGCGGTCCGCTCGGACGGGTGGGCCGCAGGCGCTTCTCGTAGCCGTCGACCTCGCCGCCGGTGACCGCGTCGGCCATCACCGCGTTGGCGGCGTCGAGGACCTCGGGGGTCGAGCGGTAGTTCTCCTCCAGGGTCACGACGGTGGCGTCGTCGAAGCGGCGGGGGAAGTCCAACATGTTGGCGACCGACGCGGCCCGGAACGAGTAGATGGCCTGGGCGTCGTCGCCGACGACGGAGAGGTCGGCCGCAGCCGCGCCCGGCCCGCACAGCCCCTCGAGGATGTCGGCCTGGACGGCGTTGGTGTCCTGGTACTCGTCGACGAGGACGTGGTCGACGAGCGCCCGCACCGCGTCGCGGGTGGCCTCGGAGCGCACGAGCGCCCGCCAGTAGAGGAGCAGGTCGTCGTAGTCGACGACGTTGTGCTCCCGCTTGCGGGCGCCGTAGCCGGCGAGGACGTCGCGCACGCCCTCGGCGGCGTCGAGGCACCACGGGTACTCGGCCTTGAGCACGTCACCCAGGCGGACCTGCGAGTTCACGACCCGCGAACCGATGGCGGCGATCGTCTCCTTGCGGGGGAAGCGGCGGGCGGTGACCGAGCCGGCGGTGACCTCGGCCCGCAGCACGCCGATGAGGTCGGCGGCGTCGCCCTGGTCGAGCACCGTGAACCCGGGCCGCAGCCCGACCGACGCGCCGAAGCGGTGGAGGAGTCGCACGGCAACGCTGTGGAACGTGCCCCCGGTGACCCGGCTGGCCTCGGCACCGGCCATCGACGCGGCCCGCTGGAGCATCTCGCGGGAGGCGCGTCGGGTGAACGTGAGCAGCAGGATCCGCTCGGCGGGGACACCGTCGGCGACGAGGCGGGCGACCCGGGCGGCGAGCGTCGCGGTCTTGCCGGTGCCGGCGCCGGCGACGATCAGGAGCGGCCCGTCGTCGTGGGAGACGGCACGGCGCTGGGCGTCGTTCAACCCCGCGAGCCACGGCGGGTCCCCGTCCCTGTCGGCGCGGGTCGGGGCGCCGCGCAGGCCGTCGGGGCGGGCGGCAGCCGGACGTGCCGGTCCGGCCACGTCGACGACGAACGACTCGGTCGTGCTCACCCCGGGACTCCTGACGGCGACGGCGGACTCGTCGGCGGCACCCGCCGGCGCCGAGGCGCGACGAACACCAGTTCGCCATCAGGGTAGAGGGTCGGCGGTCCGCCGCGGCGGACCGGGGATCAGCTCCGGAGCCGGGCCCTCGCC
This sequence comes from Actinomycetota bacterium, assembly GCA_034211175.1. Taxonomy (GTDB): domain Bacteria; phylum Actinomycetota; class Acidimicrobiia; order Acidimicrobiales; family CAIXPF01; genus JAXHUH01. The sequence goes on from JAXHUH010000180.1 coordinate 11,011, forward strand.
GCGTCGACCACCCGACCGAGGGCGGCGGCGATGACCTCGGCCTCCTCCTCGGTGACGTGGCAGGCGAAGGTGCGCTCGACACCGTCGAGGTGGGTCCGGGCGGTGGTCCGCAGCATGTCCTTGCCCTCGTCGGTGAGGACGGCGAAGGTCCCCCGACGGTCGTCGGGGTCGGGTTCGCGCCGCACGAGCCCGGCCTTCTCCATGCGGTGGCAGACGCGGGTCGCGCTCGAGCGGGAGATGAGCGTGGCGTCGGCCAGCTCGCTCATCCGCAGGCGACCGCCACCCTCGTTGAGCTGGAGCAGGACGTCGTACCAGTCGAGCGGGAGATCGTGGGTGCGGTGCAGCTCCCGGTCGAGCTCGTCCACCAGGAGCGCCCGGGTGGTGAGCACCGAACGCCACGCCGCGAGGCGCACGGGATCGGGCCGAGAACTTGACATCGCCTAACAGTACCCCTCAGGAGATCCGGCCCGGCCCGTCGGCCAACGCACGCCGCACGATTCTGCCGTCCGCAACGTTCGATCCCGCGCCAGCGCTGGCCGCATCGACCATAACGCCGTTCGAATCGGGGCCGGGAGCCGTGATCGGAGGGTGTGGGCGGCTCCCGTAGTCTCGTGCGGTGCGCAGGATGGTCATCGACACCGACACCGCTTCCGACGACGCCGTGGCCCTGGTCATGGCGCTGCGCCATCCGGAGGTGTCGGTCGAGGCCATCACCGTGGTCGCCGGCAACGTCGGTGTCGCCCAGGGCACCCAGAACGCGCTGTACACGGCCGAGCTGTGCGGCAGCGGCGTGCCGGTCCACCAGGGGTGTGACCGACCGCTGCACATCCCGCTCGAGGACGCCACCAACGTGCACGGCACCGACGGCATGGGCGATCGGGGCCTGCCGCTGTCGGGCCGGGTCCCGGCGTCGACCGACGGGGTGCACGCCCTCGTCGACGCCATCCGGGCCGGTGACGACGACGTCACGCTGGTGACGCTCGGGCCGCTGACCAACGTGGCCGCCGCGCTGTTCGCCGACCGTGACCTCGCCCGGCGGGTCGACCGCTGCGTGATGATGGTCGGGATCGGCGACCACCAGGGCAACGTGAGCCCGGTCGCCGAGTACAACGCATGGGCCGACCCCCACGCCCTCGACGTCGTCCTGCGCTCGGGGATGCCGTTGACCATGGTCGGCTGGGACATCTCCCGCCACTACGCGGTGATCGACGCCGCGCTGAGCGCCGAGCTGCGGGCCATCGACACGCCGGTCGCCCGGTTCGCCATGGACATCCAGAGCCACGTCGAGCAGTTCTGCGCCGAGGTCACCCACCTCGACGGCTTCGACCTGCCCGACCCGATCGCCATGGCCGTGGCGCTGGAACCGGCGATGGCGACGACCAAGCGGGTCCACATCGAGGCCGACCCCCGTGAGGGCCCGACCCGGGGCATGACCATCGTCGACCACCTCGGCATCGGCGACGGCGAACCGAACGTCGACCTCGTCACCCACGTCGACCGCGCCGCCTTCGTCGACCTCCTCCGCCGCTCCCTCAGCTGAGCCGAGGCCGGGCTCAGGAGACCGTCCCGGCCAGCACGACCCACTCGACCGCCTGACCGGTGACCGTCGCGATCAGCTCGAAGTCGCGGTCGTAGTGGAGCACGACGAGCCCGGCCGCCTCCGCCGCTGCCGCGATGAACAGGTCGGCGATCTTCGCGCCGCGCTGCTGGCTGCGTGCCGCCAGCCGGTCCTTCACCTCGACCGCACGATCGAGCACCGCCTGGTCCATCGACACGAGGGGCCATCCGACCCGCTCCCGCCGCATCGTCGCATGGGACGCCGGGCTGACCGACGAGAACCCGGCCTCGAGGTCGGTCGGTGTGCAGCGGGCGACGAGGCCCGCTTCGAGGAGAGGATCGAGGCGCTCCCGGACGCCCGCGACGCTGCGCCTCGCGAGCGCGGGCGCGTCGCCCAGGTACTACGGGTTCAGCCCCACGCGGCCTGACGAGCACCCGGATCGGCGAGGACGTCATCCTCGTTGCGGTGCGCGAGGAGCGCTCGGCGCCTCTCGGCGAGCGCCAGCACCTCATCGAACGCCTCGTCGACCGTTGCCTTCAGCGTCGAGGTGCCGAGGAGCTCGCGCACGGCCTGCAGCTTCTCGTCGTCGATGTCGATCAGACGCTTGGTCACTGCTCCGGTATATCCCGATGACGGATGATGGATATCTCGGCGAGGGTCCGGGACGGCCCCAGCCGTCGCCGAGGTCGACCCCACGCTCCGGACGGCGTCTACATCGACACCCGATCACGTCAGGTCACGCGGCCGGGGGGATGTTCTGGTTGAGGCGGAACAGGTTCTCGGGGTCGTACGTGGCCTTGATGCGGGCGAGGCGGTCCCAGTGGTCGCCGAAGTTGGCCCGGGCCCGCTCGGCGTCGTCGCCGGCCATGAAGTTGATGTAGCCGGCGTCGAGGCTGTGGGGCCGCTGGGCCTCGTACGCGTCGCGGACCCAGGCGACGACGTCGCTCGTGGCGTCGGCGTCACCGAAGCTGCCGCAGTAGGCGGTGGAGAACGCGGCGTCGCGGTGGGCGAACGCGGTGGCGTCGGCGGCGACGTCATCGACGGCGCCGTCGAGCGGGAACAGGAACACGCCCGACTCGGGGCACGGCACCTTCGAGGAGTGCTCGACGTGGGCCTTGATGGCGTCGTCGGTCAGCTCTCGACGCAGGTCGCCCTTCCAGTAGTGGCGGATGCCGGGGGGCAGCAGCTCGTCGAAGAGCTGGTTGATCGCCGGGTACGGCATCGGGCCAACACCCTGGGCGACGAGCTCACCGAAGCCGGCGATCTCGTCGTAGACGGGCCCGGCGGCTTCGGGGTCGCCGCTCCAGCAGCCGAGCACGATGCACGCCGGGCGGTTGTGCCACTCGGGCGGCACGAACGGGGCGGGCGGAGCGGGGGCGAAGGCGAAGATGGCGGTCAGCTCGCGGGGCGCGTCGGCGAGGAAGTCCCGGTAGGCGCGCAGGACGTCTGCGTCGATGGCGAAGATCGTGGGCCCGCCGATGATCGTGTCGACGGGGTGGAGGCGGTACTCGAACGAGGTGACGACACCGAAGTTGCCGCCCCCGCCCCGGATGGCCCAGAACAGGTCGGGGTGGCGGTCGGTGTCGCAGTGGACGAGCCGGCCGTCGGCGGTGACGACGTCGGCGCCGAGCAGGTTGTCGCAGGTCAGCCCGTACCGGCGGGTGAGCAGGCCCATCCCACCGCCGAGGGTGAGGCCGGCGATCCCCGTGCTCGACACCGTCCCGCCGACGGTGGCGAGGCCGAAGGTGTGGGTGGCGTGGTCGAGCTGCGCCCACGTGCAGCCGCCCTCGGCGCGGGCCGTGCGGGCGTCCCGGTCGACGCGGATGCCGTCGAGGCGGCCGAGGTCGAGCACGATGCCGTCGTCGCAGGTCCCGAACCCGGCGACGTTGTGGCCGCCGCCCCGCACCGCGAGGGGCAGCCCGCGGGCGGCGGCGATCGCGACGGTGGCCATCACGTCGGGGACGCCGTCGGCCTCGACCACGGCGAGGGGCCGGCGGTCGATCATCGCGTTGTAGACGGCCCGGGCGGTGTCGTAGGTCGCGTCGTCGGCGGTGACGACGTCGCCCCGGACCCGGTTGCGCAGCTCGTCGGCGACTCGGTTCACGGTTGGCCTCCCGGATCGTGCACGGCCCCGTGCGTCGGGCCGCGTCTGCGGTCGTGAGCGGAACGTACGAAAGGGCCGTTGTCGCTCGATTGCGGCGCGGCTGTGGGGCCGGGACGGCGGCATTCGGGCCTCCGGGTGGGGTGACGGCTGACTACCGTGCCGTCATGGTCCTGGTGCGGGTGCTCGGCCCCGTCGAGGCCGAGTCCGATGCCGGCCCGGTCCGCTTCGGCAGCCCGATCCACCGACGGATCGTGGCGGTGCTCGCCGCCGCCCACCCCGGCGTCGTCCGCCGTGAGCGGCTGGTCGACGCGGTGTGGGGCGACGAACCGCCCCGAACCGCGGCCAGCTCCCTCGCCGCCCACCTGTCGCGGATCCGGACCGCGCTCGACGGCGCCGTGGTGAGCGAGGCGGGCGGTGACCGCCTCGCCGCCACGCTCGACACCGAGCGGTTCGAGGAGCTGCTCGCCCCGATCGGGCCGGATGGGGCGGCGCCGGCGTCGGAGGCGCTGGCGCGGATCGACGAGGCGCTGGCGCTGTGGCGGGGCGACGCATTCGGCGACACGGCCGAGCACCCGATGGTCATCGGTGCCGCCCGCCGCCTGGAGGCGCTGCGCCTCGGCGCCGAGCTCGATCGCGCCGCGTTGCTCCTCGCCGACGACGATCCCGACCGCGCCGCAGCGGCGCTGGAGCCGATCGTCGCCGACCACCCGCTGACCGAGCGGGCGTGGGTCCTCTACGTGCGGGCACTGTCGGCGGCGAACCGGACCGCGGACGCGCTCCGGGGTGCGCAGGAGGGACGGCGCCACCTCGCTGCGGTCGGCCTCGACGCCTCACCGGAGCTACGTGCCGCGGAAGAGGACGCGCTCGGCTTCGGCGGGTCGGCTGCACCCGGTAGCGGCGCCGTCGAACGGCTCGAGGAGCAGGAGGTCGCGCCCGCGGCGGTGGCGCTGGTCGGGCGCCGCCTGCCGCGCCGGTTCTCGTCGTTCGTCGGCCGCGACCGGGAGCTGGCGGCGTTGGCCGCGCTCGGACCGGACGCGGCGCTCGTCACGCTGAGCGGGCCGGGCGGGGTCGGCAAGACGCGGTTGGCGATCGAGGCGACGGCCCGCTTCGACGAGCCGGGCGACGGCACCTGGTTCTGTGACCTGGCCGCCGCGGTGTCCGCGGACGATGTCGCCGTCGCCCTCGCCGACGCGGTCGGCGCACCCGTCACCGCCCCGATCGCCGAGCACCTCGTCGAGTTCTGCTCCCGCCGCTCGATGCGGATCGTGCTCGACAACTGCGAGCAGGTCACAGCACCCGTCGCCGACCTGGTCGAGCGGGTGCTCCACCGGGCGCCCGGGGTTCGGTTCCTGGCCACGAGCCGGGTGCGGCTCGGCGTCGACGGCGAGCAGGTGGTCGAGGTCGCCCCGCTCGACGCGGCCTCCGCGGGTGCCGAGTTGTTCCTCGACCGGGCCCGCGCCGCCGGGGTCAGTTCGGCCGACCCGTCGTCGATGTCGTTGGCCGGCGGGACCGTGCGGGGCGTCGTCGTGGGGGACCGCGCCCCGGACCACCACGCCGACCGCGACGCCAACGACACGGACGCCCCGGACCACGTTGGCGAGGAGCACGTTGCCGGCGACCGGGATGACGCCGCCTCGAGTAGTGCAGCCGGTGACGGTCCGCCGAGCGACGTGGTCGAGCTGTGCCGACGCCTCGACGGCCTGCCGCTGGCGATCGAGATGGCCGCATCGCTCATGCCGTCGATGACCCCGGGCGACATCCTCGAACGGCTCGACCGACGCCTCGACCTCCTCGGCGACGACCGGCGCGACGCGCGCCACCGGACGCTGCGGTCGGTCGTCGAGTCGTCCCACGGCCTGCTCAGCGCCGCCGAGCAGCAGGTGTTCCGCCGCCTCGCGGTGTTCCGCTCAGCGTTCCGCCTCGACCGGGCCGAGGCGGTCACCGGGTGGGGGTCGGTCGACGGACGTGACGTCGCCCGCCACATCGCCGCGCTGCGCGACCGCTCGCTGCTCGTCTCCGGTGACGGCCCCGACGGTCGCCGGCTGCGGCTGCTCGAGACCGTCCGCGACCATGCCGCCGAGCAGCTCGCCGACGCCGGCGAGGACCGACGCACGGCGGATCGACACGCCCGCGTCTACGCCGCCGTCGCCGAGGAGATCGAGGATCGCTTCCGCGGGCCCGACGAGACCGCGGCCATCGCCCTCCTCGACGCCGAGCTCGCCGACCTGCGCGCCGCCCACCGCCACGCACTCGCCGTCGGAGCCCTCGACGAGGCGGTCCGGATCCCCGCCGCGCTGTTCGCGGTCGTCTACGAGCGACTCCGCTCAGACATCGGCGACTGGGCCGCCGCCGCGCTCGACCTCGCTGGCGTCGACGACCACCCCCGGACGCCGACGCTGGTGGCGACCGCAGCGATCGCCCGGTTCCAGGCCGAGCGTCTCGACGACGCCCGGCGCCTGGCCGAACGGGGCGTCGAGCTCGCCGGCGACGGTCCCGCCCGCTGCGAACCGCTGCTCGTCCTGGCCAACCTGGCGATGGTGCGCGGCGACCTCGACCAGTGCCGGGCGTCGGCCACCGACGCCCACGACGCCGCATCGAGCGGCGGTGATCCGTTCACGGTCGTCGTCGCCTCGGTGCTGCGGTCGCTCGCCATCGGCTACGGCGGTGACCTCGACACCGCCCTGGTGCTCGCGAAGGAGGTCAGGGAGCGGGCGATGGCCAGCGGCGCCCCGACGCTGGAGGTCTACGCCGCCTACCTGGAGGGTGAGTTGCTCGCCGAGCGCGATCCGGCGACCGCTCTGGCCCGCCTCGACGAGGCGGTACGTGAGGCCCGCCGCTGCGGCGGCGGTCTCGGCCTCGGGATCTCGCTGCTCACGGCGTCGACCGTCCGGGCCCACCACGGCGCACCCGACCGGGCGGCGGTCGATGCGTTCCGCGAGGCGATGGCCCACTGGCGGGAGCGGGGCGCGTGGGTGCGCCAGTGGATCACGGTCCGGAACTTCGCCGCGTTCCTCGCACGCACCGGCGCGCACCACGACGCCGCCGTGCTGCTCGGTGCGGCCGCCGCCCACGGCGACGCATACGGCACCGAGGCGACGAGGCTCGGCCGCATCGAGGCCCGCCTCGTCGACGACCTCGGCGAGGAGGCCTACGAAGAGGCCCGGTCCGACGGCCGCCGACGCGACCCGGCCGCCCTGATCGAATGGGCCATGACCCTCGACCCCACCCGCCCCTGAACCACCCACCCCGAACTGGGCCTCACGTCCGACCACGAGGTGGCAGAGGTGAGACCTGGAAGCCGCCGCCGTACGGGGCTCGGGGCAGGGGTCGGGGTGAACCCCGAGGTCGGCGGTCGGGGGTCGATGCGGAGGACTCCCGATGGTCGCCGGGCCCGCCGAGGCGCACCATCTGATCAGGCGCTGCGGTCACCGACCTCGCAACGGCGCCGGGGGTGGGGTCAACCCCACCACGGGGACGCCCGTCAGCCCGGTTCCGGCCCGACGAGGTGATTCGTATCGTCATCGCCGTACCCGGTGGGTGCGACGGCCCCAGGGCCGGAGCGCCGCTGCCGGGTCGACGACGAGCACTCGGCCGGCGACCCCGCCTTGCTCCCCTCCCCCGTCCGGCGGGGGCGCCGGCCGAGCGCCCGACCTGAGCCACCGCGACCCGAACGAACCGTTGACCGCGCGCGCCCCGCCGGGGTTGGCGTGCCACCCGGAAGGCAGAGCCGACATGTTGAGCAACCTGGCCCGGATCTCCTATCACCACCGACGACGAGTCGTCCTCGTCTGGTTCGCCCTGTTGGTCTTCGCCGTCGTCGGCGCCCCTGCGCTCGCCGGGGACTGGATCGACGAGGGCTCGCTTCCCGGAACCGACTCCCAGGAGGCCTACGACCTGCTGCGCGAGTCGTTCCCCCAGCGCTCCTCGGAGGAAGGCTCGATCGTCTTCTCCGACGTCACTCGCGACCCGGGGGAGATCGAGGCGCTCCTGGCCGAGGCCGATGCCATCGACGGCGTCGACGTCGGCGCCCTCCAGACCGCGCCGGACGGGCGGGTCGGGCTCGCCGAGCTGACGTTCTCGAGCGAGGCCGACTCCGACGCCATCGGCGCCGAGCTCATGCTGCTCGGCGACGACCTGCGGGCCGACGGGGTCCAGGTCGAGTACGGCGGCTGGATGTTCTACGAGGGCGACATGCCGGCGAGCGAGATGTTCGGCGTGCTCGCCGCCATCGTGGTGCTGCTGGTGGCGTTCGGTTCGGTGCTCGCCATGGGCCTGCCGATCACGACCGCGTTGGTCGGCATCGCGGTTGGAATGGGCGGCATCGGCATCCTGATCCGCTTCGTCGACGCCCCCGAGGTCGCCGCCCAGGTGGCGACGATGGTGGGGATCGGCGTAGGCATCGACTACGCGCTGTTCATCGTCACCCGCTACCGCGAGGCGCTCGCCCGACGAGGTGACCCCGAGGCCGCCGTCGTCGAGGCGATGGCCACCGCCGGGCGTGCCGTGCTGTTCGCCGGCGGGACCGTGATGGTGTCGCTGCTCGGGATGCTGCTGATCGGGCTGTCGTTCATCTCCGGGATCGGGATCGCCACCTCGTTCGCCGTCGCCATCGCCGTCGCCGCGGCGCTGACCCTGCTCCCGGCGCTGCTCGGGTTCCTCGGTCATCGGGTCGAGTGGCTGCGGGTGGGTCGGCGGCCGGACGCCGAGCGCCGCACGCTGTGGACCCGCTGGGCCGAGTTCGTCCAGACCCGGCCGGCCGTCATCGCCGGCATCGGCCTCGCCGTGCTCATCGTGATGGCCCTGCCCGCCGCCGCCATGCGGCTCGCGTTCCCCGACGCCGGCAACGACCCGACCGACTGGACGACCCGCCAGGCCTACGACCTGATCTCCGAGGGCTTCGGCCCGGGTGCCAACGGCCCGATCGTCGCCGCCGTCGACCTGACCGGCGCCACCGGCGAGGCCGGCGCCGAGGCGCTGGGTGAGCACACCGGTGCCCTGAGCACCACCGAAGGTGTCGTCGCCGTCGGCGAGCCGGTGCTCTCCGAGGACGGAACCGCGGCGCTGGTCAGCGTGATCCCGGCGACCGGGCCCCAGGACGAGGCCACGGTCGACCTGCTCGGCGAGCTGCGCGACGACGTCGTGCCGAGGCTCGAGGCCACCACCGGCGCCGAGATCCACCTCGGTGGGGCGACCGCGTCGGACATCGACTTCGCCAACGTGATGAGCGACCGGCTGCCGGTGTTCATCGGTGGGGTGCTGGCGATGAGCTTCCTGCTGCTGATGCTGGTGTTCCGCTCGGTGCTGGTGCCGCTCAAGGCCGTGATCATGAACATGCTGTCGATCGGCGCCGCCTACGGGCTGATGATCGCCATCTTCCAGTGGGGCTGGGGCGCCGGGCTGTTCGGCACCGCCGCCGCACCGGTGGAGCCGTGGGTGCCGATGATGCTGTTCGCCATCGTGTTCGGCCTCTCGATGGACTACGAGGTCTTCCTGCTCTCCGCCGTGCGGGAGCACTTCGACCGCACCGGCGACAGCCAGGCGGCGGTCACCCGGGGCCTCGCCTCGACCGGTCGGGTCATCACCGCTGCGGCGCTGATCATGACCTTCGTGTTCGGCAGCTTCGTGGTCGCCGAGGACCACGGCGTGAAGCTCATCGGCTTCGGGCTGGCGGCGGCGGTGTTCATCGACGCCACCATCGTCCGGGTGCTGCTGGTGCCGGCGACGATGGAGCTGCTCGGCGACGCGAACTGGTGGCTCCCCCGCTGGCTGGACCGGGTCCTCCCCCACGTCGCCGTCGAGGAGCACGTGCTCGACACCCCGGCGGACGAGCAGGCCGGCCCGTCGGCTGGGCGGCCCTCCGAGCCGGTTCGTGTCTGAACCTCCCCTTTCGTGGGTATGACGTTCGTCGCACTGCGGCCGGCTGCGGGTCGTGACGTTCAGCGAGCGACCCGCAGCAGCTGAATCACTTCGGCTGCACGCCAGGTTCGACCACAGTCCCCCGGTGGCTCGGCCGGGAAGGAGCGTGGCCCCGACGACGGGCGGGGCCCCCCCCGCGTCCAGCCGGACGGTCCGGTCCGGCCCACTTGT
>JAXHUH010000181.1:0-9991 GCA_034211175.1 Actinomycetota bacterium
GACGCCGCTGCAACGTCATCTGGGCCATGCTCCGCGACCAGCAGCCCTACCAGCCACCCCAACCCAACCCCCTCCCCGACGCCGCCTGAACCCCTTGACAAAACGATGGGGACACCCCCCCCCAGAGGATCGGCACGCCGTACGAACGAAGGGCCGCGTCCGCAGTGACCAACGTGGCACCGACCGCCAGGGCCTGGGCCACGAGGAGCCGGTCGAAGGGATCACGCTGGTGCAGCGGCAGGTGCTCCACCGCAGCGGCGTGGGCATGCTCGACCGCCAAGCCGTCGACCGTCATGGCCTGCATGCGGCTCCCCACGTAGCGTCCCGCCGCGTCCGGCAGGCTCAGCCGGCCGATCGCCACCTTGGTCGCGAGCTCCCAAGTGCGACACGGGCGCAGCCGCTGGCTGCGGCGGCCGTCAGGCGGGGGTCGGGGTGGCGCCGCGGAGGAGGCGGCCCGGGGTGGCGCCGGTCGACTCGCCGCCGGCGCGGATCTCGGTGCCGGCCACGAACGTGTGGAGGTAGCCGTCGGCGTCCTGGATGACCCGGCGACCTCCGGCCGGCAGGTCGTAGCGGAACGACGGGGAGTGGAGCGTCAGGCCGTCGAAGTCGATCACGTTCACGTCGGCCCGGTAGCCGGGGGCGAGCAGGCCCCGATCCAGCAGGCCGACCGTCTCGGCCGTCGCCCGGGTCTGCTTGTGGACGAGCAGCTCGATCGGCAGGCGGCCGGTCGGGCGGTCGCGGCCCCACCACTGGAGCAGCGAGGTCGGGAAGCTGACGTCGCAGATCGTGCCGACGTGGGCACCGCCGTCGGACAGCCCGACGACGGACGACGGGTGGGCGAGCTGCTCGCCGACCGCGTCGAGCGAGCCGTTCACGTAGTTGGCGAACGGCAGGTACAGCAGGCTGTGGCCGTCGCGCTCGAGCATCCAGTCGTAGGCGACCTCGGCCGGGTCCCGGCCCTCCCGGCGGGCGGTCTCGGCGACCGAGTCGGAGGCGCTCGGCTCGTAGACCGGCGGGTCGCCGAGCTTGAACATCATCTCGAACCGGCTGATCAGGCGGCCGCCGGTGACCGACCCCTCGGGATCGTGGGAGGCCTCGTCGATCAGCTTGCGCCGCAGCTCCGGGTCGCGGAGGCGGGCGACCCGCTCGGCCATCGGGAGGTCGGCCAGGGCCTTCCACTCCGGCGCCCGCATGAACGGGTTGAGCGTGGCCTCGAAGCCGAGGAGCACGCCGATGGCCCGGGACGCGCACTGGCCCCGCATCATCACGCCGTCGGCGCGGGCGTCGCTCATCCGGTCGAGCAGGTCGCGGTACATGTCGGGCTTGACCGGGCTCTGGGCGATCGAGATCGAGATCGGGCGGCCCGACCGCTCGGCCATCTTCCGGAACAGGCCGAACTCGAGATCGACGTCACGGAAGTCGGACACGACCTGGAGCACGCCGCGGCCGATCGACCCGAGGGCCTCGGCGATGCCGCAGAGCTCGTCCTCCTCGGCGTTCAGCGACGGGGTCAGCTCACCCCGGCTGGAGCGGTGGTTCAGGGTGCGGGAGGTGGTGAACCCGAGGGCGCCGGCCTCGATCGCCTCGCGGGCCAGGTCGGCCATCGCCGCGATGTCGTCGGGCGTCGCCGGCTCGCGGGCGGCGCCGCGCTCGCCCATCACGTGGAGGCGCATGGCGCCGTGGGGCACCTGGGCGCCGAGGTCGATGTCGCGGGGCTTGCCGTCGATGTCGTCGAGGTACTCGGGGAACGACTGCCACGCCCACGACAGGCCCTCGTGGAGGGCGACACCGGGGATGTCCTCGACACCCTCCATCAGCTCGATGAGGCGGTCGTGGTCGGTCGGGCGCACCGGGGCGAAGCCGACGCCACAGTTGCCCATCACCGCCGTCGTCACGCCGTGCCAGCTCGACGGGGCCAGCTCGGTGTCCCAGGTGGCCTGGCCGTCGTAGTGGGTGTGGATGTCGACGTAGCCCGGCGTGACCAGGGCGCCGTCGGCGTCGACCTCCCGCCGGCCCCGACCGTCGACCTCGCCGACGGCGGTGATCACCCCGTCGGTGATGGCCACGTCGGCCGAGCGGATCGGCCCCCCGGAACCGTCGACGACGCGCCCGGAGCGGATGACGAGATCGTGTTCAGCCATGGCGGCACCTACCCCCTCGGATCCCCGCGACCGTACTCAGCGTTCGACGCCGATGTCGAAATCAGACACATGTCGACCCGTGCCGGGCGCGACGGCAATTCGTTCGGATCCCGACGGGACCCGCGGCCATGCTCGCCCGCCGTGGAACAGGTCCCCTACGAGCAGCGCTCCCGCCTCTCACAGGTGCGGGCGGTGCGCGCCGCGGCGCTCGCTGCGCTCGCCGACTACCCGGTCGAGGTCGCGTCGTTGCGGCTCCTGCTGCACGGCTACAACACGACGTTCCGGGTCGACACCGTCGACCGGAGGCGGTTCGCGCTGCGGGTCAACGTGACCCACCGCAAGCCGGTGGCCGAGCTCGACGCCGAGCTGGCGTGGCTGGCGGCACTCGACGAGGACACGGACCTGGTCGTACCGGCTCCGGTGGCGACACGGGATGGGGCGCTGCGCACCTCGACCCGCTGTGACCTGCTCGACGCCGAGCTGCCGGCGGTGCTGATGACCTGGCTGCCCGGGCGCGACCTCGAGCACCCGAGCCCGGACGCCTGCCGGGAGCTGGGCCGGGTCACCGCCCGCCTCCACGAGCACGCGGCGTCGTGGCCACTTCCCGAGAGCACCTCGCTGCCGACCCTCGAACGGGTCCTCGTCGACGTCCCCGACCACCTCACCGGCGACCACCCGCTGCTCGACGACGACCGCCGGGCGGTGCTCACAGCGGCGATGGCCGAGTGCCAGCGCCACTACGACCGGCTGTGGGCCGACGGCCCGCGCCAGGTGATCCACGCCGACCTCCACGGCGGCAACGTCAAGTGGCTCCGAGGCCAGATGGCGGTCTTCGACTTCGACGACGCCGTCGTCGCCGCGCCCGTCCACGACCTGGCCATCTCCGCCTACTACCTGCGCGACCGCCACGAGCTGGTGGACGCGCTCCTCGAGGGCTACGCCGAGGTGCGCACCCCGCCGCCGATGCCGACCGAGCAGTTCGAGGCGCTGGTCGCGGCCCGCAACCTGCTGCTGCTCAACGACGTGATCTCGGCCGAGAACGCCGAGCTGCGCGACCTGGCGCCGACCTACACCGCCAACACCGTCACCAAGCTGCGCTCCTACCTCGACACCGGCGTCTACCGCCACGACGTCGCCGGCCTCGAGCCCCTCGGCTGAGGCGCAAGCCGTCGCGCCCGCTACGTCGCCGGTGTCGTGGTCGGGAAGCGGGGCATGAGCGACGCCTCGTCGACGGGTTCGCCGAGGAGGCCGGTGGCGCCGAGCCAGTCACCGAACCGCTCGATCCAGGTGTCGGAGGGGAGGCCCTGGGTGCGCATGCCGAAGCCGTGGCCGCCGCGGGCGTAGAGGTGGAGCTCGACCGGCAGGCCGGCGGCGCGCCAGGACTCCCAGGCGGCGATCGAGTCGGCGGCCAGACCCAGCTCGTCGTCGGTGGCGGCGACGAGGAACATCGGCCCGCTCCCCTCGGGCGGCGTGGTCAGGTCGAGCCCGCGGGCCGCGGCGTAGATCGGGGCGACGAAGTCGGGTCGGGCATCGGCGTCGTCGGCGTATGCGACCCGCAGCGTGACGTTGCCGCCGGCGGAGAAGCCGAGGAACCCGACCCGGCCCGGGTCGATGGCGTAGTCGTCGCTGTGAGCCCGGACATGGCGCACCGCCACCGCCGCGTCGGCGCCGGCGAGCCGTCCGGCGGCCTCCATGTCGGCGGCCGCCCCGCCCGTGCTCATCTTCTCGATCAGCTCGGCGACCGCGTCCTCCCCCGAGGGGACGAGGCGGTACTTGAGCACGAACGCGGCGACGCCACGCGCCGCCAGCCAGTGGGCGACGTCGAAGCCCTCGCTGTTGATCGACAGCGAGTGGTAGCCCCCGCCGGGGGCGACGATCACCGCGGTGCCGCACCCGTCGGCGGGGAGCACCGGCGTGAGCGTGGGGACCACGACGTTGGTGACCACGTCGGTGGCGAAGATCTCGCTGAAGTACGCCCGCTCGGCATGCGTCCAGTCCTCGCTCCCCGGCGCCGGCCCGTCGTACAGCGGCACGACCTCGAGCGTCCTGGCGTCCATCCGCCACTCCCCTTCTCCCGCGCCGGACGACCCGATGACCGAACCGAGCCGGCGACCTGCGAACACCGCCCAGCTTGGCCGCTCCCGCAGGTCACAGCCAGGTTCCCCCATGGGGGTACCGCCGTGGCCTCCCTCGTCCGCGGTCAGCGCCGTAGGGTCGCGACGAGACGCACCACCAGGAGGGAACCCGATGACCGACCGACCGAAGAACCCCACCATGAAGGGCCCGGACGCCTGGTTCACCGGCGACGTGTTCATCGACAGCCTCGCCGGGGGCGACGAGGGCTCCGGGGTCAACCTGGCCGCCGTGCACTTCGCCCCCGGTGCCCGCACGGCGTGGCACTCCCACGACGGCGGCCAGACCCTCTACGTCACCGAGGGCCACGGCCTCGTCCAGGCCCGGGGCGAGGACGTCGTCGAGCTCCACGCCGGGGACGTCCACGTGACCCCGGACGGTGAGGAGCACTGGCACGGCGCCACCCACGACCACCTGATGACCCACCTGTCGATGACCCGGGGCGGCGCCAACTGGGGCGATCACGTCACCGACGAGGAGTACCCCGGCGGCGACTGAGCCCCTCGGCTCCGGGACGCGGCCCGTCAGAGCTCGAGGACCGGGGAGCCCTCGGCACTCGGTGGCGGCACGTCGCCGAGGCCGGCGAGGAGCGCGTCGATGTTGGGGCCGCGGCGCAGGTGGTGGCCGCCGTCGACCGGCAGCACGACACCGGTGATCCACGACGACTCGGGACCGCACAGGAACCGGATCGCCGCGCCGATGTCGGTCGTGGTGCCCCGTCGGCCGAGCGGCATCCCCAGCCGGTAGTCCTCGTTGATCTCCGGCGTCATCTGCAGGAACGTCGAGATGTCGGTCTCGACGAGGCCCGGGGCGACCGCGTTGACCCGGATGCCCCGCGAGCCGAGCTCGTCGGCCGCGTTGCGCACGAGGGCGTTGAGCCCGCCCTTGGACACGACGTAGGGCGACATGAACCGGTGGGTGTGGGACCCGGCGATCGACGACACCGCGCACATCGCCCCGCCGCCGTTGGCCAGCAGGTGGACGGCGCCGTGCTTGATGGTCAGGAACGCGCCGGTGAGGTTGGTGCGCAGCACCCGCTCCCACTCGGCGACGTCGGTGGTCTCGAGGAACCCGGCGCCGCCGGTGCCGGCGTTGGCCACCACGATCGACAGCGGGGCGACACCGTTGGCCTCGGCGAGCGCGGCGGAGATCGAGGCGTCGTCGTCGACGTCGGCGACGACGTAGCGGGCCCGGTCGCCGAGGTCGGCCACCGCGGCCCGGAGCTTCTCCTCGGTCCGCCCGCTGATCGTGACGGTGGCGCCGTCGGCGAGGAACGCCCGGGCGGCGCCGAGCCCGATGCCGGAGCCCCCGCCGGTCACGAACGCGTGCTGACCGTCGAGCGGCGCCGGGCCGCTCCCGTTGCTGGCTGTCATGTCGCTCCCCGCGCGGCGTCCGCGCTGTCGTTCGTGTCGCTGGATCGCGTGCTGAACCGGCCGGTCACCGCAGCGCTCACCACTCGACGGGCAGGTGCTCGATGCCGAGGACGAAGTTGCCCCGGCGCTCCGGCTGGGTCGTCTCGGGGTCGGCCAGGCGGATGTTCGGGAGGCGACGCAGGACCTCCTCGAACAGGACCCGCAGCTCGAGCCGGGCGAGGTTGGCGCCCAGGCAGAAGTGGCGGCCGTTGGCCCCGAACGCCACGTGCTTGTTCGGCTGGCGGCCGATGTCGAGCTCGTCGGGACGATCGAACGCCGCCGGATCGCGGTTCGCACCCAGGTACAGCAGCAGGACCCGGTCACCCTCGAGGATCGGCTGGCCGGCCAGCTCGACGTCGCGGGTGGCGGTGCGGTTCATGTTCCGCACCGGGGTGACCCAGCGCAGCAGCTCCTCGATCGCCACCGGCAGCAGGCTCGGGTCCGCCTTCAGGCGGGCGAGCTGGTCGGGGTGGCGCAGCAGGACCTCGAGGCCACCCGACATCACGTGGCGGGTCGTCTCGTCGCCGCCGACGAGGATCAGCATCGTCTCGTAGATGAGGTCCTCGGTGTCGAGGCGGTCGCCGCTGCGGTCGTGGATGAGGAGGCTGATCAGGTCCTCGGCGGCCGGGTCGGTGCGGCTGCCCATCTCGGTCACGATGTACTGGGCCCACTCGGCGACCGCGGCGGCGACCTGGTCGCGGATCTCGTCGCCGCCGGTGGCGAACACGTCCGACCAGTGGAGGAGCTTCTCCTCGTCGGCCAGGGGCAGGCCCATCAGCGTGGCGATCATCCGCAGCGGGATCGGCCGGGCGATGTCGACGACGAAGTCGCAGCCGCCGTCGTCGATGACCCCGTCGATCAGCTCAGTGGCGGTGTGGCGCAGGAACGCCTCGTGGTTGGCGACCCGGCGGGGCGTGAACCCGGAGCTGACGATGCGCCGCCGGCGGGTGTGCTCGGGCGGGTCGGTGTTGATCATCGACGGGACCGAGCTCTCGGGCCGCGAGCCCTTGACGCTGCAGAAGGTCTCCCAGTCGGCCTCGATCCGGCTGACCAGCTCGTGGGACGTGACCGCCCACAGCCCGGTGACGTCGTCCCAGTAGACGGGTGCGTGGTCGCGCATCCACGCCATCCGCTCGAACGGGTCGGCGTGGAAGTCGAGCGACATCACCTCGATGTCGTCCCGCACGGGATGGGTCGGCGTGCGGTGTCGGATCGTCGCCGGGTCGAAGATGTACGGCCCGAGCCGGCCCGTCTCCGTCGCTGCCATGGGGGTTCCCCTCGGGTCGGTGTGACCGGTTGCACATATGCCACGCCAACGAGACACCGGGTGTCAAAAGGGCGAGCCGGGCCGGATGGGCCACGGTGAGTCGTGGTGCCACGACCCTGCGGCCGGGCGGCGCTAGCGTCGAGCGGGGACGACGGCAGCAGAGGTGGGGATCGTGGCCGGCACCGAGGGAACGCAGTCACCGAGTCCGAACACGGAGGGTGCTCCCGGGGGGCGCCCGGCCTGGGTGATCCCGCTGCTCGTGGTCCTCACGCTCGCCGCCATCGCTGCGACCGTCCTGGCCGTGCTCGCCGCGCAGGACGACGACGGCGACGACGTGGCGACCACCACCCCGTCGAGCTCGTCGACGACCGTGACCGACTCGTCCACGACGACGACCGTGGCCGACTCGTCCACGACGACCGTGGCCGACACCTCGACGAGCGCGCCGGGAGACACGACCACGAGCACGCCCGGCGACACCACGTCGACGACGGAGGCCGACGGCCCGACGGTGCAGCTGACGACGTCGGCCGATCTCGACGAGACCTTCGACGTCACCGCGTGCGAGAACGTCGGCGAGACGTCGCTGACGCTCGAGGCCGTGACCGACGATCCCGACGACCCGATCCTGCTGGTGCTCGACGCGGCCGACGGCACCGGGACCATCCTGCTCAGCGGCTCGCAGGAGGCGGAGGGCACCGTCGACGAGCTCACCGTCGGCGACACCGGCGAGATCGACGCGTCCGGCACGATCGGTGCGCCGGACGCCGAGGAGACCGACACGTTCGAGCTGACCGGCACCTGCCCCTGACACGGGGGGCATCGCCGCGGTCCGACCCCGGGTCGGTCAGGCGTCGGGCGGCGCGGCGGACATCGCCACCTCGGGCGGGGACGACGCGGCCCCGGTTCCCTCCGCCGGCAGCCGGATGGTGAACGTCGAGCCGGCACCCGGCATCGACGACACCGAGGCGTCGCCGCCGTGGGCGTCGGCGATGGCGGCGACGATGGCGAGGCCGAGACCGGACCCGCCGGGCCGGCTGCGCGACTTGTCCGCCCGGTAGAACCGCTCGAACACGTGGTCGGCGACCTCGGGCTCCATGCCCGGGCCCTCGTCGGCCACGGTCACGACCACCGAGCCGCCGGTCCGCTCCACCGTGAGCGTGACCGGTGCGGACGGTGGCGTGTGCGCTCTCGCGTTGGCGAGCAGGTTGTCGATCGCCTGGCGCAACGACATGGCGTCGCCGCGAACGGTCACCCGCCCGACCTCGCCCTCAACGTCGACGTCGAGCGTCAGCGGGCGGGTCGGCTCGACGGCACCGGCGTCGGCGACGGCGTCGCGGGCGAGCTGCGCCACGTCCACCGGCGCCGACTCGACGGCGCGCCCCTCGTCGAGGCGGGCCAGGGTGAGCAGCTCCTCGACGATGAGCCGCATCCGCTCACCCTCCGCCCGGATCCGTTCCATCGAGTGGTCGACCCGGTCGGGCGGCACCATCCCCGACTGGTAGAGGTCGACGTAGCCGAGCACCGCGGCGAGCGGGGTGCGCAGCTCGTGGGAGGCGTCGGCCACGAAGCGCCGCAGGGCGTCCTCGGACGCCGCCTTGTCGTCGAAGGCCCGTTCGAGGCGGTCGAGCATGAGGTTGAGCGCGGTGGCGAGCCGGCTGACGTCCTCGACGCCGGTCGCGGGCACCCGCGACGTGAGGTCCCCGTCGCCGATGGCCTCGGCGGCATCGATCATGGCGTCCAACGGGCGGGTCACCAGGCTGGTGACCACGGCGACCGTGGCACTGATCAGCACCGCGGCGACCGCGCCCGCGACCAGGAGCACGCTGACCACGGCCTTCACCGCGTCCTCCCGATCGTCGAGCGGACGGGTGACGACGATGATGCCCCCGTCGTCGAGCTGGCCGACCATGGCGCGATAGGTGACCGAGCCGTCGGTGCTCGCCAGGTCGAACGGCTCACCGGCCCGCCCCCGCAGCGAGCTCACCGCCCGGGGCGAGGTGTCGATCGCGGGGGCGACCGCCACCGGGCCGCCGGCGAGGAGCTCGATGACCTCGCCGTCGGGCCCGATGACCGTGACGGCGTAGGTGTTGTCGCCGAAGCTCGGCACGTCGGCGAGGCGCGCCAGCTGCTCGTCGTCGAGCACGGCGAGGGCCACGGGGATGTTGCGCGCCTGGGCGCGCAGCTCCTCGTCGATCTGGTCGGTGAACCGGCTCCGCACACCGAGGACGGCGACGAAACCGACCACGAACGTCACGGCGAGCACCGACACGACGATCCATCCGGTGATGCGCCACCGGTTCGCCAACCGGGGCAGGCGCAGGCGGGCCATCAGCCCTCGACCCGGAGCACGTAGCCGACACCCCGGACCGTCTGGATCACCCGCGGCGGGCCGAGCTTCTTGCGCAGGTACGAGACGTAGGTCTCGACCACGTTCGGGTCGCCCTCGAAGTCGTACTGCCAGATGTGGGTCGCGATCCGGTCCTTGCTCAACACGATGTCGGGGTTGAGCATCAGGTACCGGAGCAGCTTGAACTCGGTCGGCGCCAGGGCGATCGCATCACCGCTCCGCCACACCCGGTGCGCGGCGTCGTCGAGCTCGATGTCGGCGAAGCGCAGACGACCCGACGGCCCCGTGGTCGCCTCCGTCGCGTCGACCCGGCGGAGCACGGCGTCGATGCGCGCGATCAGGACCTTGAGGTTGAACGGCTTGGCCAGGTGGTCGTCACCGCCGGCGGTGAGGCCGTCGACGATGTCCTGTGCGGCGTCGCGGGCGGTGAGGAAGATCGCCGGCGTGGTGTCGCCGTCGGAGCGGAGCCGCCGGCACACCTCGATGCCGTCGACGTGGGGCATGTTCACATCGAGCACGATCAGGTCGGGCGCGACCTCCGGCACCTTGGCGAGGGCGTCGAGCCCGTCCACGGCGACGCTGACCTCGTGGCCGACGAACTCGAGCGCGGTGGTCACCAGGTCGCGGGGGGGGGGCCCGGGGGCGGACGCGCGGGGGAGCGGCGCCCCCCCCCCCCCCCGGGGGGGGG
>JAXHUH010000182.1:0-29893 GCA_034211175.1 Actinomycetota bacterium
GCCCGGGCCCGGCCACCGGCGGTCTCCCCTCCGCCCGACTGCAGTGCTGATCTCTCTCTCCCGCCATCCCGACCCGCCGACCCGGTCCGCCCCGCCCGGTGGGTCCGCCGCCCGCCGAGGACGCCCATGACGAACGGAACCCCATGACGACGACGACCGATCGGGCCGCGACGACCCACCGACCCGAGCCGGCGCCGCAGGGAGCGCGGGCGTGGGCCGGGACAACCGACGCGATCACCCTGGCCGAGGGGGCGTTCGCCTTCGACACCGACGACGGGCGTCATGTGATCGCCACCCCCGCGGGTGAGTTCCTCGAGCTGCGGCTGGCGGCGGCGGCCTGGGCGCGCCTGCGAGTCGTGCTCGACGGGCGCCCGCCCGCCGAGGCACTCGGCGGGGTGCACGACGGCGAGGCCGTCGCCGTCGGCGCCGCGCTCGACGTCCTGGCGGCCGAGGGCGTCCTGGCGCCGCTCGCGCCACCGCCGCGCCTGACCGGTCACGTGGTCGTCACCGGCGACGGGCCGGTGGCCGAGCACCTCGTCGAGCTGACGGGCGAGGCGGGCCTCGCGTCGACACGTTGCGACGGTGATGCCGTCGGCGCCGCGCTGGACGACGCCGACGTCGCGGTCGACGTCGTCGTGGCCTGCGAAGGGTGGCTGCCGGACACGCGCTGGCGTGCCCTCGACGCCGTGTGCGTGAACGCCGGCGTGCCATGGCACCGGTGCTGGCGCGAGGGGGCGACCGCGTGGTTGGGCCCGCTCACCGTGCCCGGGCGCTCCGCGAGCTATGACGACCTGCGCCTCCGGCGGTTGGCCGCATCGAGCTGGCCCGCCGAGCTCATCGCCTCGTGGGGCCGGATGGAGGACGCCGACGTCCCCGCCGCCGTGTGGCCTCCGGCGGTGTGCGCCATGATCGCCGGCGCCCTGGTCGCCGATGTCCTGGCGCTCCTCGACACGGCGCGCGACCCCGACCCGTCGGCCATGGCGGTGGCCACCGCGTGGCGGGGCTACGACCTCGGCTCGAGCTGGTGGCAGCGCCACCCCGTGCTGGCCCTCCCCGCCGGCATCCTCCACGTGGGCGAGGACTTCGGTGACGTCACGGTCGAGGCGGCGGGCCGCCGATGAGCACGGTCGACGACCTCGTCGACCCCGCGGCCGGCGTGCTCACCTGGGTCCGCCCGCTGCTCCCCGACCCCGTGGCGCCGCCGTCGCTGCAGGTGTGGGCGAGCCACTCCGCGGACGTCGACCACGTGTTGGGGGTGCCCGCCGACCGGTTCGGCACCGGCACCTCCTTCGACGCCCCCGATGCCGCCAGGTCCGCCGCCATCGGCGAGGCGATCGAGCGCTACTGCGCCAACATCGTGCCCACCGACCTCGTGGTCGCGTCCCACGAGGAGCTGTCGCGCTCGGGCCCTCGCTCGATCGACCCGACGACGCTCGCGCTCTACAGCGAATCGCAGTACGCCGAGGCCGGCTGCCCGTTCGTGCCGTTCCGCCCGGAGCTGCGGGTCCGCTGGGCCGAGGGCACCTCGCTCGTCGATGGACGACCGTGCCTGGTCCCGGCATCGCTCGTGTGGATGAACTACTTCCTCGGTCCTCGCCGGGACGACCCCCCGACCAACTTCGCGATGTTCGCCGGCGTGGCCGCCGGCCCGGACCCCGCCTGGGCCCGGCGATCGGCGCTCGAGGAGCTCATCGAGCGCGACGCCACGATGGTGTGGTGGCACAGCGGCGGCGACCCCATCGCCGTCGAGATCGACGATCCCTCGCTCGCCGCGCAGCTGGCCCCGCCACCCACCAGCCCGGTCGAGGTCACGTACGTGTCGATCCCGAACCGCCTCGGGGTCCCGGTGATCGGCGCGTTCCTGCGGGACCACGACGACGAGGTCGTGGCGCTGGGCGTCGCCGCCCGCGCCCGCGCGGCCGACGCGGTCCGCAAGGCCGCGGCCGAGGCGTGGTCGCTGCGCACCTACGCGCTCGGGCTGGCCGACCCGGAGGGGCTCATCTGGCGGGCGGCGCAGGCGGCGCTCATCGACGGCTCGGCGCTCAAGCCGTTCCGGGCCGACCGCCGCTACGCGGACGACTACCGGGACGACTTCCGCGACGTCACCGACCTGTCGTGCCAGTCGCAGATCTACCTCGACCGCCGGATGCACCACTGGTGCGACCGCATCCGCCGACCGGGACGTTCGACGGCGCTCAGCGAGATCGCCGCCGTCGACGGTGACCCCCTGACCGCCTATCTCTCGCTCCTCGTCGACGTGGACGTGCACCCGGTCGTCGTCGACCTCACCACCCCCGATGTCGCAGCGTGCGGGCTGTCGGTGGTCCGGGTGGTGGCTCCCGGTCTCTACTCGAACCCGCCGGCCGCATTCCCGTTCCTCGGCGGCACCCGCCTGCGGACCGAGCCCCGCACCCTCGGCCTCGCCGAGCGCGACCTCGCCGAGGACGAGCTGGTGCTCGCCCCGCTACCCCACACGTGAGCGCCACCCCACACGCGTCGGGTGTCCCGGGCGCCGCCGTCATCCCGGCCTCTTCGCCGGCGCGTGACCACGCTCGATCGACCCGACCGCGAACCACTGGAGGCCTCCCGTGACCGACGTCGCGGATCCGTTCGTCCCCCCGGCGAGCGGGCGCTCCCCGCTCGTCGACGCCGCGACCGGCATCGTCCACCGGGTGTGGTCCGAACCGCTGCCCTCCCTCGGGCCGCCGGGCCTTCGTCTCTGGTTCGCGCAGCTCTCCAGCACCGAGCCCTTCGGGTCGCCCCTCGGCGCGGACACCGCCACCGGGTGCACCTGGTGGGACGACGAGGCCGCGCGTCGTGCCGCGATCGGTGAGGCGGTGGAGTGGTACGCCGCGAACCTCGTGCCCCGCGACCTCCTCCGGGCGAGGGCACGGGACCTCCCTCCACACGAGCGGGTCGACCCGGCCGAGCTGGCGCTCTACTCGCCGGACCAGCTCGCGGCCGACGGGTTCCCGTTCGTCCCGTTCACTGATGACGTCGAGGTCCGGTGGTCGACCGGCACGGCGTTGTTCGACGGCAGTCGGAGGTTCGTGCCGGCCTCGGTCGTCCACCTCGCCTACACGACCGGCGCGACCACGGGGCAGCCGCTCATGAACTTCCCGGTCAACGCCGGCATCGCCGCCGGCGCGGACGGGCACGACCCCGTGCACGCCGCGCTCGCCGAGGTCGTCGAGCGCGATGCGCTGGCCGAGGCGTGGACGTTCGGCGCGCCGCTCGTGCCGCTGCGGATCCCGTGGTGGTTCGCCCGGGAGCTGGGCGCCGGCGACGGCGCCGAGTGGACGTTCCTGCGCCTGCCGACCCGGGTGGCGTGCCCCGGGGTGCTCGCCGTGGTCCGCGATCGCCGGCGCCGCCTCGTCGGCGTCGGCGCAGCCGTGCGCGCCGACGCCGTGGACGCGGCCCGCAAGGCGTCGGCCGAGGCGATGGTGGCGCTGTCGGGGGCGGTCGGCATCGAGCACTCCGACCTGTGCCCCTTCGCGGGTTCGGGCGAGCACGGCGGACCGCTCGTCCCGTGGCGGGAGGACCGCACCTACCGATCCGCCTATCGGGACGACTGGCACGACGTCGTCGACATCACCTGCCACGCCCAGCTCTACGTCGATCCCGCCATGGTCGACGCGCTCGACCGTCGCCTCGGCCAGCTCACCGCCGACGCCGACGAGGTCGCGCTGGAGGACGTCCCGACCCTCGACGGTCCGCACCGCATCGCCGAGCGGCTCGTCGCCGCGGGATTCGATCCCGTCGTCGTCGACGTCACCACCAGCGACGTGCGCTCGCTCGGCTGGCGGGTCGTCCGGGCGGTCGTCCCCGGCCTGCGGGCGACCGCCCCGGCCGCGTTCCCGTACCTCGGCGAGACCCGCCGCAGCCGCCGCCACGACGGCGCCCCCTACCTCGGGCCGGTTCCCCATGTCTGACGCTGCGCCGAGCATCGATCGGTCGGGCGAGGCCGGCGACACGAGCGAGCGCCACGCGACCGCACCCCGGCACCAGCCGGCGCCTCTGCACCCGACGGTGCGCGCCTGGCTCGGTGACGGCGCACCGAAGTCGTCGTCGGCGGTCGAGCACCTCCTGGCGTCCGCCGAGACCCTGGCCCGGTCGATGGCGCACCGCGAGGCGCTTGGCATCACCCGGGTCGCCGACATCACCGGGCTCGACACCGTCGCCATCCCCGTCGTCACCGCGCACCGGCCCAACGCCCGATCCCTGTCGGTCGCCCAGGGCAAGGGCGCGAACCTCGACGACGCCACCGCCTCGGCGGTCATGGAGGCCGTCGAGACCGCACACGCCGAGCGGCCGGAGGTGGCGCTCCGGCTGGCGTCGGCGGCCGAGCTCCGCGCCGCCGGCGAACGCCACGTGGATCCCGCCGCGCTGGCCCGGCACGGCCCGATCCGCGTCGGAACCTGCGCGTCGATCCTGTGGGCCCGCGGCGTGAGCCTCGTCGACGGGGCGGCGGTCGACGTGCCCTACGACGCCGTCCACCTCGACCTGACCACCGACATCCCCACCACCGGCTCGCTCGTCCTGTCGAGCAACGGACTCGCGTCGGGCTCGACCCGCGCCGAGGCCGTCGTCCACGGCCTGTGCGAGCTCATCGAGCGCGACGCCTGCCGTCTCTGGGAGCTCGCCGAACCCGACCACCGCAGCGCCACCCGCGTCGACCCGGCGACGGTCACCGATCCCGTCTGCGAGGACCTCCTCGCCCGGGTCGAGCACGCCGACCTGGACGTGGCCATCCACGACCTGACCAGCGACCTGGGCATCCCGGTCGTCCTCGTCCAGCTCGCCGATCGCCGGCCCAACCCGTTCCGGCCCCTGGCCCCGGCGGCGGGCGTCGGCTGCCACCTCCATCCCGCCACCGCGCTCCGGCGGGCGATCACCGAGGCCGCCCAGACCCGTCTGATCGACATCGCCGGCCTGCGCGACGACCTCGACCCCGCGACCTACGCCGCGGCTGCGGAACGTTCCGGCCGCACCGATGCGGAGGTGCCGGTGCTCGAACCGCTGCCGCAGGGCGCCCGGTCGCACGGCGCCGACGGCGGTCTGGCCACCTCCACGATGGCCGGCGACGTCGCGGTGCTCGTCCGAGCGCTCCGGGACGCCGGGCTCGAACCGGTCGTCGTCGACCTGACCAGCGAACGATTCGGCATCGCCGTCGTCCGCTGCGTCGTCGCCGGGCTCGAGGGCCTGCCGGTGATGATGGCCGGGGTCGCCGCGACGACCGGTGACCGGGCCCGGGCAGTTCTCGCCCGAGCGGGCCATCGCTCCTGGGAGGGCAGCGCATGAGCCGCCCGGTCGTGTTCGTCGGCCCGACCCTCACCCGGGACGCGGTGGCCCGGGTCCTCGACGCCGACGTCCGCGGCCCCGCAGCCGCCGGGGACGTCGCTCGCGCCGCCGCCCACCGGCCGGCGGCGATCCTCGTGATCGACGGGATCTACGAGCGCACGCCCGCCGTCGGCCACAAGGAGGTCCTGTGGGCCCTCTCCGAGGGGGTCGCGGTGTACGGCGCCGCCAGCATGGGGGCGCTGCGGGCCGCGGAGCTCGACCGCTTCGGGATGATCGGGGTGGGCGAGGTGTATCGCCAGCTCCGGGACGGACAGGTCATCGCCGACGACGCGGTCGCCGTCGCCCACCTCGGCGCCGAGCACGACCACCGGCCGACGACGGTGGCGCTCGTCGACATCGTCGCCGCCCTCGACGATGCCGTCGCCGCCGGGGTGGTCGAAGCGGCCGACGCCCGGGCGCTGATCGGTGCCGCCCGGGCCCTGCACTACACGGAGCGGATCTGGCCGTCAGTGCTCGAGCGTGCCGCCGCCGAGCTGCGGCCGGAGGTCGTTGGGCCGCTCCGCACGTGGCTGCGCAGTGGGACGCGCTCGCAGAAGGCCGATGACGCCCGTGCCGCCCTCGAGCGCGTCCGCGCCGACCTCGACGCCGGGCCGGTCACACCACCGCCCCGCGACTGGGAGCTGGCCCGCACGGTCCACTGGCGGCGGGTCGAGACGTCCCTCGGGCTGAGCTCCCGAGGACCCGACGGCCGGGCCACCGTGGGTCAGGCCACCCGAGGCCACTCCGTCGACGACCGCACCGCCGGCGTGCTCGAGGCGGTCCGGCGCTCGGACGACTACGTCGAGACCTACCAACGGGCCCTGCTCCAGCGGCTGGCCTCCGAGCTCGCCCGCCAACACGGCGTCGACCTGGACCCCGTCTCGGCGATGGCCGAGCTCCGAACCCGGCTCGGCCTGATCGCCGACGACACCTTCGCCGCGTGGCTGGACGCCAACGACCTCGACGCCGACCGCTGCGCACGGTTGGCGCTCGACCAGGCCGCGACCGCGTGGGCCGACGAGCGCTACGGCGACGACGCCGCAGCGCAGGTCGCCGACGTGCTGCGGATCCGCGGCCGGTACGCCCCGCTGGCCGCTGACGCCGGCGAACGGGTGGCGGCGCAGGACCCCCGCGACGCGGGCGACGGCCGGTGAGCCGTCGGCGCGGCCGACCGTCGGACGGTGCCGGGCTGCGCGCCCTCCTGTTCGCCCCGCCTGCGCACGGCAACGTCCGCCTGTCGCCCGACGGCGCGCGGCTGCTGTGGATCGCTGACGTCGACGGCGTCCCCCGGGCCTGGGTGGGCGAAGCGGCCGACCCGGCCGGCACCGGCCGGCCGTGCACGACCAGTGGTTCGCCGGTGCGGTTCTGCGCGTGGGCGCCCGACGGCGACGGGCTCATCCACGTCGAGGACGCTGGCGGTCGGGGAGCGTGGCACCTCGTCCACACGCCGCTGGGTGGCGAGGGGAGCCGGTCGGTGACGCCGTCGTGGCGGGGCGCGGACCTCCTCGCCCGATCGTGGGACCGCCCGGACGCGGTGCTCGTGTCGGTGGCCGACGACGCCGGCCTGCCCGAGGTGCACCGCTACGAGCTGGCCACCGGACGCCTCGAGCGGGTCGAGGCCAACCCCGGCACGGTCGACGAGTGGTTCGCCGACCGCGACCTCAGGGTGCTGGTGGCGACCGCCGCCACCCCCGACGGCGGCTTCGACCTCCTGCACCGGTGCGACCCCACCGAGCGTTGGGAGCCGGTGCTCCACGTCGGGCCCCGCGACGCGTTCTTCACCCGGGTCGTGGCGGTCCCCACCGACCACGACGTCCTGCTCGTCGGCCCGATCGGCGGCGACACCGCCGGGCTCGTGCACCTCGACGCCCGCCGCGGCACGTGCACCACCGTCGCCCGGCACGACGATCACGACATCGAGCACGTCCTGACCGATCCCGGCACCGGGTGGCCCACGGCCTACGGCGTGGCCGCCCCCCGCCGGCGCTGGCACGCGCTCGACGACAGCGTGGCGACCGACCTGGCCGCGCTCACCGGCGACCCCACGGTCGGCGACCTGCGGGTGGTCGACCGCAGTCGCGACGACTCGGTGTGGCTCGTCGCCCACGAGGCCGCTGACCGTCCGGTGCGCTACCGCCGTTGGCGCCGCCACGACGGCCGGCTCGAGCCGGTGCTCGTCGACCGCCCCGCGCTGTCCGCGATGCGCCTCTCGCCGGTCGCGCCCACCAGCTTCACGGCCCGGGACGGCCTCGCCCTCCACGGGTACTGGACCGAGCCCCCCGACGGGGACCCGCCCCACCCGACGGTCGTGTTGGTCCACGGTGGGCCGTGGCTGCGTGACCAGTGGCAGCTCGACCCGTGGGTGCAGTGGATCGCGTCGCTCGGCCAGGCGGTGCTCCAGGTCGACTTCCGGGGTTCGTCCGGGCGGGGCCGGGCGTTCCTCGAGGCCGGGGCCGAGGCGGGCGGTGACGCCATGGTGGACGACGTCGCCGACGCCATCGACGAGGCCGTTCGCCGGGGGTGGGCCGACGCGGAGCGGCTCTGCGCGATGGGCAGCTCCTACGGTGGCTACGCCGCGCTGATGCTCGGCGCACGCGGCCGGGTCGGCTCGGTCGTCGCCCACGCCGCGCCCACCGACCTGGCCGACTGGCTCCTCGCCGTCTCGTCGGGCGACCCCGCCGTTGCCCAGCTGTGGCGCGCCCGGTTCGGGGACCCCCGCGAGCAGGCGACGGCCGCCCGCCTGCGGGCACGTTCGCCGATGTCCCACGTGACCGACCTGCCCGATCGGGTGGTGCTCGCCCACGGTGCCCACGACCCGAGGGTGCCCCGCTCCCACACGGACCGCCTCGTCGCCGCGATGCGGGCTGCGGGCCGTGACGTCGTCTCGCTGGTCTTCGAGGACGAGGGCCACGAGATCGCGGACCCGGCGAACGCCCTGCGCCTTGCGGACGCCGTCGCCGAGCTCCTCACCGAGCACGCGCCGGCCCCGACGGCGTGATCGGGTGGCCCGGGCGGACGCGCCGCACGAAGCGAGCGCCCGTCGAGCCCGGCGGTGGTGGCCGCCACCGCGGAGTCGTCGTCGCCGTCGGCCGATCGGGTACCGGTTCGACGACGCAGGCGCGCCGAGCACGACGACGCCACGATGGCTGGGCGGCGCGCTGCGGTCCGCGATGCGCGCGACAGGCAGTTCGCGCACCGCCCGTGGGCGCGCCGTGATCGCCATGGCACGGTGAGGCGCGCTCGATCGAGTGCGGGCCAGCGAGCTCCCGCGGTCGGGGAGACCTGGGAAGAAAGGAAGACGGTATTCTTCCTCCGTGGCCCTGAACATCAAGGATGCCGAGACCGATCGCTTGGCGCGGGAGCTGGCGCAGTTGACCGGCCTGCCGATCACCACCGCGGTGCGGGAGGCGATCGAGGCCCAGCTCGCCGCGCTTCGCCGACGTCGACGTGTTGCCGGCGGCCCGGATCTCGCGTCGATCATCGCTCGAGGGCGCGCCCGGCGGATGCTCGACACGCGGCCCGAGGGCGAGATCCTCGGCTTCGACGAGCACGGGCTGCCGACGTGATCGTCGTCGACACGTCGGCGCTCGTGTCGGTCGTCCTCGGCGAGGACGACGCCGAGCTGATGCTCGCGGCATTGGAGGGCGCCCAGGGCCGACTGTCGGCGGTGTCGTGGGTCGAGGCGCAGATCGTCGTGGAGGCGAGGCAGGGGCCCGATGCGGCCCGGGACCTGCAGCTCCTGGTGGAGTCGACGATCGTCGACATCGTCGGGGTCGACGACGTGCACGCCACCGCCGCCGTGACTGCATGGCGGCGCTTCGGCAAGGGGCGCCACCCGGCGGCACTGAACTTCGGCGACTGCTTCGCCTACGCGCTCGCGCGCCTCGACGGTTTGCCGCTGCTGTTCAAGGGTGGCGACTTCTCGCAGACGGACGTGGAGTCGCTGCTGTAGGGCGCCACGCAGGGTGGCGGGCGCTTCCCCTCCCGGCGAGTGCATGCCTCGGCGGCGGTGGTGGTTGTCGGCAGGACGGCGAGCCCGGGTCGGTCGTCAGCTCGGGAGGCGGCGGGCTCGTAGCACGACGTCGTCGACGTGGTGGGTCGATGTCGCGCCGGCGGGCCGGGGGCGCGTCTCGTGGAGCTCGACCTTCCACTCCGGCGCGGCGGCGAGGGCGGCGGCGATCTCGTCGATGCCGAGGTAGGCGTCCGGGTCGAACATGCGGGTCTGGGTGGCCACGTCGATCGGTCCCCGCATCGGTGTCAGGTCGTGGCCGACCACGAGCAGGGTGCCGCCGGGCGCCACCGCGTTCAGCAGGCTGGAGCGCGCACGGCAGTCGGGGGTGCGGTGGATGGAGCCGTACTGCATCGACACGAGGTCGTAGCCGCCGGGAGCGAATGCGTCGGGGGCGTTGGCGTCGCGGTGCAGGTACTCGATGTCGAGGCCGCGCCGCTCGGCCTCGGCGGCGATGCGGCCGAGGGCCCGGGAGGAGATGTCCGACGCGGTGACCTTCCAGCCCCGCTCCGCCAGCCAGATGGCGTCGCCGCCCTCGCCGGCCCCGACGTCGAGGGCGCGACCGGCCGGCAGGTCGCCGACCTCGTGCACGAGCGTCCCGTTGGGGTTGCCGCTCCACATGGGCGCGTCGCCGCGGTAACGGTGGTCCCAGTCGGCCTCGTCGCCTGACGGCCGGGCCGCCGCCTGCAGGTCCTCGTCGGCCAGGCTGAACGCGATCATGGCGCCGACCCGGCTGCCGTGGGCGGCCGCGGGCAGCACCTGCATGGTCGGGTCGGTCACGTTGCCGGCGGCGTACAGGCCGGCCATGGCGGTCTGGCCCATCTGGTCGACCTCGACGGTGTCGCCCAGGCCCGACACGTGCGGGGTCGGTGAGAGCCCGGCGCCGGCGAAGACGTCGGCCCGGGTCCGGAACTTCGGGCCGACGAGCACGGCGTCGGCGTCGAGCGTGCGGCCGTCGTCCAGCTCGACGCCACGGAGTCTGCCGTCGGCGTCGGCCACGACGCGGCGAACCGGGGTGCGGACGACCTCGGTGCCGGCGGCGGCGAACGCGTCGAGTGCGGCGGCGTCCAGCCCGGTCGCGTCGTGCACGACGATGGTGTAGTGGTCGGTGAGGTGGCGCAGCAGGGCCGCGGGATGCAGGCCCATGGGGTGGGTGACGAGGTGCACGACGCGCTGGTCGCGCACCTCGTAGCCGTGGCAGAACGGGCAGTGGATGACGTCGCGGCCCCAGTGCTCGGCGAGGCCCTCGATGTCGGGAAGCTCGTCGATCATGCCGGTCGCGGCGAGCACGCGGCGGGCCACGAGCCGGTGGCCACCACCGACCTCGAGGCTGAATCGGCCGTCGTCGCGTCGCTCGACGGTCCGTACCCGGCCGGTGAGGATCTCGCCGCCGTAGCTGCGGACCTCCTCACGGCCCTGATCGGTCAGCTCTGACGGCGGTGCGCCGTCGGCGCCAAGGTAGCCGTGCATGTGGGCGGCCGGGGCGTTGCGGGGCGTGCCGTCGTCGACGACCACGACCGACCGGCGCTGGCGGATGATCTGCAGCGCCGCGGCCAACCCGGCGGCCGACCCGCCGACGACGGCCACGTCGAAGTGCCGTTCCATCGTGCGCGGGCTGTCGGCTCCGTGGTCGTGGGAGCCGTGGTCGTGGGCCCGGTGAGGAGGGGAACCATTCTCAGGCGAGGTGTGTTCGGGGGAGCCGTGTGCGTGCTGGGGCATGACCACGACGATAGAGTGCTGCCACGTTCTGGCAAGAGGGCTTGCAGGATTCGCAAATTGCGCCCGGAGCCACGGAGGAGGTCATGTGAGCGAGGATCCCGACATCGAAGAGGTCGTGCGCACGCGGCTGCGAAGCCTGCGCACGACCCTGGGGTACTCGCTCGACGAGCTGGCGGAGCGCACCAGTCTCAGCGCGTCCACGATCAGTCGCGTGGAGACGGGCAAGCGGACCCTCAGCCTCGATGTCCTCCTGCCCCTCGCCAACGCCCTGCAGGTGAGTCCCGACGCGTTGCTGAACCTCGAGGGTGACCACGACGTGGTCATCCGTCCGACGCCGAGCTGCGAGCGGACGCGCACGACCTGGATGCTCAGCCGGCCCGACGGCCGCACCATGGCGGCGAAGATCCGGCTCGAGCCGACGACCGGCCGGCCGACGCAGCGCGTCCACCCCGGTCACGATTGGTTCGTGGTCATCCAGGGGCGGGTCCGTCTGTGGCTCGGCGATCGCGAGATCGACGTCGAGACCGGGGAGGCGGCCGAGTTCGCCACCATGACCCCGCACTCGTTCAGCGCGCTCGACGGCCCGGCGGAGGTGGTCATGGTGTTCGACCGGGACGGCCAGCGCGCCCACGTGCACCAATGAACCGCTGCTACGCCTGCTGGCCCACAAGGAGTCACGGCGCTCATCGCCGAGGTCACGGGACGTCGGCGAGGACGGCGTCCTCGCAGTGCTCGATGGCGTGGTGCTGGTAGGCGTCGGGGCCGGGTCCCGTCGCACGGCGCGTCGGCCGGCCGGTACGGTGGATGGCCGTGGCCAGGAAGACCAAGCGCGACAAGCGGGGCGGTCGGGTGACTCCAAAGGGCACCCGACCCGCCGGCGTCGTCCCCGGGGGTTCGGGGGAGGGGTGTGACACCGGCTGTTGCGACTCCAGTGGCTCGAAGGCGTCGCGCTGAACTGGGTGAGCCGGTGAGGAGCTGACCGCAGCGATGCCCGCCCGAGGGGAGACGCCGGCGCAGGACGAGCGCGACCACTGGGACGGGGCGGACGGGTTCGCCCCGTGGGATGGCCGCCGGGTCCCGGTCACGTTGCTCGGTGGCTACCTCGGGGCGGGCAAGACGACCGCGCTGAACGCCCTCCTGGCGCGGACCGACCGGCCGATCGCGGTCGTGGTGAACGACGTGGGCACGATCAACGTCGACGCCGCACTCGTGGCCCGGCGCCGAAGCGATGCGATCGAGCTCACCGACGGTTGCGTGTGCTGCAGCATGGCGGGTGGCCTGGCGTCGGCGCTCGAGACGGTGCGGGCGCGGGCCTCGGCGCCTGACCACGTCATCGTCGAGCTGAGCGGCGTCGCGGACCCGACGCGGCTCACCGCGTTCGCGAGCTCGACCGGGTTCCGCCTCGACAGCACCGTGGTCATGGTCGATGTCGAGCAGGTCGAGACGCAGCTGGCGGATCCGGTGATCAGCGACATCGTTCACCGACAGCTCGAGGCCGCCGACCTCTTCCTGCTGTCGAAGGTCCAGCTCGTCGACACCGACCGCATCGTCGCGGTCCGCGACCGGCTGTCATCGCTCGCACCGGACACGCCGGCCCTCGACGTCGCCGACGCGACCGAGAGCGCGTCCTTCCTCGACCTGGGCACCCGGCGGCCGGGGGGCGCCACCGAGACGCCGCCGCCGCAGCTGTTCGATCCCCACGAGACCTCGATCGTGGCACTGCCCGTGCCGACCACGCCGAGCGAGCTGCACCGCCTCCTCGACGAGCTGCCGGCCGACGTCGTCCGGGCGAAGGGGATCGCCGTCGACGACGGCGGCCAACGGCTGCTGGTCCAGGTCGTCGGCCGTCGGCGACACATCACCGAGCTCCCCCGGGCCGAGGACCAACGCTGCACCGACCTCGTCGTCATCAGGGCCCGCCCCTCGGTCGGCCACCGCACATCGGTGACGCTCGGCCGATCACCGACCCGGTGATCGGCGGGTCGTGCCCGTATCGCTGGTCGTGGACACGGCAGAATGGTAACAGGAACGATTCTCACCGATCCTGTACCGGTACCGGAGGATGATCAGACGTGGCCGATGTGGATGACCAGGAGGCGACGCGCGGTGTGTGGCGTCGCGGGAGCTACGAGATCGTGGGCGACTGGTTCGCCGACGGGTCCCGGGCGGTCCTGGCCGGCTCCGGGGGGCCGTTGCCGCTCGACGGCCTGGAGCTGCTCGACGTGGCCTGCGGGACCGGTGCGGTGGCGATCGAGGCCGCCCGCCGCGGGGCACGGGTCACCGGGCTCGACCTGACACCCGAGCTGCTCGACATCGCCCGGCGCCGCGCCGAGCAGGCCGGCGTCGAGGTGCGATGGGTCGAGGGCACCTTCGAGGACCTGTCCGGGCTCGGCGAGTTCGACGCCGTGGTCTCGTCGTTCGGTGTGATGTTCGCCGCGGACCCGCCGGCGGTCGCCGCGCAGCTGGCGGCGGCGTGCCGCGACGACGGGTTCGTCGGGGTCGCAGCCTGGGACCGGCGCGGTGCGCTCGGCGGGCCGACCGCCGATCTGCGGGCCCTGTTGCCTGACGGCGGTGCGGGGCCCGACGTCACCGCCTGGGCGGAGCCCGATGCCGTGGGCACCTACTTCGCGGGCACGACCCTGACGGTCGCCGATCACCACCGGGGCCGCGTGGCCATCCAGTTCGCCTCGGCGTCGGTTGCCGCCGACGAGTTCGTCGAGCACTCGGGCGGCTGGGCGGCGCTCTTCGAGTACCTCGAGGCCCAAGGCCACGGCCCCGCAGCCCGACGAGCCCTGGAGGCCCATCTGGGCGAGCGGAGCGACCCGGTCCCCGCCGGCATCGCCGTGCGTGCCGACTATGGGGTCACGCGCCTCACGCGACGGTGAACCGTGGCGTACGAGCCTGCGTCGGGCTCGCACGCCTGATGTCAGGCGATGGCGCGGGGCGTACGTCGCGGTGGCGCGAACGGAACGAACAGCGCCCTGACCCCGGGATCCTCGAGCGCCTCGTCCGGTGACGCGCAGCAGACGCACGTGCAGTCGAGCGCGATGACGAGGTCGGCGTGGGCGGCGTCGGGGAGGTGGTGCGTCGAGAACACCACCGTGCGGCCCCGGTCCGCCTGCGCTCGGATGATGTCGAGCACGCGTCGTTGGGAGGCGCCGTCGAGGCCTGCAGCCGGCTCGTCGAGGAGCAGGATCGGCGCGTCCTGGGCGATGCCCTGGCCGATGAGTGCTCGTTGGCGCTGTCCGCCCGAGAGCTCGTCGAGCGTGCGGCGACGGAGGTCGGCCAGCTCGACGTCGTCGATCGCGTCGGCGACCGCGGCGCGATCGACGGGGCGGAACCGGCGAAGCCGCCCGCAGGTGGGGTAGCGGCCCATGCAGACCACGTCGTGGACCGTGAGTCGGAGGTGGGGATCGACGGCGGTGGCCTGGAGGACCTCTGCGACCGCGCCGCCGAGCGTCAGCGTGCCCGCGCTGGGGCGCAGCCGACCGCTGATCAGGCCGAAGAGCGTCGACTTGCCCGCACCGTTGGGCCCGATCAGGGCCGTGACGGTGCCCGGTCGGATGTGCAGGGTCACGTCCCGCAGCGCAACGCGGCCACCCCGATGGGCCGTGACGTTCTCGAGCTCGATCATCGGTGGGTGGTCTCCCTGTGCCCGGCGGCCGCCCATGGCGGCCGGTTGCCATCGAGGCCCATTGTGCCAGGAATGATTCTCAGACTCGTCGCCGCGGCTCAGTGGCCGTGGGGTTGGTGGTGGGGGTCGTCGAGCACGACCCGCTCGCCGATGCGCAGGAACCGCCCACCGAACGCCTGCCCGAGGTGTTGATCGGTGAGGACCGCCTCGGGTGTGCCGACGGCAACGGGCGCGGTGTCCAGCAGCACCACCACGTCGCTGCGGCGCGCGTCCTCGAGGTTGTGGGTCGTCGTGACGACCAGCCGCCCTTCGGCCCGCTCCGCGTCGATCGCCTCGAGGATGACGTCGCGGGAGACGACGTCGAGCCCGGTCACCGGCTCGTCGAGGAGCAGGATCGACGCATCCTGGGCCAGGCCCTGGGCGACGAGGACACGCTGGCGCTGGCCGCCCGACAGCTCGTGGAGCTGGCGTCCCGCGAGGTCGTCGACCGAGAGCCTGGCCATCGCGTCCTCGACCGCCTCGTGGTCGGCGCCGGAGAAGCGGCGGAGGAGGCCGAGGCGGGGGTAGCGCGCGAGCCTGACCGTGTCGCGGACCGTGATGGGCAGGCTGCGGTCGACGTCGGTCGACTGGAGCACCAGCGCCGGCGGTGACGGGGCGTCCACCACCACCTCGCCCGCGGACGGCGTCGCGAGCCCGGCGATCGCGGCCAGGAGCGTGGACTTGCCCGAGCCGTTCGGCCCGATGACGGCGACCGTGCACGGGCCGGTGAGCTCGACATCGAGGTCGCGGAGGCCGACCCGGTCCCCATAGCGGACCTCGAGCCCTCGGATCGACACCGTTGCGGTCATCGCAGCGCAGCGTACGGGAGCCCGGAGGCGGGCCCGGACCGCGCGATGCCGCCGGTCGGCACGAGCCTGGTACGTTGGAGGGTAATGAGACTCGTTCCTAGTCTCGGTCAACGAGCTGATCGTCAGGGTTGCGTGTGATGTTCTGTTCTCTTCGGGAGTTGCTGATGCGCCGGGTTCGGCTCGGGTTCCTGCTCGCCGGTGCCGCCGGCCTGATGCTGGCCGGCTGCGGTGGGGACGACGACACCGCGGACGCCGGCGCGGCGGGGTCCGCCGCCGAGGACCGACCGACGGTCGTGGTGACCACCAACATCCTCGGCGACGTCGTCGGTGCGTTCGCCGGCGATGAGCTGGAGGTCGTCACCATCATGCCGGTCGGGGCGGACCCGCACACGTTCCAGGCGTCCGCCCAGCAGGCGAACCAGATGCGGGAGGCGGACGCGCTGATCGTCAACGGCGCCGGCTTCGAGGAGGGCCTTCTCGATGTGATCGACGCCGCCACCGACGACGGTGTCGCCACGTTCGAGGCGATGTCGGCGGTCGAGGCGATCGAGTACGGCGAGGGTGGCCACGACCACGCCGAGGATGACCACGCCGAGGATGACCACGCCGAGGATGACCACGCCGAGGATGACCACGCCGAGGATGACCACGCCGATGAGGGCGAGGACCACGCCGAAGGCGATGAGGACGGGCACGACCACGAAGGTGAGGACCCGCACTTCTTCACCGACCCGGCGCGAATGGCGCGTTCGGTCGATGCGATCGCGGCGTTCCTGATCGACAACGTCGACGGCGTCGACGGCGAGGCGCTCCGGGCCTCCGCGGACGACTACGTCGCCGAGCTCGAGACGCTCGACGAGGACGTGGCGGAGATCCTGTCCGACATCCCCGACGAGCAGCGCGTGTTGGTCACCAACCACGAGGTCTTCGGCTACTTCGCCGATCGGTACGACTTCGAGGTGGTCGGGACGGTGATCCCGAGCGGGTCGACAGCCGACGGCGCCTCCGCCGGTGAGCTGGCCGAGCTGGCCGAGGTGATCCACGACGAGGGCGTGCCCGCCATCTTCGCCGACAACTCGACCTCCGACGACCTGGCCGAGACCCTCGCGGCCGAGGTCGGTGAGGTCGAGGTGGTCGAGCTGTTCACCGGGTCGCTGGGTGACGAGGGCTCCGACGGCGCGACCTACGTCGCTATGGTGCGCACCAACGCCGAGCGCATCGCCGACGCGCTCGCCTGACCCTCCGGACCGGTCGTGGACCTGCTGCTCGAGGCGTTCGAACCCGAGTTCATGCAGCGGGCGTTGCTCGGCGGCCTCGTGGCCGTCGTGGCGACGTCGCTCGTCGGGACCTGGGTCGTGCTCCGCGGGCTCGCGTTCCTCGGCGATGCGCTGGCCCACGGTGTGATCCCGGGCATCGCGCTCGCGGTGCTCTGGGGGTTCAGCCCGATCATCGGTGCGTTCGTGGCCGCGCTCGTGATGAGCGGGCTGGTGAGCGTCGTGTCCTCACGCACCGCGGTGCGTGAGGACACCGGCATCGGCCTGCTCTTCGTCGGGATGCTGTCGCTCGGCATCGTGATCGTGTCGCGCGCCCAGTCGTTCGCGACGGAGGTCACCTCGCTGCTGTTCGGCGACGTGCTCGGCGTGACCGAGGCCGACATCCGTGCCCAGGTGATCGCCACCGCGGTCGTCGTGGTCGCGACCGTCGTGCTCTACCGGCCGTTCCTGGCGCTCACGTTCAACCGCGACAAGGCCCAGACGCTCGGCATGCGGCCCGGTCCGACGCAGGCGGCGTTGCTCGCGATGCTCGCGCTCAGCATCGTGGCCAGCTTCCAGGCCATCGGCACGCTGCTCGTGTTCGGGCTCCTCGTCGGGCCGCCTGCGACCGCCTCGCTGGTCGCCAAGCGCGTGCCGACCATCATGGTGGCGTCGATCGGCTTCGGGGCCTTCGCCGTCGTCGCGGGCCTCGAGGTCAGCTTCCACCACAGCACCGCCGGTGGCGCGACGATCGCCGGGTTCAGCGTCGCCCAGTTCTTCGTCGTCCTCGCCGCCCGCGAGCTGGCCACG
The DNA here is from genome assembly GCA_034211175.1 of Actinomycetota bacterium. Taxonomy (GTDB): domain Bacteria; phylum Actinomycetota; class Acidimicrobiia; order Acidimicrobiales; family CAIXPF01; genus JAXHUH01. The sequence goes on from JAXHUH010000182.1 coordinate 17,614, forward strand.
GCGCTGCGGGCGGGGTCGCTCCGCGCGGACGCGGCTGCCGGCGCGGCTTGAGCCGCTTCCGTCGATTGGATGCGCGCCTGCCGCGGTCGGGAGAATCCTGACACGTAGGGTTGAGAACCATTCCCCGTCACGGCAGGCTGTCGGGGTGAGCACGGTCGCCGACACGCTGTCGGAGCAGACGTCCGAGGCCCGGGAGCGCGTGTGACCGCGGCGAAGGTCGACGAGTCGCGCGGCCGGGTCTTCGGCACGTTGGTCCTGCTCGGCTGCCTCGGTGGTGCCGTGGTGCTGCGGGGCCGGATCGGGTGGTTCGACGACGAGCAGGTGCGGCTGTGGTCGACGCTCTTCGTGTCGATCTGCGTGCAGGCGCTGCCGTTCCTGGTGCTCGGCGTGGTCGTGAGCGGGGCGATCGCCGCGTTCGTCCCGCCGGGGCTCGTGCAGCGGATCGTGCCGAAGCGACCGTGGCTCGCCGTACCCGCCGCCGGGGCGGCCGGCATGGCGCTGCCGGGGTGCGAGTGCGGCTCGGTGCCGATCGCCGGACGGCTGGTGTCGGCCGGGACCCCGCCGGCGGCGGCACTCACGTTCCTCCTCGCCGCGCCCGCCATCAACCCGGTCGTGCTGATGGCGACGGCGGTCGCGTTCCCCGACGACCGCCGCATCGTGCTGGCCCGGTTCCTGGCCTCGTTCATCGCCGCCGTCGCCGTCGGCTCCTGGTGGGCCCGTCGCCAGGGCGGCAGCATCCTCGATCTCCACGACGATCACGACCACGGACCGGTGTCGCGTCCGGCTCGCTTCGTCGATGTCGCCTCGCGCGACCTGGTCCACGCCGGCGGTTACCTCGTCGTCGGGGCCGCGGCCGCGGCGTCGCTGCAGCTGATCGTCCCCCGCTCGGTGCTCGACGTCGTGGCCGGCAACGAGCTGTTCTCGGTGCTCGCCCTCGCCGCGCTGGCGGTGCTGCTGTCGATCTGCTCGGAGGCCGACGCCTTCGTGGCGGCCGGCCTGCCCCAGTTCTCGCTGACGTCGCGCCTGGTGTTCCTGGTGGTCGGGCCGGTGATCGATCTGAAGTTGATCGCGCTGCACGTCGGGGTCTTCGGTCGGCGCTTCGCGATGGTGTTCGCGCCGGTGACGCTGGTGGTCGCGGTCATCGCCGCGGTCGTGATCGGTCAGGTGGTCTTGTGAGCAGGGATGGTCGTGCCGCGTTGATGCTGTGCCTCGGGGTCGTGACCCTTCGGCTGGTGTACACGGGCGGGTTCGGGTGGTTCGTGCAGCAGCGCATGCGCTGGCCCCTGGTGGCGGCCGCGGTGGTCCTCGTCGCCTTCGGCGCCTTCGAGGTGATCTCGGCCTGGCGGGCCGACGCCACCGCAGACCACGACGACCACGACGACCTCGACCACGCCGATGCCGACGACCCCGATGGCGCCCGTGGCGTGGTGGGGGATCGTGCCGGCGAGGTCCCGGCCGGGGCCGGCCTCGAGCACGAGGACGTGCACGAGCACGACGGCATGGGCCGACGGGTCGGTCCGAGGGTCGGATGGTTGCTGGGGGCGCCGCTGCTGGTGCTCATCGCCGTGGCCCCCACCGGCCTCGGTGCGGCCGCGGCCGAGCGGGTCGACGCCTACACGCCGACCGAGGACGAGGGCGGCAGCTGGTTCGAGCCGCTCCCCGAGAGCGAGGGGCCCGTCCCCCTGCCGGTGTCCGACTTCGTCAACCGGGCGATCTGGGACTCGGAGCGAACCCTCGAGGACCGCGAGGTCGTGCTCGAGGGCCTGGTCGTGAACGACGCGGAGGTTGCCGACGGCTTCCTCCTCACCCGGTTCCTGGTGTTCTGCTGCGCTGCCGACGGTCTTCCCGTCCAGGTGGCGGCCCTCGGCGCCGACCAGGCCTACGAGGACGACACCTGGGTGCGGGTGACGGGCGTGTGGCGGCCACCGGCGTCGGGCAGCTACGAGGGTGTCGAGAACCCCCGGGCGGAGCTGGACGTCACCGACATCGAGCTCGTCCCCGACCCACCCGACGACCCCTACGAGAACCCGTTCTGACCCTGGCTGAGCCTCGCTCGCCGGCGGCCTAGCGGCCGTCGGTCGAGCTGCGGTCAGCTCGGTCAGCCGTGGTCGTGCTCGTCGGGAATCTCCCACGGCGGGAGCGGGTCACGGAAGGTGGCCCAGGCGTCGGGGCCGGCGGCGATCTCGTCGGCGGTGAGGACGGCCTCGTCGAGGGCGGCGGTGATGGCGTCGCGGTCGAGCTCGATGCCGATGAACACCAGCTCGACGACGCGGTCGCCGACGAGCGGGTCCCACCGCGCCTCGATGTCGGTGAGCTCGTCGGGCTCGACGTCCCAGTCGGCCCGCGGCGTGGCCGCGAGCCACCGCGCCGCGGGCTCGAAGGTGACGCTCGGTCCGGCCTGGTGCCAGATGGCCTGGATGTCGGGGCGGGTCGCGACCCAGAAGAACCCCTTGGAGCGGAGCACACCGCTCCAGTCGTCGTTCGTGAGCGTGTCGTGGAGCCGTTCGGGGTGGAACGGCCATTGCGACCGGTAGACGAAGCTCTCGATGCCGTACTCCTCGGTCTCGGGCGGACGCTCGCCCGAGGCGACCTCGTTGAGAGCGGCCGCCCATCCCGGCGTGGAGCCGGTCAGCTCCGGGTCGAAGCGCCCGGTGTCGAGGACGACGTCGAGCGGGACGTCACCGTGTGCGGCGATCTCGACGTCGGCGGTCGGGTTGAGGGTGCGGGCGAGGAGCACGACGCGCGCCAGGTCGTCGGCTGAGCCTCGCTCGCCGTCGGGCTGGGGCCCGACGGTCGAGCTGCGTTCAGCGTCGGCGAACTCGATCTGGTCGACGATGAGCTCGGCGATCGTCCGATCGGCTGAGCCTCGCTCGCCGGCTGCGCCGGACGAGCTGCGTTCAGCTTCGTCGTCCCGGCCGATGCCCAGCTCGGTGAGGTCCGCGATCTCGGCGAGGTGATCGAGCAACCGCGCGGCGTCGACGAGGGTGATCATCGAGTCGAGGTGGGCGAGACCGGGCAACGTCGTGGCGCTTGATCCCGACTCGTCGGGCTGGTCATCGAAGAGGAACGTGGCGGCCACGGGCATCGGCTCGGAGATGCCGGTCGACTCGATGATCAGGTTGTCGAAGCGGCCGGAGCGGGCGAGCGTCGCCACCTCGGCGAGCAGGTCGTCGCGCAGCGTGCAGCAGATGCACCCGTTGGTCATCTCCACGAGCCGCTCCTCGGTGCGGTCGAGGCTGACCTCGCCGGCGACCAGGGTCGCGTCGACGTTGATCTCGCTCATGTCGTTGACGATGACGGCGATCCGGCGGCCGGTGCGGTTGGCGAGCACCCGGTTGAGCAGGGTGGTCTTGCCCGATCCGAGGAAGCCGGAGAGCACGGTGACCGGCAGCGATCGCGGCGTCGGGGCGTTCGTGGGCACGGTGATCTCCTCGGAGGCGACGGGCGGGCTCGCCGGTCCCGCTGAAGGTTGGGCCGGGACCCGAGCGACGGGCGGTCGGTCGGCGGCGCCTCGGGTGGGCCGTCCGGTGATGGCGGCGCTGATGCGGTCGGCGGCCCGCATGGCGCCCCAGAGGTTGCCGGCAGCAGGCCCGAGCTCGATCGTGGCGAGGCGGCCGGCCACGTACAGCGGCCAGCGGGCGATCCGGAGGTCCCGGTCGGGGATCGGGTAGCCGTCGATCGTCGCGATGTCGTCGAGCAGCTCACCGAGCGCACGGCAGGCCGCGAGGTCGGGCCGCGTGCCGGTGGCCAACCAGCACCGGTCGGCCACGACACTCGCGCCGTCGTCGGCGCACAGGACCAACCTGCCGGCGTCGTCGGTCGAGGCGCGCTCGATCGGGTGTGACTCCAGGATCGTGAGCACACCGTCGTGCTCGAGGCGGGCGAGACGCTGACGCATCCACGCCGGGATCGTGCCGCCCCCGCGGGCCGCCCGTGCGGCCGCCAGCCGGTGTGCCGGGGCGGGAAGCGCGTTGAAGCCTCGCAGCCGCTTGGGGCCGAGCCACCCGGGGTCGGTGTCGAAGCTGCGGACCACGATCTCACGGCGGGCCATGAGCGTGACCCGTGCCCCTCGGGCCGCGGCGCCGCAGCACAGGTGGGCAGCGGTCAGGCCGCCGCCGATCACCGCGACGTGCTCGCCGGTGAGGTCACCGAGGTCGCGCAGGTCGACGCTCCCGGCGTGGTCGATGCGACCGGGGTCGACGGGCAGCAGCGGCCACACCCACCTCGGCACGAACCGTTGATGTGGGTTGGACGCGATCACCACGTGGCGGGCCACCCACCGGTCCTCGTCGGAGCGCACGTCGATGCCGTGTGCGTGGGCAGCGAGCCGTCGCACCCGGCCCGGCGTGACCGCTCCGGAGAGACCGGAGTGGTCGACGAGCTCGGCGCAGAACGCGTCGAAGGCGTCGGTGAGCGGCAGGTCGTAGGGCAGGCCCGAGCGGGGCAGGCCGTTGCGGTGGGTGAACTCGGCGAGTGCGCCGGGTTCGGTGCCGGGGTGGTGGACGCCGGGCGAGCGCAGCGTCGGGATCTCGAGCCGGTCGAACTGGTCGCGCCACGCGGCGAGCCACTCGCCGGCGGGGTCGATGACCACCAGGTCGTCACGCAGCGCCGGCCGGGTGTCGACGAGGCGCGCGGCGAGCGCCAGCGCCTGGGGGCCGGCGCCGAGGATGCACACCTCGGTGTCTGGGGTCGAGCGCATGCACCCACGTTACTAGCAATGAGAACTGTTCTCAGTGCTTCGCTCGCAGGCGAGGGCGATGCGCGTGGCCCCGCAGGTCAGCCATCGGGTTCGTCCGGTGCGAAGTCCGACCAGTCCGGAGGTCGTGGCGTCGATGGCGGATCGACGGCCCGTGGCCCGCCGTCCGGTGGATCGGTGGTCGCGGCGGCGAGCGCGGTCGTGACCGGGACCGAGAGGATCAGCCCGATCGAGCCGATCAACGTGCGCACGATCTCGATGGCGACGACCTCGCGGTTGAGGACCTGGGAGACCGCACGGCCCTCCTCGAAGAAGAACAGGAGCAGCGCGAGCGACGCACCGACGTACGCCAGGACCAGGGTGTTGACCGTCGATGCGACGTGGTCGCGGCCGATCCGCACGGCCGCTCGGTAGACCTCGACCCGGCTCATCGACGGATCGGCCCGGCGGAGCTCGTTGACCGCAGTGACCTGGGTGATCGTCACGTCGTCGAGCACCCCGAGCGCGCCGATGACGATGCCGGCGACGAGCAGCCCGCGTGGGTCGATCGCCTCGGCGGTGACGCGCAGCACCTGGAAGCTCTCGTCCGACAGGCCGGAGAGGTGGGCGATCCCGGTCACGACCGCGGCGAGGGCGGTGATGAGCAGGACGCTGGCCATCGTCCCGACGAGGGCGACGGTCGTGGAGTTGCTGACGCCGTGGGTGACGTACAGCGCGGCGAACGCGACGACCGAGGTGGCGACGAGCGCCACGGCGATGGCGTTGTTGCCCCGCAGCAGGGACGGCAACAGGAACACGATGACCACGCCGACGGTCATCACCAGGCCGGCGAGCGCCCGGACCCCCTTCCAGCGGCCGAACCCCACCACCACGACGGCGAACAGCACGCCGAGCAGCACCAGCGGTGTGCGTCGCTGGTACTCCACGAACACGTACTGGAAGTCGGGCGGTGCCAGCTCGTTGTGCACGAGCACGACGCGGTCCCCGGGTGCGAGCTCGGGGGTGCCCACGTCGATCGACGGGATCAGGACCCGTGCCCGGTCGCCGTTGGTGGCCCCGGAGGTGATGGTGACCTCGACGATCTGGCACTCGGTGGGGAGCTGCTCGGCGGGGTCGATGCAGTCGTCGGTCGACGTGGACTCCACCCGGGCGTCGACGTAGTCGAGCGCGCTGGTCGTGCCCCGCAGGTCGGGGCCCGGTCCGCGGGGCCACAGGACGGCGAGTCCGACCACCGTCGCCAGCCCGACGACCGCTACGACGAGGCGGAGCCACCGTGCGATCTCCGGGCCGACGGCGTCCTGGCCGTGGCCGCGGTCGTGGTCGTGGCCGTGGTCGTGGCCGTGGGGGTGGCCGTGGCCGGGCACCGGGCGAGTGTCCCAGAGGTCCGCCCCGTCGGCGCGGACCGGGCGGTCGGAACCCGACGGAGACAGCGTGGCGTGCTACGAATGAGAACAATTCTCATCTCGTTGCCGCAGGAGGCCACGATGTCGGCGCACGCACACCTCTCCTCGACTCAGCTCCTCGACTGCGAGGGACGGGCCACGCACACGCTCACGCTGCTCGTCGACGGGTCGGTGCAGATCGAGGCGCCGGCCTACACGTGCGTGGTCGACCCGGCCCGACGGGCCGTGGTGCGTCCCGGCGGCGTGCGCGTCCCCTCCGAGCTGTTCGACATCGCCGCCACGCTGGCCCGCGAGCTCGCCTGAGCTGCCCTGCCGGGTGACCCTGTCAGGGGGCGTCAGTACGATCTGCACATGGATGAGCTCTCGACGGCCGCACCTGGCTCGGACCTCGCAGCGTTGATCGACGCGGCCCGGGTCCTCGCCGACCATGTCCGGGAGACGGGCGATGAGTGCGGCCTGCGCAAGGCGGACGCGTTGCAGTCCCTGGTGGATCGTGTTGCCGCGAAGACGGATGACTTCGACGTACGGATCGCCGCTGGCCGTCCGCCGCTCACGGACGCTGAAGTGGCTGAGAACCAGAGCTGGCTCGCCGCAGTGGCGGCGAGATCAACGACCCTGCAACGCCCGACGTGAGCGACGAGGCGGGCGACGACGCACCGCCGTTCACGATCGGATTCCGTGACGAGGTGCGGCGGTTCATCGACAGGGCGGACCAGCGAACGCAAGACGCGTTCGTGGCGTGGTGCCTCGAAGCGGCGTGGGACCCGGAAGGCTCACTCTTCTACCGGACCAGCGGGATCGCCGGGGCCATGATGCGCCACTACGCTGCGCGGCTAGCGGGCACCGGCGTGCACGTGCGGTATCGCATCCACTCGGAGCATTGGGTGGTTTGGGTTCACGATGTCACGATCGACGAGCTCGAGATCCGCCGGAGCTGAGGCCGTCGGGACGGCGGTGGCGACATACGCTCCCGAGCATCGTCGGGTGACTCTGTCAGAGCAGGCGTTGGACGGCGCTGACCTCGCGCCACGGGATCGGGAGTACGCCGACGGTGCCGTTGGCATCGGGCGTGATCATCGTGGCGGGTGTCTTCACGATGGCGAGGTGCTGCAGCTCGTCGGTGCCGGGGCGCTCGAAGCGGAGCACGTCGCCCGCTCGCACCGTCCCCGGGTCGGCCGCCACGGGGCGGCCGAGGCCCTCGAGCCGCGCCCACACCTCGGTCGGGGCCGGTGCCGCGTCGGCAGTGGCCGCCGGTGGTGTCGTTCCGGTCGCCTCGCCGACCATCGAACCGCAGCCGCAGCCGCCGCCGGGCGGCGAGACCGCCGAGCCGACCATCGACTCGGCCGCGTCGACGACGTCGGGGTTGCCGACGGCGCGGGTCGCGTCCGTGAGCGTGGCCTCGAACTCGCCGGGCACGGCGGCCCGTCGCGCCGTCGCCGGTAGCGCTTCGGGACGGATGGTCTCGAGGGCGACGCGGACGGCGAGCGGCTCCATGGAAGTGGAGTCGGCGGATCGGCGCCCCCGGTTGAGCAACCGACCGGCTCCCGTGTGCCGGTTCCCACCCGGACCGCAATCGCGGCGCGCGCCGGCCGGCTTCTCGCGGTCGCGCGTCACTGGTGAGAACGGCGGATCGGTGCGTCAGATCGCCTCGACTGCACCTCGCGGGCCGGGCGCGCCCGATATCTGGCGATCGGCGGTGAGCAGCGGGCACGCGAGCGCTTCGGCGAGTGCGACGTAGCAGGCGCCGTAGGCCGTGAGGTTCGCACGCAGCTCCACCCGCCGGCCGCAGCCGGTCGCGGCTCAGTCAGCGGACGTCGAGGTGAGGCGCCAGCCCTCGGCGCGACGGCGCTGGTGCCAGAAGGCGGCGTAGCGGCCGTTCCGGGCCAGCAGGTCGTCGTGGACGCCGGCCTCGACGATGTGGCCGGCGTCGAGGACGAGGATCTGGTCCGCGTCCCGGACGGTTTGCAGCCGGTGGGCGACGACCAGCAGGGTCCGGTCGGCGACGAGCTCGTCGAGTGCCTCGGCCATGAGGCCCTCGTTCTCGGAGTCGAGCGACGAGGTCGCCTCGTCCAACAGGACGATCGGCGCGTCCTTGAGCAGCGCCCGGGCCACCGACACCCGCTGGCGCTCGCCGCCGGACAGCGACGTGCCGCCCTCGCCGACCCTGGTCGCCAGCCCGGCCGGGAGGCGGGCGACGATCTCGTCGACCCGGGCCCGGCGGACCGCGTCGTCGAGCTCGGCGTCGCTCGCGTCGGGGCGGGCGATGCGGATGTTGTCCTCGATCGTGGCGTCGAACAGGTAGACGTCCTGGAACACGATCGACAGCTGCGCCATCAGGTCCTCGGTGCGCAGTCGCCGGACGTCGACCCCACCGACCGCATCGCCTGACGTCGTCAACGCCCCACGCCCGTTCTGGTCGACCTCGCGGCCGGAGAAGGCCCAGGTCGTGGGGTTGGGGTTGTCGTCCAGAACGGGTCGGGTGGATCGCCCGCGAGGCGGCCCGGGGCGACGTCGACGGGCGGACCGGCTCGGCCGGTACCCAGTTCGCGAGGAAGGCCCTGCCCGAGCGGCGTTCACCGCGCGGCGGGCCGGGATCTCGGGCGATTCCCCTTGACTCGGGGCCCCGATACGCGACAATGGACACGCAACGTTCAGCGCAATGACACCCTCAGTTGAGCTTGACTCGCGACGAGGAGATGGTCATGGAACTGGGTTATGCAGAGCGCTCACCGCCTCTGCGCGACAGGAGCTTTGGCTCCTGACACGTGCGCCCGTGGAAGCGTGTGGCGACCGGCCGTGTTCGAGAACGGCGCGATCGCGGAACTCCGCTGCGTCAAGGTGTCTCGTGGAGAAAGGACGTGGAGCCGATCCTGAGGGTTCGGCAGCCGCAGCCTACGTCGGATCGCCGGGTTTTCCCGCACATCGACGGCACGCTCGCAACAGCTTCGACGGTGCATACAACTGAATACAAGACGTACGACGGGGCTCCATTGTGTGAGCCCCGTCGGCGCTTTTTCTGACTCTTTGGTCTGTTGGGGCTCCGAACATTCGGCCCTTTGCGCCGCGCAGGCGCACGGGCAGCCGTGTCGGCGGTGTCATGGGGCGAGGCGGGCCTCGATGCCGGCCAACACCAGGTCGAGCTTGCGGCCGAACCAGACCGAGGGCTCGCCGGTGAACGCCTCGAACATGGTCGACGCCAGGCCGGGCTCGTCGAGTGGGATCGACCAGTCCTCGGCGAGGGCCCGACGTTCCTCGTCGCTCCGGTTCCGCAGCTCGACGGTCTGGTCCGACGAGTCCGCGGCGAGGTCGAAGACGGTGTCGCCCGCGAGCAGCGCGTGCTCCGGGCTGAACCCGAGCGTCACCAGGTGTCGGCACATGGTGGCGAAGTGCGCCGCCATCGCCTTCGGTGCCCGGCCGGTCGCCTGCACGGCGCGGGAGACGCCGGGGTTCTCGGCGGCGACGCCCCAGAGCACCCACGCCTGCTCGGCCAGGTAGTCGCGCCAGTCGTCGGAGGGCTCGGGCCAGGGCGCGCGCTCGATCAACCGGTCCGCGGCGGCGATGACGAGGTCGTCGCGGTCGCTGATGTGGCCGTAGAGCGACGCGTGGGTCACCCCCAGTCGCTCGGCCACCGCGACCAGGGTCAGGTGCTCGAACCCGATGTCGAGGGCGGCGTCCGCGATCGCGTCCCGACTCAGCACGCGCCGACGGGGGCGCCCCGGCCTGCGCTGGCCGCCGGCGCGTGCTGAGTCGGTGGTGGAACCCATCCCTCCCGGTCTACCCGGTTGACCGCCGGCTGCGCTTCCTACAGACTGTTGGTATTGGTAGGTGAGCCTAATGGTCGACGTCTTGTCATCTGTCTTGCTGTTGTCTCGCCGGGTCGTCGCGGCCGGGCCGGCTCGCTCACCCCCACCGCACCGGAACCCTGGGAGGAGTTGCGCGTGGCGCAGCACAGCGAAGGCATCGTGGTCGAGGGCCTGGTCAAGCGCTTCGGCGCCAAGGTCGCGCTCGACGGACTCGATCTGCGAGTCACCCCGGGGTCGTTGCTCGGGCTGCTCGGTCCCAACGGAGCGGGCAAGACGACGACCGTCCGGGTCCTCGCCACCCTGCTCGCCCCCGACGGCGGCTCGGCCCGGGTGGCGGGGTTCGACGTCGCCGCCGAACCGGAGGCCGTGCGGGCCCGGCTCGGCCTGACCGGCCAGTTCGCCGCGGTCGACGAGAACCTCACCGGCCGGGAGAACCTCGTCTGGTTCGGCCGCCTCCGGGGCCTCTCGAAGCCCGACGCGGGCGCCCGGGCCGACGAGCTGCTCGGAACGTTCGACCTGGCAGACGCCGCCGGCCAACGGGTCAAGAGCTACTCGGGCGGCATGCGGCGCAAGCTGGACCTGGCGGTGAGCATCGTCGTCGAGCCCGAGGTGCTCGTGCTCGACGAGCCGACCACCGGTCTCGATCCCCGGAGCCGCTTCGCGCTCTGGGACGTCGTGCGTGGCCTCCAGCGGCGGGGCGTGACGATCCTGCTCACGACCCAGTACCTCGAGGAGGCCGACCAGCTCGCCGACCGCATCGTGGTCGTCGACGACGGTCGGGTCATCGCCGAGGGAACGGCGGGCGAGCTGAAGGACCGGGTCGGTGGCGCGGGCATCGACGTCGTGGCCGCCGGTGCCGCCGACCTCCCGGCCATCTCGCAGCTCCTCGCCCGCGTGGCCGAGACCGAACCGGCGGTCGAGGAGGGCACCCTGCGGGTGTCCGCCCCGGTCGCCGACGGCGTCGGCGCGCTCGCCGCCCTCGCCGCGGAGCTGCGCGCCGAGGGGATCGTCGTGCGCGACCTCGGCGTCCACCGTCCGTCGCTCGACGACGTGTTCCTCGCCCTCACCGGCCACACCGCGGAGGAGCCGGGCGACGATCCCGAGGTGACGGCCGCGCCGAGCGGATCGGGCCCGACCGGCAGCGACGCGGTGGTCCTGCCATGACCGTGGCCCAGCCGGCGACACCGGCGATCGGGACGCCGAACGAGCGGGGGATCGGCCCTGCGCTGCGCCACGGCGAGATCGTGGCCGCCCGCAACCTGGTGGTGCTGACCCGCAACCCGGCCGCCATCGGCAGCACGTTCGTGTTCCCGGTGATCTTCTTCTTCGGGTTCTACGCCGTCCTGCGCCGCACGCTCGAGTCCCAGGGCCTCGACTACGCCCAGTACCTGCCGCCGATCGTCGTCGTGCAGGCGATGTTCTTCACCGCGATCGGTTCGGCGTTCGCGCTGGCCGACGACCGCTTCCGGGGCCTGTTGGAGCGGTGCCGGTCGCTGCCGATCAGCCCGTGGGCGCCGCTCGTCGGCCGCATCGGCGCCGACCTGGTCAGGGCGCTGGTGGCGATGGTGGTGGTCCTCGCCGCGGGGACGGCCGTCGGGTTCCGGTTCGACGCGGGTGTGGTCGCGGCGCTCGGGTTCGTGGCCGTCGTGTTGCTGTTCACCACGATGGCCGTCGCCGGTTGCTCGGTCGTCGGTCTCGGCGCGGCCAGCCCGGAGGCGGCGAGCCAGAGCCTGTTCCTGCCCTACCTGCCTCTGCTGATGCTCTCGAGCGGCTTCGTGCCGGTGGAGGGGTTCCCGGGGTGGTTGCAGCCGTTCGTGCGGTGGCAGCCCGTGTCGCTCACCGTCGAGGCGCTGCGGGCGCTGGCGAGCGGCGGGCCCACGGCCACGCCGCTCCTGCGGGCCGTGATCGTGCTGGTCGCGCTGACGCTGGTCTTCGGGGCCCTCGGGGCCCGGGCCTACCGGAAGGCGGTCTGATGCGCGCGCTCACCCTCGGCAACGATCACCCCGGCGCCGCTCCGCAGGCCCCGGCCGGCGGGGCGATCGCCCACGGACTGGTGTGTGCGGGCCGGAGCCTCCGGGTCCTGTCGCGCTCGCCGGCCACGGTCGTCCAGAGCGTGGCCTTCCCGACCCTGCTGCTGTGTGTCCTGCTCGCCGCGTTCGGCCGGGTCATCGGCGGGTCGGTGTCGGAGTATGCGAACCGCCTCGTCCCCCAGCTCGTGCTCGCCGGCGGCGCCTTCGGTGCCATGGGCACCGGAATCGCGGTCTACACCGACCGGGCCGGTGGCATGGTCGACCGGTTGCGGTCACTGCCGATCGCCCGCTCCGCCTACCTCAGCGGCGTCGTCGTGGCCGACGCCGCCCGCGCCCTCGCCGCGACGG
>JAXHUH010000183.1:0-17665 GCA_034211175.1 Actinomycetota bacterium
GACCGAGGCCCCGACGACGACCACGACGGCGGCCCCGACCACGACGACGACCACGGCCCCGACGCCCGTCACCGACGGGCTGGCCGTGTCGGGCAACACGCTCGTCGCCGGCGGTGAGCCGGTCCGCCTGCTGGGTGTCAACCGCTCGGGCAGCGAGTACGCCTGCATCCAGGGCTTCGGCATCTTCGACGGCCCGGTCGACGACGCCGCCATCGACGCCATCGCGTCGTGGAACGTCAACACCGTCCGGATCCCGATGAACGAGGACTGCTGGCTCGGCCAGAACGCGCCGGCCCAGTACAGCGGCGAGAACTACCGCTCCGCCATCGAGGACTTCGTGAACCGGCTCAACGCCGCCGGGATGTACGCCGTGCTCGACCTCCACTGGAGCGGCCCCAACTCGGACCCGGCGACCGGTCAGACCCACCTGGCCGACGCGCAGGACGCCCCCGACTTCTGGGCGTCGGTCGCCGAGCGCTTCGAGGACAACCCCAACGTGGCGTTCGACCTCTACAACGAGCCCCACAACGTGAGCTGGGACTGCTGGCTCAACGGCTGCGAGACCCAGGGCTTCCAGGCCGCCGGAATGCAGGAGCTGGTCGACGCGGTGCGCTCCACCGGCGCCACCCAGCCGATCATCCTGACCGGCCTCCGCTGGGGCAACGACCTCACCGGCTGGCTCTCGCACATGCCCGACGACCCGCAGGACGCCCTGGTCGCCGGCTTCCACCTCTACAACTTCAACGCCTGCATCGACAGCGGCTGCTGGGGCTCGGAGGTCGGCTCGGTGGCCGCCCAGGTCCCGGTCGTCACCGGCGAGCTCGGTGAGAACGACTGCTCCGCGTCCTTCATCAACGGCTTCATGGACTGGGCCGACGCCAACGGGGTCTCGTACCTCGGTTGGGCCTGGAACACCTACAGCTGCGGCGGCTTCCCCGCCCTGATCACCGACTACGACGGCACGCCCACGGCGTTCGGCGCCGGCCTCAAGGCCCGCCTCGCCGAGGTGAACGGCTGAGCCCGGAGGTGGAGATCGGGCCCGGCAGTGTCGCCGGGCCCGGGGACCCGTCCGGCGTGACGCGGTGATCGGCCGTCGGCGGGAGCGCAACACCAGCGCACCCCCCGGCGGCCGGTTCGCGTCCGGGTCGGCGATGCGCTCGTCGGGAATGTCGCGGCCCCGCCTGCTCGTTGCCGTTGGCCATGCGCACCATGAGCGACGACGAGGTCCGCGAGTTCCTCTCCCATGGCACGAGGACCGGCAAGGTCGCGTGGGTGGCGTCCGACGGACGGCCCCACGTCACGCCGATCTGGTTCGTGCTCGACGGCGACGACCTCGTGTTCAACACCCACGAGAGCGCCGGCAAGGCCAAGGCGATGGGCCGCGACGGCCGGGTGAGTCTCGTCGTCGACGACGAGACGCCGCCGTTCTCGTACGTGAAGATCGACGGCACGGTCAGCTTCGGGACCGACCCCGACGAGCTGCGGGCCGTCGCCACCCGCATCGGTGGGCGCTACATGGGCCCCGACCGTGCCGAGGAGTTCGGTCGCCGCAACGGGGTGCCGGGCGAGCTGATCGTGCGGCTCACGCCGACACGGATCACCGCCCACGCGGACCTGGCTGACTGACCGCGCCGCGCCCGCCCGAACAACGTTCGGCCGGCCGTCACCGGAGCTCTCAACTTCGTTCACCCCCGGTGGCCGGCTCCGTTCACCGCCGATTCATCTGTCCGACGTGTGACGTCAGCCTCCCCGTCGTCCCGGTCCGCTTGGATCCGGGCCGTTCTGCCCATGAAGCGGGAGAGGTGGCACCAGATGGAGACAGACCGAAGGGCGCGGCGCGCCCTGCGGGCGGTCGGAGCAGGCGGGGTCGCGGTCGCAGCCGCGGCGGCGTCCGTTGCCGTCGCCCCGTTCGCCGGCGCACAGGACGGCGAGGGCGTGGCGTTCGAGCGCGTCGCCACGTTCCACGTCGAGGACAACGGCAGCGAGGTCGCCGAGATCGTCGACGCGACCGCCGATGGCATGACCCTGGCCTACGGCGACAGCGGGGCCGGTGCGATCGGCCTGATCGACATCACCGACCCGTCCGCGCCGCAGCCGGCCGGGTCGATCGACGCCGGCGGTGAGGTCACGTCGGTCGCGGTGTGGGGCGACGAGCTCGTCCTCGCCGGGGTCAACGAGAGCGAGTCCTTCACCGAGCCCGCCGGCTCGCTGAAGGTGTTCGACCTCGCGACCGGTGAGCTGGCCGCGACCCACGACCTGGGCGGCCAGCCCGACTCGGTCGTGATCAGCCCCGACGGGCGCTACGCCGTCGTCGCCATCGAGAACGAGCGCGACGAGGACATCACGGTCGACGGCGTCGAGGGCGGCCTGCCCCAGGACCCGCCCGGCTACGTCGTCATCGTCGACCTCGTCGGCGCGCCCGACGAGTGGACGACCCGGACCGTCGACCTCACCGGGTTCGGCGAGTACGCACCGGAGGACCCCGAGCCCGAGTACGTCGCCATCAGCGGCATCAACATCGCCGCGGTGACGCTCCAGGAGAACAACGGCGTCGTCCTCATCTACCTGCCGAGCGGCACGCCCGGCGTCGCGTGGGATGCCGGTGACGTCGACCTCACCGGCATCGACGCCACCGAGGACGACCTGATCTCGCTGACCGAGAGCCTCGAGGCCCTCGCCCGCGAGCCCGACGCCATCACCTGGACCGAGGGCGGGGCGCTGGTGACCGCCAACGAGGGCGACCTCTTCGGCGGCAGCCGCGGGTTCACCGTGTTCGACTTCTTCGGCAACGAGCTCTACGACTCCGGCTCGTCGTTCGAGGAGCTGGCCGTGCGCATCGGCCACTACCCGGAGAGCCGCTCCGAGAACAAGGGCTCCGAGCCCGAGGGCGTCACCACCGGCCGCTTCGGCGACCACAGCCTCACCTTCGTCGGTTCCGAGCGGGGCAACTTCGTCGGCGTCTACGAGTACCTCAGCTCGGCGCAGCCGGCCGTGTTCCGCCAGGTGCTCCCCACCGGCATCGCGCCGGAGGGCATGAAGGCCATCGGCGACCGCGGCCTGTTCGTCGTGGCCAACGAGGAGGCAGACGCCGAGGAGGGCATCCGCTCGTCGGTCATGATCTACGAGCTCACCGAGGGTGCGCCGGCCTACCCGATGATCGTGTCGGCCGACGACGAGAACGGCTCGCCGATCCCGTGGGGCGCCCTCAGCGGCCTCGCCGGTGACGCCGACGACGCCGACACCGTGTACGCGGTGCAGGACAGCTACTACGGCGAGAGCCGCATCTTCGCCGTCGACGTGGCCGATACGCCCGCGGTCATCACCGACGCCACGTTCCTCACGCTCGACGGCGAGCGCGTCGATCTCGACCTCGAGGGTGTCGCGGTGCGGCCCGGCGGTGGCTGGTGGGTCGCCAGCGAGGGCTCGGGCACGGTGCCCGAGGCCGAGACCCCGAACCTGCTGCTGTCGGTCGATCCCGACGGGACCGTGGTCGACGTCGTCGAGCTGCCCGCCGAGGTGGCGGCGATCCAGCGCAACAACGGCTTCGAGGGCCTCGACGTCACCGGTGAGGGCGAAGACACCCAGGTGTGGGTCGCCTTCCAGCGGACCTGGGGCGACGAGGAGCTCGTCCGCATCGGCCGCTACACCCCGGCGACCGGTGAGTGGGCGTTCCTCGGCTACGAGCTGGACGAGCCCACCTCGCCCAACGGCGGGTGGGTCGGCCTCTCCGAGCTGACGGTGACCCCGGACGGCACGGTGCTGATCCTCGAGCGCGACAACCAGCTCGGCCCCGACGCCACGATCAAGAAGCTCTACGCCATCGACCCGTCGAGCGTCGAGCCCGTCGGCGTCGGCGAGGAGCTGCCGGTCGTGGGCAAGACCCTCTACGCCGACCTGCTCGACGACCTGGCCGCGACGAACGGCGTGCTCCAGGAGAAGGTCGAGGGCATCGCGCTGACCGCTGACGGCGTGCTCTACGGCGTGACCGACAACGACGGTGTCGACGACTCGACCGGCGAGACGATCTTCTGGGAGATCGGCACCTACGAGGGCTGATCGCCTGCTCGCGCGGCGGCACCGTACGACGCGCACCGGCGGCCCGGACCAGGTCCGGGCCGCCGGTGTCGTGTCCGGGTGGCGATGGGGCCGGTGGGCCCGACGCTCGCCGTCGCGACTTCCCCAAGCACGACGCCGCACGCCCGAGGGCCCACCGGCAACACCCACAACCTACGCCGGAACTGACTGAAATACCATGAAACTACGCTTGCGGTTCGATCGCGGATCGGCGGCGGCGTGTCGCCGTGACATCCGCCATGGTCGTGGCGGCCGGCGTGCGTTTGTGATCCGCTCCAGCGGGCATCGAAGAGGCGTGGATCGACACCTGGAACGCCCGACGGCGGCCACGGGTGACGATGCCCCGGCGGAATCGTCCCCATCCGGCCGTGGCCTCGTCGACGTGGCGATCGTCACCCACAATCGGCGGGAGCGGCTGCTCGGCACGCTCGCCCATCTGCAGCGCCTCCCCGAGGGGCCGTCGGTGGTCGTGCTCGACAACGGCTCCGACGACGGCACCATCGAGGCGGTCATGGAGCAGTTCCCGGACGTCACCGTCCTCGAGAGCCACGCCGATCTCGGCGCCGCCGGCGGCCGCAACGCACTCGCCGATTGGAGCAACGCGCCCTACCTCGCGTTCTGCCGTGATGACGCCGCATGGGCGCCGGGCGCGCTGGCCGTTGCCGCCGCGCTCTTCGAGGCCCACGACGACGTGGCGCTGCTCTCGGCACCCGGTGATCCGGCGGCTCCCGACGCCTCCGCCCGGACCGGCCTCGCTCCCCGGGTACCGCGACGCACCACCTTGGGTGCTCCCGTTCGCCGGTTCCCGTGCGGTGCCGCCGTCGTTCGTCGCCGGGCGTTCGACGAGGTCGGCGGGTTCGACGGCCGGCTGCCCATCGGTGTCGGTGAGGAGCTGCTCGCCATCGACCTGACCGCCGCCGGGTGGCGGACCGCCACCGTGGCCGCGCTCGCCGTGTGTCGCGCCGTCGACGACGGCGAGGATCTCGGCGGCGACGGTGGGGCGGATCCGACGGGGCCCGCCGGCGACGCCATCCGCGACGAGCTGTGGACGGCGTGGTTGCGCCGCTCGTCGCCCGCGGCGCTCGTCCGCACCGGGTCGGTGCTCCGTTCCCTGCCCCGTGACCAGGCATCGGTCCGCGCCGTCGCCGACGCGCTGCGGGGCCTGCCCCGGGTGCTGCGCAGCCGCCGACCGGTCCCGACCGCGCTCGAGCGTGAGCTGCGACGACGCGACCGCGTGTCGCCGGCGTCGCTCGCCGCCATCACCTCCGACTGATCTGCTGCCACTCGTCCGGGTCCGTCCACGGGCGCCGTCTGCGGGGGCGCCCGGCGCAGCCCTCGCCGCACCACCGCGACGCCCGCACGCGTAGGCTGGCCGCGCGAGCGGGCCCGATCGCGGCCCGCACGAGGAGGCAGACCGCTGCGCAGCGCCACCGTCGAAGCTCTCGGCATCGCCACCGCGGGACGGGTGCCCGTGCTCCTGTGGGGTGCGCCCGGCACCGGCAAGTCGTCTGCGGTCCAGGGCCTGGCCGCGGCGCGGGGTGAGGCCTGCGAGACCGTCATCGCGTCGATCCGCGAGCCGTCGGACTTCGCCGGGCTGCCGATCGTGGTCGACGGCGACGTCCGGTTCGCGCCGCCGGCCTGGGCCCGTTCGCTCGCGGCCGTCGGCTCGGGCGTCCTGTTCCTCGACGAGATCTCGACCGCACCGCCGGCCGTGCAGGCCGCGTTGCTGCGGGTCGTGCTCGAGCGGGTCGTCGGCGACTTGGCGCTGCCGTCGGACGTCGCGGTCGTCGCCGCGGCCAACCCGCCCGAGCAGGCGGCCGACGGCTGGGACCTCAGCGCACCGCTGGCCAACCGCTTCTGCCACCTCGACTGGGACGTCGACCCCACCGTCGTGACCGACGGGTTCGTCGGCGGGTTCGCCGCTCCGCCGGCCGTGGAGCTGGCCGGCGGGTGGCAGGGCCGGATCCCCGCGGCGAAGTCGCTGGTCTCCGGGTTCCTGGTCGCCCGCGCCGCGCTCGTGTGCGCCCCGCCGACCGATGCCGCCGCGGCCGGCCGGGCGTGGCCCAGCCCCCGCAGCTGGGAGATGGTGGCGACGTTGTGGGCGGCGTGCGACGCGGCGGAGGCGACCGACGAGGCCCGCTCGATCCTCGTGCGCGGTGCCGTCGGCGACGCGGCCGGTGTCGAGATGCTCGCCTGGAGCGAGGACCTCGACCTGCCCGACCCCGAGGCGGTGCTCGCCGATCCCGACTCGTTCGTGCTCCCCGAGCGCGGCGACCGGGCGTACGCCGCGCTCTCGGCGGTCGCCGCCGTCGTCGCCGCCAACCCGACCGAGGAGCGCTGGCTGGCCGGCTGGAAGGTGCTGGGCCGGGCCGGGGAGGCCGCGCCCGACGTGGCCGCCGCGGCCGCCCGGGTGCTCGCCCGCTGTCGCCCCCAGGGCACCTCGCCGCCACCGGAGGTGCGGGTCTTCCTCCCGATCCTGCGCGACGCCGGGCTGTTGGGCGAATGACGGGCTCCGGGTCTTCGGTGCGCCGTCGGTGGGCCGCGGCCCGCCGGGAACGGGGCTGACCGTGGTCGCCGCCGACCGGACGTCGATCGCTGCGGCCCGCCTGTGGGCCGCCAACCGGTACCCGTACCTGGCCACCGTGCTGTTCGCGCCGCCGGTCGTCGTCCAGGAGGGGATCGGGACGGTGTCGATCGACCCCGCCTGGCGGCTCCACCTCGATCCCGAGGTCATCGCCGACTGGACGGTGCCCGAGCTCGGTGCGGTCCTCGTCCACCACGGCATCCACCTGCTGCGCGACCACGCCGACCGGGCCCGCCAGGCCGGCGTCGTGCGCGACGACGCGACCGGGCCCGACGGTGGCCGGCCCGGTGCCGGGGACTCCGACGACGAGGCCGCGGCCGACAGCGAACGGTGGCTGGCCGCGAGCGACGCCGAGATCAACGACGACCTCCCCGACGCTCGGGCCCTGCTGCCGGGGAGCCCCCACCATCCCGATGCGTTCGGCCTCGACGACGGCCAGCTGGCCGAGAGCTACCTCGCCCACCTCCGCCGCGAGGGCGTGGTCCCCGAGCGGTGGCTCGACTGCGGCGGCGCGGTCGACGGCGCGCCTCGCGACTGGGAGGGCTCGCCCGACCGCAAGGACTGCTCGGGCGACGGCGACGGCGACGAGCGCGGGGAGCCGGGAGACGACGCGGACGACGGTGCCGAGGGCGACGCCGACGGCTTGTCCGAGACGGCCCGCGACCACGCCCGGCGACGGGCCGCCGCGGAGATCCGCCAGCACGCCAAGGAGGCGGGCGACGTCCCCGAGAGCCTCCGCCGGTGGGCCGACGAGCTGCTCGGCGCCCGGGTCGACTGGCGCCGGGTGCTGGCGGCCGAGATCCGCCGCGGCGTCGCCAACGTCGTCGGCGCGGTCGACTACAGCTACGCCCGGCCGTCGCGCCGCTCGAGCATCAGCCCCGACGTCGTGCTGCCGTCGCTGCGCCACCCGGTGCCCGAGCTGGCGGTCGTGGCCGACACGTCCGGTTCGATGGACGGGGCGGCGTTGTCCGCGGTGCTGGGCGAGCTCGACGGCATCCTCCGCGGTGTCGGCGTGCGTCGCGGCGGCGTCCGGCTCATCACCTGCGACGCCGCGGTCCACGACGTCTCCTGGGTGCGTGGCGTCGCCGGGCTCGAGCTGACCGGTGGCGGCGGGACCGACATGGCGGTCGGCATCGCCCACGCCGCCGGCCTCCGTCCCCGCCCGGACGTGATCGTGGTGCTGACCGACGGGCTCACGCCGTGGCCCGACGCCCCGCCGCCGGGGACGACGGTCATCGTCGGCCTGATCGCCCGCCGCTACGGGGCGGCTCCGCCGCCGTGGGCCCGCACCGTGCTCGTGGACCTGGCGGCGTGAACGGCCCGGAGGGTGCCGCCGGTGAGCCGGCCGGCCCCGACACGGCGTCAGGCAGCGTCCCGGCCGACGATTCGACGACCGCGGACCGGCCGTGGTTCGAGCGGCTGCCGCCGTTGGTCGTCGAGGTCGTGTGCGAGGGACGCGACCACCGGGTCGAGTGGCGCGACGGCACGCTGTCGGCGCTCGATCACGACCCGGAGGTCGAGGCGGCGTTCCTCGTCCTCGGCGGGGACGAGCCCCCGTGCCTCGAGATCCTCGACCGTTGGGAGGCGGCCGGCGACGAGCCGTCGTCGGTCGAGCTGTGGCGACTCCAGGGCTGGCCCCCGTCGGGTCCCCGCCTCACGCCCCATTGGGGTGAGACCGCGGAGACCGATGGCCTGCCGGAACCGCTGCGGGTGCTCGCCGCGCTGTCGGGCATCGCCAGGATCGAACGGCGCTGGCACGACGAGGACCTGCCGCCGGAGACGGTGGCCAAGCTGCGCCGGTTCCTCCTCGAGCGGTTCTGGGCGGCGCTGGACGCGAGCCTCGAGCCGTCCCGCGGCCGCCGCGGGCGCCTGCGGTCCAAGCCGGTGGTCCGGATCCTCGACGAGGACCAACCCGCGGACCTCGGCATCGAGGTCGCGCCCGGCCGCCTCGACCTCGACGTCGGCCTGCCGCTGCGTTGGCTCCTGCAGGTGTGGGGGAGAGGCGCCGCGGTCGCCGACGGTTCGTTGGTGCTCGACTGCGGCGACGTGGGCGACGGGGCACTCGGCGCGTGGCTGCTGCGCTGGAGCCTCGGCGGGCGTTCCGGTCGGATGCTGGTGCCCGAGCTGACGGCGGCCCGCCTCGAGGCCGACGACGATCGGGTCTGGCACGTGGTCGACGGTGACGTGGACCCGCCGACGCCGCGACCGTGGTGGTCGGTGAAGGCGAGGACCCGGCCCGGCTGAGGCGCCGGGTCGGCCTCTCAGCTCGCGGTGTCGTCCTCGTCGAGCGCGGGGTCGACGAGGTCGGACGCCTGGGTGTCGGTGCCGAGCCACTCGCCGACGACGCCCTCCGCGGCGTTGACGGCGTCGGCGTCGGGCTCACCGCCGACCGCGGCGACGAGGACGGCGCAGCGGTCCTTCGTGGTCCAGCTGCCCATCGAGACCTCCTCGAGGTCGCCCACGGAGAGCTCTCCGAGAACCGCCGGGGCACCCTCGACGATCTTGACCACGAGGATCGAGTCGCCGGCCGGGCCGGAGAGCGAGTCGATCTCCGTCGGTGCCGGGCTGGTGTCGAGGTTCACCGCGACGGTTGCCGCGCCGCCGGCGTCACCAGCCTGGAGGAGGTCGTCGATCTCGTCGCGCAGCGGCTCGACGGCCGGACAGCCGCCGGACTCCGCGCTCGACTCGGACCCGCACCCCGCAACGAGCAACGAGGCGAGGAGCAGGGCACCGAGCCCCGCCCGCCTCGTCACCGGCCGAACTCCGCCGCCCGCCATCCCACCATCGACCTCCACCGGTCACCCGCAACCGAATCGCCGTTCCACCCCCATTTTGGCGTGACAATCGGTCCGGGCGGTAGTTGAACGGACTCTGACATGCGCCGGGGTGCTCCGCCCCTGGTCGCGCTACGTGTGTGAGGTACGACGTATCGCGCTTGTCATGTGTGTTTCCGGGCCGATTCGGGCGTGACTGGCCCTGTACGACGTCGCCGACCGGCCGCACACTCGATCGACCGCCGCGCCACGTTGACCGGGCGGTGGGGTCGAAGCCACATCAGGAGACGTAGGAGGACGTGATGCGCCGGTTCGCGCAGGTCGACGTGTTCACCGAGCGGGCGGGCCTCGGCAACCCGGTGGCGGTGGTGCTGGACGCCGAGGGGCTCGACGACGAGGCGATGGCCCGCTTCGCCCGGTGGACGAACCTGTCGGAGACGACGTTCGTGCTCCCGCCGAGCGCCGACGGGGCCGACTACCACCTGCGCATCTTCACGCCGGGTGGCGAGCTCCCGTTCGCCGGCCACCCGACGCTCGGTTCGGCCCACGCGGTCGTCGGCGCCGGGGTCGCCAAGCCGGTCGACGGTCGCCTCGTGCAGGAGTGCGCGGCCGGCCTCGTGCCGCTCGTCTTCGAGGACGGGGCCGACGGCGGCGCCGCGACGATCCGGGCGACCGTGCCGCGGGCGAACGTGACGTCGATCGAGGTGCCGGCCGACGAGCTGGCCGCGTCGCTGCGGGCGAGGGCGCTGTTCGACCCGATCGCCATTGATGTCGGCCCGACGTGGATCGTGGCGAGGCTGGACCGGGCCGACGACCTGGCCGGCCTGAAGGTCGACGACGCCGGGCTGGCCGCGCTGTCGATGCGCCTCGGCGCGACGGGGGCGACGGTCTACGCCCCGAACGAGGACGGCAAGGTCGAGGTCCGCTCGTTCGCCCCGGCCGAGGGCGTGCCGGAGGACCCGGTCTGCGGCTCCGGCAACGCCGCCGTCGCCGTCCACGTCACCACCACCGGCGGCCTCCGCCACGTCGGCAACGCCTGGACCGCCCACCAGGGCCGCTTCCTCGGCCGCGACGGCCGCGTCGCCGTCACCGTCTCCGACGACCGCAAGGTCACCATCGGCGGCCCGTGCGTCACCGTGATCGAGGGCACCGTCGCGCTCGGCTGAGCGTCGCCGATCGCGGCGACCGTGTTGGCTGATGGGGGCCGTCGGGACCGGGTCCTCGGCACGGCCGGAGCCCAGGGGGAGTGGCTCAGGCTGCTCCACTGACGGGCCCGCCGCGCCACGTTGGTGCGACAACCGTCGCCGACGGCGCTACATGCGGTCGACGAAGGCGCGATCGCGTCGGTGGTGTCGTCGGAGGTCCAGACGCCGGTGACGGCGGAGATGGTGGCGCCGTTGGTGCGCACACCGTCGGTTCGATCCCGATTGCATCCGCCAGCTCATCACGACTCACGAGATTCACGACGCGCTCGCACGCGTCGGCTGGCGACCCGAGCACCTTCCAGAGGACCGGGCGCACAGCAATGGCCTTCAGTCGCCCGTGTCGGGCACCGTCGAGCGTTCACCGTCGGGTGGGACCTCGCCGAGGCCGATCGTGCGGGCCACGTCGTCGCAGTGGTCGCGGCTGGCCCGCCAGCCGACGATCCGCCAGCGGACCCGGGTCCCGTCGTCGGCGGTGGCCTCGACGGTCCACGGCCGGCGGAGCAGGATCCGCGTTGCGGCGCCAGCGACGGCGAGCGCGGCGAGGACGAGGATGTCGACGACCGCGAGCAGCAGCGGCACGACGAGCAGCACGGCGAGGCCGGCGATGACGACCAACCCGATCGCATCGCCGAGCAACGAGAGGCAGCCGTAGCGGTCGGCCTCGGCGGCGCCGTCGGCGTAGTCGGTCGCGCGGCGGAACCGCCGTCGCAGGCGGCCCCACCACGTCTCCAGGCACCGGCGGGTCACCCATCGCCGGGTCACCCGCCACGTCCGCCCGTCCGGTGCGACCACCTCGTGGCGCATCTGCGATCTGCTCTCCTCGTCGACTGCGGTGGAGAGCGGTCGGGCCGCGTTCGGATACCGCCGGTGTCGTCGTTCTGCCGTGCGGAACCTGGGGCTACATCCGTTCGACGAACGCGCGGATGGCGTCGGTGGTCTCGTCGGAGGTCCAGACCCCGGTGACGTCGGAGATGGTGGCGCCGTCGCGGGCGGTGGCGAGGACCGGGGCGCTGAGCTGGCGCTTGGTGAGGGCGTAGGCGGCGGCCGGAATGGCGGCCCGGCGCTCGGCGACCGCGGTGGCCCGGGAGAGGACGTCGTCGGGCTCGGCGAGCTCGTCGACGAGACCGAGGGCGAGGGCCTCGTCGGTGCCGACGAGCGTGGCGTCGAGCATGAGGCGGTTCGCCGCTGCTGCGCTGACGAGCCGGGCGGTGGCGGCGTGGGCGACCGGCGGGAACGGGACGCCGACGGCGAGCTCGGTCACCCCGAGGCGGGCCTTGCCGGTGGTGGCGACGCGGTGGTCGCAGCAGGCGGCGAGGACGAGCCCGCCGGCGATGGCGTGACCGCCGATGGCGGCGACCGTGGGGACGGGCGCGGTGAGGACCCGGGTGAAGCACCGGTCGAGCGAGGAGACGAGCCCGACCCGGTAGGACGGCGGCTCGTCGACGACGCGGCGGAGGTCGACCCCGGCGCAGAAAGCCCGCTCGCCTCCGGCGAGCACGATGGCCCGGGTCGCCCGGTCGGCGCACAGCTCCTCGACGGTGTCGGTGATGGCGTCGAGCAGCTCGACATCGAGCGCGTTCACCGGCCCGTGATCGAGCGTGACGCGACGGACGGCAGCGGAGTCATCGACGTGGATCACGCCCGCATCCTCCCAGCCCGGCGTCGAACCCGGTGCGTCAGCGCCTGCGGGCTTCGGCGTGGCGCCGACCGACGCGGACGCCGTCCTGGTACAGGAACCACATCGTGACCGGGAGGCTGAGGAGGATGATGGCGGACTCGGGCAGCTCTCGCAGGAGCAGGACGTAGAGCGCGACCAGCACCAGGCCCTGGGCCACCCACGCCCCGCGCGGGTGCGGTGCATCGGCGACGTCGTCGGGCGCGCGCCGGAGCCGGATCAAGAAGACCACGTACACGAGCGGCACGAGCGCGGCGGTGACGGACACGATGATCTCGATCGCGCGCATGGTGGCGCACGGTAGTGCGATGTCCTCCGGTCGCCGACGCCGAGGTCACCGTGCGTTGAGCTCGCCCGTTCGGTGATGCGCAGCGCCGACCCTCTATGCCGCGGCGGGCTGGCGGGAGTTCGGCGGGGGCCGCGGCGCTCGGCCGGCGGAGGCCCCAGGCGAACGCCGCGGCGAGGATCAGGCCGCTGGCCAAGGTGAGCACGTTGGCCACGTCCTCGAACGCCGACAGGGCATCCGCCGGGTTCGTCGCGTGGTAGAGGACGTGCGGGGCGGTGAACGCGGCGTACGCGAGGAGTGCGGTCAGTACCGACGCGCGGTTGCCCCAGATCGCGGCGACGAGGAGCACGATGCCGGTGGCGAGGAACGCGGCGCCGACGTCGCTGGCGAGGTGCTCGTTGTAGGGCGGTTCGGCGGCCACGAGGCGGGGATCGAACCCCGGGAAGCGGCGGAACCAGTTGTCGGGGGCGGCGACGGCCCAGGTCCCGATGAGGAGCTGTGGCGCGGCGAGCGTGATCGCCACGCCGAGGCGGACCCATTGCGGCGCTCGCTCGTCCATGGCCGTACGGTACGAACGAGCGGTCCAGGGCTCCAGGCCATTTCGACGTCGGAAAGGCAGACCACGTGTCGGACGTGCTGGTGATCATCGGCGCCGGTCGGGCGCGGTCGTCGGAGATCGAGGCGAACCTCCGGCGCGGGATCCTCGACGGTCGCCTGGCGCCCGGCACCCGGCTGCCGTCGTCTCGTGCGTTGGCCGCCGAGCTCGGTTGCGCCCGTGCGACGGTGGTCGGCGCGTACGAGCAGCTCACCGCCGAGGGGTACCTGGTGGCGTCGGTGGGTGCCGGGACCTCGGTGGCCTCGGTTCACGTGCCCGCTGCGGTGGAGGAGCCGGAGCGCGCTGCGGGCGTGTTCCTCGAGCTGCTGCCGGGTGAGCCGGACCCGAGCTCGTTCCCCCGTCGGGCGTGGGCCGCCGCGGTGCGCAAGGTGATGCAGTCGAGCCCGGATTCGATGCTCGGGTACGGCGATCGCCAGGGGTTGACGGAGCTGCGGGTCGCGCTCGCCGGGTACCTCGCACGGTCGCGCTCGGTGGTGTGCGATCCGGCCCGGATCGTGGTCTTCGGCGGTTTCGCGTCGGCGTTGTCGACCCTGTCGGCCGCCTTCGACGCACTCGGGGTGGCGCGCGTCGCCGTCGAGGACCCGGGCCTGCCGCCGCACGCCGCGGTGCTCCGGGCCGGCGGTGTCGAGGTGGGGCCGGTGGCGGTGGACGGCGACGGCCTGCGCGTCGACGAGCTCGGCGAGGAGCGGGCGGTGCTGTGCACCCCGGCGCACCAGTACCCGCTCGGCGTCGTGATGAGCGCGGCACGGAGGGCGCAGCTGGTCGAGTGGGCACGCGAGCGCGATGGCTGGGTCATCGAGGACGACTACGACGGGGAGTTCCGCTACGACCGCCGGCCGATCGGTGCGATGCAGGGCCTCGACCCGGGCCGGGTGATCTACGGCGGGACGGTGAGCAAGTCGCTGGCGCCGGGTGTGGGCATCGCGTGGCTGGTGGTGCCGCCGTCGTTGCTCGAGCCGGTGCTCGAGGTCAGGCGCCAGCGGCGGGACACGGTGTCGGCGATCGAGCAGGCGGCGCTGGCCGAGCTGATCCGTTCGGGGCGGTTCGATCGCCACGTCCGGGCGCAGCGGTCGCACTACCGCCGACGACGCGATGCGCTGGTGCAGCGGCTGGCGCGCCGGGCCGACCTGTTCGACGTCACCGGCGTCTCCGCCGGGCTCCACGTCACGGCGTTCCTGCGCGGTCGAGAGGAGCGGGAGCTCGTCGACGCCGCGCTCGAGCGCGGGGTCGCGCTGTTCGGCCTCGGCAACCACCGCATCGCGCAGCCGCAGTCGCCCGGGCTCGTCGTCGGCTACAGCCGCTCACCCGCCCACGGGTTCCCGTCCGCACTCGACACGCTCGACGAGCTCCTCGACACCTGGTGACCACGCGCCGGTGCGGCGACCCGGGTGGGGTCGCCCGGCCGGCGGGCTGGGAGTCGTCGATGGTCACCAGAGGCGGCGGGATCCCGGTCGGTGCTGGCCGGGGGCGGTTCGGTTGTCGCTCCGAGGTGGCGCGGGACACACCCGCGTGATCGTCTGTCGGTCCGGTTGTCGCTCCAACGTGGCGCGAACCTCCCCCGGGCAGCCCGCTGTGGAAACGGTCGGCCAGCTCCGCCCGCCGGCCACCGCAGGCCGAACCGCCCGCTACCCG
Organism: Actinomycetota bacterium; assembly: GCA_034211175.1. Classification (GTDB taxonomy): domain Bacteria; phylum Actinomycetota; class Acidimicrobiia; order Acidimicrobiales; family CAIXPF01; genus JAXHUH01. The sequence goes on from JAXHUH010000183.1 coordinate 14,847, forward strand.
CCTGCTAGAAGCCGCAGCGAGGGCATCCGGCTACCACCGGTGAAGGACCGAGGTCCGTGACGGGTAGTCCCACCAGCTCAACTACGGTCCCGGTCGAACCTTCGGAGGTGAGGGACTTGGGGTACGAGTCAACCCTGTACAACCTGGTGCTGCTGCTGCACATCCTGGCGGCGATCGTCGGTTTCGGCGGGATCGCGCTCAACAGCATCTACCTGGCCCGCGCCCGGGCGCTCCCCGGCCAGCAGGGCCACGCCGTGCTCGAGGCCAACTCGTTCGTCACCTCGAAGGTGTCGGAGATGGCGATCTACGCCACGTTCCTCTTCGGGATCGTCCTCATCATCGTCAGCGATGGTGCGATCGAGTTCAGCGAGGGCTGGATCTCGGCGGCGTTCGCCGTGATGATCATCATGGTCGGCGTCATCCACGGCATGATCCGTCCCGCCACGCGTCAGCTCATCGAGCTCTCGGGGTCGGGCTCGGGAACCGGCGAGGCCGGTGGTCTCGAGCGCCGGGTCACGATCGGCACCGCCGTCCTCAACGTGCTCCTGGTCATCGCGCTCGCCCTGATGATCTGGCAGCCGGGCGCCTGACCGAACCCCTCACTCCAGCCGGCGGCGCTGCCAGCTGAGGAGGCCGCTGCCGGCGACCGTCAGCAGGGTGCCGACGCCGAGCAGGCCGATCGCCAGCGCGACCAGGCGGATCGTGTCGGCGCCGGTGAACGCCAGGGTGCTGCGGCCGAGCACGACCGTCCGGGCGGCGGTCGACGTGTTGTCCGACAGGTCCTCGTCGACCGCCGAGCCGATCACCGTCGCCGTGTTGGCGACGGCGACGCCGACCGCGCCGAGCACCTCGGTCTGCAGCTCCAGCAACGGCACCGAACCGCCGGCGGCCGCACCGGCCGCGTACTCGCAGCGCACGTCGGCCTCGGCCGTCTCCTCGCAGGTCCAGCCGTCACCGGTGAACGACTCGAACCGCAGCGTCGCCGGGATGGCGTCCTCGACCACGATCGGGCCGGGCTCTTCGTCGGGACCGGCGTTGGAGACGGCGATCTCCCAGGTGATGGCGTCGGCCGGGTGCGGGGTGTCGTCGAGCGACTTGACCACGGCGAGGTCGGCCCGCAGCGGGGTGACCCCCACGTCGACGTCGGTCCGGTCCTCACCCCAGTCGAGGGCCACCGGTCCGCTCCGGCCCGTCGCCGGGTCGACGTCGGAGTCCGTCTCGGCGTCACCGACCCCGGCGTCGACCAGCCGCAGGCCGGCGGGCACGTCGCCGTCGGCGACCGCGAGCACGTAGTCACCGGCGGGCAGGTGCGCGATCGACCAGGCGCCGTCCTCGCCCGAGGTCGCCCGGCCGACGACGTCCTCGCCGTCGAGCACCGAGACCGAGACCCCGGGCTCGCCCGGCTCGTCGGGGTCCTGGACGCCGTCGGCGTCCTCGTCGAGCCACACCCGGTCGCCGAGCGAGCCGAGCGGGGCGAAGCCGAGGTCGACGGTGTCGTTGGCGGCCGCGTCCGTGGTCGCCCCGACGCCGGGGGCCTCGCCCGTCGGCTCGGTGGCCGGGACCAGCGAGACGACCCCGGTCTCCACGTCGCCGGCCAGGGTGGTCGGGTCGATGCCGTCGTCGACGTCACGCCGGTCGTCGTCGGCCGCGGGCGGCGCCGGACCGGTGTCGGGTGACGACGTCCAGCCGTCGAGCGGGCCGCCGGTGACGAAGGCGCCACCGTCGACGACGACCCGATGGTCGCCGGGCGCGAGGCCGTCGACGTGCCAACGCCCGGCTGCATCGGTGGTCGCGGTCGCCACCGGGTCGGCGGACGACGAGCCGACCCCACCGGCGACCACCGAGACCGGTACCCCGGCGAGCCCGGGCTCTCCCGGCTGGCGGCGGCCGTCGCCGTCACGGTCGGCCCAGACGAGGCCACCGACGGCGACGCGGGTCAGCGCGACGTCGATCGTCAGGTCGGCCCGGTCGTCGACCGCTGCCACCGGCGCGGCGCCGACCGACGGGGACGCCGGTGCGGTCTCACCGGTCGGCGCCTGCCCGGCGACCACGGTGAACGGGCCCGTGCGGGCGCCGCCGGAGGCCGGTTCGCCGGCATCGTCGTCGCCGTCGACGCCCGCCTCGGTGGTGCGGCCCGGGGTCGGTTGCCAGCCCGCGGCGACGCCGCCGGGCGCGAACGCGGCCTCCGGCACCGAGACCAGCCACGACCCCTGGGGGACCTCGCCGAAGCGGTACCAGCCGTCCGCGGTCGTGGTCGTCACCCGGTGGGCGACCGTGTCGTCGGGGCGCCCGTCGCCGTTCGTGTCGCGGTGGAGCTCGACCGGCACGCCGCCGAGCGGGGGCTCGTCGTCGCCGGCGTCGAGGCGGCCGGACCCGTCGACGTCGGCCCAGACGAGGTCGCCGATGGTGATCCCGTCGGGGGCGACGACCGCTAGGTCGACGGTCAGGTCCGACGAGGCGTCGGGCAGCGGGTTGGCCGGGCCCTCCGCGGCCACGTCGGCCTCGCCGGTCGGCGCGGTCCCCGACGCCAACGTCACCGCCGCGGTGGCGATCGGCGCCGGGAGGACACCGGCGCCGTTGTCGTCGCCGTCGACGCCGTCGTCGGGGTCGGCCGGCGTGCCGTTCCCGGTGCTCGACACGTAGCCGCCGAGCGTGCCGCCCTCGGCCAGCTCGTCGGCGGGGATCCGCACGACCCAGTCGCCGTCCGCGGGGACATCGAGGCGGTAGTGGCCGTTGGCGTCGGTCGTCGTGACCGCGGCCGGGTCGCCGGGGTCGGCGGCGCCGTCGCCGTCCGCGTCGGGCCACAGCTCGACGCGGAC
>JAXHUH010000184.1:0-30524 GCA_034211175.1 Actinomycetota bacterium
CCGCTCTCCGCCGCTCAGGCGGTGCTTCCCGCTCTCCGCCGCTCAGGCGGTGCTTCCCGCTCTCCGCCGCTCAGGCGGTGTTTCCCGCTCTCCGCCGCTCAGGCGGTGAGCTCGGCCCGCAGGTCGTCCGGTGAGGCGACGGGGAGCCGGCAGGTGAAGCCCTCGCAGACGAAGGCCAGGCCCGGGTCGCGGTCGGTCCACAGCGGTGAGTCGTAGCGCTCGCCCCAGGCGATGACCGCGTGGGGGCGGAACCGCTCCCGCACGACGTCGACGAGGTCCCGGCGCTCACCGGTGACGACGATCTCCTGGCTGGGCGAGACGTGGAGGTCGACCGCGGCGAGCAGCAGCCCGAACGCCGTCGGGTGCTCCCGGGCCAGGTTGGCCAGCAACGCCAGCACCGCCTCGGCCCGTTCCACGAGGTCGTTGCGCCCGGTGAGGCGCCCCAGGCGCAGGAACCCGACGGCCACGAGGCTGTTGGCCGAAGGCGTGGCGTTGTCCATCAGGTCCTTGGTCCGGGCGATGAGCCGCTCGCCGTCGGACGCGGTGGTGAACACGCCGCCGGCCTCGTCGTCCCAGAACCGCTCGACCAGTGCGTCGGCGCACCGCTGGGCCTCGGTGATCCACCGGGCCTCACCGGTCGCCTCCGCGAGCCGGGTGAACGCGTCGACGAGCGCGGCGTGATCGGCGGCATAGGCCAGGTGGCGGGCCTGGGCCGGGCGGTCGCCGTCGCCGCCCTGCCACGAGCGGAGCCAGCGCCCGTCGCCGTCGCGCAGGTTGGCGAGCAGGAACTCGCCGTTGGCGACCGCGGCGGCGAGCCACTCGTCGTTGCCGGTCGCCGCAGCGGCCTCGGCGAGCGCCGACAGGAACAGGCCGTTCCACTCGGTCAGGACCTTGTCGTCGAGACCCGGGCGGATGCGGCCCTCCCGCCGCTCGAACAGCTTCGCGCGGGCGCGCTCGACGGCCTCGGGGCGCAGGAGGTCGCCCCGCTCGGGCCGCCACAGGATGTTGGCGCCCTCGAAGTTGCCCTCCTCGGTCACGCCGTACCACTCGATCGCGGCCTCGGCGTCGTCGCCGCACACCTCGGCGATCTCGGCCCGCGACCAGACGTAGAACTTGCCCTCGACACCCTCCGAGTCGGCGTCCTCGGCGGAGTAGAAGCCACCGGCCGGGTCGCGCAGGTCGCGCAGCACGTAGGCGATCGTCTCGTCGAGGACCTGGCGGTGTCGGGCCTCGCCGGTGACCTGCCAGGCGTGGAGGTACGCCCGGGCGAGCAGGGCGTTGTCGTAGAGCATCTTCTCGAAGTGGGGGACGATCCAGCGCCGGTCGACCGAGTAGCGGGCGAAGCCGCCGCCGAGGTGGTCGTAGATGCCACCCGAGGACATGGCGTCGAGCGACGTCGTCACCACGGACGCCACGTCGGCATCGGCCTCGGGGTCGCCGGGGCGGGCGAGGCGGCGCAGCAGCACGTCGAGGCTCATGGCCTGGGGGAACTTCGGCGCCCGACCGAACCCGCCCCACTCGAGGTCGTGCTGGCGGACCAGCGCGGCCGCGGCCTCGTCGAGCGCCTCCGGGCCGGGGAGGCCGTCCGCGGGACGCAGACCGGCGAGGCGGCCGATCGCCTCGGTGAGCCGGCCGGCCTGGTCGAGGATGTTGTCCCGGTTGTTCTTCCACTGGTCGCGGATCGCCTCGCACAGCTCGGTGAAGCTGGGCAGGCCGCCGCGGGGCTGGCGGGGGAAGTACGTGCCGCCGAAGAACGGCCGGCCGTCGGGGGCCATGAACACGGTCATCGGCCAGCCGCCGCTCCCGGTCATCGCCTGGACCGCGTCCATGTAGATGGCGTCGACGTCGGGCCGCTCCTCCCGGTCGACCTTCACGTTGACGAACGACTCGTTCATCAACGCTGCGGTCTCCGGGTCCTCGAACGACTCGTGGGCCATCACGTGGCACCAGTGGCACGACGAGTACCCGACCGACAGCAGGACGGGCACGTCCCGGTCGGCGGCCTCGGCGAACGCCGCGTCGTCCCACGGTTGCCAGTGCACCGGGTTGTCGGCGTGCTGTCGCAGGTAGGGGCTGGTCTCCTGCGCGAGGCGGTTCACTCCGGCCATGCGCGCCACCGTAGCCACCCGCCGCCGCCCGGCCCGGGGACCACGGCGCCCGTCCCGGGGGCACCGACCGGTCGGCGTCGTGGGGTTCGGACGATCCTTGTCGGCGCAGGGCCGCAGGGGTAGCGTCCGCTCGCGACGGGCGAGCGCAGGCCCTCCGAGGTGATGCCCGGCGGGTCCGGCCCGAGGGGAGACGGCCATGTCACAGCGTCCTGCGTCCCGCTTCCTGCGCCTCGGCGCGGCGGCCTCGATCGTCGCGCTGTGCGCGGCGCTCGGCGCGGCACCCGCCCTCGCCGGGCCGGACGACACCGCGTCCGGCGATGATCCCGCGGCGATCGCCGAGCACTCGCTGCGGGGCCCGGTCACCGACGAGGTCTTCTACTTCGTGATGGCCGACCGCTTCGAGAACGGCTCGACCGACAACGACACCGCCGGCCTCGGCGACGACCCGATGGTCTCGGGCTTCGACCCGACCTCCAAGGCGTTCTACAACGGCGGCGACCTCGCCGGCCTGGCGAGCCGCCTCGACTACATCGAGGGCATGGGCGTCGACTCGATCTGGCTCACCCCGAGCTTCGCCAACAAGGCGGTCCAGCCCGAGGACCGCTCGGCCGGCTACCACGGCTACTGGATCACCGACTTCACCCGCATCGACCCCCACCTCGGCACCAACGACGAGCTGGCCGCGCTCATCGACGCCGCCCACGAGCGGGGCATGAAGGTCTACTTCGACATCATCACCAACCACACCGCCGACGTGATCGGCTACGAGGGCGGGTCCCGCCTGGCGTACGTCGGCAAGGACGAGGTGCCGTACCGCACGGCGGACGGCGACGCGTTCGACGACCGGGACCACGCCGGCGAGGACTCCTTCCCCGCGCTCGACCCGGCCACGTCGTTCCCGTACACGCCGGTGCTCGAGCCCGGTGAGGAGGACCTGAAGGTCCCCGCCTGGCTCAACGACGTGACGCTCTACCACAACCGTGGCGACACCACGTTCGTGGGCGAGGACTCGCTCTACGGCGACTTCTTCGGGCTCGACGACCTGTTCACCGAGCACCCCCGCGTCGTCGAGGGGATGATCGACATCTACGAGACCTGGATCGCCGACTTCGGCATCGACGGCTTCCGCATCGACACCATGAAGCACGTCAACGACGAGTTCTGGCAGCGCTTCGGGCCCGAGGTGCTCGCCTTCGCCCGCGACGCCGGCAAGAGCGAGTTCTTCATGTTCGGCGAGGTGTTCGACACGTCGAAGCCGTTCCTGTCGCACTTCACGACGCGCGGCGAGATGCAGTCGACGCTCGACTTCGCGTTCCAGGCCGCCGCTCGTGACTACGCCTCCGCCGGTGGCTCGCCGGCCGACCTCGGGGCGTTCTTCGTCGCCGACGACTGGTTCACCGACGCCGACTCGAACGTGTACCAGCTGCCGACGTTCCTGGGGAACCACGACATGGGCCGCATCGGGTTCTTCGTCGCCGAGGACAACCCCGACGCCGACGACGACGAGCTGCTGGCGCGGCACCTGCTCGCCCACGACCTGCTGTTCCTCTCACGGGGCAACCCCGTCGTCTACTACGGCGACGAGCAGGGCTTCACCGGCGACGGCGGCGACCAGGACGCCCGCCAGACCCTGTTCGCATCGCAGGTCGAGGACTACCTGGCCGACGACCTGCTGGGAACGGATCGGACCCACGCGGAGGACAACTTCGCCACCGACCACCCCGCGTACCGCCGCATCGCCGAGCTCGCCGCGCTGGCCAGCGACCACCCGGCCCTACGCGACGGGGCCCACCAGCACCGCTACCCGCCGCTGCCCGACGGCACCGACACCGACGACACCGACGGGGACGACACCGGCGCCGGGGGCGGCGAGCCGGGCGTGGTGGCGTTCTCCCGCATCGCCCACGACGACGGGCGCGAGTACGTGGTCGCCCTGAACAACGGCACCGGGGAGGCGACGGCGACCGTGCCGACCTGGGTGCCCGGCGGCGTCTTCGAACCGGTCCGCGGTGGCGACACCACCCGCACGGCCGGCGCCGACGGCGGGCTCACGGTCACCGTGCCCGCCCTGTCGAGCGTCGTGTACGTGTCGAGCGCCCCGATCCCCGTCTCCGAGGAGGCCCCGGCGATCTCGGTGGCCCCCGTCGTCGTGAGCGAGGAGGACAACGCCCGGATGGTGGTCGCCGCGGAGGTGGCCGGGGACTCGTTCTACGAGGTCACGTTCCAGGCCCGGACCGCCGACGGCGACTGGGCCACGATCGGCACCGACGACAGCGCGCCCTTCCGGGTGTACCACGACGTGGCCGACCTGGCGTCGGGCACCACCGTGGCCTACCGGGCGGTCGTCGCCGACAACGGCGGGCACACCGCGATGAGCGACCTCGTCGGCGCGACGGTCCCGAACCCGATCCCGACGATCGACACGCCGGCGGCCGGTGACCTGGTCGCCGGCACCCTCGACGTCGTCGCCACCGTCGACCCGGAGCGGGCGAGCCACGTGGTCGAGCTGCAGCGCAGCATCGACGGCGTGTCGTGGACCACCCTCGGCATCGACGACTCCTCGCCCGTCTACACCGCACCGGACGACGTCTCCGACCTCGAGGACGGCACGGTCGTCCGCTACCGGGCCGTGCTCTCCGACGCCGACCGCGACGTCGTGGTCGGGCCGGTGACCGAGGTCGAGGTCGGGGCGCCGCCGGTGGTCCAGCCCGACGCGGTCTCGGTGCCCGGGAGCTTCAACGCCGAGATCGGCTGCGCCGACGACTGGCTGCCCGACTGCCCCGAGGCGCAGCTCACGCTGGACGAGGCCACCGGCCTGTGGAGCGCGACGTTCGAGATCCCGGCGGGGGAGTGGGAGCTCAAGATCGCCCACGACGGGTCGTGGGACGTCAACTTCGGCCAGGACGGCGCGCCGAACGGGCCGAACCTCGCGCTGACGGTCGTGGAGGGCACGGAGGCCGTGACGTTCACCTACGACCCGGCCACCCACCTCGTCACCGCGACGATGTCCTGACCCCCTGTCAGCCAACACGCACCCACCCGTTCTGGCCTACCGATCTGCGCTCAGGACGTCGATTCGGTAGACCAGTTCGGGGTGGGGGTGGGCGGCGCGATCGGCCGTCACGGTTGGGGCAGAGCCCGATCCTGCATCTCCGAACTGGGAGAACGCCGCGGTAGCGTCTCCCTGGTGCACTTCGGCATCCTCGGTTCGCTCGAGGTCGAGATCGAGGGGCGGACGGTGGAGCTGTCGTCGGCCCGCCAGCGCGCGCTCCTCGCCCTGCTGATCCTCCAGCCGGGCGTCGTGCGCAGCACCGAGTCGATCGTCGACGCGCTCTGGCCCGACAGCTCGGGCAGCGGGGCGCTGCGCTTCCACCTGTCGAAGCTGCGCAACACCCTCGAGCCCGACCGCCCGAAGGGCAGCGACGGCACGGTGATCGTGACCCGCGAGCCCGGCTACGTGCTCGAGGTCGACCCGTCCCACATCGACGCCCACCGCTTCGAGGACCTCGCCCGCCAAGGGCGCGAGCTGCTCGCCGCCGACGACCCGGCCGCGGCGTCGGAGCACCTGCGCGAGGCCCTCGGGCTGTGGCGGGGCCCCGCGCTCGCCGAGTTCGCCGACGAGCCGTTCGCCCGCTCCGCCGCGGTGCGGCTCGAGGAGCTGCGCCTCGACGCCACCGAGGACCTCGTCCGCGCCGACCTCGAGCTCGGGCGCCACGCCGACCTCGTGCCCCGTCTGTACACCCTCGTCGGTGAGCACCCCCTGCGCGAGCAGCTCTGGGCCCACCTGATGATCGCCCTGTTCCGCTCGGGTCGCCAGGCCGAGGCGCTGCGGGCGTACCAGCGGCTGCGCACCCACCTGGCCGACGAGCTCGGCCTGAGCCCGTCGAGCGAGCTGCGTGACCTCGAGACCCGGGTGCTCGACCAGGATCCCGCCCTCCACCGCCAGGCGGCCCGCACGGTCGCGGCGTCCACGGCGGCGGCCGAGCACCCCCTACCCGGCGCACTCGCCGCCGCGGCGGCCGCGCCGCTCGTCGGGCGCGACGCCGAGCTCGACCGCCTCCGGCGGGTGTGGGCCGACGCGACCGACGCGAAGCGCCGGATGGTCGTGCTGTCCGGCGAGCCGGGCATCGGCAAGACCCGCCTCGCCGCCGCGCTGGCCGACGAGGTCCACGGCGACGGCGGCGCCCGCGTGCTCCACGGGCGCTGCGACGAGGGCCTGCTCGTCCCGTACCAGCCGATCGTCGACGCGCTCGCCGCCAGCGTGGAGCGGGCGTCCGACGAGGAGCTCGCCGTGCTCTGCGGCGGCCGGCCCGGCGAGCTCGCCCGCCTCGTCCCCGAGATCGCCGAACGCCTGCCGGACGTGACCGTGCCGAGCGGTCGCGACGACGAGAGCGACCGGTACCGGCTGTTCGACGCGGTGACCCGATGGCTCGCGGCGACCGCCGACCTGGCGCCGACGCTGCTCGTCATCGACGACCTCCAGTGGATGGGCCGACCGCTGGCCATGCTCGTGCGCCACGTCGTCCGGGAGCTGCGCTCGACCCGCCTCGCGGTCGTGGTCACGTGCCGCGACACCGAGCAGGGCGACGAGGTGGTGCTCGACGAGCTGCTCGCCGACCTGCGACGCATCGACGGCGTCGAGCGCATCCGCCTCGACGGCCTCGGCGTCGACGCCATCGCCGACCTCGTCACCGGCGCCGGCGTCGACGACCCGGCCCTCGCCGAGGCCATCGCCGGCGAGACCGACGGGAACCCGTTCTTCGTGCGCGAGTACGTGGCCCACCTCTCCGACGAGGCCCTCGCCGGCGGGGAGCTGGCCGTTCCCGAGAGCGCACGGGACATCGTCCACCAGCGCCTGGCCCGCCTCGACCGCACCACCGTCGACCTCCTCACCGCCGGCGCCGTCGTCGGCGCCGAGTTCGAGCCGGCCCTCGCCGCGGCGACCGCGTCGATCGACGAGCTCGACGCGCTCGACGCCCTCGAGTCGGCGGTCGCCGCCGGCGTGCTCGACGAGCTCGACGGCATCCCGCTCCGCTACCGCTTCGCCCACCTGATCGTGCGCTCGACCCTGCTCGACGGGCTCTCGGGCCTGCGGCGGATCACGCTCCACCGGCGGGCCGCGGTCGCGCTCGAGGCGTCCGGGCTGGTCGAGGCCGGTGTGCGCAGCCTCGACGAGCTCGCCCACCACCGTCACGCGGTCGCCGCCACCGGCATGCCCGACGACGTGCGCGCCGCGCTCGCCGCCGCCAAGGCCGCGGCCGACAGCCTCGTCATCGGCGCCGCGTCGGAGCCGGCCGCCATCTGGTACCGGCGGGCGCTCGAGCTGCACGCCGCCCTCGGCCCGTCGGGAGACCCGTGGGAGCGCTACGCGCTGCTCATCGCCGCCGGCGAGTGCGAACGGCGGGCCGGGCTCACCGGTCACCGGCGGTTGTTCCTCGACGCCGCCGACCTCGCCGTCGAGCTCGGGGAGCCGCAGCGCCAGGCACGGCCCCTCCTCGCGTCGAGCCGGGGCTTCTTCAGCGAGACCCGCGGCGTCGACCACGAGCTGATCGGCGCACTCGAGCACGCCCTGCGCGCCACCGGGCCGGCCCCGACCGCGACACGGGCCGAGCTGCTGGCCACCCTTGCGTCCGAGCTGGTGTGGGCGCCCGACGGCGAACGGCGCTTCGAGCTGAGCGACGAGGCGTTGGCCATCGCCCGCACCCTCGGTGACCGCGCCACGATCGACCGCGTCCTGTCGCTGCGCAACGTGACGATCACCGCACCGGACACGCTCGCCCAACGGCTGGCCGACAACGAGGAGCTGCTGGCCAGCGCACTCGAACGGGGCGACGCCGACCTGCAGTTCCGCGCCGCGTTCAACATGGCCGGGGCCGCGCTCGAGGCCGGTGACGCCGCCCGGCTCCAGGAGGTGCTCGACCTGGCGGTCGTGTTGAGCCACGAGCTCGACCAGCCCGCCCTGCGCTGGCAGATCTCGTTCGTGCTGGCGTCGAACGAGCTGATGGCGGGCGACCTGGTGGCCGCCGAGCGCCTGGCGCTGCACGCCCAGGAGATCGGCGAGTCCATCGGCCACGCCCGCGACGCCCGGATCTTCGCGTTCGAGCAGCTCAACGAGATCCGTCGTCTCCAGGACCGCCTCGACGAGCAGGCGCCGCTGATCGAGCTCGGCCTCGAGAGCGGCATGGACTCCGCCCTCATCATGGCCCGTCAGGCGTGGTGGCTCGGCCGCGACGACCTCGCCGCGCAGGCGTTCGCCGAGGCCACCCGAGACGGTGCGGTGTCCGTCCGGCGCGACCCGCTGGCCGGGCCCGCCCTCGCCAACCTCGCGTTCCTCGCCGCCCGCCTCGGCGCGCTCGACGTCGCCGAGCGCCTCGTCGCCGTGCTCGAACCGTTGGCCACGACGTTCCTCCACGGCATCGTCAGCTACCCGAGTGCCAGCCACCACCTCGGCGTCCTGTGCTCGGTGATCGGCGCCCACGACGACGCCGACCGCTGGTTCGAGTCGGCCGTGAAGCTCCACGAGGGCCTCGGCGCACCGCTGCTCGTCGCGGAGACCCGGCTCGAATGGGCACGCGCAGTGGCAACGCGGAGCGTGGGCGGCGATGATGGTCGGGTGGTGGAGCTGATGGAGCAGGTGCGGGACGTCGCGACGCGCACGGGAGCCCGACGGCTCCTGGCCGAGGCGGAGGCCGTGGTCCACGGCCAGGGCGTCGGACGGTGAGTGGGGTCGCGACCGGGACGATCGGAGCCGACGGCGCGGTGACCATCACCGAGGCGGACGTCCTCGCCATCGCCCACGGGCCCGAGCCGTCCTGGGGGCACCGCAACCACCGGATCACGGCCGGCTACGACGACCTCTCGCTCGCCTTCGGGGCGTGCCTCGACACGACCGACGCGACGTGGACGACGTTCGCGGCGTGGTCGTCCAAGACGCTCGGGGTGAACATCCGCGACGAGCGGTTCCTGCCGCCCGAGGAGCAGCTCCTCGCCCGGATACCCCACGCCGCCCGGCTCGTCGTGACCAGGATGCTCCTGGCCACGCGGGCGCTCGGGGACCGCCGCCTCAGCCGCCAGCTCGCGCTCGGCAACCGGTGGGTGTTCGCCGAGATCGGCACCGCGACCGCCCGGTTCATCGCATGGTTCGGGCCGGACAGCGACCCCGACCCGCGCCGCTACGCCGACTTCGCGGCGACGCTCGTGGACCTGCCGCTCTCGCCGGGCGAGGAGCGCAGCGACGACGCGCTGGCCGAGCTCGTCGAGGGGTTCCGCTGGTACCACGAGGCCCGCTACGAGACCGACCCGGTGCGCAAGGCGCAGTGCGTCCTCGCCGGCAACCTGCTCCTCGGCGGCTACGAGCAACGCCGCGTCGACCCGTGGGTCCGGGCCGCGTTCGGCGCCCCGATCGACATCGTCGTCGCGCCGGTCGCCAACCTCCTGACCGGGCGCCGACCGGGCGCCGCCCCGCCCGACTGGGTCGACGACCTCAGCGAGTGGTTCCTGCGCTTCTCGACCGCCCACGCCCTCGTCCTCGTCGGGCCCGAAGGGGTGCTGCGCCTCGGGTCCGACCTCCCCGCGCCGCACGGCCAGGGCGGGTTCGTCCCCGAACCCCTGCGGACGCTGCCCCCCGAGATCCAGGCCATCGTCGACCGCTATGACCGCTCGGACGGCGACGGCGTCGGCACCGCCGCGACGAACTGGGCGTCGTTCGACGACCGGATGAACTACATCGCCAACCTCTTCCGGTCCCGCCAGCAGCGCCCGGAGATGTCGGCCCGGCGCCCGTTCAGCCCCGCCGAGCGCATCGAGATCCTCGCCGGGCGCGACCCCTTCGACATCGGCTACGAGGACCCGCCGGCGCTCGGCACCGACCGCGTGAACGACGCGGTGCTCGACCGCATGCGGCTGCGGACCGACCCCGAGGCCGACGCCGTCGTCGACGAGCTGCTCGGGCCCATGGCATCCGGGCGCGAGCGCTCACTGCTGCGCTCGATGGTCCACCACGGCGTCACCTCGCCCGACGGCATGGCCGCCGACATCGGCGACGCCCCCACCGGACGCGGTGCCGTCGCCGACGCCCAGGTGTGGCTCGCCGCCGACCCCGGCCTGCCCGACTGGGCCGACGAGGAGCTCATCGCCCTCGGGCAGCGCTTCTACCAGCGGTGGGGCCTGCAGGTGAACATGGCGCTGCTGTTCAGCTCGCTGCCCGAGGCCTACGGTGCCGCCCGCGGCGTCCGGGTGCTCGACCTCACCTCCGACCTCGTCACCGACCCGACCCGGCGCATCGCCGAGACCACCCAGCTCGTGCTCGACGTCATGGCCCCCGGCGGCCTCGCCCCCGGCGGGCAGGGCCGACGGTCGGTGCGCGGCGTGCGGATGATGCACGCCGGGATCCGCCACCTGATCCGCACCGACCCCGCCATCGCCCACACCTGCGACGAGACCGTCGCGCGCCGGTGGTGCCGGGACGAGTGGGGCGACCCGATCAACCAGGAGGACCTGCTCGGCACGATGTGCACGTTCTCGTGGACCACCATCGAGACGCTGCGCAAGGTCGGCGTGCCCCTCGACGACGATGAGGTCCGCGGCTACGTGCACCTGTGGTGCGTCGTCGCCAGCCTGCTCGGCGTCGAGGACGAGCTGCTGCCGCTCGACCTCGAGGAGCTCGAGCAGGTCGCGAAGCTGATCCGCTACCGCCAGCAGGAGCGCTCCCTCGCCGGCATCCGCCTCACCGAGGCCCTGGTCAACGACCTCGCGACCAAGATGCCGTTCGGGTTCCGATGGATGCCCGAGACGCTCGTGCGGATCGGCATCGGCGACGACCGGGCCGACATGCTCGCCGTCGGCGGCGACGGCATCGCCCGCAGCATGATCGAGACGTCGCTCGGGATCAGCGGGCTGACGTGGCTCGACGACGCCATCGTCAAGGCGCTCTCCGGCGGGGCCGGCCGCATCATCGTCCGGGTGTTCCTGGCCAGCGAACGTCAGGGCGCCCGCCCGGCGTTCCGGATCCCCGACGAGTTCGTCGAGGAATGGAACCTGCGCCGCAAGCGGCTCGGAGGGGTTCTGGCGAACCCCTCGGGGTAGGGCGTTGGAGGGGTTCTGGCGAACCCCTCGGGGGTAGGGCGTCGTCGCCTTCGGCGTGGGGCTCTCGCTTCGCTCGAGCTTCTGGTTCCGCCACGTCAGGTCTCGCTGCGCTCGACGACCTGGCGGGTTCGCCCCGGTTGTCGGGTCCTCGGCGGGCGCGCGTGGGTGCCCTGGAAGAAAACCGGGGCGAACGATCGACCGTCGGCGGCAGCATCGACTGCCGGGTTGCACGGAGCGCGTTCCGGTAGGCCCGGGGCAAAACCACCAGGGCGGCGAGCGGCGCCGGGCCGGGCCGGGTGACAGCTCGGTGCGTCGGACCGGCGCGGGCCGGGTCAGGCGACGGCGAGGTCGGCGGGGTAGTGCTCGGTGGGGACGGCGATGTGGAAGCCCTGGCCGACCGTGCAGCCGAGGCCGAGGAGGTCGTCGAGCTGCTCGACCCGCTCGACGCCCTCGGCGACGACGGTCATGCCCCGGTGCGCGGCGCGAGCGATCGTGTCGCAGATGAACGAGCGGCTGCGACGGCCCCGCACCGCGGCGACGAAGCTTCGGTCGATCTTGACGATGTCGGCCGGCAGGTGCTCGAGGTAGGTCGGCGTCGCATGGCCCGTGCCGTAGTCGTCGATCGCGATGCGGACACCGACCCGCTCGCGAAGCTCGGTGAGGACGGCCGTCGCGGCCTCGAGGTCGTCGATCGGTGCCGTCTCGGTGATCTCGAGGCACAGGTCGGCGCCGACCAGCCCGTGGCGGTCGAGCGTCCCGTCGACGACCTCGACGATCCGGCGATCGCCGAGCTCGGTGGCCGACACGTTGATGGCGAGGCAGAACGCCGTGCGGACGAGGCCGGCGTCGCGCCAGAGGCTCAGGTCGCGTGCCGCCCGGTCGAGCATGCGGGCCGTGAGCTCGGTGACCCGGCGATGCCGCTCGAGGACGGGGACGAACGTCTCCGGCCCGAAGACCTCACCCGTGCCACAGATCCAGCGGGCGAGGGCCTCGAGGCCGACGACACGTCCGCTGCCCAGCTCGACCTGCGGCTGGTAGTAGGGGATCACCCGGTTCTGGGCGAGGCCGCCCAGGACACGGGCGAGCTCCGCGTCGTCGCAGCGGTGGTGGCTCTCGTCCGGGGTGTCGGTGGTGTCGACCCCGATGGTCTCTGTCGCGGTGGCTTCGAGGTGGTCCACGGTCCTGCCGCCTCTCCGGTCCTCAGCCTCGCGTGGCGCGGAGACGCCGGAGGGCGGCACCGGTGCCACCTCTCCATCGCGTGCGGTCACGTACTTCATGCGTTCCCGAAGAGTCAGTATCCTGGCGGATCACGTCGTAGGACAATGGGTGAAATCACCCCGTGTGAGCACCCGCAAGCCTGCCGAGCCGCGGTCCCGTCTGCGTACCGTCATGGCGTGTCCATTCCTTCCGCAGCCGTTGCAACAAGCGTAGGCGAGTGAGCTCCCCGCCGTCGCCCCCGACCCGACGAGCGTGTCCAGTCGGACGGGTTCGCTGATGAGGCGCCTTCCCCGGAACCGGATTGTAGATGAACCGGCGGCCGCCGGCCGCAACGTCCACAACGGGGCCCAGGGTGAGCTGCAGCAGTGGTGCAGAGGTTTTGAAGAACTTGGGGTTGTCCCGGTCCGGCGGGGGACGGGTTCGCATGTTGCGTGACCTTGCGCGCTCTCAGTGTTCGGCGCTGGTCACACGTCGGCGTTCGGTGCGGTCGCCCGTGAGGATCACCGTGGCCGGCGGGTCCGGCGTCGGGGCCGGCGCGGCCCGGCCGGTGAGGTGCCGCGCCACGATGCGAAGGTCGGTTCCCCAACCGCGCCCTGCGAGGTAGTCGAGCTCTCCGGGCACCCGGGCGACCGGGCTGACGGTGCGGGGCCGGACGACGCACGGGACGAGACCGGGCCGGACGGAGAGCCGTCGCGCGTCGGCGAGGCCCAGACGGGCGGCGTCGGCGTGGTCGATCGGTGCGGGCCCGACGAGGCTCAGGTCCCCGACGAGCAGGTTCCACAGGCGCGGGGACCGTTCGAGGGCGCGCAGCAGCCTGCGCCGCCGGCCGGGTCGTTCGCCGTCGGGTTCCCGCTCGCGAACGGCGCCGAGGCGAAGCGTGCGCAGGTCGAACGGGCGGCCGAAGCGCCCGGCGCACCGGCGCACCGACCAGCGCGGTCGCCGCCTCCGGGCGACGAGGAACGCGGCGGTGACGGCCAGCAGGGGGGCCGTCAGCGCGAGCAGCACGAGCGCGGCGACGACGTCGCGGAGGCGAAGGGTCGCGCGGGTCACGAGCCCGGTGGTGTCGGTCCGCCCGATGTCGCGGATGGCGGCGGCCCGGCGATAGGTGTGCAGGACCGTCTGCACGATGCGTCGCTCGTCGAACTGGCGCTCGGCCTTGAGGCGGGCGGCTGCTGCGAGCCCGGAGCGCAGCTCCGGCGATCGACCCAGCTGGCCGATGGCGTCGGCCAGGGCCACCGGGTCGCTCGCGGGGACGAGGAGCCCGGTCTGGTCCCGTTCGACGACGTCACGGCAACCGGGGACGTCGGTGGCGATGACCGGCACGCCGCACGCGGCGGCCTCCATCAGCGGGCGCGGCGCACCCTCGCGGTGCGACGGGAGCACGAGCATGTCGAAGGCCGGGTACAGCTCCTCGAGCCGGTCGCGATGGCCGAGGACCAGCCCGCCGTCGACGCGCACCCGATCGAGCAGCGCCGGGTCGACCGAGTCCACGTCGGTGGGGTCGTGGTGCCCGACGAGCACGAGCCGGAAGGGCACGCCGAGCTCGTACACCGCCTCCACGAGCTCGGGAACGCCCTTGGCGTCGACGAGGCGGCCGACGTAGCCGACGGCGACGTGGCCGGGCCCGAGGCCGAGGCGGCGGCGGGCCAGCTCCCGGTCCTCGTCGGCGGGCATCGAGAAGCGGCGGAGGTCGATGCCGTTGCCGAGGAACACCGCGTGGTCGCTGCGCACGACGCGCATCCGCTCGGCGACCTCCAGGTCGTCGGCATTGAGGAACAGCTCGGCGTCGCTGCACCGCGAGGCGATCGCCTCGGTGGCGAACGCGGCCGTGCGCACCAGGCGCCCCTCGTGGGGGTGGCAGAAGGAGCCGTGGCAGCTGTTGACGACGACCGGGATGCCGATGGCGCGGCCGACGATGCGTCCCATTCCCGCGGCCCAGGGCGCGTGGGTGTGGAGGACGTCGGGCCGCTCGGCCCGCAGCACGCGTGCGAGCTGGAGCGCAGCGGTCGCGGTGCGGCGGGGGTCGACGGGCCCGGCCTCGAACGGCAGGGCGACGTGGCGCACGCCCCACGACGCGAGCCGCTCGACGTGGGGCCCGGGCGCGCTGAGGGCGAGGACCTCGTCGCCGCCCGCGACCGAGGCCTCGAGCTGGGCTCCCAGCAGGGTGACGAGGCTCAGGTCCTCCGTGGTCAGGTGTGCCACCCGCACGGTTGCCCCCTCTGAATGCGATCGGTGCTCGGAACACTATCGGCGCTCCGAATTTCACTATGAGTGGCTTCAGTCCTCAACGTAGTCGCCCGACGGTCGATGGGCAGCGTGCAACGAGAAGTTCGCCGGCGGCACGGATGCGGCGGGCGTGCGCGACGCGATGGCGCGGGCCCGGGTCGGGCCCGGCGACGACGCGGCATCGACGGCATGCGGTCACGGACGAACGCTTGTGGTCACGGCAGGGCGCGCAGGTCGCGCGCCGACGGCGAGGGACCGGAGCAACCACGTGGTTGGCGAACATCGAGGGCGGATCGTGGTCACGGGGGGCGCCGGCTTCATCGGCGCGAACCTGTGCCGGGCGTTGCGCGAGGACGGCGAACCGGTGGTCGTGCTCGACGACCTGTCGTCGGGGCTCGCGTCGAACCTCGATGGTGTGGACGTCGAGCTCGTCATCGGCGACATCTGCGACGAGTCGTTGGTCGCCGAGGTGCTCGGCGGCGCGTCGGCCGTCGTCCACCTCGCGGCCCGGGGCTCGGTCGCCCGGTCGCTCGAGGACCCGGGGGCGACGCGTCGGGCCAACATCGACGGCACCGCGGTGGTGCTCGATGCCGCACGCGCCGCCGGGGTCGACCAGGTCGTCTTCGCGTCGAGCTCGTCGGTCTACGGCGCGAACCCGGTGCTGCCCAAGCGCGAGGACCTCGAGCCCCGGCCGATGTCGCCGTACGCGGCGTCGAAGCTCGCCGCCGAGCAGTGGGCGCTCGCGTGCGCGCCGTCGTTCGGCTTCGGGGTCACGGCGTTCCGGTTCTTCAACGTGTACGGGCCCCTCCAGCGGGCCGGCCATCCTTATGCGGCGGTCATCCCCCAGTTCGTGCGGGCGGTGCTGACCGGCGAGCCGGTGCCGCTCTACGGCGACGGTCGCCAGAGCCGCGACTTCACCTACGTCGACACGGTGGCCGATGTGATCCGGCGGGCGCTGCGCGAGCGGATCGTCGACCGTCGCCCGATCAACCTCGCGCTCGGGGGTCGCGCCGACCTGATCGACGTCGCCGGGCTGATCCGTGAGCTGACCGGTCGGGACGTGCCCTTCGAGCACCGCGAGGAGCGGCGGGGCGACGTGCGCCACTCCCAGGCCGATCCGTCGCGGCTGCTCGAGCTGTTCGAGGGGGTGCGGGGCATCGACCTGCGCGACGGGCTGGCCCGCACCCTCGAGTGGATGGCGCCGGTCGTGGCCGCCGAGGCGGCCGGGACCACCGACGCCACCGCGACGACGGACGCGACCGACCGGATCGCAGGCCCCGCGGCCGCCGCCGAGGTCGCGCCCGGCCGGGACCGGATCGTGCTCACCGAGCCCGCCAGGCCCTCGGTCACCGAGATCGTCGCCAAGCTGCGGGGTCGCTGGTCGACGACCGGCGGCGCCCGGGGCGCGCTCGTCGAGGAGCTCGAGCGCCGCGTCGCGGCCCGCCTCGGGGTCCGCCACGCGATCGCCGTGTCGAGCGGCCCGGCCGCGCTGGCGCTGGTCCTGCGGGCGCTCGAGGTCGGCCGCCCGGTGGTCGTACCCGCCTACGCGCCGGCGACGCTGGCCGCGTCGGTGCGCTGGTCGGGCGCCGGGCTCGCCGCGGCCGACGTCGAGGTCGGCCGCCTCACCGGCTCGGTGTCGTCGTTCGGCGCGGTCGCGGAGACCGTACGTGCCGGGGCGCTCGTGCCCGTCCACGTCCACGGCACGCCCGCCGACGTCGTCGGGTTCGAGGACCTCGGACGCGCCCTCGGGGTGCCGGTCGTGTTCGACGGGACGACGGCGTTCGGCGCGACGGCCGGCCGACCGATCGGTTCGTTCGGCGACGCCGAGGTGTTCGGCCTCGGCGGGCCCGGCCTGGTGGCCGGCGGCAGCGGGGGCGTGGTGACGACCGACCGGGACGACGTCGCCACGGGGGTCCGGTCGCTGCTCGGCGCCGACCGCGGGTGGCCGGCGCCGGGTGCCGACGTCGGGACCGGCGCGCTGTCCGACCTCGACGCGGCGTGTGCGCTCGCGTCGCTCGATCGCCTCGACGCCGAGCTGGCGCGGCGGCGGACGCTGGCCGCCTGCTACGCGGACGGCTTCGACACGCTGGGTTGGCTGCGGCTCCAGCGGAGCGGCGCGTCCGACCTGGCGGCGTGGAGCGAGATCGTCGCGGTGACCGACCCGCGCTCCGGTCCCGGACGGGTGACCGTGGTCGACGCGCTGGCCGACGCCGGCATCGACAGCTCGGTGCCGATCCGGCGCCTCGTCCACGACCTCGACGGCCATCGTGGGATCGTCCGCGCCGCGGCCAGGGCCGAGGCGCTCTGCCCGACCGCGATCGGCCTGCCCGCCGGGCCGGGTGTGGGGCCGGAGGAGGTCGAGCGGATCGTCGCCGTGCTGGCGGCGTTGGCCCCCGAGGTCCGCCGGGCCGCCTGAGCAGCGCGTCGGGGCGGCCCGCGCCGGGCCGGCCGGCTCCACCCGGCCCGTCCGACGGGCCGATGCGCTGAGCAGGGGCGTCGCCCGGCGGCGACGTCGATAGCGTGGCGCGGTGCTCGGAGGCGGACTGGCGGGTTCGGTGACGGTGCGCCGTCCCGGCCACCGAGGGGTGGCGGTCGCGCTCGCTCTCGGCGTGCCACTGCTCGGGGTGCTCGTCGTGCGCTGGCCGACGACGCCATCGGTCGTGGTCGCGCTCGTCGCGTGGGCCGTCGTCGGCCGTGCCCTCGTGCGCCACGCGACCCGCCACGACGGCGAGGACATCGCTCGCCTCGTCGCCTGGGCCCTCGCCGCCAAGGCGGCGGTCACCCTCGTGAGCTACTGGGTCACCTGGATCTACTACGGCGGCATCGACGCGTCCTCCTACGACGCCAACGGCCGCGCGATCGCCACCGCGTTGTGGGCCGGCGAACCGCTCGTCTACCGGGAGATGCCCGGCACGGGCTCGATCGACCTGGCGACGGGGCTTCTCTACTCGGTCATCGGCCCGAGCTCGGTCGCAGGATCGCTGGTGTTCTCGCTGGCCGGGTTCCTCGGCGTCTACCTGTACTTCCGCGCCTTCCGGACCGCGGTTCCGGACGGCGACGTGCGGACCTACGGCGTCGCCCTGTTCCTCCTGCCGTCCCTCCTGTTCTGGTCAGCCGCGCTCGGCAAGGACTCCTGGATGGTCTTCTCGCTCGGGATCTGCGCGCTGGGCGCGGCGCGGCTGCTCAACCGCCGACGGCACGGGCTGGCCACGCTGCTGCTCGGGTTGCTCCTGTGCGGATGGGTCCGGCCGCACATGGCGTTCATGGTCGCCGTGGCGCTGGCGTTGGGGTTCACGCTCGGTCGCTCGAAGCGACCGACCCTGATCACCCCGCTGATCAAGCTCGCCGTGGCCGCACTGCTCGTCGGCTCCGCCGGTGTGGCGTTGCTGCAGTTCCAGGAGCTCACGAGCCAGGAGGGCTCGACCACCGAGGTCATCGATCAGTCGCTGTCGAACCTCGAGCGCAACTCGGCCATCGGCAACTCCGAGTTCGAGGCGTCGAGCATCCGCACGGTCGCCGACGTGCCCGGCGGGGTGTTCACGACGCTCTTCCGGCCGTTGGTCCACGAGGCGCCGAACCCGCTGGCGCTCGTGTCGGCGGTCGAGTCGTTGGCGATCCTGTGGCTGTTCGTGATCCGGCCGGCCCTCGGGCGGCAGCTCACGCTCGGTTCGTTCGCGAACGGGTACGCCCTGTTCGGCCTGCTGTTCCTCCTCATCTTCTGCGTCGGCTTCTCGAACGTGGGCAACTTCGGCTGGCTCATCCGCCAGCGGGCCCAGGTCCTCCCGTTCCTCATCATGTTCCCGTTCGTCCACGGTGCCGCTCGGGTCGCTCCAACCACACCCGCGGTCCGACGATCCGCCACGGCGCGCTGACGTGTGCTCGCCCGTCGTCCGGGCGGGATCGCCTCGTCGCGCAGCAGGGTCCAGCCGATGGCCCGAGTCGCGAGATGCCCTTGTGGAAAGGGTGTTCAGGCTCGTCAGAGGTCACGCGTTTCGCCGTGGTGATCGCGATCCCGCTCCGTAGGCTTGCGCCTGCGGGCGGGGCTGCCGGGTGGTGCCGGTGGCTTCGAGCAGGCGGAAGCGGCGGAGACAAACGTGTCGGACGGAGACCTGTGGTTGCCCGCGCTCGTCGCGGCGTTCCTCACGACGGCCACGACAACCCCGACCTGTCGGTGGCTCGCAGGGCGGATCGGTCTGGTCGACAAGCCGGCCGAGCGGAAGATCCACGTGCGACCGGTGCCGTACCTCGGGGGTCTCGCCCTCACGATCGGCGCGGTGGTCGGGGCCGTCGGGAGCGGCGCCCTGTCCGAGCGGTCCGGCGCCATTCTCCTGGTCGCGGCACTGGCTGGTGTGATCGGCCTCTTCGACGATCACGAGCCGCTGTCGCCACGGGTGAGGTTGACGGTGCACGTCCTGGCTGCCGCCGCGCTGGCCCTGGCCGGGGTCGGTGAGGGCATCGTCGGCATCCGCGTCGTCGACGTGGCCATCGCCACGATCGTGATCGCCGCGGCGACCAACGCGGTCAATCTGTGCGACAACATGGACGGCCTCGCCAGCTCCATGACGGCCGCCGTTGCGATCGGATGCCTGCTGATCGGGCTCGCGGTCTCCGATCCAGCCGTACCGGTGCTGTCGGCAGCGCTCGGGGGCGCCTGCTTCGGCTTCCTGGTCTTCAATGGTCCACCCGCGACCGTGTTCATGGGCGACGCCGGCAGCACCTTCCTCGGTTGTGCGCTCGGCGCGCTGGTGCTCGAGGCCGCAGCCGCGGCCGGTAAGGCGGAGGGCGCGCTCGTCGGGCCGACCGCAGGCCTGCTGCTCCTCTCCGTCTTTGCGCTCGACAGCGGCACCGTCATCGTCGCCAGGCCGCGTCACGGTCGGAAGATCTCCCTGGCCGGGAAGGACCATCTCTCCCACCGCCTGGTGGCCCTCGGCCTCAGCCGCACATCGGCGGTCGGGGTGCTGTTCGGCGTGACGTCGTCCGTGACGGTCACGGCGATCCTCGTCGGTGCCGGCGCCGTGCCTCCCGCGCTCGGTCTCGTGCCCGCCGTGTCCGTGCTCTGCGCACTCGCCTACCGCACCTGGCGCGCGGACGTGTACGGACGTGTGACGGAGCCGAGCGCGACCGGTACGTCGGATGCCGTCGCGACCTCGCCCGCGCTCTGAGGGCCACGACGATGCAACAGCACGGAGCAGGCCATGCGTGGAGCCGGCGCGTCGGCCGGGTCATGTGGACCATCTCGTGCGGCGCTGCGGTCGCCGCCGTGGCGGTCGTCGGGCTCGTCGTCGCCGATGGATCGACCGATCCGGCGGCGTCCAACGGTCCGGGGACGTTGGCGGCACTCATCGGTGGCGTGACCGCGGTGCTCGGCGTCGCCGCACTCGCGGTGATGCGCAGCCGAGTGCATCGAGCCGCGCCCTCTGGACACCTGGACGATGGTGAGGCCCGCATCCTGATCGGCGACCCCGTCGGGGCAACTGACGGGCGGCCGCTCGACGGACCGCCTGGCGATCTGCGCCAACGATCGGTGTGGTTCGTCGTCAACGTCGACTGGTTCTTCCTCTCGCACCGTGCGCACGTGGCGGTCAGGGCGATGGAACGTGGCGCCGACGTCACGGTGGTCTGTGGGGAGACCGGCCGCGGCGACGAGATCCGTGCGTTGGGCGTGAACTACGTGCCGATCCACGTCGACCGGCACGGGCTCAATCCGCTCGCGGAGCTTCGCCTCCTGGCCCAGCTGTATCGCCTCTACCGCCGTGGTCGCCCGCATCTCGTGCACCACGTCTCGGTGAAGCCGATCGTGTGGGGAGGGTTGGCCGCGCGTCTCGCCGGCGTGCCCGCGGTCGCCAACACCATCTGCGGCTTCGGCTACGCCTTCGAGTCGACCGGCGCGCGCATCCGTGTCCTGCGCCGGGGCCTCGAGCTCGTGTACGCCGTCGTGCTGCGCCATCCGCTGAGCAGCACGGTGTTCGAGAACGAGGACGATCGCGACTGGGCCATCGCTGCGGGCCTGGTCCCGCGCGACCGAACGGCGCTCGTCGCCGGGTCCGGCGTCGACTGTGACCTCTTCAGCCCTGCGGACGAGCCCGACGGCGACCGCGTCGTGGTCCTGCCGTGCAGGCTGACGTGGGACAAGGGGGTCGGCGACTTCGTCGAAGCCGCTCGAGCGGTGCGGGCCGAGCGCGCCGATGTCCGCTTCGTGCTGGTCGGGCCGATCGACGAGGAGTACCGCGCCTCGGTGCCCCGCCAGACCATCGAGGCGTGGTGTGAGGAGGGCATCGTGGAGTGGTGGGGTGAGCGTTCGGACATGCCGAGCGTGTTCGCTTCGAGCCACCTCGTCGCGCTGCCGTCCCGGTTCGAGGGCATGCCCAAGGTGCTTGTGGAGGCCGCGGCCTGTGAGCGGGCGACGATCGCGTCGGATGTCAGCGGTTGTCGCGCGGCGATCAGGGACGGGGTGACCGGCGTCCTCGTCCCTCCCGCCGACCCCGCCGGGCTCGCTGATGCGATCCGGGAGCTGCTCGACGATCCGGAGCGCCGTCGGCGCTTCGGTGTCGCCGGTCGTCGTCGGGCGGTCGCCGAGCTGTCCAGCGGCGTCGTCGCGGATTGGTACGTCTCGCTCTACGGCTCGCTGCTGGCCGACGCGCGAGCGATCGAGCCGACCGCGTGAGCCAGGCGGGTGTGCGCGGTGCCATCGCCCGCTGGGCGCCGGCGAGGGCGATCCGGGTGGGCGAGGTCGGGCTCGGGTCCTGCGCAGCGGTGGCGCTCGTCGGGACCCTTGCCTCGGGCCTGGAGAGCGCGACCCTCGTCGTCGTGTTCGGGTTGGTGTCGGACGCAACCGACGCCGGGATCCTCACCACGGACGACCTCGGGCTCGCGGCGGTCTTGGTCGCCGCCCGGGCCGCAACGGGCCTGTTGTCCGCGGTCCTCGTTGCCCGCCAGACGCGGCGGGCCAGCGTGTCGGTGCGACGACGGCTGTGGGCCGCACACCTCGCGCGCCCGACGGAGTGGCTCAACGAGTCAGGTCGTGGCCGGCTGACGACGTTGTCCGGTCAGGGCAGCGACTACGTCAGCCACGCCGTCTACTCCGCCAGCGCCCTCGTCCTCGCGGCCGCCAGTGCCGCCGCGCTCTTCGGTCTGGCCGCGCTGCAGTCCGCCGCGGTGGCGATCGGGCTGATGGCCGCCATCGGCGCCGCGACGATGGCGATCCGACCGCTGGTGCGGCGGACGCGGCGGGCGGCGGCGGCGCGGCTGGCGGCGTCGGTCGCGTACGCGAGCGGCGCCGTGACCGGGCTCGATCACGCACTCGAGCTGCGCGTGTTCGGCGTCGAACACCATCACCGCCAGCGTCTCGGTGAGCTGAGCGATGATCTCGCCACGGCGATGTACCGAGTGCGCTTCGGTGGTCTCGCCACCCCGGAGGTGTTCCAGACGCTGATCCTCGCGGTGTTCCTGGGTGGCGTCGCCGTGATCGCACTGACGCTCGAGGGGGCCGAGCTCGCTGCCGCAGCGGCTGCCGCGTTGCTCACGCTCCGGGGCGGCCAGCAGCTGCAACGAGCCGTCACGAGCATGCACTCGATCGCCGAGCTGAGCTCGTACGTGGATGGCGTGAGCGACTACCTGGCGGACAGCGCCGGGTTCACGACGGCCCACCGAGGGTTGCCTGTCGGGTCGACGTCCGAGCCCACGCTCGTCGAGCTCCGGGACGTGGCGCTCGAACGGCCCGACGGCACGGTGGCGCTCGCGGGGGTCGACCTCCGGATCACGCGTGGCGATCGCCTCGGCGTGATCGGTCCGTCGGGCGCGGGCAAGTCGACGTTGGGGCTGGTGCTGGCCGGTCTGCTGCGCCCGACCTCGGGCGGCGCGGCGGTGCTCGCCGGCTCACGGGTCGCGCTGGTCCCGCAGGAGGTGCACCTGCTCGAGACGTCGCCGCTGGAGAACGTGCGCTACCTGCGCGACTGGCTCGACGACGACGCCATCGCCGCTGCGGCGCGTGTCGCCGGCCTCGGCTGGCTGGTCGACGACGAGCATCGATGGGCCAACGGCCGTCTCGGACGGGACACGCAGTTGTCGGGTGGCGAGGCCCAGCGGCTGGGCATCGCCCGCGCGCTCGCTGGTGAGCCCGACCTGATCATCATGGACGAGCCGACCAGCGCGCTCGACGAGGCGACCGAGGCCGCCGTCCTCGAGGCGGTCTCCGCGATCGACACCCGGACGGCGGTGGTCATGATCACCCATCGACCTGCCCCGCTCGCGCAGTGTGACCGGGTGATCGAGATCGTCGATGGCCGACCCGTTGTCGATGACCGTGACGGGCAGGACGCGCGTCCGTCGACCGCTGTGGCCGCGTCCGGCCTCGGATCCGGCGGACGATCGGGCGGGGATGCGCCGTGATGCGCGTCGTGCACGTCGTGTCCACCATGGAGTCGGCGCACAACTACGTGGACCTCGTGGCGGAGCTGACGGGCGCCGGCATCGATGTTCACGTCCTGCTCGGCAACGCCGAGCCGACGCCCGTGGAGACCGATCTGTCGGACGCCGGTGCCGAGGTCGTCCGCCTCGGTCTGCGCCTCCACGACTTCGGCTCGGCGCTGCGGGCCGCGCCGCGTGTGCGCTCCGAGGTGCGGCGACGTCGCCCGTCGATCGTGCACGGCCACTTCCTCGGGGGGTCGATCGCAGCGGCGTGGGCGTCGATCGCGCTGCCCTCGGCGCGGTTCATCCACACGCGCCACCACGCGGACTTCCACCACGAGCACGCGCGCAAGGGCGTCGCGTTCGACCGCATGGTCAACCGGCTCAGTGAGCACATTGTTGCGATCTCCCCCGTTGTGGAGGAGGTCCTGCGCGACCGGGAGGGCGTTGCGGCCGGCCGGGTGTCGGTGATCGAGCACGGTGTGCGCGTCGAGCGCTATCGGGATGTGGTCGACCGCGACGTGGCCGCGTTCCGGCGTCGTGTGGGGCTGGAGGGCCCGGGTCCCGTCGTCGGGGTCTGCTCGAGGATGATCAACGGCAAGGGATGCGACGTGATCATCGATGCCATGAAGGGCGTCTGGGCCAGCGTCCCGGACGCACGGCTCCTGTGGCTGAACGCGAGGGGGCCCCTGGCGCCCGGCCTACGCACCGAGCTCGGGGGCGACGAACGGGTGCGGCTCGTCGAGTTCGAGCACGACATGGCGGCTGCGTTCGCCGCGATGGACGTCTTCGTGCACATCCCGACCAGGCGCACCGCAGAGGCGTTCGGGTTCGTGTACGCGGAGGCGATGGCGAGCGGTGTGCCGTGCGTGTTCACCGAGGCGGGGGCCATCGCCGGGCGGCTGACGGACGGTGTGCACGCCCACCTCGTGGGGCATCGGGACGCCGAGGTGACCGCCACCGCGGTACTCGGGCTGCTGGGTGACCCCGACCACGCGAGACAGGTGGCGCACGCGGGTCGGTCCGTGGCCGACGAGCGCTTCACCGTGGTTCGGGAGGCGGCCGAGCACGCTCGTCTCTATGGCCAGCTGCTCGGTGCGTGATCGAGCACGCTCTCGCCGTGTCCGGCCGTCCTCACGCCATGGAGGACAACGACTCGACGTCCGACTCCTCGATGCCGGTGTAGATCTCGTGGAGCGCCTTGGCTGCGGCCCGCACGTCGAAGCGGCGTTCGGCCAGGTCGCGGCATCGTGCGGGCAGCTGCGGGTCGTCGAGGAGCTCGATGAGCCGTTGTGCCGCGAGGCCGAGCGAGTCGGGGCCGTCGACGACGACGCCGGCCCGGGCCGCGAGCACGTCGACGGCGACGTCGCCGGCGTTGGCATCGACGACGACCGGCCGGCCGGAGGCGAGGAACTCGGCGGCCTTGGTCGGGTAGACGCCGGCGGACGACAGCGGGTTGCCGGGGGCGAGCACGCAGAGCCCCAGGGAGCTGTGGCGCACCGCCTCGGGCATCTCCGCGGGAGCCC
Source organism: Actinomycetota bacterium (assembly GCA_034211175.1). Taxonomy (GTDB): domain Bacteria; phylum Actinomycetota; class Acidimicrobiia; order Acidimicrobiales; family CAIXPF01; genus JAXHUH01. Next base: position 24,569 of record JAXHUH010000184.1, read on the forward strand.
GGCGCTCCACCACGTCGGCGGCCGCCTGGAGCTGGTCCTCCCACACGCCCGGGTCGGGCCTGACGACCCGCAGCTCGGTGGGGCGGAGGGCGCGGAGCTCGTCGACGAACGCGAGCATGAGCGGTACGTCGTAGAGCCGGTTGATCGACCCCTGGAGCAGCGCCTGCACGGGGCTCGTGCCCGGCGAGCCGTCCATCGTGAACCGCGAGAGGTCCACGCAGGTCGGGATGGTCGACGTGCGCCCGACGACCTCGGAGCCGTGACGTTCCTCGAGCACGGCTCGGGAGGCGTGGTTCAGCACGATGATGTGGTCTGCCGTGCGTCCGGCCGTGTGCTCCAAGCGACCCAGGATCCGGTGCTCGGCGGAACCGTGGCGCATCGAGCCGAGCGCGATCCGCTGTGCGCGCCAGAAGGCCCGCATGTCCCACACCCATCGCACCGGACGACCGATCGCCGCCGCGGTGCCGGCCGTGTTGCCACGGGCATGGAGCAGGGGCCGACCGCGCGTGAGCTGCGCCATCTTCATCATCCGTGCGGCACCGCCCCTCGAACCGAGGCTGCCGAACGGGTGCGCATGCCAGTCGATGCCGTCCGCGAGTGGCAGGCCCGGTTCGCCCGGCTCGGGCTCGAAGGTGTGGAGCTCGACGTGTCGTCCGAGGCGTGCGATCTCGTTGACGTAGGGAAGGACCTGGGTGACTCCCGGTCCGGTCCGCACCGAGTCGACGGCAAGATAGGTGAGTGGGGTCATATCGCCGTTCAACCGTCGGCAGTGTGCGGATCGGGCTGAGGTGAGACGCGGAGTATGAATGACGTTCAGAGGGGGTCGGCCCCGTGAGTGTCCGGTTCCTCGCCGTGCACCGACCCAACCGTGCGCCGGCGCAGCGGTTCCGCTTCGAGCAGTACCTGCCGGCGCTCGATGACGCCGGCATCGAGCACCGCCAGACGTTCTTCATCGACGCGCGCGGCGACGAGCGCTTCTACGCCGCCGGCTCAGCGCTCGACAAGGTCGCCGTCGTCGCCGCCGGCCACGCCCGCCGCGCCGTCGAGGTCGCGCGCGGTGATCGCGAGGACGTGGTGTTCGTGCAACGCGAGGCCGCCGTCGGCCCCGGCACGTGGTGGGAACGGCTCCTGGCCCGGGGGCGGCGCCTCGTCTACGACTTCGACGACGCCATCTGGATCCGTGATGTGTCCGAGGCGAACCGGCGCTACGCCCGGCTCAAGCCGACGGGCAAGGTCGAGAAGCTCGCCGGCGAAGCCGACCTGGTGCTCGCCGGCAACGAGTACCTGGCGTCCTACGCCCGGCGGTTCAGCGACCGGGTCGCGGTCTTCCCGACGACGATCGACACGGATCGCTACCGGCCCCGGCCACCGACCGACGACGAGCGGGTCGTCATCGGGTGGAGCGGGAGCCGATCGACCCTCGCCCACCTCCGCACCGTGCTCCCGGCACTCGAGGCCGTGCACCGTCGCTACGGCGACCGGGTGCGGTTCGAGGTCGTGGGGGACCAGCCGCTCGAAGGTACGGGGCTGCCGGTGGACTTCGTCCGTTGGACCCCCGACGGTGAGGTCGACGCGCTCCACCGCTTCGACATCGGCATCATGCCGCTGCCGGACAACGAATGGACGCAGGGCAAGTGCGGCTGCAAGGGCCTGCAGTACATGGGGTGCGCCATCCCCGCCGTCGTCTCGCCCGTCGGCGTGAACCGGGACATCGTCACCGACGGCGACAACGGGATGTGGGCGACCACGACCGACGAGTGGGTCGATCGGCTCGGCGCGCTGGTCGAGGACGCCGACCTGCGGGCCCGGGTCGGCGCGGCCGGGCGACGCACGGTGGTCGAGCACTACTCGGTCGCGGCGACCGCGCCGACGTTCGTGGGCTACCTGCGGGACCTCGCGGCGGGCCGCGATCCGCTCAGTTCGTGAGCGGCGGCACGGGTGGGGTCGTCGAGGGGGCGGCGTGGCCGTTGCTGCGGCCGTTCGTGTGCCCGTTGCCCGACGGGCCGCTCTCGTTCGGTCGCTGCGACGGGTAGCCGTAGCCGTACCGGTAGCCGTAGCGGTCGCCGGCGCCCGGCTCGATGTCGTTGAGGGTCGTGCCGATCAGCTTGGCGTCGACCTGGCCCAGCGCGTCGACGGCGAGCTCGAGCTCCTTCATCGTGGTGTCGCCGGCCCGGGCCACGAGCACGGTCGCGTCGACCACGTAGGACAGCACCAGCGCATCGGTCACCGGCAGGATCGGCGGGCTGTCGATCACGAGCACGTCGCCCTCGGTCTGGAGGTGGGCGAAGAGGTTCGGGATGTGGGTCCCGGCCAGCAACTCGGCCGGGTTCGGCGGTGTGTCGCCGGCGCACAGGACCCGCAGCCCGGGCACGTCGACCACCGCGGTCAGCGCGGCCTCGAGCGGCGCGTCGCCGACGACGACCGAGGACAGGCCCGGCGAGGCGTTCAGCCCGAAGTAGCGGTGGATCGACGGGTTGCGCAGGTCGCAGTCGACCAACGTGACCCGCTGGCCGCCCCGGGCGATCGCCACCGCCAGGTTGGCCGCCGTCGTCGTCTTGCCCTCGGCCTGGCGGGCGCTGGTCAGCTGCACCGAGCGGATCGGGCGCTTGAGGCCGATGAACTGGATCGACGTGCGCAGCGACCGGTACGCCTCCGACGTCGGTGACGACGGTTCGCGTCGGGTCACCAGGTCGCGCCGCTCCCGGTACTGGCGCTCCAGCGTCGGCACCACCGCGAGGTTGGGTGCGTCGGTCATGCGCTCGAGGTCGGCCTTCGACCCGACCGTGTCGTCGAGGTAGTCGAGCAGGAGCGCGGCCGCGGCGCCGAGCACCAGGCCGACGACGAGCGCGGCGATGGCGTTGCGAAGCGGGTTCGGCGAGATCGGCGAGTCGGGGGCGACGGCCGGGTTGAGCACGAACGCGCTGCGCTGGCTGGCCAGGTCGGTGTTGAGCTGGATCGCCTCGAGCTGCTGGACGAGCGTCTGGCGCCGCGACTCGAGCGCGCGCAGCTCGCGCTCGGCGCCGCCGTCGGGCTCGGCTTCGAGCTCGGCGAGCTCGGTGTCGATGTCGTCGATGGCCTGCTGCACGACGCCGGCGGTGGCGGTGAACTCGTCGACCGCGAGCTCGCGTCGCAGCGACAGCAGCTCCTCCGCGTAGATGTCGGCCGTGGTCGCCGCGACCTCGGGATCGCCGCTCTCGACGCTCAGCGCGAGCACGTCGGCGTCGTTGGCGCGGGACGCCGACAGGGTGAACGGCTGCTCGACCCGGATGCGGATCCGGTCCTCGAGGCGGTCGCTGCGGGCGAGCGCCAGCTCGTTCTCGATGTCGCGGTCGCGGCTCGCGATCGCCGCGCTCGTCGGGTCCACCAGGTCGGTGCCCCGCTGGGGCGAGACGAGCACCTCGACCGTCGAGCGGTACCGCGACTCGGCGAGCAGCGAGAGCACGACGGTCACGAGGATGGTCGCGACGGGTACGACCAGCAGGAGGAGCCACCGCCGCCGGAGGACGGCGAGGTAGTCCCGCAGGTGCAGATCGGAGGAGGAAACGGCCGCCATCGTTCCGGTCGAATCTACCGATCGTTGTTCGCCGTGCGGTCCGTGCCGACACGATCTCGGCCGGGTTGTGACCTCTGGCTCAGCTCGCGGTCTGAACCGGGGTCGTCATGTCGCCGCCGCTGCCGCGTCAGGGGTGGCGACGGGCCGGGTCGGTGCCGAAGGCGCGGTAGATCGGATCGAGCCGTCGCTCGGTCGGCCCGGTGTCGTCGCCGGCACCGTTCACGGTCGCCGCGTGGTCCGCGGCGGGGTCGTCGAGCCGCAGCGTGAGGCGGTGCACGTCGCCCGCCGTCTCGAGGGCCAGCCCGTACTCGAGCTCCAGCGCGTCGACCAGCTCCCGCACCGAGCCGATCCCGGCGACATCGAGGCTGAAGCCCGGGAACCGCTTGCGGAGCATGTCGCCGGTCTCCGCGATGGTGAGCCCGTTGTTGCCGTGCGCGACCGCTCGGGCGACGGCCCGGGCGACGAAGGCCAGGACGTCGCGCCGTGTCGGCGGCCGCGTCGGGTCCTCGGTCGCTTCGGCGCCGCCCTCGGGGCCCGGTGCATGGTCGTCGGTCGCGGCGGGGGGCGCAGGCGGGGGATCGGTGTCCCCGGCGGCGACACCCGGCACCGCGACGTCGGCCACCGGCGTGACGGCGGCGGGTGGGGCGCCGTTGACCGCCGCCTCGTGTGCGACGCCGGCATCGGCGTACCCACGATCGGCGGCTCCCGTGACACCCGGTGAGGCGACGGCGTCACCGGCAGCGGGTTCGGTGGGCGAGCCCGTGGGACCGTCCACGCCGTGCTCGTGCGCATCGAGGTCGATGTCGACATCGAGGTCGATGTCGTCGTCCGGTGGGGGCACGGCGGCGCCGGCGCTCACCTCGTCCGGACCGGTCGCGGCCGGCTCGTCGGCGTCGGGCGGCCCGGAGGCACGCATCCCGTCGGTCGGCTCCGCCGACGTCACCTCGTCGACCGGCTCGGCCACGAGCGGGAGCGCGACCGCGGGAGCGTCCTCGGCCATCGCGGTGGTCGCGTCGCTCGCCGGTGCCTGCGCCGACGCCGGCCGGTCGTCGCGGGGTTCGCGTTCGGGGCGGCGGGACGAGGTGCCGTTCCCGCGGTCGTCGCGTGGCGGCCGGTCGGCGGCCGACGGGCGGGCCGGTGCCTCGTCGTCACTCGTGAGCGGCGCCAGCCACACGCCCGAGGGCGGGAGGTCGTAGATGTTGGTGCGGGGGAGGGGCCGGGTGAAGACCCCGGGGAGCTCCTCGAGGTCGAGGAACTCCAGGACCTCGGACTCGAACGCGAACGAGTCCTTCTCGCGGTAGCCGAGCACGATGACCTGGAGGCCGTCGGTGGCGTACTCGACGAGATCGCCGGCGAACGCCCGCCCGTCGTGCGAGGCGACGACCAGCTCGACCAGTGAGCCCTGGCGATGTCGCTTGCGGATGTGGCGGGCGATGTCGGCGTCGACGTCGTCGGAGCGGCCCCGCTTGGGCTTCACGAAGACGTAGAAGCCGGCGTGGCGCATGGTCGAGATCCACGGCGTCATCTGGCGCTCGCCGCCACGGGGGACGTTGGCGAAGATGCACGCCTCGACGATGTCGTCGGGCCGGCACCGCTCACGGAGCCAGGCGAGGACCGCGGTCAGGTCCGGTCGCGTCGAAGGTGAGGCGCGCTCTCCGATCGCCTCGGAGAGGCACATGTCCATGTTCGGCGCGTCCCAGACAAGGAGCCGCCGCCTGCCCCGTGTGGCCATGTCCTCGATCGTCCCGCCTCGTTGGTCGCGGGTCCCGCCCGGCTGGTGCACGACCGCCCCGTTGGAGGCACCCCGACGCGAGATCGGCGCAGCGGCGCGACGTTCACGTGGCGATCAGTCAGGACATCCTAGCCGATGAGGAGGCCGCGCCGAACCAGGTGGTCGGCACAGGGGCCGGTCGATCAGGTTGTCAGCGGCGGCGGGGGACGCTGTTGCCGGCCTGGCCGAGGCGCACCGGCAGCGGCAGCCACAGGGCCATGATCACGAGGGTCGAGGCGACCCAGATCGCCCACACCAGCGCGGTCCGCGCGGTGTCGGAGGCGATGCGGAGCTGGAGCGTGCCGTCCTCGACGTTGATCTCGACTGCACCGAGGACCTCGGCGATCGCCGACGCCGGGCCGGTGATGTTCTGGACGTCGGCGGCCATCTCCTCGGCCTCGCCCTCGACGGAGGGGCCGGACGTCGTGGTCTCGGCCTCGCCGGCAGCGGTGGCCCGGCTGCGCTCGGCGGCGGTCGACCCGGTCGTGTCCGCAGAGGACGAGGGCGTGGTCGACGTCTCGGTGCTCGTCGGCGCCGGCTCGGTCGTCGTGGTCGCCGGCCCGGCCTCGCCCACGTCCTCGGTGCCGTCGCCGATGGCGGGCCCGAGGGTCGGGTCGCTCGTCGTGGTGGTC
>JAXHUH010000185.1:0-11619 GCA_034211175.1 Actinomycetota bacterium
TAATAACGCAGAGGTCGCGGAGTCGCAGAGGCGCAGAGAAAACAATTGCAAGATAATAAATAAAACTCTCCGCGGCTCTGCGTTCTCCGCGATAAATTTTGCCCGCCACCCCGCCGCTGGTGGACGATGGGGGTTCCGCTGACACCCGGGTTCGTGATGGCCGCTCCGGGGAAGGAGCCGGCCGTGGAGGTGACGTCGTGCTGCTGACCGAGATCGATCATGTGGCCATCGCGGTCAATGACCTCGAGGGTGCGATCTCGTACTACCGCGAGGCGTTCGGCGCCGAGGTCGACCATCGCGAGGTGGTCGACAGCGACGGTGTGGAGGAGGCCCTGCTCAAGGTGGCCGACTCCTACGTCCAGCTGCTGACCCCGACCCGCGACGACTCGCCGGTCGCCAAGTACCTCGAGCGCAAGGGCGAGGGCCTCCACCACGTCGGCTACCGGGTGAACGACTGCGGCGAGGCGCTGGCCTCGATGGTCGCCGCCGGCGCCCGCCCGATCGACGAGGCGCCCCGGCCGGGCTCGAGAGGCACGACGGTGGCGTTCATCCACCCGAAGGGCAGCTACGGCACCCTGATCGAGCTGGTCCAGGAGTAACCCGGTGGGAGCGCTCGACGGGCGGGTCGCGATCATCACCGGTGCCGGGCGGGGCATCGGCCGTGAGCACGCGCTGGCGCTCGCCGCCGAGGGCGCCAAGATCGTCGTCAACGACCTCGGCGGCAGCACCGACGGCACCGGGTCCGATGCCGGGCCCGCCCAGGCCGTGGCCGACGAGATCGTCGCCATGGGCGGCGAGGCGGTGGCCAACACCGACTCGGTCACCGATTGGGAGGGTGGCCAGCGGCTCGTCAACCAGGCGGTCGAGGCGTTCGGCGACCTCCACGTGCTGGTGAACAACGCCGGCATCCTCCGCGACCGCGTCCTCGTGAACATGACCGAGGACGAGTTCGACGCGGTCGTCGCGGTCCACATGAAGGGCCACTTCGTGCCGACCCGCTGGGCCGCGGCCTACTGGCGGGAGCGCACGAAGGCCGGTGCGTCGGTCGATGCGTCGGTGATCAACACGGCGTCGGGCGCCATGTTGGGCAACCTCGGCCAGTTCAACTACTCGGCGGCGAAGGCCGGCATCGCCGCGATGACCTTCGTCGCCGCCGGCGAGCTCGGCCGCTACGGCGTGCGGGTCAACTGCCTGGCGCCCGTCGCCCGGACCCGCCTGACGCTGCAGACGCCGGGGATGGGCGACCTGGTGGCGCCGCCGGAGGACGAGGGCGCGTTCGACCTGTTCGACCCGGCCAACGTCTCGCCGCTCGTTGCGTACCTGGCCACCAGCGGCTGTCCGTTCACCGGCGGGGTGTTCCACGTCGGTGGCAACGAGGTCGGTCTCTACGGCGGCTTCTCGCTGGCCGAGGAGAAGATCCTCGCCACCGACGGCCGATGGACCGTCGAGGACCTGGCCGACCGGGCCCCCTCGCTGCTCGAGGGCCGGGGCGATCTCGCGTCGGTCGTGACCGCGGTGAGCGACACCTTCGCCGGGTTCGGGCAACGAACCCCGTGAGCGGCCCCGCCGACGTCCCCTACGCACGCCGGCTGTGGTGGGCCATCGAGCCATACCACGCGGTGCAGTACTTCGCGCCGGAGCCTCGCGAGGCCCTCGACGCCGCGGGCCTGCGCGGCTTCTGGATGGGCTACGTCGGCGGCCGCTCCGCGCCGCTCGGTCCCGTCCCGCCGGGCGTCGTGACCGCGCTCTTCCACAACTTCCACCCCGCACGGATCGAGCGGGCGTTGCCCGACGCGTGGGCGTTCGCCACGCCGGAGGCCGTGCTGTCGGCCCGCCTCCACGGTGTCGGCCAGGCGCTCACCCGGAGCCTGGGCGACGCCGCGTCCTCGGCCGAGCTCGCCACGGTGGCGGAGATCGCCCGCCAGCTCGCCGAGAGCCTCGACTGCGCCGGCCGTCCGCTGGCGGCGGCGAACCTGTCCCTCGACTGGCCGACCGTCCCCCACCTGGTGCTGTGGCAGGCCGCGACCATCCTGCGGGAGCACCGCGGCGACGGTCACGTCGCCGCGCTCGTCGCCGCGGGGCTCGACGGGGTCGAGTGCCACGTGCTCGCCCTCGCCCCCGACCACGACCGGGAGCACGATCCCGAGCGGGCCGAGGGCCAGCGTGCGGCGCGGGGCTGGTCGGAGGCCGACTGGGAGGCGGCGACGGCCCGGCTCTGGGAGCGGGGACTGCTCGACGCCGACGGCGCGCTGACCGCCCGGGGGAACAACCTGCGGCTCGTGATCGAGGAGCAGACCGACCTGGCCGCGTCGCGGGCGTTCGGCGCACTCACGACCGATGCGCAGGAGCGCCTCCTGACGGTGACCGAGGAGCTCTCGGGCCTGGTCGTCGCCGAGGGCGACGTCCCGTTCCCGAACCCGATGGGCCTCCCCGACCCCCGCGCCGACCTCGGCGCGGTGCTGACGGGGGCCGACGAGACACCCGGCTGACCAGCCAGGCCGACCGGTTCCCGCCGGTCGGGCGACGATCGCGAGACGACGAGGGGGGACCACGTGAGCACGAGGACGAGCGCAGGGCCGGAGGTCGCACCGTGACCCGGCGACCGGCCGGGGCGAGGCTGGCGCCGAAGGAGCTCGACGAGCGGGAGCGGGAGATCGCCGGAGCCGCGCCGGGCGCCGAGCCACTCAACATCATGGCGACGCTCGCCCACAACGAGCAGGTGTTCAAGCGGTTCAACCGCTTTGCCGGCGGCCTCCTCTACCGGGGCGTGCTCCCCGAGCGCGAGCGCGAGATCGTCATCCTGCGGGTCGGCTGGAACTGCCGGGCCGTCTACGAGTTCGGCCAGCACACCCTGATCGGTCGACGGGCCGGCCTCACCGACGACGAGATCCGGCGGCTCTGCCTGCCGTTGGCCGACTCCGGCTTCGTCGGTGACGACGCCGATCTCGTCGCCATGGCCGACGAGCTGTGTTCCGACGACTGCGTCGGCGACGAGACCTGGGCGCGGCTCGAGAAGCGCTGGGACCCGGCGGCGCTCGTGGAGCTGGTCGTCGTCGCCGGCAACTACCGGCTCGTGTCGGGGTTCCTCAACACGATGGGCGTCGAGCTCGACGACGGGGTGCCCGGCTGGCCCGACGGCATCGAGCCGTGAGCGCCGGGGCCGTGGACCCGGCGATCGCCTGAACGATCGCTTGATCGACGGCTGACCTGCGGCGAGACTGCTGTCGCGTCCCTCCGGTCGATGGCCGGTGCGCCGGTCGGGGGGTCGGCGTCGGCCGGAGAGGGCGTTCACAGGTGTCGAACGTGCGTCTCCGGGGGGAAACGACCATGCCACTCGATCCTGCCGCCCAGGCCCTGCTCCAGCAGATGGCCGAGGCCGATCAGCCGCCGCTCAACGAGATGTCGCCCACCGAGGCCCGCGAGGTCGCAGCGGCGCTCGCCGACCTCGGCGGACCGGGCGAGGACGTCGGGTCCGTGGAGGACCGGACGATCCCGGGGCCCGGCGGGCAGATCCCGATCCGGATCTACTCGCCGCTCGCGCCCGGCCCGCACGCCGTGCTCGTCTACTTCCACGGGGGCGGGTGGGTCCTCGGTGACCTCGACACGCTCGACCCGGCGTGCCGGGCGCTGTGCAACGCGACCCCGATCGTGGTCGTGTCGGTCGACTACCGGCTGGCGCCGGAGCATGCGTTCCCCGCGCCGCTCGACGACTGCGTGGCCGCGACGCAGTGGGTCGCCGCCAACGCCGCGTCGATCGGCGCCGACCCGACGCGGTTGGCGGTCGGTGGTGACTCGGCGGGCGGCAACCTCGCGGCGGCCGTGACCCTGCGGGCCCGCGACGCCGGCGGCCCGGCCATCTCCTATCAGGCGCTGATCTACCCGGTGACCGACCACGACCTCGGGACCGAGTCGTACTCGGTCAACGGGGACGACTACTTCCTGACCAGGGACATGATGGGGTGGTTCTGGGACCACTACCTGGGTGGGGGTGGTGACGGTTCCGACCCGCTGGCGTCGCCGCTGCGTGCGCCGAGGCTGGACGGCCTGCCGCCGGCCACGGTGCTCACCGCGGAGTTCGACCCGCTGCGCGACGAGGGCGAGGCGTACGCGGCACGGTTGCGTGACGCCGGGGTGTCGGTCCGGGTCCACCGCTACGACGGCCAGATCCACGGGTTCTGGCAGATGGGCGGGGTCATGCCCGCCGCCAAGGAGGCCGTTGCCGAGGTCGCCGGGGATCTCCGCGCGCTCTGACGCGGCCCGCTGACCAGGGGCGCGGTCCGGACCGACGGGTGATCGCGCCACAGAAGTCCTGGTCGGTTTGGCCGCGAACCGTGTCGTGTGCCGTAAACGCGGGAAGACTTGTCGCCATGTTCGGACGATCCAAGAAGAAGAAGCGGGCCAAGGATGCGCAGGCCGCGAGCCGTGAGGTGGCCGACGAGGCGCGCACGCGCCTCGCCGAGCTCGAGGCCACGGCCGAGCGGAGCCTGGCCCGCATGGAGGAGGGCGGCCGCCGGAGCCGACGCAAGGCCCGGCGGACGCGACGGAAGCTGAACCGCGCCGTTCGGAAGGCGGAGGCGCGGACCCGCAAGGAGCAGGTCAAGTTCGACCGCCGCGCCAAGAAGGCGGCGAGCGACGTCGAGGACCTCGTCGGGAAGGTCAGCAGCGACCGCTGACGCACCGGTCCGGGGCGCAGGTGGTGCACCTCTCCGGTGGCCACCGGCGCCCTGACCTGCAGTCACCACTCGGTACACGACATATGTTGTGAACCGAGTGGTTCATTCTTGGCCGAACGGCCGCTATGTTCACGCGTAGTGGCACACGTGGCGGAGCGGCGGCGGGACATCGACCGATGGTTGGCCCTTCGGGGCCTACCGAACCTGGCCGCTTCGCGCGATCCGTGGCCACGGGCGAACCGGGCGGCCACCGCCCCGCTCGCGCTGTGGGCCGTGCTCTGCGCCCTGGTCGCCGTCGGTGACCAGCTCTACGGCAACGAGCGCGAGGTGCTCGTCGCCTCGGTCGTGATCATCGGCTCGGTCGCCAGCTGGCCGATCCGCTCCGGCGTCGGCAGGATCCGCCGGCTCCCCCACGTCGACGCGCTGCTGGTCGCCGGCGCCGTGCTCGGTCCGACCGCCCTCGCCGCCGCCCTCGGCGACCCGTGGTTCGGCGCCGCGGCGATGACGTTCGCGGCATCGGCGTCGTTCATCGGGCTCGTCTACGGCGCGTACGCCGTCGGCATCGCCCCGCCGGTCCGGTGGGTGGCGCGCCGCGCCGCCGGCCAGGCCCGCAGCGTCGTCGCCGCGGTGGCGCGGACCTGGGGTGGCCCGGCGTTCGCGATCGTGCTCGGCCTCGTCACCATGGCCTCGACGTGGAGGGTCGCCGCCGGGCTGTCGGTGCTCGAGCTCTCGGCGCTCCTGGTGCTCGGCGGGTTCGGCTGGTCGGCCTTCGGGCTCGGTCAGTCCGCCATCTCGCTGCGCCACGCCCGCCGCTTCGACGACGACCGCGAGATCGCCCTCTGGGCCGGTCACTGGTCGAGCACCGGTCAGGACGGCGTGGCGCCCGCGAGTGCGCACCTGTCGCTCGACCGCTGGGCGCGGGCCAACGCGTTGGCGGTCCTCGTGCTCACCGCCCTGGTCCCGGTGCTCGTCGTCGGCGTGATCGCCGCGCTGTTCACGATCGTCGTCGGCCTCGTGGCCGTCGAGCCGTCGTCCGCGTCCACCTGGCTGGGCCAGGACCTGCGCATCGTCGCCACCGCCCCACTCGGTGGGACCCAGCTCGCCCTCAGTCGTGAGCTCCTCGTCCTGGCGGCGATCGTCGGCTCCGTGCACGCCGCGGCGTTGTCGGTGTGCGGCGCGGTCTCGTCGCGATGGCGTGCCCGGTTGTTCGGAGCGGCATCGGCCGACGTGCGCACCGCGCTCGCCGTGCGTGCGGTCGAGCTCGCCGCCTCCGCGGCGGCCGACGCGCCGGCACAGGAGCCGTCGGCCGTCTCGACACCGGCCTGAGGCCCCATCACCGGAACCGCAGCATATTGCGGTTCGGTGACGAGGGTGGTGGGACGGGGTGCCGGCGCCGGGGCTGCGAACGCCGCCTCTGCGCACGAGGCACGCCATGTCCGACCAGAGGGCCAACGCGACGCCGAACCTGGTCGAGCTCGCCCGCACGAAGCGCGCCAAGGAGATGCCCGAGAGCCTTCGGGGCTTCTCGGAGAGTGACGGAGATGTCCCCGACGAGGCCCGACGCGTCGAGCGCCGGCCCGACGACTGAACGACCCGGGCCTCGGGCGAGCCGTCAGGCCGCACGCCGGGCTCGCCGGCCGCCGACGTCTGCACCGCCGTCCCGGAGCACGGGACGGCGGGTTCGCGTCCGTGTCGTGACGACGGCCCCGGGGTCGACGCGAAGAGCTCTCGGGATGTTGCGATTGGGTTGCGGTCAGGTGGGTAGACGTACGGCGCCGGCAACGAAACGCCGGCGAGATCCGGTCCGGTCGTCTCGCTCCCGCCCGACCGGGCCGGGCTCCGCACCGTGTGGTCATCCGCCGGCCGCACCGGGAACGACCGCCACCCGCTACCGCCGGGTGGCGGTCGTTCCGCGTCCGGGCGCGCGGCGATCGTTGCGAATCCATCGACGACACCTACGATGGGCACCGGACCGTGAAGCCTCGTCACCCGGCCGGAGCCGGGGCGCGGCGGAGGTCCACGAGCGGAGCGGGCGGACAGGGGCGCGGGGCTGTGCCAGACCTGTGCGAAGCGGCCGGAGGGCGGGCCGGAACCAGCGGCGGCGCGACAGATGCCCGGTGCACCCGTGCGGTTCGGACGGGAGCGCTCTGTCATGAGCTGTGAGCCGATCGATGTGGGGGCGGTCAGCGACGACGAGGCCGCGGCCGCGGCGCGAGCCCGGAACCGGCGCCCACTGATCCTCGACGAGGGCCGGTTGCCGACCGGCTCCGGGTTCCGTGCCCGCGCCGCTCGCCGCCGACAGCTGCCCGGCGCGCGCGCCGGCACGGCGCTGGTCCTCGTCGACCGCGCCGGCGGCCCGGTCGCCGTCGACGGCGGGCTGACCGCCGCGGAGCGCTACTGGGCGAGGCCGGTGGCGTGGGCCCGGGTCGACATCGGCGAACGTCACTCGCTGTGCTCGGTGCACGTGCCCGACACCGATGGCGGCGGTGGGCTCTCGGTCGAGCTGTTCGTCGCGTGGCGGGTCGTCGACCCGCTGACCGTCGCCCGGCTCGACATCGCCACCGCCGCCGAGGTGCTCGACGCGACGCTGACCAGCCGTGTGCGGCTCGCCGCGGATCTGCTCGGACCGCTCGACGATGCCGCAGCCGCCGGCGAACGGACCCACGGCGGCGACACGCTGGGGCGGCTCGGCGCGGCCCGTCGTCGGCTGGCCGCGGCGGTCGCCGACCTCCACGATGCCGAGCTCGACACCCCGGGCTGGCTGTCCGCCCGCGTGCTCGGCGTCCTCGTGGCGTTCGACGAGTCGACCCAGCGCCACGTCGACGAGCTGCTCGCCGCCCGACGGCGCGACGAGATGCGACACCAGCGGGCCGGGCCGGCCCCGGACCCGCCGGGCGGACGTCCCGAGGGGGCGACCACATGAACGTCGCGGAGATGGCCCTCGGATCGCTGGTCCGGCTGTCGACGTCACTGCCGATCGCCTTCCGGCCCGGTGCCGTGGCGGTGGCCCTGGTCGCTGCCGGGTGGGCCGTCGTCGGCCGACACGGCTACCTGGCCCTCTGGCACGGGGCGTGGCGGGCCTCGGCCGTGACGCTCGATCGTGTCGTCGGCCTGGCCCTCCTGCCGCAGTACGTCCTCATCACCCGCCGACGTCGGCGGTGGCCGCCCGGCCGCGGGCCGCTCCCCGGTCGGCTCACCGCATCGGGGCCCGGATCGCGGATCGGTGAACGCGCGCTCGACGTGGCGACGGCGCTCCACGAACGCCACGACCGCGGCTCGGTGATCAAGCCGTTCCCGCTCCGCGCCTGCGTGCTGCTCGTGCTGCTCCCGGCCGTCGGTGCGGTCGTGGCCGCCCTCGTCCCGGGGTCGGCGCCTGCCGACTTCGTGGTCGACGGGTACGCCCACTGGGAGGCGCTCGAGCGCTGGGCCGACGGCGTGGGCTGACCGCCCGGGTCGCGACCCGCGTCGGGTGGCGGGTCGTGGCCGCCCGGGGGCCGGGTCGGCGGTGATCACCTCGGCCGGTCCGGTGTGGAAGTCTCCTGGGTCCCGGGGCCGTGGTGGCCCACGTCGGCCGCGCGCCCAGCGGGCAGGAGGACGTCATGCAGGTGCACCTCGTCGACGGCACCTACGAGCTGTTCCGTCACTTCTTCGCCGTGCCGTCACGCACCGCACCCGATGGCACCGAGATCGGTGCGGTGCGTGGCGTGGTCGACAACCTCCTGCGCCTGCTCGAGGACGGCGCCACCCACGTCGGCGTGGCCACCGACCACGTGATCGAGTCGTACCGCAACGAGCTCTACGCCGGCTACAAGACCGGCGAGGGCGTCGACCCGGTGCTGAAGGCGCAGTTCCCGATCCTCGAGGACGCGCTCCGGGCGCTCGGCCTCACCGTCTGGGCGATGGTCGAGTACGAGGCCGACGACGCCCTCGCCGCCGCGGCCAGGGTCGCCGCCGATGACGAGCGCGTCGAGCGGGTGCTCATCTGCACCCCCGACAAGGACCTGGCCCAGGCCGTCGTCGGGACCCGCATCGTCCAGCTCGACCGGCGCAAGCGCCAGATCGTCGACGAGGACGGCGTCATCGCCAAGTTCGGCGTACCACCGGCGTCGATACCCGACTACCTCGGCCTCGTCGGCGACAGCGCCGACGGCTTCCCCGGCATCCCCGGCTGGGGTGCCAAGTCGACCGCCGCCGTGCTCTCGCACTACGGGCACCTGGAGCAGATCCCGGCCGCGCCCGGCCAGTGGGAGGTCACGGTGCGCGGGGCCGCGAAGCTCGCCGCAGCCCTGACGGACCAGCTGGCCGACGCGCTGCTCTTCCGGGAGCTGGCGACGCTCCAGACCGAGGGTCCCGACGTCGGATCGCTCGACGACTGGGCGTGGTCCGGCCCGACCGACGACCTCGCCGAGTGGGAGGACTACCTCGACGCCGGCGGGCTCGTCGAGCGGGCCGAAGGTTTGCGGGCCAAAGAAACGGGTCGTTGACCTGCGTGTTTCCGCCGGGGAGGATGTGGAGCACTCCAACGGGATCGGAAGGTGTGCAGTGAAGAAGCTCCTCGCCCTCGTCGTCGCCGCCGGCGGCGCCATCGCCTACATGCGCCGGAACGAGCTCAGCTCCGACGCCGAGAAGGCACAGCAGGCGGCGAAGTCCGCAGCCGGCAAGGCCCGTGAGACGGCGACCAAGCTCCAGGAGCAGGTCAACGACAAGACGGCGAAGGCGACCGATGCGGCGACCGACGCCGCCGACAAGTCCGAGGACGTGGTCGTCGACCTGACCGACAGCGGCATGGCGGCCGCGGGAGCGTCGCCCGAGGCGTCCGCCGCGCCCACCGACGACCCGAACGCGAGCTGAGCGGGGCCCGTCGGGCCCGGGGCGCCGTCAGGCCTCGCGCAGGTCGATGACCCCGGCCTCCTCGACGGCCTCCTGCAGGCGACGGTGGAGGCGCTCGCTGATCTCGGTCGCGTCGTAGTCCTCCCACGACCGGCGCCTGCTCACGACGACGGCCCCGGTGGCGGCGAGCCCGACCAGGCCGGCGATCCCGAAGACCTTCAACCAGCGCACGTCAGCTACCGTACCGCCGGTGCCGCCCGTCACGCCGAACCTCGCCGAGGCGATCGACGCCGCGGCAACCGGCGACATCTGGCTGTTCCGGGGCCCGACCCTGGCGGACCGGGCGATCCGGTTCACGACCAACAGCCCCGTCAACCACGTCGCGATGGCGGTGGCGCTCGACGACCTGCCCCCGCTGCTGTGGCACACCGAGCTCGGCCGTGGCGCGACCGACGTCTGGACGGCCGACCGCCACCGGGGCGCCCAGCTCAACCGCATGGACGAGGCGCTCGAGCTGTGGACCGGCCGCTACCGCCAGCGCGCCTACGTGCGTCAGCTCGACGCCCACGTCGATCGGGCCATGGAGAACCGCCTCCTGCACGTCGTCGCCGACTACAGCGGGGCCGCGTTCCCCGGGCCGCTCGTGCTCGCCCGCACCTGGCTGATCGGTCGCCTCCGGCGCACGGCATCGCTCCACGCGGTGTTCTGCGCCCAGCTGCTGGCGATCACCTACGAGCGCATGGGCCTGCTGGCGGACGACCGACCGGCGAACTGGTACGACCCCGGTCGCTTCTGGAGCGGCGATCGCCTCCGGCTCGAGCGGGGCGCGGTGCTCGGCCCCGAGGTGTCGATCGAGCCCTGAGACCGCGCTCCGGCACGGCGTGGACACCTCAACCGGCGGGGATCGCTCCCGCGGGGCGGGTCATGCCGGCGTCGACGACGAGCCGGACCGCCTGCGCCCGGGTCTGGGCGCCGATCTTGCGGTAGGCGTTGCGGATGTGGGTCTTGACGGAGTTCGGCGAGAGGTGCACGACCTCCGCGATGTGCGCGTTGCTCGACCCCTCGGCGATCAGGACCAGGATCTCGCTCTCGCGCTCCGAGAGGCCGAGGTCCGCGCCGGGCCACGTCCGCTCCGACGGCGTGTGGCGATCGGTGCGGGGGCTGGGGCTGACCACCGTCTCGCCCCGTCCGATCCGTTCCAGTGCATCGACGAGATCGGCGGCCTGCAGCCCCTTGCTCAAGTACCCGGCGACCCCCTCGGTGAGCGCACGATCGACCGAGACCGTCTCGATCTGCCAGGTGTAGACCGCGACGCGGTCGACCTTGGGGTCGTCGAGGAGCGAGCGGAGGCGACTGTCGGCCGTCCCGCCGTGGGCGAAGTCGTCGAAGAGCGCGACGTCGACCCGCCGGTCCATCGCGTCGTCCTCGTCGACCGTGGTGTCGACGAGGTCGATGCGGTCCTCGAACGGGGCCAGGAGCGACTTGAGCCCGACGAGGATCAGCTCGAAGTCGTTCGCCAGCGCCACCCGGAGCCGTGCACTGCTCGCCATGGGCCCCAGATTTGCACGAATTCGAGGCCCACACCACCCCTGGGGGTGAGGCGAAGGGGGGTTCGGGTGCGGGACCATGGTCCTCATGGGCAAACCGGATCACCAGACCGAACCGGCGCAGCCGGCCCGCGGTGACGGGAGGATCGTGGTGCCCTTCGTCGAGCTGGACGTGACGAGCGCTCCGGCGTTCGGCGGATGGGCCCGCGAACGGGCCGACGCCGTCGACGGCGACCTGCGCCTCGACTTCCGCCACGTGCGCTTCATCTCCGCCGCGGCCATCACGACCCTCCTGGAGCTGCACGCACAGCTCGTCATCGAGGGGCGGCGCCTGGAGATCACCGGGGCGGACGCCTTCGTCGCCAAGGTCCTCGGGGTGTGCCACCTCGCGGACCTGTGGTCGGCGGACCGGCCTCTCAGCGCCTCCTGACCGGGGCCCGCCCGGCCGCACCCTCCGGTCAGCCGACCGGGAGCGCGGGCGGGCTCGGCGTGTGGAGGGCCACCGACGCGGCCCGCTCGCCCGCCACCACCAGCCACTGGAGGAGGCGGGTGTCGCTCGCCCGGGCGAG
>JAXHUH010000186.1:0-24374 GCA_034211175.1 Actinomycetota bacterium
TGACGAGCCGGCTGCGCTCGGCGTCGAGCACCGGCGTGTCCGGGGAGGGGAGGTCGGCCTCCATGAGATCCACGAACCGCTGGCCCGCCTCGTCCCCGTCGATCGTGCCACGGGCGGCATTCTGCGCGGTCCAGTTCAGGTGGGTTCCGTTCGGTAGGGGCCGGACGCGGAGGCGGGCCGTGCCCGATGGGCACGGCCCGCTCTCCTGTCGAGTCGGTCCGCAGTCGAGGTCCCGGCGGTCTCCCCGGACGGGGAGGAGTCGCGTCCACAACCTCGGGAACGTGGATCCGTGCGTTCCATCCCCGGGCCTCCTGAGCCTCCCGGGTTCGCTTCGCACGTGCCTCGCGGCGCTCGACTGTCTGCCGACTCGGCGATCGCCCGGTGCGCCAGCGAGGAAACCCCCAAAGAACGTGGCGCCGGTCACATCGGCCGACCGCCAGCAACGTAACACGGCTGAAAGATTGCGTCGTCGCCCGTACTGGGGAACCCTGACGATCATTCGCACGGAGATCACACCCTCCACGACAGGACCCGACGGTCGACCGACGTCAACGGCTCGGGCACCTGGCGGGAGTGGTCGACGCCCGGCTGGCCGACCTCCGCGTCACCGACCTCGCCACCTGCGAGCGCACCGTCCACACCGACGCCATCCCCGAAGGCTTCTTCGCCCTCGACGCTGGCTGGTCCTGGCTGGTCCTCGCTCGCCTACGGACGAGCTGCGGTCAGCGGCTAAGGCTCGCTCGCCATCGGCCTGACGGCCTCCGGACGAGCTGCGGTCAGCGGCTGGCTGGTCCTCGCTCGCCTACGGACGAGCTGCGGTCAGCGGCTGAGCCTCGCTCGCCATCGGCCTGACGGCCTCCGGACGAGCTGCGGTCAGCGGCTGGCTGGTCCTCGCTCGCCTACGGACGAGCTGCGGTCAGCGGCTGGTCCTCTGGTCGACCGGCGAGATCGGGAACGGGGTGGATCTCACGCCCGGGCGTCGGCCCGGTCTCTCGACGCAGGAGGTACCAGCGCGACCAGCAGCGCCGGGGCGGCCGTGGCGAGCAGCGCCACCGGGCGGTCGATGCGGGTGGCGAGCACGCCGAACAGGCTCGGCCCGACGACGAACCCGGCGCCGACGAACACGATCGCCAGCGTGAAGCCGGTGGTCGGGCGATCGTCGAAGACCTGCTGGCTCCACATCACCACCAGAGCGAAGCCCGTCGTGAACCCCACCCCGAACAGCGCGGCCGAGCCCAGCGCGGCGATCAGCGACCCGGGTGCGACGAGCAGGACCAGCGTCGATCCGCCGACCAGGAGGAGCGTCACCGCCAGGGGCGCCCGCAGGCCGTACCGGTCGGCGAACGCGCTGGCGAAGACACCCACGACGGCACCTGCGGTGCCCAGGACGGCCCACATGGCCGGACCGCTCCACGCGGCCAGCCCGGCGTCGCGTGCCGTGTCGGGCGCATAGGCGAAGTAGGCGCCCGAGGTGATCGACAACCCCGACGTCACGACGAGCAGCCGGGCCGACCGGGCGTTGAGGAACCACCGGGTCCGGGGCCGGGACCGGTTCCCCGCCGGGCGTGGCGGACCGTCGGCGAGCACCTTCCGGGCCACTGCGGCCGCAACGAGCCCGATCGCTGCGAACACCCACCAGACCGCCCGCCATCGGTCGCCGGCCACCAGCACGAGCATGCTCGCCACGACGAGGCCCACTGGCGAGCCGGCGTTGACCAGCGCCAGCGCTCGCCGCCTCCCCGACGGCGGGACCCGGGCCTCCACCACGTCCGAGAACGGCGCCCACGACCCGCCCGCACTGGTGCCCGCCGCCGTCGTCCCGACCGCCAGGAGCGCCGGCCCCGGCGCGGTTGCCGTCATGGCCGCGCCGACCGCGAGCACCAGACATCCCGACACCACCGGCACGGCCTGCCCGAGCCGGGCCGTCACGACCGCGGTGACCACGGCGGCCACGAGGTAGCCGGCCTGAGCTGCGCTGGCGTAGAAGCCGAGCACGTCCAGCGACAAGCCGAACTCCTGCCGGAACGTCGGCACGAACAGCCCGTATGCCTGGCGACCGATGCCGTAGGTCACCACCAGGGCCAGCATGCCGGCACCGCCGATACGGGCGGCCGGACTGAGACGCACGACGATCCTTCCGCGGGCTCCGACCCGCTGGCGGGCAGACGCTCGCGACGTGGCCCGTCGGGTGCTCGCGAGCGCCGGACGACCAGGATCGCCGTGTCATCGAGACGTGTCCATCCGGAGCAGCGATCGGACGCGACGCGCCACGACGGCCGACCGGGTCGACGGCTGCTGCAGTTGTCGCCACCGAGCGGCGAATGGTAAGCATGCCTGTCGTGCGTACAGAAGCAACCTTCTCGTCACGACATCGACGTGCCCATCGGGCCCTCGCGGCGAGTGTCGTCGCGCTCGTCGTCCTCGTTGCCGGCTGCGGTGGCGACGACGACGATGCTGCGCCGTCGACGACGACCGCGACCGCAGGCGACGACACCGTCACGACCGCGCCCGCAGCGGACGCCGCGTCCACCACCACGGCGGCAGCCGACGCCGCGGACTTCCCCCGAACCGTCGAGCATGCGCTCGGCACGGCGGAGGTCGCGGCCGAGCCGAGCAGGGTCGTGGCGCTCGACATGTCGCTGGTCGACGCGGCGCTCACGCTCGAGCTCCCGCTCGTCGGGTACACGACCTACGACGACCCGAACGGGTCGCTCCCCGACTACTTCGGCGACGCCATCGACGCCCACGCCGCCGACGCTACCTGGGTCGGTGACCTGCTGTCACCCAACCTCGAGGCCATCGTCGAGCTCGAGCCCGACCTCATCCTCACCGCCGCGGTGCGCCACGAGACCATCTACGACGAGCTGGCCGCCATCGCCCCGACCATCGCGACCGAGTCGGCGGGCGGCGGCTGGAAGGACAACATCCGACTGACCGCCGAGGCCACGGGCCGGGAGGACCTGGCCGCCGAGAAGATCGGCGCGTACGAGGAGCGCGCCGCCGGCATCGGCGCGGCGATCAACGACGCCCACGACGACCCGACGATCTCGGTCGTGCGGTTCCTCGACCACATCCGCCTCTACCAGCCGGTCAGCTTCAGCGGCGTCGTGCTCGCCGATGCCGGCCTCGCCCGGCCCGAGAGCCAGCAGTCGACCGACGAGTTCATCCGCCAGATCAGCGAGGAGGAGATCGGCCTCGCCGACGCGGACGTGCTCTTCTACACCGTCCGCGACGACGCCGACGTCGAGCAGCAGGTCGCCGAGCTCCAGGCCCGCCCGCTGTGGTCCTCACTCGGCGCCGTCCAGAACGACTCGGCGTACCCGGTCCCCGACGAGACGTGGATGTCGGCCACCGGCATGTTCGGCGCCCACGAGATCCTCGACGACCTCGCTGACATCTTCACCGTTGAGGGCTAAGCCAGCACGACCCAGTCTGCAGCCCGATCCCAGTCCGACCTATTGGCACCTCACGCTCCGAGGGAGCGCCGATCCTTCAGTGCACCGAATGACACCTACGCTGCGTTAGGCAACCAAGGTAGCGGCCGGCGCCGAAACAGAGCTGGTCGAGCCACCCCATTCAAGATACGTAGCCCAAACCGACGAACGATGCTCATATCCAGCTAAGTACAATCGACACACAACACTGAAGCAACGGACCCGCACTTCACTCACATCACGGAACTAACCAGCCCCAACGACCAGACCAGACTCGGCGGCTCCGCACGAGACCGAGGTCGGTTCCCGCAGTCCGGTCCGCTGTCAAGGACAGCGGGAGTTCCGTTGCCGCAAGCGTCGACGGTTGTCGATGAGACCCATCCTCGTCTTCCTCGCCTCGAAGGCGTCTTCGATCCAATCTCGCAACGACGAGTCACGCCTCGGGTAGTAGTAGTAGCGGGCGTAGCCCGTATTGCCCTTCGTCCAATTGTCCGAGAACCGCTCGGGCAACCTTCCCGTCGAACGGTCGGCCGGCGTAATTGCCAGAAGGCCATTCCGCTTGTTCAACTTGCTGTTGCGCAACGATGACGAGAGCTCCCAATCCACGTACCTGCGCGCCCACGTACACTTCCCCACGTATAGGATCGTGACAGTAGAGTCAGATAGATACTTTGTGCCAATCTGGGACTTGATGTACTCCTCGTCTTGGCTCGTCACGGGGTCTTTGAAGTGATCACTGTCGGACACCCCGACGACGCGAGGGATGAACACCTCGTTGAAGTCCTCCACGAAGTCCGTGACGCCTTCAATGTCGGCACCATGATACGAAATGAAGCACTTGTGCCGTATCGGCGTTGGCCGCCCCGTCCGCTTGGCGGAACTCTTCGCCAGCTCGTATTTCCGCTCGGCCGTCTGGACAGCCTCACCCAGGCGCCTCCGCTGGTCGTAGGTCGGCATACGTGCCTCCAATCGGCAATCGATACCCACCCCAGTCTGACCCGAGGGTGTGACACTGAGGTGGCCTGGGCGGAGAGGCATCGCAGAGGCTGACGATCGCGTGTGATCCCCGAAGCCCTTCAGCGCCTATACCCGACCGCGACGACGTCGGGGCGACGTGCTCCGGACATGGTCGACGTAGTACGTGGTGTCGCACGACCGGAGAACTGCCGGCTGATTGCGACCAACGGAAGTGGCTCGCTCATCAGGGCGCCCACCACTGGCGGCCTGCGAGCCGACTCACCTCGGTCGGCTGGGACACGAACGGCCTTCGAGGTATGTGGTGAAGCGAAGAGCGCGCCCAACAGAGAACGACGGTGGTTGGCAGGCATGGCCGACCGTTAAGGCGCGACCTCAGCCGGCGAGGTCGGGCACGGGGTGGGTGTCGTAGGCGACGGCGACGTTCTTGGTCTCCATGTAGAAGTCGAAGCTGTAGTCGCCGCCGTCGCGGCCGATGCCGCTGCGCTTCGTGCCCCCGAACGGGGTCGGCAGGTGGCGCACGTTCTGGGAGTTGACCCAGACCATGCCGACGTCGAGGTCCCGCGCCACCCGATGGGCCCGACCCGTGTCGCCGGTCCACACGTAGCCGGCGAGGCCGTAGTCGACGTCGTTGGCGATGGCGACGGCCTCGGCCTCGTCGTCGAACGGGATCACCGTCAGGACCGGCCCGAAGATCTCTTCGCGGGCGATGCGCATCGACGGCTCGGCGTCGACGAGCAGGGTCGGCGCGACGTAGCCGCCGGCGTGGTCGAGGTCGGCCGGCACCTCCCCGGCGAGGACCCGGGCCCCCTCGGTCGGGGCGAGATCGAGGGAGCTGCGCACCTTCTCGCAGTGCGCGGGATGGATGAGCGGCCCGACGACGGTGGCCGGGTCGAGCGGGTGACCGACGGGGATGGCGGCCACCGCGTCGGCGAGGCGGGCGACGACGTCGTCGTGGACCGACCGCTCGACCAGCAGCCGGCTCGACGAGGTGCAGCGCTCGCCGTTGAGGCTGTAGATCATGAACGCCGCGGCCTTGGCGGCCCGGGCGACGTCGGCGTCCTCGAAGATGATCACCGGGTTCTTGCCGCCGAGCTCGAAGTGGACCCGCTTGAGGGTCGGCGCCCCCTGGGCCTGGATCAGCGAACCGGTGGCCGACTCGCCGACGAACGCGATCGCCGCGATCGCCGGGTGCTCGGTCAACGCCTTCCCCGCCGTCTCGCCCATCCCGTGCACGGTGTTGAGCACACCGGGCGGCAGGCCGGCCTCGAGGGCGAGCTCGGACAGGAGCGACGCGGTGAGCGGGCTCCACTCGGCCGGCTTGTGCACGACCGTGCACCCTGCGGCCAGGGCGGGGGCGATCTTCCAGGTGGAGAGCATGAACGGCGTGTTCCACGGGGTGATCACGCCGACCGGGCCGATCGCCCGCCGCATCGTGTAGTTGACGAAGTGCTCGTCGGGCAGCGAGACCCCGTCGGCCGCGCCCGGGGCCCGGTCGGCGAAGAAGCGGAAGTTCTCCGCGCCGCGGTGGGCGGCCGAGCTCATGAACCGGAACGCCTGGCCGGTGTCGACGCACTCGACGACCGCGATCTCGGTCGCCCGCTCCTCGATGAGGTCGGCGAGGTCGTGGAGGATCGCCCGGCGCTTCTTCGGCGGCGTGTCGCGCCATGCCCGGAACGCGCCCGCCGCGGCGTCGGCGGCCCGGTCGATGTCGGTCACGCTGCCGGCGGCCACGTCCGCGAGGCGGGCACCGTCGATCGGCGAACGGGTCTCGAACGTGGTGCCGTCGGTGCTGGCCCAACGCTCACCGCCGATCAGGTGGTTGACCGGCGACCCGGCGAACCGGCCGAGGTGCTCGTCGGCCAGCTTCGCCAGCTCGTCGAAGTTGTGGGCGGTGTCCATGGCGACCTCCCGAACGGCCGGCAACCCCGATCGGCCGGCCCCGATTGAACGATCGTCGCGGAGATGCTTAACATGTTCAACACCTTCCTGGTTCGGTGGTTCGTGCCACCGGCCGGGAGCGGGTCGAGGATGCAGGAGGGGGTCGCCATGCGCCTGGTCAGCTACTCGGTCGGGGGCACCTCGACCTTCGGTGCGGTCACCGCGGATGGCACGGGGATCGTCGAGCTCGGCCGCCGACTTCCCGACGTGGCCGACGTCGGCGCACTCCTCACCGCCGAGCGCCTCGACGACGCCCGCGCCCTCGCCGAGGGCGCCGAGCCCGACCACCTGATCGACGACGTCGTCTTCGATCGGCCGGTGCCGTGGCCGGGCAAGATCTTCTGCATCGGCGTGAACTACGGCGGCCGCAACGCCGAGTACCGCGACGGCTCGGCCGAGGCGTCCTATCCCAGCGTGTTCGTGCGCTTCGGTGACTCGCTCACCGGCCACGGCGCACCGCTGCTGCGACCGGCGGAGAGCGAGCAGCTCGACTACGAGGGCGAGATCGTCGCGGTGATCGGCCGCGCCGGCCGGCGGATCCCCCGGGAGCGGGCGCTCCACCACGTCGCCGGGCTCACGCTCGGCAACGAGGGCACGATCCGCGACTGGGTGCGTCACGCCAAGTTCAACGTCACCCAGGGCAAGAACTGGGAGCGCAGCGGCTCGATCGGCCCGTGGATCACGACGGTCGACGAGCTGGTGGCGGACACGACCGACGGGGCCGAGCTCCTCGCCGCGTTCGAGCAGCTGCACCTCACGACCACGGTCAACGGCGAGCTCCGCCAGGACGACACGCCGGCGACGATGGCGTTCCCGCTCGACTACCAGGTCAACTACCTGTCCACGTTCACGACGCTGCGGCCGGGCGACCTGATCTTCACCGGCACCCCCACCGGTGCCGGCGCCCGCCACGACCCACCGGTGTGGCTGCGTCCGGGCGACGTCGTCGAGGTCTCGGTGCCCGAGCTCGGTGTGCTCACCAACACCGTGGCCGACGAGGAACCGGCCGACCGGTAACCGGCGGCACCCGTCGTGACCGACCGCCGAGCGCTGCGCGACTTCGAGCACTCCCTGCCGATGGCACTGCTGCGAGCCCGGGAGGCGATCATGGCGTCGTTCCGCCCGCTGCTCGCCGACCACGACCTGACCGAGCAGCAGTGGCGGGTGCTGCGGGCGCTCGACGCCGAGCCCGAGGGCCTCGAGATCGGCGAGCTGGCCGAGCGCACCTTCCTGCTCGGTCCGAGCCTGTCCCGCATCCTCGGCCGGCTCGAGGCCCGGCGGATGGTGCGCCGGGCCTCGGTGCTCCACGACCAGCGCCGGGCCCGGATCACGATCACCCCGATCGGCGCGGAGCTGGTCGCCACCGTCGGCCCGTCATCGGAGCGGATCTACGCCGCCATCGCCGACCACCTCGGCCCCCAGCCGCTGGACACGCTCTACGACCTGCTCGCCCGCCTCGCCGACGCCCCCGCCACGCCGCCGCGCCCCGAGCCCGAGGAGGGCCGATGACCACCCTGTCCGAGATCACCATCGAGGCCGAGGCCGCCATCCTCGACGAGGCCGAGCAGCACCGAACCCCGGCCCGCCAGTCGACCGCGGCCCACCCGGACATGACCATCGACGACGCCTATGCGGTGCAGGCGGCGTGGGTCGCCCGAAAGGTCGCCCGGGGCCGACGGGTCGTGGGCCACAAGATCGGGTTGACGTCGCGGGCGATGCAGCAGGCGATGAAGATCGACACGCCCGACTCCGGTGTCCTGCTCGACGACATGGTGTTCGAGGACGGCGACGACATCGAAGCCGCGGCGTTCATCGACCCCCGCATCGAGGTCGAGCTGGCGTTCGTGCTGGCCGAGCCCCTGGCCGGGCCCGACGTGACCGTGACCGACGTGCTCGACGCCACCGCGTGGGTCGTGCCGGCGGTCGAGCTGATCGCGGCGCGCACGTGGCGGGTCGATCCCGAGACCGGCCGGTCCCGGACCGTGGTCGACACGATCGCCGACAACGCCGCCGATGCCGGCATCGTCACCGGTGGCCGACCGGTGCGCCCCGACGCCGTCGACCTGCGGTGGGTCGGCGCGACGCTGACGCGCAACGGGGTGATCGAGGAGACGGGCCTGGCCGCCGGCGTCCTCGGCCACCCCGCCCGTGGCATCGCCTGGCTCGCCCGCCGGTACGCCGACCACGAGCTGAGGCTCGAGAGCGGCCAGGTCATCCTAGCCGGCTCGTTCACTCGGCCGGTCCCGGTGGTCGCCGGCGACACGTTCGCCGTCGACTTCGGTCCCCTCGGCTCGTTCGGCGTGAACTTCGTCTGAACGCCCGGCCGTCGGGCCCGCGCCGCCGGGACCGGTTCGCCCTGCGGACCTCGTCGGCCGGGCTCGCCCGACCAGAACGGATTCGTCTGACAAGCTCGTCCGTCGGCACGTCCCGCCGGACTCGTGCGATCGGGCCCGCCCGCCCGGGCAGCCCGCAGCTCGCCACCCGACCGACCGCCGCCACGCCGCCACATCGCCCGAGGAGCACCCGATGGCCGACCTGCCGCCGAACCAGTTCAAGCACCGCCTGGCCGCCGGGGAGACCCTGTTGGGCCTGTGGGTCGCGCTGGCCGACACGATCGCCGCCGAGATCGCCGCCGGCGCCGGGTTCGACTGGCTGGTCGTCGACGGCGAGCACGCCCCCAACGACCTGCGCACCACGCTCCACCAGCTCCAGGCCCTCGCCGCCTACGACGCCGAGCCGGTGGTGCGCCCGGTGATCGGCGACGCCGCCGGGCTCAAGCAGCTGTGCGACATCGGCACCCGGACGTTCCTGGTGCCGATGGTCGAGTCGGCCGACCAGGCCCGCGACCTGGTCGCCGCCATCTCCTACCCGCCGGCCGGCTACCGGGGCATGGGCACCGGCCTCGCCCGGGCGGCACGGTGGAACCGGATCGAGGGCTACGCGGCGAAGGCCAACGACGAGATGTGCCTGCTCGTGCAGATCGAGACGCAGGCCGGGCTCGACGCACTCGACGACATCGTCGCGGTCGACGGCGTCGACGGCGTGTTCATCGGCCCGTCCGACCTGTCGGCGTCCACCGGCTACCCGGGCCGGGCGAACGACCCCGAGGTCGTGGCCATGGTCGGCGACGCCATCGAGCGGATCGCCGAGCACAAGCCGGCCGGGGTCCTCGCCGCCGACCTCGACATCGCCACCGAGTACCGCAACCGCGGCGCCCGCTTCATCGCCGTCGGCTCCGACACCGGCCTCCTCGCCCGCGCCACCGACCACCTCCACAGCGACGCCACCCACCGCCTCGTCATCGACTGAACCCGGCCCGCGACGACGGTTGGTCCCGTTCGTCCAAGACGGCCGGCCGAACGGGGCGCACGATGGCCCCATGACCACCTCGACGCCACCCACCGCCTCGGCTCCCGACGCCGCGATCCACGCCGAGCTCGACGCGGTCGCGACCGCTTGGGACGAAGCCATCGTGGCCGACGATCCCAACGCCATCGCCCGCTACGCCGAGCCGGACTGGGTGCTGATCGGCGCGACCGGCATCATCACCTGCGACCGGTTCCTCGAGGTCGTGCGGAACGGGCTGCTGACCCACCACACGATGAGCCACGAGATCGTCGACGTCCGTCTGTTCGACGACGTCGCCGTCGTGGTCAGCCGGGTGCAGAACACGGGCGCGTTCGACGGTGAGGAGTTCACCAACGACGAGTGGACGACCGACGTCTACGTCCGCCGTGGCGACACCTGGCGCTGTTCGGTCACCCAACTCACCGCCGTCGCCGACGCACCCACCGGCTGAGAGCGCAGGGCCGGGAACCTCACCGGCCCTCCGATCGTCGAAACCGCATGGCGGTGCGACGTTCCACGATCACCCCCCGGTCGCCGGCGGGCGGTGCCCGGGCGCGGGCGGCACGCGCACGGCGCCGGGTCGCGGCGGTCGCCGCGCTCGTCCTCGCTGCGGGCGCGTGCGCACCCGACGTCGTCGACGACGGGCGGACGCTCCGCGCCACCACCGAGGTGTCGGGCTCGGCGTCGGCCGATGCCCGGACGACCGACACCACCGTCGACGTCCCCGGGTTCACCGAGACGACGACGCCGACCACCTCGGGCGACGGAGCCGGCGCCATCGAACTGACCTGCACCGCCGAGAAGACCGAGCGCACGACCCTGCTATTGCGGTGGACGCCCCTGGTCGGCGTGCCGTACTACAGCGTCTACGAGGACGGGGAGTGGTCCCGCTCCGCGCGAGGCGGTCAGTTCGAGCAGCCGTTCATGCAGGCCGGCCCCACCAGCTTCGCCGTCGCCCCGTGGCTCGGCCCCCACGTGCCGCCCCCGGCGGCGGCCTGCGGGACGATCGACGTCGCCGACGACGAGTGGTGGGCCGAGACCACGTTCCCACCGTCCACGATCCCGCCGGAGGACGCCGCGCTCGGCCACCGGGCTGCGCAGCTGGTCGAGGAGTGGGGGCTCGACATCGACGAGGCGCGACGGCTCGCCGAGCTGGACCTGCGTTGGTCGGAACACACGATGTGGCTCCCCGACGACGTCGGCGGGGACTGGGCCGGTGAGGTCGTCGACTACGCCGACGGCGGTGCACGGGAGTACTTCGTGTCGTCCGAGGACGCCGCCGAGCGCCTGCGCACGGAGCTCACACGGATCGCCCGCGCGCTCGACCTCGACGACGTCCCGCCGGTCACCGTCGTCGACCACTCGCTCCTCGAGCTCGGCGCCGCCCGCAACGACGTGCAGCACGCGCTCGAGGCCGCGGGCGTCCCCCACGGCAGCGACATCGACGTGGCGGCCAATGGACTGGTCGTCCACCTGCCCGACGACGAGATCCTCGACGAGCTGCGCCGGCTGGGTGCCCGCACCATCGCCGACGAGCTCGTCGCCGAGGAGCTCGGCCGCAGGGCGGGCGACGTCATCGAACGTGCCGCCGCCGGGATCGACGTCGCGATCGTCCACGACTACCTGCATCCCCGGTTCCCCTGACCACGTGGCCCGCTCCCTCGGCCACCGTCCGGGTGGCGACGCTTGCCGCTGCCGCTCGGTGACCCGACTCACCGCGGCGGGCGGCTGGTGACGCTCCTACGATCCGCCCTGTGGGCGCGGAGGACGAGTCCGACGAGCAGCTGCTGACCAGCCTCGCCGATGTGGCCGACGCGATCAGCCTCCCGGCGTTCCGCAACGGCGCGTACCGGGGCTGGGCCAAGCGCGACGGCACCCCGGTCACCGAGGTCGACGTGGCCGTGGAGCAGGCGATTCGCGACGCGTGCCGTCGCGCCCGCCCGGCCGACGGCTTCCTCGGTGAGGAGCTCGGCCCGTCGGCGGGAACCGGGCGCCGGCGTTGGATCGTGGACGGGATCGACGGCACGGCGGCGTTCATCGACGACCGACCGGAGTGGTCGACGTTGATCGCGCTGGCCGACGGCACACGGATGCTCGCCGGCGTCGCGACCGCGCCCGCGCTCGCCCGCAGGTGGCTGGCTCTCGCCGACGGCGGCGCCTGGCTCGTGGCCCCGGACGCCGACCCGCCGCCGGAACGACTCGCCGTGTCCACCGGGGACGACCTGGTGCGAGCGCGGGTGGCGGCGTGGCCGCCATCGGCGGACGAGCGGTTGCGGGTCGGGACGCGCCCGTCGTGGGGCCACGGGGTGCCCAACGGCGCGACCCTCGTCGCCATGGGGACGCTCGACGCGTTCGTCGTGTTCGGCGGCGGCCCGTGGGACCATGCGGCGCCGTCGCTCCTGGTGTCCGAGGCGGGCGGCCGGTTCACGAACCTCGACGGCGTGGCCACCATCGACGGTCCCGGCGGCGTCTACTCGAACGGACGGATCCACGACGACCTCGTCGCGCACCTCGCCACCGACCCGCGCTGACCCCACCCCCACCGAACTGGCGTGGGTTCCTGCTCTGCGCACCGTCGTCTTCTCCCGCCAGTTCGGGTTGGTGGTGGCGGCGACGGCAGCAGGATCGAACAACCGTTCGGCGCGAACTGGTACGGTCCGTCTCCGTGTTGGACGACGGGGAACCGCTGCGGTTCGCGCCGGCATGGCCGGCGCTCGCGTCCACGTTCGCGCTCGGGAGCAGCTCGGGCGACGAGGCCGACGAGCACCACCTCCCTCTCCCCGACGCCCTCGCCGCCCTCCGGTCGGTGCCCGAGGACGGGCCGCTCCACCCGACCGTCGCCGTCTGGGCCACCGCGGTCCGGGTGGTCGACCGGCTGATCGCCGAGGGCCGGCTGCGGGCCGGCGAACCGACCGACAGCGAGGCCGTCGCCTGGCTCGCCCAGGTCCGCGACCTCCTCAACCGCCACGGCGGCCGGGGCGCGGCCCGCGACCTCGCGTGCCTGGCCGCCGGCATCGAAGCGGCCGCCGCCGAACGACCGGCGACCAGGCAGGCGGGCTCGGACGACGGCCCCGACGAGCGGCCCCGGGCCACGCTCGTCCTCCTCGTCGGCGAACCGGTCCACCGGGCCGACACGTGGACGATCGAGGCAGCGGTGGCGTCGCCGTTCGACACCGACACCGTCGTCCCCGTGCGGGAGCTGCGCACGTGCTCCAGCCGGGTCCGGGCGCTCCTCGGGCCGAGCCCTCAGGCCGACGTCCGCCGGGGCCTGCGTTCGGTGGGCGCGGCGTGGCCCGAGCTCGGCGAGGCGCTCCTGTCCCCGCCGGTCGCGCTTCAGGACGCCGACCTGCGCCGCCTCCTCGACGGTGACGGTGTCGGCGCCGAGGTCCGCTGGCCGGTGTCGGTCTCGACCGACCGTCTCGGCGTCGAGGTCACCACCGCCCCGCTGCCCACCGACGGCCTCGCCCTCGACGACTGGCTCGACCTCCGCCTCGTCGCCCGCATCGGCGGCGCCACCACCACGCTCGATCGGAGCCTGGCCGAGCGGCTCGGCGACCCGCTCGTCCGGATCGACGACCGCTGGCACCGGCCCGACCCGTCGGCGGTCGCCGCGGTCGCGGGTCGCCGCCGGGTCCGGGTCTCCGAGGCGATCGCCGCCGGCCTCGACGCCGAGCCGATCGACGCGACGCTCCACCGCAGCGTCACCCAGCTCGTCGAGCGCCTCCGGGCCAGCCCCCGCGAGCTCGACCCGCCGCCCGGTCTCGACGCGACGCTGCGCCACTACCAGCGCACCGGGCTCGCCTGGCTCGCCGAGCTGAGCGCGCTCGGGCTCGGCGGCGTGCTGGCCGACGACATGGGCCTGGGCAAGACGATCCAGGTCCTCGCCCTCCACCGCCACCGCCGGACCGAGGGCGTGCCCGGCGCAACGCTGGTCGTCTGCCCCACCTCGGTGCTCGGCAACTGGGCGGCCGAGGCCCGCCGGTTCCTGCCCGGCACGATCGTCCATCGCTACCACGGCAAGGGCCGTTCGCTGCGCACGGTCCAGGACGGCGACCTCGTCCTCACCACCTACGGCGTGGCCCGCACCGACGCCGAACGCCTGGCCGGCATCGGCTGGGACGTCGTCGTCGCCGACGAGGCCCAGGCCATCAAGCAGCCCCGCTCGGCAACGGCGCGGGCGATGCGGGAGATCCCGGCCCGCGCCCGGTTCGCGCTCACCGGCACCCCGGTCGAGAACCGCCTCCGGGACCTGTGGGCCGTGCTCGACTGGGCCACCCCCGGGCTCCTCGGCACGGCGGACGACTTCGCCGTGCGGGTCGCCGGGCCGATCGAGCGTCGCAAGGACCGCCGGGTGCTCACCCGGTTCCAGGCCAACATCGGCCCGTTCGTGCTCCGGCGGACCAAGACCGACCCGACGATCGCCCCCGAGCTCCCGCCGCGGACCCAGCTCGACCAGATCGTCGAGCTCACGGCCGAGCAGCGTCGCCTCTACGACGGCGTCGTCGACGAGGCCCTCGAACGGATCTCCGCGGCCCAGGGCATCGAACGTCGGGGCCTCGTCCTCCAGCTGCTCACCCGCCTCAAGCAGGTGTGCAACCACCCCGCCCACCTCCTCGGCGACGAGGACCGCCGCCCCACCCGCTCGGCCAAGCTGGCGATGCTCGACGACCTGCTCGACAGCGCCGAGTCGTCGGGCGAGTCGATGCTGGTGTTCTCCCAGTACACGACGATGCTCGACCTGCTCGCCGGCCACCTGGCCGACCGGGGCACCGGCCACGCCCTGTTGACGGGCTCGGTCAGCGCCACGGGACGCGAGCGCCTCGTCGCCGACTTCCAGGCCCGGCGCACCCCGGTGCTGCTCGTGTCGCTGCGGGCCGGGGGCACCGGGCTCAACCTCACCGCCGCGACCCAGGTCGTCCACTACGACCGGTGGTGGAACCCGGCCGTCGAGGACCAGGCCAGCGACCGGGCGTGGCGGATCGGTCAGACGAAGCCGGTCACGGTCCACCGGCTGCGGTGCGCGGACACGCTCGAGGTCCGCATCGACGAGCTGCTGCGGGCGAAGCGGGACCTGGCCGATGCCGTCGTCGGCGAGGGCGAGACCTTCCTCTCCGAGCTCACCGACGACGAGCTCGCCGAACTGGTCCTGCGCCGCCCGCCCCCGCGCCACCGCAAGCGCCACCTCGCCCTGGTCAGCTGACCGGAGCCCTCGGCCGGCCGGCCCGGCCACCATCGGCGCCCGAGGAGCTGGCCGACGCGCTCCCGGGGCGGCTACGAGTCGAAGATCGGGCCGAAGGCGGGGATGCCGCGGCGTTCGAGGTCGTGGACGAGACGGAACGTCGTCGGCTTGTTGCTGACCACGAGCACGGCCTCGGCGTCGAAGTCGCGGACGGCGTCGACCGCGAGCTGCGTGAGGTCGGGCTTGCCGAGGGCGGTGGTGTCCCAGATCACGGCGTGGGGAGCCGCGGCGTGGACCTCGTCGACCAGCGCGTCGCCGTAGGTCTTGCGGGGATCGCGGGTCGACCACACGAGCTTGCCCGGCACCCGCTCGGACAGGATCTGACCGAGGAGCGGGCCGATCCCGCTGCCGGTGGCCACGTACACGACCCGCTCGTAGAGCATCGCCGCCTTGGCCATCGGCGCGACGACCGGCATGCCCCGCACCCACACGTGGGTCGGCGGGTCGTCGATGAACCGGCCCGTCCAGTCCCCGGCCCGGGAGATGACGAGGCGGTAGCCCGACCGGCCAGGACGGGTGATGGTGGCGAACGGGTGCCACTCGCGCAGCGGGCTGCGGCTGATGGCGACGGCGGCCGAGAAGGACGGCGTGACGCCGTGGTCGAGCTCGACGATCGCCACGTGCGGCGACGGGCGCTCCACGGTGATCGGCACGCGGCGCAGCCGGAGCCACGGCGACGCGATGCTGAGCGTCACGAGGGCCAGGACCCAGACGTGCCAGTCCGAGGCGACGGCGGCGAGCGCCGAGTCGTCGCCCCGGCCCTCGACGGCGAGGTGGACGGTGAGCACCCAGAACACGCCGACCGCGGTCCAGCCGCCCCACCGGTGCGTGAACTCGAACACGTTGTGGGCCCGAGCCCGGACGATCGGCGCGGCACCGATGGTCACCGTCACGACGAGCACCACGAGCACCGAGCACAGCACGAGGGTCAAGGTCGTCACGGCATCCGGATGGCGGGCACCGGTCACGAACGCGGTGGCGGTGAACGCGCACAGCCAGCCCGTGGCGGCGATGGCCGCGCCGGCGTGGATGCCGCCGACGTGGTGGACCTTCGACACGCTCCACCGCACCCACAGCGGCCACGTCGTCGAGCCCCGCCCGACGAGCCCGTAGAGGAGGTTGAGGACGAGCTGCTGGCGCATCAGCACGGCGGCGGTCACGTTGACGAGCGACAGCGCCGCGAGTGCGTCGAGGGCGGTGCCGTCCGCGATCCGCCAGTCGCCGCCCGAGAGGCCGTGGACGAGGACGGCGGCGTTCACCACCAGCACCGCGACCACGAGACGCTGGTACGGCATCAGCCGGGGGTGGGTCCGGAGGCGGCGGAGCGAGCCTCCCGTGCGGGTCCGCCCTTCGTCGAGCAGCTGCGCGTCGCCGCGGGCACCGGCAGTCGACGCAGGGGCTGGGCGCCGGTCGAGGTCCGGTCGCTCGAGGAGTCGCTGGTTCATCGGGGTCCGCCTTCCGGGCCCGGGCGCGCGGCAGCGACGGACCCGGATAGGTGGTTCGAGCAGATCGGCCGGGCCCGTGGGCCGGCCATCAGCGGGTTCTACGAGCGACCCCCGCTGCCGGTTCGAACGCAGGGAGGTGGCGCCGGGCACAGCCCAACCGTCCGGGAACACGACGACGCCCCCGGGCCGCGTCGCAACGCGGGCCCGGGGGCGTGTGAGTCGGATCGGGGAGCCGGATCAGGGAGCCGTCAGGTGGGCGCCCAACGACTGTCGGCGTACCACGCACCGATCGTGTGGAGGCGTGGGGCATCGTGGTCGGCCACGGCGGCGGTCGATGCCGCCGACGGCGCCGGTCGGGCCTCCGTCGGGGCGACCGCCGGGTCGGTGGCGTCGGGGCCACCCGGCTCGCCGTCCGGCCGCTCGTCGACCTCGCGGTCGATGCCACCGCGACGGTCCTGGACCAGGTGGCGGATGTTGACCGTGGCGAGGACGACGTTGAGGGCGACCATCGACGGGATGGCGACGATCAGGTTGAAGGTGAGCAGCACGAGCGACGCCACGAGGTTCACCTGGCGCAGTCGCCTGAGGTTCCGCTGGGTGAGCGAGAGCACCACGAGGGCGGAGCCGATCCATCCGATGAGCTCGGTCACGACCGACCTCCCCGGCCCCGGCGGTCGCCGGGACCGGCATCGGGCCCCGGGCGGTCGGCACCCGACTGCGGGGAGCGCCCGACAGGGCGCGCGGAACAACAGAACTGGTAGCGGTACATGGCAGGACCTCGTGCTCGTCATCAGGTCGGCCGGCGCGCATCGTTGAGCGCGGCGACCCCGGAACGGACGGCACCGGGCCCGGCTCGTCGCCGGGAACCCGGTGTTCCGTTGCGAGCGGTACTACGGGCGAGACCCCCGAGGCGGTTCGGTCAGATCGGTGTCACAACATTCACATCGATCGTTCGCGTTCACACCGCCGGCACCCGCAGGATCAGGTGATCAGCCCGGCCCGACGGAGCGCATCGGCCATGGCGCCGTCGCTGCCACCGCCACCGCCACCGTTGCCCTTGCCGCCGCCGTTGCCACCGCCCTTGCCCTTGCCCCGGCCGCCCTTGCCGCGGCCGCCGCCACCGGACCGGTTGCCGCCCTGGTCACCACGGGCGCGACCCGATCGCTGGCCGCCGTCGGCGCCGGGCTCGTCGTCGAGCCGCAGCGACAGCGAGATCCGCTTGCGGTCGACGTCGACGTCCATGACCTTCACCTTGACGACGTCCCCCGGCTTCACGACGTCACGGGGATCGCTCACGTAGCTGCGCGACATGGCGGAGATGTGGACGAGCCCGTCCTGGTGGACGCCGACGTCGACGAACGCGCCGAACGCGGCGACGTTGCTCACGACACCCTCGAGCACCATGCCGGGCCGCAGGTCGCCGATCTCGTGGACGGCCTCGTCGAACGTGGCGGTGCGGAACTCGGGTCGTGGGTCGCGGCCGGGCTTGTCGAGCTCGGCGAGGATGTCGGTCACCGTCGGCAGGCCGAACCGGTCGTCGACGAAGTCCTCCGGCTTCAGCGTGCGCAACATCGGGGTGTTGCCGACCAGGCCCGCGACATCGCCGCCCGTCTTGTCGACGATGCGCCGCACCACCGGGTAGGCCTCGGGGTGCACGGCGGAGGCGTCGAGGGGATCGTCGCCGCCGGGGATGCGGAGGAACCCGGCGCACTGCTCGAACGCCCGGTCGCCGAGGCGCGACACCTTCTTCAGGGCGGTTCGGGTCGCGTAGCGGCCGTTGGTGTCGCGATGGGCGACGATGTTCTGGGCCAGCGTCGTGTTGATGCCCGACACCCGCTGGAGCAGCGGCGCCGATGCGGTGTTCACGTCGACCCCGACGGCGTTCACGCAGTCCTCGACCACGGCGTCGAGCGAGCGGGACAGCTTCACCTCGGAGACGTCGTGCTGGTACTGGCCGACGCCGATCGACTTCGGGTCGATCTTGACCAGCTCGGCGAGTGGGTCCTGGAGGCGGCGGGCGATCGACACCGCCCCGCGCAGCGACACGTCGAGCTCGGGCAGCTCCGACGAGGCGTAGGCGGAGGCCGAGTACACCGACGCACCCGCCTCCGACACGAGGGCCTTCGTGAGCCCGAGCTGCGGTGCGGACCGCACCAGCTCGGCGGCGAGCTTGTCGGTCTCGCGCGACGCCGTGCCGTTGCCGATGGCGACCAGCTCGACGCCGTGGCGCTCCGCCAGCTCCTTCAGCCGCCCGAGCGCCTCGTCCCAGCGGCCCTGGGGCTTGTGGGGGTAGACCGTGTCGGTGGCGACGACCTTGCCGGTCGTGTCGATCACCGCGACCTTCGTGCCGGTGCGGTAGCCGGGGTCGAGCCCGATCGTCGGGCGGGCACCGGCCGGCGCGGCGAGCAGCAGGTCGCGCAGGTTGTCGGCGAACACCGTCACCGCGCCGTCCTCGGCCGCCTCCCGCAGGCGGGCCCGCAGGTCGAGCCCGAGGCGCAGCTTGATCCGGGTGCGCCACGCCAAGCGGGCGGTGTCGCCGAGCCAGGCGTCGGCCGGTCGGCCCCGGTCCTCGATGCCGAAGCGCTCCGCGACCCGGGCCTCGTAGCGGCTCGGCGCCGCCGGGTCGGCGTCGGCGGGCTCCGGGTCGAGGTCGAGGTCGAGGATCTCCTCGTTCTCACCCCGCAGGAGCGCCAGCACCCGGTGGGACGGCAGCTCGGTGAACGGCTCGCTGTAGGAGAAGTAGTCGGAGAACTTGGCGCCCGCCTCCTCCTTGCCCTCCCGGACCCGGGCGGCGACCCGGCCCCGCGACCACATCGTCTCCCGCAGCTCGCCGATCAGGTCGGCGTCCTCGGTGAATCGCTCGATGAGGATGGCCCGAGCACCGTCGAGCGCCGCCGAGGCGTCGGCCACGCCCTTGTCGGCGTCGACGAAGCCGCCGGCGACCGTGGCGGGGTCGAGGTTCGGGTCGGCCAGCAGGTCCTCGGCCAGCGGCTCGAGGCCGGCCTCGCGGGCGATCTGGGCCTTGGTGCGGCGCTTGGGCTTGTACGGGAGGTAGATGTCCTCGAGCCGCGACTTGGTCTCGGCCTCGTTGATCTGCGCCTCGAGCTCGTTCGTGAGCTTGTCCTGGGAGCGGATCGACTCGAGCACCACGGCCCGGCGCTCCTCCAGCTCGCGGAGGTAGAGGAGGCGTTCGTCGAGGGTGCGGAGCTGGGCGTCGTCGAGGCCGCCGGTCGCCTCCTTGCGGTACCGAGCGACGAACGGGACGGTCGCCCCGCCGTCGAGCAGGTCGACCGCGGCGTTGACCTGGCGCTCCCGCACACCGAGCTCGGTCGCGATCCGCTCGTTGATGGAGGTCGTCACGATGGCAGCCCCGTTTCCTCGTCGAGATGGGGTGACCGACCGGCCGCTGATCCGCCGTCCGGTCGTCGGGCGGCTGCCGAGCGTACTGCGGCCCACCGACGGCCCGACGCATCTCCGGCGCCGGGGAGACGACCCGCCGACCGGGTTTCGCCGCCGCCACCCACGGGCAACTGCTGCGGGCGTCGACCGCGCCGCGATCGACGTGAGCACGCCGCGATCGACACAGGAGGTCCGCGTGTCCGAGGTCCGCGTGCCCGACACCGCCGTCACCTGCCCCAAGGACATGACCTACGGCCCGTGCGGAGGCGTGACGGCCACGCTGGGGTGCGAGGTCGACGACCGTCCGTGCCCGTTCGCCAACGACGATGCGCTCCCCCGCTGGGAGCGGCCCGGCGCCTCACGGGTGATCGACGTGGCGCCGGGTTCGATCTTCGTCGATCTGCGCCCCGACCCGACCCTTCCCGGTGAGCTGGCCGAGGCGGCGGTGGCACTCGGCCTGCCCGACGTGCACGTCCTCATCGGCGAGCACGTCGACGACCCGACGCCCCACGGCCCGGCGGCCGTCGCGGCGGCGGTGGCCGATGCCGGCCTCTCGGCCGTGTCGACCGTGACCTGCCGGGGCCGGACCGGCGACGAGCTCACGAGGGAGGTCGAGGCCGTCGCCGCGACCGGGCCGTTCGCCGTGCACTGCGTCACGGGCGACCATCCCTCCGCCCGGCTCCATCTCGACGGGGACGTCCGGTTCGGGACCGACAGCCTCGGCCTCGTGTCGATGGCCACCCGCTCGGGCGTCGCCGTCTCCGTCGCCGAGAGCCCGGCGACACCGCCGCGGGCGTGGCGCGCCCCCAGGCTGGCCGACAAGCAGCGCGCCGGCGCCGGCATGTGCATCCTCAACCACGCCGGCGACGTCGACCACGTCCGACACTTCGTCGAGGACGCGCGCGACGCCGGGGTCACCGTCCCGCTCGTCGCCGCCGTCCCGATCATCACCGACCGCCACT
The DNA here is from genome assembly GCA_034211175.1 of Actinomycetota bacterium. Classification (GTDB taxonomy): domain Bacteria; phylum Actinomycetota; class Acidimicrobiia; order Acidimicrobiales; family CAIXPF01; genus JAXHUH01. Next base: position 20,744 of record JAXHUH010000186.1, read on the forward strand.
CGGCGACCGTGCTCGACCGCTTCCCCGGTCTCGAGCTGCCGGAGGACTTCGCTGCGAGGGTGCTGTCGGCGGACGACCCGCGTGCGGCCGGCATCGAGGCCGCCGTCGAGCTCGGCCGGGAGCTGCTCGCGTGTCCCGGGATCGCCGGCATCAACCTGTCGGGCGCCGGGAGCGACCGGGCCACCCCGGCCCGCGCCGAGCTCGCGGCGGAGATCATCACCGGCATCCGCCGCCGATGAACCTCCGGGAGCTCGCCGATGCCGCAGGGGACACCGCGGCATCCATGGCCCTCGCGCTCGCCGGTCGGGGGTCGGGCAACCCGGCCACGCCGGCCTCGTCGAGCACGGACGACCGCACGTCGGACCACATCGACGAGGTCCAGTCCTCGACCGAATCCAGCTGATCCGGGTTGCACCTCCCGCGATCGGGGTAGCGGGTTGTCCCGCCCGACGTCCCGGAGCCCGGGACCACTTCCGATCGGAAGGACAGGCAGTGACCGATCAGCGCACCTCCCGCCAAAACACCGTCGACTACGGCGACCAGACCGTCGAGCGCGCCCCTGGCGGCGAGACCCACCAGGTCGCCAACGGCCACGGGACGCTCACGACCGCCCAGGGCGTGCCGGTGGCCGACGACCAGAACACGTTGAAGGTCGGCGAGCGCGGGCCGTCGGCGTTGGAGGACTTCCACTTCCGCGAGAAGATCTTCCACTTCGACCACGAGCGCATCCCCGAGCGCGTCGTCCACGCCCGCGGCTACGGCGCCCACGGCTACTTCGAGAACTACGAGTCGCTCAGCGACATCACCCGAGCCGACCCGTTCCAGGAGCCGGGGCAGCGGACACCGACGTTCACCCGCTTCTCGACCGTCGCCGGCAACAAGGGCTCGGCCGACCTCGCCCGTGACGTGCGGGGCTTCGCGACGAAGTTCTACACACAGCAGGGCAACTGGGACCTCGTCGGCAACAACATCCCGGTGTTCTTCATCCAGGACGCCATCAAGTTCCCGGACCTCATCCACGCCGCCAAGCAGGAGCCCGACCGCGGCTTCCCGCAGGCCCAGACGGCGCACGACAACTTCTGGGACTTCGCCTCGTTGATGCCCGAGGCGACCCACATGCTGCTGTGGACCATGTCCGACCGGGCGATCCCCCGCTCGTTCCGGTTCATGGAGGGCTTCGGCGTCCACACGTTCCGGTTCGTGAACGCCGACGGCGCCTCGACCTACGTGAAGTTCCACTGGAAGCCGAAGCAGGGCCTCCAGTCGGTCGTGTGGAACGAGGCCCTGAAGACCAACGGCGCCGATCCCGACTTCCACCGCCGGGACCTGTGGGACGCCATCACGATGGGCGACTTCCCCGAGTGGGAGCTCGGTGTCCAGCTGTTCGACGACGCGTTCGCCGACGAGTTCGACTTCGACGTGCTCGACGCCACCAAGCTCATCCCCGAGGAGCTGGTCCCGGTCCGCCCCGTCGGCCGCCTCGTCCTCGACCGTGTGGTCGACAACTTCTTCGCCGAGACCGAGCAGGTCGCGTTCTGCACCCAGAACGTGGTGCCGGGCATCGACTTCACCAACGACCCGCTGCTGCAGGGCCGGAACTTCTCCTACCTCGACACCCAGCTCAAGCGCCTCGGCGGGCCCAACTTCACCCACCTGCCCGTCAACGCCCCCCGTTGCCCGTTCGCCAACTTCCAGCAGGACGGGCACATGGCGATGACGAACCCGGCGGGGCGGGCGAACTACGAGCCGAACTCGTGGTCGGGCGACGCCGCCGGCCCTCGCGAGGACCCGGCGAACGGGTACCACAGCTACCCGAGGACCGAGTCGGGCGAGACCCGCCGGGTGCGCTCGGAGACCTTCGCCGACCACTTCAGCCAGGCCCGCCAGTTCTACGTGAGCCAGACGCCGGTGGAGCAGGCGCACATCGCCGACGCGTTCACGTTCGAGCTGTCGAAGGTCGAGACGCCGCAGATCCGGGTGCGCATGGTGGCCAACCTGCGCAACGTCGACGACGGCCTCGCGCAGCAGGTCGCCGACGGCCTCGGGCTGGCCGAGCTGCCGGAGGCGACCGAGCCGGCGCGTGCGCCGATCACCGACCTGCCGGCGTCGCCGGCGCTCTCCATCATCCTCAACGGCCCCGAGTCGTTCGCAGGGCGCAAGATCGGCGCCCTGGTCACCAACGGCACCGACGCCGGCGTCCTCGGGGCGCTGCGCACCGCATGCGAGAAGGAGGGCACGATCCTCGAGCTCGTCGCCCCGACGGTCGGAGGCGTCACCCTGAGCGACGGCACCGACGTGGCGGCGGACGAGAAGATCGACGGCGGGCCGTCCGTGCTCTACGACGCGGTCGCCGTGCTCCCGTCCGCCGATGGCGCCGAGACCCTGGCGCAGGACGCAACCGCGAAGGACTTCGTCTCCGACGCGTTCGCCCACGCCAAGTTCATCGGCCACGTCGACGCATCGGCCGCGCTGCTGCGGGCCGCGGGCGTCGCCGAGCAGGTCGACGACGGGTTCGTCGCCCTGGACGGCACGGAGTCGGCTGCCGGCTTCCTGGAGGCATGCCGGTCGCTGCGGTACTGGGACCGTGAGGCCCGCGTCGACCAGACCTGAGCCGGGCCGCGATCGGCACGGGTGCCCGGGAGGTCGCCAACTCCCGGGCACCCCGCCTGCGATTCACGAACACGATGTGACGTGAGTCTCAGAATGCGCTACGAATTTTGACCGTGGCTGACCCCTTCACCTCTGCCTGGGACGCGCTGACCGCTCCCGGGGCCCAGTTCGAGATGGTCGATGCCGAGGTGCGCGGCGTGCCCATGCGGCTGTTCAAGAACGCACCACCCTCGATGCGCTTCTTCTGGGAGCTGGCGGCCGCCTACGCCGACCGCACGTACCTCGTCTACGAGGACGAGCGCTACACCTACGCGGAGACCGACGCCCTGGTGCGGGCGCTGGCCCACCACCTGCGCGACGTCCACGACGTCCAGCCCGGCGACCGCGTCGCGATCTCGATGCGGAACTACCCGGAGTGGGTCATCGCCTACTGGGCCGCCATCTCGCTCGGCGCGGCCGCGGTCGGCATGAACGCCTGGTGGACGCCGGCGGAGATGAAGTACGGCCTCGAGGACGCCCGTCCGAAGGTGCTGATCGCCGACGCCGAGCGCGTCGAGCGGGTCACCCAGGTGCTCGACGAGGTCCGCGCCGGCGGCAAGATGCACCTGCTGACGGTGCGCTACGACGGCGACCTTCCCGACGACGCCACCCGCTGGGACGACGTCATCCACCCCGAGTCGGCACCCGCCGGCCTCCCGGCCGCCGAGATCGACCCCGACGACGACGCCTGCATCTTCTACACGTCGGGCACCACCGGGTTCCCCAAGGGCGCCCAGCTCACCCACCTCGGGTCGGTGCACAACGTCCTGCACATCGCGTTCATGCAGGGTGTGGCCGCCGCGGCGGCCGCCGCCGAGAACCCGGCCCCGGCCGCCGAGGGTGACGCCGCGGCCGCACCGCCGCCGCCGCCGGTGATCATGGCGCCGACCCCGCTGTTCCACGTCACCGCGTGCAACTGCCTGCTCCACCCGGCCACCGCGGCCGGCGGCACCCTCGTCCTCATGTACCGGTGGGACCCGGG
>JAXHUH010000187.1:0-51911 GCA_034211175.1 Actinomycetota bacterium
TGGATGCGAGTCATCTGGGCCTGCTGGCACACCAACCACGCCTACGACACCACCCGCCACCACGCCGAACAACGCCTCAACGAACAACACGCCGCATAAGGGGTTGACTCAAGGAACTCAGTGAACCGGCAAGACCACAAGCTCGAGGTGTTGGCCTCGGTGCCGCTCTTCGCGCGCTGCACCCGGGCCCAGTTGCTCGACCTGGCCCGCATCACCGACGAGGTGACGGTGCCCGAGGGACGCGTCCTGTGCCGTCAGGGCGGGACGGGAGCCGAGTGCTTCGTCGTCGTCTCCGGCAAGGCCCGGGTCGACGTCGACGGCACCGAGGTACAGGAGGTGGGCCCCGGCGAGATCGTCGGCGAGGTCAGCCTCATCGACTACGGCCCCCGCACCGCGACGGTGACGGCCACGACCGGGATGGACCTGCTCGTCGTCGAGGTGCGGGCGTTCCAGCAGCTCCTCGACGACGTCCCGGGCCTGTCCCGGGTGATCATGACCGACCTCGCCCACCGGCTCCGGGCCCTCGGCGCCGCCCACTGACGGGCCGGCCGGCGGCGAGGCACGCCGCGGCGCCGCACGGGTTCGGGTTCGGGCCGCGGTCGGCGTCTACGTTGGCGGCGTCCGGCAACGGGGGGAAGGAAGCCGCCATGTCCGAGAGCTTCGGGACGTTCGGCGACGTGGTCGTCGATCTCACCGACCACGTCGCCGTCGCCGAGATCCGTCGGCCGCCACACAACTTCTTCGACATCGGGCTGATCGCGTCGCTGTGCGACGCCGCCGAGGCGCTCGACGCCTCCGGTGACTGTCGCGCCATCGTGCTGTGCTCGGAGGGCAAGAACTTCTGCGCCGGCGCCGAGTTCGGCTCCGGGGGCGGGCGGGCGCGCATCGACGCGACCGGCGACCGTCACCTCTACGACGAAGCGGTGCGGCTGTTCTCCACGCGGACGCCGACCGTCGCCGCCGTGCAGGGCGCAGCCATCGGCGGCGGGCTCGGCCTCGCCATGGCGGCCGACTTCCGGGTCGCCGCACCGGAGGCCCGGTTCAGCGCCAACTTCGCCCGCCTCGGCTTCCACCACGGGTTCGGCCTCACCGTGACCCTGCCCGACGCCGTCGGCCGCCAGCACGCCCTCGACCTGCTGTACACCGGCCGCCGGGTCAAGGGGGACGAGGCGCTGGCCATCGGCCTGTGCGACCGGCTGGTGCCGCTCGAGCAGGTGCGCGACGAGGCGATCGCCTACGCCGGCGAGATCGCCGCGTCGGCGCCGCTCGCCGTGCGCTCGATCCGCGAGACGATGCGGGGCGACCTCCCCGAGCGGATCCGGGTCGCGACCGACCGGGAGAAGGCCGAGCAGGACCGCCTCCGCAAGACCGACGACTGGCGCGAGGGCGTCAAGGCGACGTCCGAGCGTCGCGAGCCCTCCTTCGTCGGTAGCTGACCGACGCCGCCGTCCGGGCCGACCCGACCAGGGGCCGGCCCGGACGCGGCGAGGCGGGACCGCTACTTCAGCCCACGGGCGATCCGTTGCGCCTCCTTCTGGATCCTCCCGAACTGGCGCTCCTTGCGCCGCCGCGCCGCAGGGTCGCGGACGATCTCCAGGGCCTCGGCCTCGTAGCGCATCCGGAGGAACCGGGCGAGGCGGTCCGGGTCGAGCTCGCCGGTCTCCGCTGCCGCGGCGACCGCACAGCCCGGTTCCTGCTCGTGGCGGCAGTCCCGGAACCGGCAGCCCTCGGACAGGTCGTCGATGTCGCTGAACGACGCCTCGACGGCCTCCGGGTCGAGCCAGAGGCCGAGCTGGCGGATGCCGGGCGTGTCGATCACGACCGTGCCGTCACCGACGGGGTGCAGCTCGCGCCGCGTCGTGGTGTGGCGGCCCTTGGCGTCGCCGTGGCGGACCCGACCGACGGCGGCGTCGCCGTCGGGCACGAGCGCGTTGACGAGGCTCGACTTGCCGGCGCCGGACTCGCCGATGAGCACGACGGTGCGTCCGGCGACCGCGGCGGTGACCCGGTCGAGGCCGCGGCCGTCGACGGTGCTCGTGGCGATCGCCTCGAGCCCCGGTGATGTCGCGGCGACGTCGTCGGCGACCTCGTCCGGATCGGGATCGCCGTCGGTGAGGACGTCGGCCTTGGTGAGGACGACGAGCGGCACCGCGCCGGCGTCCCAGGTCTGGGCGACGGCGCGCTCGATGCGGCCGTCCTTGACCGGCCGGTCGAGCCCGCAGACGACGAGCACGACGTCGACGTTGGCCGCCACGGCCTGGACGTCGTGGCCGTTGGGGTCGCGCCGGACGAGGGTGCCGGTGCGGGGCAGGTGGCCGAGGACGCGCTCGTAGGCGGCGTCGACGACGACCCAGTCGCCGACCGCGACCGGTTCGGCGCCGGGACGGAGCCGGACCTGGCGGGCCGGTTCGGGCGGTGCGACGCGCACCGCGCCGCGATCGACGCGGGTGACGCGGGCGACGGACGAGGCGCCGTTTGCGGCGGGCTCGTCGGCCAGGAAGGCGTGGTGGAGCGCCTCCCACCGACCGGTCCAGCCGAACGTGGCGAGCGCGTCCGCGTGAGTCGTGGGTCGGGCGGACGCGTGCGCGTCCGATTCGTGCGGAGATGACAACGTGAGACCTCGAGCTGGTGGGGCGCGCCCATCGGGGCGGCCCCGGTGCGGTTGACGACGGTCTCGCCGGCTCGGCCGGCGACCGTGAGCGTTCAACGAGCGGGCGTGGGCCCGCTCAGACGTGCACCGAGGGAATGGCGGCGGTGGTGTTCACGTGGCACTCCCTCCTCAGGTCTCTCGATCCGGTCCCGGCGCGTGCCGGGACGTGTCTGCGGGTCGATCCTCGCACGACCCTCGCCCGGGCGCCACCGGTTTCCCGTCCCCACCCGGACCGGCCGATAGAACTGACGTCGGGGCAGCAGATCGGTACGGGCTCGGTGCGGGCGGCGGCCAGCGCGGGGCCTCGCCGCCTTTGGTGGGGCTACAGGCCGATCTCGTCGGGGCGGAGGAGGCGGAGCTCGATGCGGTTCGGGGCCGGCAGCGGGCCGCTCATCGCGAAGGCCGTGGTCAGCGCGTGGCGGGTGGTGCCGGTGAGGAGCCAGTGGCCGGCGACGATGCGCATCGAGCACTCCCGCAGGTCACCGTCGAAGCGGGCGGCCGTCGGCTTGATCGGACCGGCCGAGCGGCGGATCTGACGGGCCCGCTCCTCGATGCCCTCGGGCTGGTCGGCGAGCTCGGCCGACGCCTGGGCCAGCGACAGGGTGGCGAGCGCCACGGCGTCGAGCGAGGGGACGCAGCGGTCGTGGTCGATGGCGGTGCGGATCACCCCGGCGAGGCCGGGCTCCTCGGGCGCCCGCAGGTAGAGCTGCGCGGCCCGCTCGGCCGGCGACTCGACGCCGACGACCCGGGCGGAGCGCTCGAACCACACCGGCACGTGGATCCAGCCGCGCTCGATCCCGTCGCGGAACCAGTCGAGGAGGTCACGGGCACCGAGCGGGCCGATCGTCGTCTGCGGCGTGGCCGGGCGATTGATCCGCCCGAGCCACCGCATCATGTCCACCTCGCGGTCCACCCGCCTGTTCGCCACTCGAGCGTCCCTCCACCTGGGATCCCGGTGACTGGACCTCGCGATCCCACGAGCCGCCCACCGGCAGGTCGCATCGCCAGCACCCCCTTCGACGTTAGTGAGCGTGGAGCCAAACCGACGGATCGGAGACCAACGCCGCCGGCGTCAGCGCAACGGCGCCCGTGTCACCGGAACACGAGCTCTCGTGCTCCACCGTTGATACGAACGTCGGCCAGTCCCGTCGCGTGACGGGTCCGCACCCGGTCCGGGTGTTCCTCACGGCTCCGCCGACGCACTCGGGCGCGGATGACCGGTCTCGCGGCGATCGTCGGCGCGGGCGGTGCCGGCGGCACGGAGGTACCGCGAGGCCAGCACGGCGGCGACGGCGGCCATCGCGGCGCCGACGACGAGCGATCCGGCGAATGCGTCGACGAACGCGTCGCGGGCCGCGGCGGCGAGCCCCGCGGGCGCCCCGGGCTCGGTTGCGGCCTCGAGCGTGCCGGCCAGGCCGCGGCGCGCCTCGGCGATGACCGGCGGGCGAAGCGAGCCGAGCGGCGGGAGCCCGCGCAGGTACAACGTGGACGCGACCGATCCGAGGACGGCGACGCCGAGCGCGCCGCCCATCTCGCGCGTGGCGTCGTTCATCGCCGAGCCCATCCCCGCCCGATTCGGCGGCACCGCACCCATGATGAGCGTCGTGAGCGGGGTGATCGTCACCGCCATGCCCGCCGCCCACGCCATGAGCACCGGGATGAACCACCAGACGGTCCCCTGGCCTGCGACCCGTGACATCGCGAGCAGCGCGACGGCCACGCCGACCAGCCCCGAGGTCACGACGGCCGACGCCCCGAAGCGCCGGACCAGGCGAGGCGCCCGCGGTGAGACCACGGTCAGCACGAGCGAGACGGGCAGGATCATCAGCCCCGCCTCGACCGGGGTCATGCCGTGCACGAGCTGGAACACCTGGGTGAGGAGGAAGAAGACACCGAAGGTCGTGAAGTACAGCATGGCGATGCCGGCCGAGGGCACGCTGAAGTGCGGGTCGCGGAACAGGCCGAGCTCGAGCATCGGGTGGGTCGTCCGTCGCTCGACGGCGACGAACCCGATCACGGCACCCACCCCGACCGCACCGACGACCACGGTCGACGTCGAGAGCCAGCCGTTGTGCGGCGCCTCGACGACGGCGTAGACGAGGGCGCTGGCCGCGAGGATCGACAGCGCGACGCCGCCGAGGTCGAGGCGGGTCCCGTCGGGGTCACGGGACGGCGGGACCAGCCGGTGGCCGGCCACCAGCGCGATGAACGCGATCGGCGCGGTGAGGAGGAACACCGAGCCCCACCAGAAGTGCTGCAGCAACAGGCCCGACACCGGTGGGCCGAGTGCCGCCGCGCCGGCGGAGATCCCTGCCCACGTCGAGATCGCCTGGGGCCGCTCTTCGGCGTCGAAGACGTTGGCGATGATCGACAGCGTCGAGGGCATGACGAACGCGGCACCGACGCCCATCACCGCCCGCACGGCGATCACCTGGGCGGAGGTGGTGGCGAACGCGCCCCCGGCGGCGGCGACGAGGAAGAGGACCAGACCGAGCTGCAGGGCGCGCTTGCGGCCGAACCGGTCGCCGATCGTGCCCGCCGCGAACAGGAGCCCGGCGAAGACGAGCGCGTAGGCATCCACGATCCACTGGAGCTCACTGCTCGACGCGTCGAGCTCGCGGGCGATCGACGGCAGTGCGACGTTCATGCTGGCGTTCGACAGCATGACCAGTGTGAGGCTGAGGCACAGGACGCCGAGGGTCCACCACCGTGTCGGGTCGCGGGGCGGATCGTCGGCCGGGTCGTCGGGACGCGGCGCACGCATGGGTGGTCCTCTCGTGAACGGCCGGGGCGAGCCCGAGGGCGGGCTCGGACCGTACGACCTCAAGTTCACTCGAGGGCAAGGATGATGTCGGGAGTCTGACGTCCGCTCGCCCGTCGGGCGGTCGCCCGCCGCCCGGCCGAATCAGTCGAGCACGGCGGTGGCCTCGACCTCGACGAGGTAGTCGGGACCGGCGAGGGCGCTGACGCCGATGCCGGTGAGCGGGGCAGCCGGGGTGACGCCGAGCTTCTCGGTGGCGCGGCTGATGCCCTCGCCGAACAGCGGCAGCTTCTCGGGGGTGAGATCGACCACGTAGACGGTCAGCTTGGTCACGTCGTCGAACGTGGCGCCGGCCTCGGCCAGCGCAGTGGCGACGTTCAGGTAGCACTGCTCGACCTGCGCGGCCAGGTCCCCCACCCCGACGGTGGCGCCGTCCGCGTCGACGGACACCTGGCCGGCGAGGAAGACCAGCGTCGAACCGGTGGCGACCGAGACCTGTCGGTAGAGGTCGACCGCGGGCAGGCCCTCAGGTGTGAGCAGGGTGACGGGCATGGGGGCTCCTCGGCTGTTCCGAACGACGTTGCCAAACAACATAGCATTGCAATGCCATGCTATTGTCGCCTCGTGGCGAGAGCGAAGGATCCGGCGGTGCGCACGATGCTGATCGAGCGGGCCGCGCACCTGCTCCGCACCCGCGAACCCATCACGCTGCGCGCACTCGTGGCCGGCACGGGTGTGTCGACGATGGCCGTCTACACCTACTTCGGCAGCATGGACGGCATGTGGTCGGCCCTGCGCCAGGAGGGCTTCACCCGCCTGGAGGCCCGCCTCGCCGCCGTGGTGGCGACCGGCGACCCGGTCGAGGAGCTGACCGCCCTGATCTCGGCCTACGTCGCCAACGCCGTCGACCACCCCGATCTGTACCGGGTCATGTTCGACGCCACCTTCGAGCTGGAGGACCTCGCCGCCGCGGATGCGACGCTCGAGTACCTCGTCCGGGCCGCCCTCCGATGCCGGGAGGCCGACCGGTTCCGGCCCGACGTCGTCCCCTTGGAGGCCGCCACCCGCACCTGGGCCGTCGCCCACGGCGTGGTGTCCCTGGTCGTCAACGGACCCCTCCCCCACACCACCCTCGACGACCTCGCGCCTCTGTTGCAGGCCCTCTTCGTCGGTCTCGGCGACGACATCGAGCAGTGCCGCCGCTCCGTCGCCGCCGGCTGGGCCCTCGCCGCGCCGCCCGGGCGGTAGTCCGATCCCGCAGCTGACCGGCGGTCAGGCGGTGGTGCGGCGGAGGGCCTCGAGGGCGGCGATGGCGGGGTCGATCGAGGCCGGGTCCGCAGGGCCGGTGTCGTCGAGACCGGCCTCGCACAGGTGGCGGATCACGGCGGCGAGTGAGCAACCGTCGGCGTAGGCCCGGGCCATCAGCCGGTGGTGGAGCTGATCGGGGACGTGGAAGGTGACCGTGCGCTCGCTCGGTTCGTACTCGGGTAGCTCGACGTCGTCGAACGACTCCCCGATCTGCTCCTCGAGCTACGCCACCGTCCGGGGCTTGGTCATGCGGTCATTCTCGCCCATCGACGTTCAGGCGGTGAGGGCGGCGCGGTCGATCTTGCCGGTCGACAACAGCGGGAGCGACTCGACGATGCGGAGCTCGCGGGGAGCGGCGCTGCGGGGCATTGTCGCTCCGACGTGGTCGCGGAGGGCGTCCAGGGTCGGCGGTGACGACGGGTCCGACGGCACGATCACGGCCACCACCCGCTGGCCCCAGGTCGGGTCGGGGTGGGCGACCACCGCGCACGCCGCCACCGACGGGTGGGCCAGCAGGCACTGCTCGACCGACGCCGGGGCGATCTTCTCGCCGCCCGACACGATCACGTCGTCGGCCCGGCCGAGCACCTCCAACGTCCCGTCGGCGCGCAGCCGGCCGAGATCGTTGGTGACGTGGCGGCCGTCGACCAGCGCCGCCGCGGTCAGGTCGGGGCGCAACCGGTAGCCCGAGAACACGGTCGGACCGCCCAGCTCGATGCGCCCGACCCCGCCCGCGTCCGGCGACGCGATCCGCACCTCGACCCCCTCCAGCGGCCGACCGTCGTAGACGCAGCCGCCGCACGTCTCCGACATGCCGTACGTCGTCACGACCCGCACCCCCGCGGCCTCGGCCCGGGCGACGAGCGCCGGCGGCGCCGCCGCGCCGCCCAGCAGCACGGCGTCGAGCTCGCCGAGCGCATCGACCGCCTCCACTCCCCCGTCGAGCACCCGTTCGAGCTGGGTCGGCACCAGCGCCGAGTACCGACGTCCGGGCACGTTCGCAGCCGTGTAGACCGCGGCGGCGAACGCCTCCGCCGTGAAGCCGTCGGCCATCTCCACCGCCACGGGGGCCCGGTCGGCCAGCATCGAGCGGACGACCACCTGGACCCCGGCGATGTGCGTCACCGGCAACGCCAGCACCCAGGCGCCCGGTCCGCCGAGGAGGTCGAGCGTGGCCCGGGCCGAGTGGCGCAGTGCGGAGCCCGTGAGCTGGACCCCCTTCGCCTCCCCGGTCGAGCCCGACGTCGCGACCACGACGGCCACGTCCGACGGATCGACCGGGACCGACGCGTCGTCGGGACGCAGCGCGGAACGCAGGTCGGCGACCGCGGCCTCGGGACCCGGTGGGAGCGCCACGACGGCCGGGCCGCCATCGAAGGACTCCTCGAGCGCCGCCACCAGCCGCTGCACGCCCGACGACGACGCCGGACAGGTCACGGCCGTCAGCAGGCGCCCGTCGATCACCGCCACGGCGCCCCGACCCCCTCGCGACCCTGCAGGCTCATCCCCCTCAGAAGTACCAGGGGAACCGCTCCCAGTCAGGCTGGCGCTTCTCGAGGAACGCGTCGCGGCCCTCGACGGCCTCGTCGGTCATGTACGCCAGCCGGGTCGCCTCACCGGCGAACACCTGCTGGCCGACCAGGCCGTCGTCGATCAGGTTGAACGCGAACTTCAGCATCCGTTGCGCGGTCGGGCTCTTGCCGTTCACCGCCTCGGCCCACTCCAGCGCGACCCGCTCGAGGTCCGCGTGGTCGACCACCTCGTTGACCATGCCCATCCGGTGGGCGTCATCCGCCGTGTACTCCCGTCCGAGGAAGAAGATCTCCCGGGCGAACTTCTGGCCCACCTGACGGGCCAGGTAGGCGGAGCCGAAGCCGCCGTCGAAGCTGCCGACGTCGGCGTCGGTCTGCTTGAACCGGGCATGCTCTCGGCTCGCCAGCGTGAGATCGCACACCACGTGGAGGCTGTGGCCACCCCCGGCCGCCCACCCCGGCACCACGCAGATCACGACCTTGCCCATCGTGCGGATCAGCCGCTGGACCTCGAGGATGTGGAGACGCCCAGCGCGCGCCGGGTCGATCGTCTCGGCCGAGTCACCCTCGGCGTAGCGATAGCCGTCGCGGCCCCGGATCCGCTGGTCGCCGCCGGAGCAGAACGCCCAGCCGCCGTCCTTCGGCGACGGCCCGTTGCCCGTGATCAGCACGCAGCCGACGTCGGGCGTCATGCGGGCGTGATCGAGCACCCGGTACAGCTCGTCGACCGTGTGGGGCCGGAACGCGTTGCGGACCTCGGGCCGGTCGAACGCCACCCGCACCGTGCCGTGCGCGACCGCGCGGTGGTAGGTGATGTCGGTCAGCTCGAAGCCGTCGACGGGGCGCCAGGCTTCGGGGTCGAAGAGCTCGGAGACCATGATTCCTCCCTGCGGGGGTCCGGCCGGCGAGGATAGGGGCCGGGCCGCCCCCGGAACGTGAGCCGACGCATCCAACCGCACCCGAGGTGCCGATGACCACTCCCGCCGACGCCGTGAGCCAGCTCGACTGGCGGCCGTACGCCCTCCCGATGCGCAACCGCTTCCGGGGCATCACGGTGCGCGAGGGCATGGTCGCGCTCGGGCCGGCCGGGTGGGGCGAGTTCTCGCCGTTCGCCGACTACGACGACGCGGAGAGCGCCACGTGGCTGGCCGCCGCGCTGGAGGCCGCGTTCGAGGGCTGGCCGGCGCCGGTGCGGGACCGGGTCCCGGTGAACGTGACGATCCCCGCGGTCGACCCGGAGCGGGCGGCCGAGATCGTTGCCGCGTCCGGCGGGTGCACCACCGCCAAGGTGAAGGTGGCCGAACCCGGCCAGGCCGAGGTCGACGACGAGGCCCGGGTCGAGGCCGTGCGTGCCGCGCTCGGGCCGGCGGGGCGGATCCGCATCGACGTCAACGGCCTGTGGGACCACGACACCGCCGTGCGCCGCATCCCGGTCATCGACCGGGCCGCCGGCGGGCTCGAGTACGTCGAGCAGCCGTGCGCCGCGGTCGAGGACCTCGCCGCGGTCCGCCGCCGGGTCGACGTTCCCATCGCGGCGGACGAGTCGATCCGCCGGGCCGAGGACCCGATGCGGGTCGCGGCGCTGGAGGCGGCCGACATCGCCATCGTGAAGGTCCAGCCGCTCGGCGGGGTCCGGGCCGGGCTGCGCATCGCCGAGGCCATCGGCCTCCCGGTCGTCGTATCCAGCGCGCTGGAGAGCTCGGTCGGCATCGCGGCGGGTGTCGCCCTCGCCGCCGCGCTCCCCGAGCTGCCCCACGCCTGCGGTCTCGCCACCACGCAGATGTTCCACCACGACCTGACCGACCCGTCGCTGCGGCCGGTCGAAGGTGCCCTCCCGGTCTCCCGTCCCGAGCCGACGGCCGAGCTGCTGGAGCGGGCGCGACCCGACGACGAGGTCGCCGCCCGGTGGCACGAGCGCCTGGCCGCGGTCGACGCCGCCCGCCGGGTCCGCGCGTGAACCCGTCCACCGCGCTGGCCGCGGTCGTCGTCGACGAGCTGGTCCGCAACGGCGTCACCGAGGCGGTCCTCGCCCCCGGGTCGCGCTCGGGGCCGTTCGCCTACGCCCTCCACGACGCGGCCACCGCCGGGCGCCTGCGCCTCCACGTCCGCATCGACGAGCGGACCGCCGCGTTCCTCGCGCTCGGGCTCGCCAAGGGCAGCGGCGTCCCGGTGCCGGTGGTGACCACCTCGGGCACCGCGACCGCCAACCTCCACCCCGCGGTGCTCGAGGCATCGGCCAGCGACGTGCCGCTGCTCCTGCTCACGACCGACCGGCCGCCCGAGCTGCGGGGCACCGGCGCCAACCAGACCGTCGACCAGATCGACCTCTACGGCCCGGCGGTCCGGTCGTTCCACGAGGTCGGCGCCCCGGACCGGGTGCTCGGCGACGATCCGGCCCCGGCCCGCCACTGGCGACAGCTGGTCTGCCGGGCGGTCGCCGACGCCACCGGGGCCCGCACGGGCTCGGCCGGGCCGGTCCAGCTCAACCTCGCACTTCGGGACCCGCTCGTACCCGACGGCGACGACGCGCTGCCGGCGCCCCTCGCCGGTCGCCCCGGCGGCGGCCCGTGGACCGAGGTGGCGGCACGGGCCGAGCCCGTCCCGACGGTCGAGATTGACGGGCTCGCGGCCCGCACGATCGTCGTCGCCGGCGACGCGCCGCCCGAGCTCGGTCACCGGGTCGCCGACCTCGCCGCCTCCCGGGGCTGGCCCGTGGTCGCCGAGCCGTCGAGCAACACGCGCCACGGCCCCACCGCGCTCCGCACCGGCGACGTGCTCCTCGGCCTCGACGGACTCCTCGACGGTACGAACCCGCTGGCGCCCGAGCGCGTGCTCGTCGTCGGCCGCCCCACGCTCACCCGGCCGGTCCAACGGCTGCTCGCCACCATCCCGACCGACGTCGTGGCGCCCGCCGCCCTGTGGCCCGACACCACCAGGACCGCGGCCCGGGTGCTCGCCGGCCTTCCCCTCCACGCCAGCGCCGGATCGGACGACCCGACGTGGTCGGCCGCATGGCGACGGGCCGACGATGCCGCCCGGGCCGAGCTCGATCGCCACCTCGACCGTGACCGCGGCGAGGAACCCGGCGCCGGCGCCGCCGACGGGCTCCGCCTGGCCCGCGCGTTCGCCGCGGCGGTCCCCGACGACGGGCTGGCGATCTGCGGCTCGTCGATGCCGGTGCGCGACCTGTTCCTCGCCGCCGACCGGGCCCCGGCGGCCGTCACCCTGGCCAACCGGGGCGCGGCCGGCATCGACGGCACGATCTCCACGGCGGTCGGTGCCGCCCTCGCCCACCAGGTGACCGGGGGCGGACACGCCGTCGCGCTCATGGGCGACCTGACGTTCCTCCACGACAGCAACGGCCTGGTCATCGGGCCGGGCGAGGCACGGCCCGAGCTGACGATCGTCGTCGTCAACAACGACGGCGGCGGGATCTTCGGGCTCCTGGAGCACGGCGACCCCGCCCGCGCCGCCGCGTTCGAGCGGGTGTTCGCGACACCCCACGGGGTCGACCTCGCCGCCCTGTGCGCCGCCACCGCGACCCCGCACCAGTGCCTCGAGCCCGGCGATCGTGACGGCCTCGCGGCGGCGCTGCGAGCGCCGGGACTCACCGTCGTCGAGGTCCGCGTCACTCGTTCCGAGCTGCACGCGGACAGCACCGCGCTCCGCCGGGCGATGACCACGGCGGCCGGCGCAGCCCTCGGCATCTGAGCGCCGGAGCACCAGGGCGGTGGCGACCGACGAGCCGTCGGGCGACGCCGGGTGGGTGGACGCGCCGGTGAACCGATCCGTGGCGCGCGGCCGTAGGTGAACGGACCGCTCACCTACCGGAGACGACGACATGCATTGGCCCACCGCCATCACCGATCGAGACGTGCCCGTCCTCGCCGACGGTCCCGACGGGTTCCCGGCCCAGCTGGCGACCCTGGTCGATGCGGCTGCCGGGTCCGATGCCGCCGTCGCTGCGCCGGCCGCCCACGCCGGGACGGACATCGACGCGCAGTGGCTGGCCACCGGCTTCGGCCCGTTCCGGGTCGAGGGGTACCAGGCGTCCGGCGCCCGCCCGTGGCGCCACCGCCTCGAGCTCTGAGCCCGCCCAGCCCCGTGGCAACCCCCGACCCGCAGCGACCCCGGTCGCGGCGGGTCGTGGCGCGTCAGGGCGGGGTGCTCAGCCGACGGGCACGCCGCCGCCGAGGGCGTCGCGGATGACCATGAGCTTGGTCTCCGCCTCGGCCAGCTCGGCGTCGGGCTGGGAGTCGGCGACGATGCCGCAGCCCGCGAACAGCCGCAGCGTCGGGCCGTCGACCTCGGCGCAGCGCAGCGAGATGCACCACTCGCCGTCGCCGTCGGCGTCGAGCCAACCGACCGGCCCCGCGTAGCGGGCGCGGTCGAGGCCCTCGATCTCCCAGATGAGCTCCCGGGCGACATCGGTGGGCGTGCCGCACACCGCGGCGGTCGGGTGGAGCGCCCCGGCGAGGTCGAGCGCCGAGGCCGCGTTGTGATCGGAGAGCCGGCCGATCAGGTCCGTCCCCAGGTGCTGGACGTTGGCCAGCTTCACGATGTGGGGTGACTCCTCGACGTCGAGCTTCTCGCAGTGGCCCTCGAGCACCGCGGACGCCGAGCGGGCCGCGTACTCGTGCTCCTCGATGTCCTTGGCCGAGGCGAGCAGCTGGGCGGCGAGCCGGTCGTCGTCGGCCTCGTCCCGCCCCCGCGGCAGGGTCCCGGCGAGGACCCGCGACCACACGTTGCGGTCCTCGCGGCGGATGAGCAGCTCCGGTGTCGCACCGACGAGCCCGTCGCACGAGAACGCCCAGCAGTCGTGGTAGCGCCGGGACAGGCGCTCGAGCAGGGCGCGGGTGTCGACGTCGTCGTCGGCCCGGGCCCGCACGTCACGGGCGAGCACGACCTTGTCGAGGTGGCCGTCGCGGATCCGCCCCACGGCGTCGGCGACGATGGACACCCACTCGGCCGGGCTCCGGGAGCCGTCCTCGAAGCGGACGTTCACCGGCGGCCGCGGCTCCGACGGTGCGGGGATCTCGGCGTCGCAGCCGATGGTGGTCAGCCAGGCCCTGCCGTTGCGCCGTCCGAGCACCACCTCCGGGACGACCAGCGCGGACGAGCCCGACCGGTCGTCGAACGTGAAGCTGCCGACCGCGAGCGGGCCGGTGCCCCGCACGTCGACCTCGTCGACGACGTCGAAGGTGGCGCACAGCTCGGCCCACCAGGCGTTGGCCCGGGCGAAGCGACCGGGGCCGTCCACGTCGAAGCGGGCGTAGGTGCCCCAGCCGACGAACCCGTCGCCCTCGTGGAGCCAGGCGACGCCGCCGTGCTCGGGCATCCGGCCGACGAGGTCTCCCGGGTCGTCGATCGCGACGGTGCGTACGGGCACGGCGTGGCTTCGGGGGGCGGCTTCCACGTCGGCCAGGCTAGGGGTCCGTCGACGTCTGGTAGGACTCGCGGTCGTCCTGAGCGCCGTGACCCTCGCCACCAGCCGGTTCGGGGCCGTTGGCGGTCAGTGGACCGGCGGACCGATCGTCCCGGTACGTCCGGCGCCGCACTCCGGCGCGACGTCGGCGCCCGCATCGTGGCGGGTGACGCCGGCCGTGTCGACGACCGCCGGGGCGAGGCCGTCGAAACGGGTGAACCGGTCCGACAGCTTCACGTTGGGCGGTCGAATGCCTACCATCCGCCCATGATCGTCGCCGATGCCGACAACGGTCAGCTGTGGCTGGTCAACCAGACGACGCACGCGCTCATGGCCGCCGAGCTGTGCCGCCACTGGGGCAATCGCGACGTCGAGGCGCCACGGATGATCGAGGTCGTCCTCGCCGCGATCGCCCAGCACGACAACGGGTGGTACGAGGAGGAGGCCCGGCCCCGCCTCGACCCGGACGGGCGCCCGATGAGCTTCATGACCGGGCCGCCGTGGTCGGAGAAGCTCGACCTCTGGCGTCGGGGGATCCGACGCGCCTTCGACCAGCACCCCTACGCCGGCGTGCTCGTCGCCCGCCACGCGGCGACCCTGTACCAGCCGTCGTTGTCCCTCCTCAGCGGTGAGGAGCTCGTCGCGACGCGGGAGTTCGTCGAGCAGACCCAGCCGGCGACCACGGCACGTGCCCGGGAGCTGCTCGCTGGCCACGGTTCGTGGGCGGAGCTGCTGACCGACGAGGCGATCGAGGCATCCACCCGCTTGCTGAAGGTCGGCGACCACGTGAGCCTGCGCGTGCTCGTGCCCTACGCCGAGCGCGGGGTGCTCGACCATGGACCGGTCGACCACCGGGGCACGACGACGCCCCTGCAGATCACCCATGGCGAGGGCGCGATCACGATCGACCCGTGGCCCTACGGCGTCGACTCGTTCGACGTCGAGGTGTGGGGCCGCAAGCTCGACCGCCGGACCTTCGCCGACATCGCCTCCTACCGGGACGCCCTCGCCGCGGCGCCGTTGCGGGTTCGCCGCTGGCGTGTGGTGCCCGCCTGAACGGCCGCCGGCCGCCACGAACGACCGCCATCCACCCGGGCCCCCGAGTGGGCGTATCCTGCGGCGGATCAGTTCGCACGCAGGTGCGTGCGCGGGAGCGAGGTCGGAGTGTTCGTCGATCGTTCGTGCCCGGCCACCGTGCCGGGTCGATCCGGGGGCCGCCGTCCGTCGACGGGCCTGGCACCCGCCGAGCGGCTGCGCCAGCGCGACCCCGATGGCTCCTGACATCGACACCGAGCGCCCCGCGGCCACGGCAGCGGCCGTCGACGACACCGGCGCCGACCCGCGGCGACCCGTCGGCCCGGGGAGCGACCCGGCGGGCGAGCACGTGTCCGGCGACGTTCGTGCCCCGACGTTCCGTCGGCGCATGCGCCGGGCGTTCACCGCGTACGTCATCACGCTGAGCGTCGCCACCGTCGCCGTCGTCGCCGTGATGATCCGGCTGACCTACACGGCCGGCGACGTCGACCGCCTGCGGGACGGCTCGTTGCGGGCAACCGAGCTGCGGACCCAGTCGCTGCGCATGACCGTCGCGCTCCAGGGGTGGGTCGTGACCGGCGAGCCCGACCGGCTCGGCACCCTGGCCGAGGCCCGTGCCCTGGCGATGGCCCGTCAGGCGACCCTCGTGGCGCTTGCCGAGGAGGAGGCCTCGTTCCGCAACGAGGTGCGCACCGTCGTCGACGCGAGCGAGGCGTACTGGAGCGACATCATCGGCGAGCAGATCGATGCGGCCGAGGCCGGCGTCGATCCCGCGACCATCGTGCGCGACCTGCGGGCCGAGACCCGTGAGGAGGGCCTCGGCACCGCCATGCGCGCGCTCGAGGAGCGCCTCGCCGTCGAGCGCGACGTGCTCGACGAGCAGAGCCGTCGCTGGCGCGCCGCGCTCGCGCTCACCTTCGCGGGTGTGGTCGCCGCGGTGGTGACGATCTCGCTCGTCGCGGCCCGCTCGGTCCAGCGCAGCTTCGTCCAGCCCCTCGAGCGCCTGCGTGGCTCGGTCGCCCGGGTGGCCGACGGCGAGCTCGACTCCACCGTCACCGTCGAGGGCCCGGAGGAGCTGACCGAGCTCGCCGCGCAGATCGACGACATGCGCGTGCGGATCGTGGAGCAGCTCCAGGAGCTGCGGGAGAGCACCACGGTCACGACCCAGGTGGCCTCGGCGCTCGGGGGCAGCACCGAGCTGCCGCCCGGATGGTCGGCCTCGGCCCGCCTCGTCCCGGCCGAGGGCCAGCTCGCGGGCGACTGCTACGGCGTCGAGCCGCTGTCGGCGACCCGATTCGGTGTTGCGCTCGTCGACATCGCCGGGCACGGCGCCGAGGTCGCGGTGACCGCGCTGCGGGCCAAGGAGTTCCTGCTCGCGTCGATGCGGCGGGCATCACCCGGCGTGGCCATCGGCGCGCTCGCCGACGGGCTCACCCTGGAGCAGGGCCTGTTCCTCACCTGCGTGGCCGTCCAGATCGACACCGCCGACGGGACCTGCCTCTACGCCGGAGCCGGCCATCCGCCGCCCGTGCTGGTCGCACCGGACGGGCGGGTGCGGCGGCTCGACCCGACCGGTCCGCTGGTCGGCCCGTTCGAGTCGACGTGGTCGACGGAGCGCACGCCGATCGTGCCGGGCGCGACGCTCGTGTGCTTCTCCGACGGGCTGACCGAGGGTCGCCTGCCGGACGGCGACCTGTTCGGCGAGGACCGCCTCGTCGACACCATCCGCGCTCACCGGGACCTGCGCCCCGAGGAGATGATCGACGCCATCCTCCGGGCCCAGTCGGCTCACGGCGTCGCGGTGGGCCGCGACGACATGACGCTCACGGTCATCCGCCGGGCGTGACGGCCCGCACCGGCCGGTTCAGTCCAACGCGGGCCGGTCGGACGTCAGCAGCACGCGGATCGTGTGGACGAAGCTCTCGAGCGCCGGCCGCTCCACCCCGGCGAACCATGCGCGCTCCCGGCGTTCCTGGGCGACGAACGCCGCACTGACCGATTCGACGCCCGCCTCGCTGAGACGGATCTCGACGGTGCGCCGGTCGCCGTTGCCCGGCATCCGGACGATCAGCCCGTCACGCTCGAGCGTGTTGCACACGCTCGACACCGTCGCTCGCGACACCCCGGAGAGGTGGGCCAGGCGTGAGGGTTCGAGGACGCCCTCGACCCAGAGGCAGAACATGATCCGGAACCCGGCCCAGCTGAACCCGCGGGGCCGGTGCACGTTGTTCTCGAAGTCCGTCTCGAGGCGGTTCGCCAGGTGCAGGAGGTCGAACACGGTGATCACGACGGCAGGGTCGACCTCTGCGCCGACCTCTCTGGCCCTCGTGCGGGCTCGTCGCTCGAATGCGATGCGCTCGTCGTGATCCACCGAGAACGGGAATGTAGTTGCTCGGACATAACGGGTGGTACCTGTGCGAAACGACGGGCATTGGTTTAAGGGATGACGAGCGATTGCTGATGACGCGCGCGTCGCCTCACACGGATGCGCGCCCGGCCCGCCGGACCTTCGGGTCGCCGCGCCCCGGCGGTATAGGGTGCGGGCACGTCGAACCGGGGGAGGCGTCGATGGCCGACGAGGTGGTGCTGCAGGAACGTCACGGCCAGGTGCTGCTGATCACGCTGAACCGTCCGGACGCCCGCAACTCGGTGAACGGCGAGCTGGCGTCCGCGCTGGCCGCGACCCTCGAGGAGCTCGATGCCGACGACGAGCTGCGCGTCGGTGTCCTCACCGGCGCGGGACGCGGGTTCAGCGCGGGCATGGACCTCAAGGCCTTCGTCGAGCACGGCATGCCGATGATCGAGGGCCGGGGCTTCGCCGGCATCGTCGAGCACAGCTGCGCGAAGCCCCTGATCGCCGCGGTCGAGGGCTTCGCACTCGCCGGTGGCCTCGAGATCGCGCTCAGCTGCGACCTCCTCGTGGCCGCCAAGTGCGCGCGCCTGGGCATCCCCGAGACCGGGGTCGGCCTGTTCGCCGGTGCGGGCGCGCTGCTGCGACTGCCGCGCCAGGTGCCCTACGCCGTGGCGATGGAACTGGCACTGACCGCGGACCCGATCGACGCGGAGCGCGGCTTCGAGCTCGGGATGGTGAACCGCCTCGCCGAGCCGGGCGGCGCGGTCGAGACGGCGTTGGAGCTGGCGCAGCGCGTCGCCCGCAACGCCCCGCTCGGCGTCGCCGCGTCGAAGGAGATCCTGCGCGGCACGGCCGGCCGCACCGAGGACGAGTTCTGGCAGTTCCAGCAGCCGATCCTCGACGCCGTCTTCTCGTCGTCCGATGCGGTGGAGGGCGCCACGGCGTTCGCGGAGAAGCGCCCGCCGGAGTGGAAGGGCCGCTGAGGCCCTTCGTCCCGCCGACCGGGCCACGCACGCGGACGGGCCCGTTGCCGATCAGGCCGCCGTGGCGATGACGGCGATCTCCATGCGCCACTCCGGGCGGGCGAGCGCCGGCACCGTGACCAGGGTCGACGCTGCGAGGTGCTCGCCGAGGAAGCGGTCACGCGCGGCCATGACCGGGCCGAGATCCTCGCCCACCACCACGTAGGTCGTCACCGACACGATGTCGGTCGGCGCCATGGCGGCGTCCTCGAGCATGGCGGCGATGTTGGCCCACACCACGCCCGCCTGCTCGCCCACGTCGGTCGGCACCGAGCCGTCGGGAGCGATCGGCACGACGCCCGACGTGTGGAGCATTCGCTGGGGTCGGTCGCTGTGGACGGCGTGGACGTAGCGCGCCGCCGGGGGCGCGATGGACGACGGCGTGACGGCTCGATGCATCGGCGCAGTCTCCCACGACCCGAGAACGCCTCCGCGCCGACCGATCGGCACGTGGAGGCGCCGGCCGGGCCGGCTCCGGACGCCGGGAAACCGGCGACACTCGTCACCTTTTCGCAATGTTCGTTTGGCGGTCATTCAGCCTGGGCAAGAGGATCGCCGTTCGCAACAAGAGGAGAACGAGAGATGCCGAAGTCCCGTGTGAGTCGTGGTGTGACCGGTGCGCTGATGGCCGGTGTCCTGGTCCTCGGTGCTGCGGCCTGCAGCGATGAGGACGGCGACGGTGCCGGCACCGACGAGGAGATCGAGAACGTCGACGAGGGCGTCGAGGACGGCGTCGACGAGGTCGAGGGCGAGATCGACGAGGGCACCGAGGAGCTCGACGAGGGCGCCGACGAGGTCGAGCAGGAGCTCGAGGACGGCGCTGACGAGGTCGAGCAGGAGCTCGACGAGGGTGCTGACGAGGTCGAGGAAGAGATCGACGAGGGCACCGAGGCCGTCGAGGACGAGTGAGTCGTCGCCGATCTGGGAATGACCTGTATCGGCGCCACCGCAGTAGCGAGGACTCCCAGCCGTGAGACCTCACGAGGAGCAAGTGGAGGATGAAGATGAACGAGGACGCAGACCTTCGACGTGATGTCGACCTTCGACATGAGGCCGGCAGCTCGAGTGGAGACCATCAGGGCGCGGTTCGTGCCCGTGGCGACGCCGGAAGGGGCCTGTATGTGCCGCTCGGTACGATCGCCACGATCCTGCTGATCATCGTCCTCTTGATGATCATCTTCTGACACACCGCTCCGGTTCGCGAGATGTTGCTCCCCGGCCCCCGGGCCGGGGAGCAACCGCGTCCGGGTCCATTTCGGGCCGTGAGGCCCTCAATCGTCCCGGTGGATCCCGTTCTTCCTGTGGTCGAGCGAGCGCCGAACGCACATGCATGGGGGCTCGTCCAGGCCGGACCGGTGCAGGCCATGGCGTTCTCACAGGCGAGACGTCATGATTTCGCAATGTTGTACGTAGGCTGATGCGGCGCGGGTCCGGTAGGCCACTCCGGCCCTCCACACAAGGAGCACCACCACCCATGCCGACCACTCGTTTCACCCGAGGCGCCGCCGGAGCGCTGCTCGCCTCCGTGCTCGTCCTGGGCGCCGCAGCGTGCAGCGACGAGGACGACGGCGCCGGCGACGACGTCGAGAACGTCGACACCGAAGGCGACATCGGCGAGGAGCTCGATTCCGTCGGCGAGGACATCCAGGAAGGCGTCGAGGACCTCACCGACGAGGTCGACGACGCGGTCGACGGCCTCGATGGCACCGTCGACGAGCCCGAGGAGGAGGGCGAGACGTCGGAGTGACGCTCCGGTCCCGTGCCGCTGGCGACCCGGCGCCACGACCACGTCGGCGCTGACCGGTCGGTCGGCCGTTCGACGATCCGCGTGGCCGTCCCGCGACGAGCGGGGCGGCCACGTGTCGCGTCAGCCGTCGCTCGCGTCGACCACGGTCTCGCCGCCGTCGTCCGATGTCGACGGGTTCGCCCAGCGCCGGCGGTTGATGGCGAAGCCGGCCAGCGCGATCGCGGCCGCCGACCCGCCGAGCACCACCACGCCGCTCGGGCCCGGCGTCCCCGGCAGGTAGGTGAACGCGATCTCGCCGCTCTGGAGGTGACCGTCGGCGGCAACCGTTCCGTAGCGGACGGTGTGCACGCCGACCTCGGTCAACGGCGGGGCGTCGACCACGAGCGTGCGGTCGGTGTCCTCGAATCGGTGCCCGGTGAGCGTGAGCGCGACGCCCGACGGCGTGATCAGCTCCACGGACTGGGTGGTCGTCGGGTCCAGCGCATCGCCGAACTCGAGCTCGATCGTCTCGACGCTCGACACGGTGTGGCCGGGCGACGGGCTCGACGCGACCAGCGGGCCGTGTGCGGCCGCCGGTGCGCTCCAGCCGAACGTCAGTGCCAGGCCGGCGACCGCCGCGCCGGCCACCGACGCGGCGATCGTGCGGATCACGGGCCGGCGGGGCCGGGTGGGCGTGGCGTCCATGGTCCCAGTACAGCGGCTCACGGCGCGCTTCGCAGCAGCTCGCCGGCATCGACGCGCACGGCCAGGTGGTTTCCCGGGGGCGCGAGCGGGCACGACCACCGCCCGTCGTGGGCACACGACGGGTGGTAGGCGTAGTTGAAGTCGAGCACCAGCCGCTCCCCCGCCGTGCCGAGATCGGCGCCCTTGGCCCCGTCGAGCAGGTACCGGCCGCCGCCGTACGTCGTGTCGCCGTTCGAGCGGTCCCGGAACGGGAGGAACAGCCCGCCGCCGTAGGCATCGAGCCAGAACAGGTCGAGCCCGACCTCCTCGCCGAAGCGATGCGCGACGACGCGCCCGACCCGGCGGAACCGGGTCGACCCGTCGCCGCTGTGGGCCACCTCGAACCCCTCGTCGCCCTGGGCAGGCTCGAGGGCTGTTTCGAGCCGCCACGACGGGTCGTAGGGCGCGAACGCCAGTGGTTCCGCGTCCGGGCGCCCGGCGAGGGGGCTCCGGGGGTGGGTTCGGAACAGCTCGTCGCGCGTCACCCGCCACCGGGCCCACGGCTCCTCGCCTGCTCCGTCGGCGCGGACGCGGGCGTACATCTGCGCGACCACAGCCCGGTAGTGGCTCAGCTCGACCAGCTCGTGCACCCGACCATCCTGGCCCGTGTTCGGCTGCGGCCGGGGTCGCGTCCGCCTGTGACGTCGTCGCCGTCCAGCCGCGACCAGGTGTCAGAGCTCGATGATCAGCCGTCCGCGGGTGCCGCCCGCCTCGAGGCGTCGGTGGGCCTCGGCGGCCTCGGCCGCGGGGTAGGTCGCAGCGACCCGCAACGTGACGCTGCCCTCCTCGACCTGCTGGCGCAGGCGATCGAGCTTCGCCTGCTCCTGCGCGTACTCGCGGACCCACACCCGGTGGAACGCGAGGTCGCGCTCGCCGGTGCCGGGCCAGCCCCGGACCGAGGCGTAGGCGCCGCCGTCACGGACCGCGGGGACGACGAGCTCGTTCTGGACCGAGCCGTCGGCGAGGCCGTCGACGCCTCCGGGCACGGCCGCAACGATCCGCGCGGCGACGTCGTCGCCGCGCCGGACGATGACGTCCGCGCCGAGACCGGCGACGAGCTCCTCGTCGGCTTCGGAGGCGTCCGCGATGACCCGGAGCCCGTCGGCCCTGGCCAGCTCGACGACGTAGCCGCCGAAGGCGCCGGCGGCACCGGTGACGGCGAGGGTGCTCCCCGGTTCGAGGGCGAGGAGGTCGAGCGCCAGGCGGGCGGTCAGCGCGTTCATCGGCAGCGACGCCGCCTCCGCGTACGTCGCCCCCTTCGGCATCCGCGCCACCGATCCGACGGGCACCACGAGCGAGGACGCGTAGGCGCCGTGGGACCCGTGGGGAACGACGATGGCCATGACGTCGTCGCCGACCGAGAGGTCGGTCGCCGTCCCCTCGCCGATCTCGTCGATCACCCCGGCCGCGTCCATGCCGCACACGTACGGGGGCGGCTCGGCGGCCAGTTGCTCGGCGCGGGCACCGTTGCGGGTGTAGGTGTCGGTCGGGTTGACCGCGGCGGCGTGGACCCGGATGCGGACCTCGCCCGGGCCGGCGTGGCGCTCGGGGAGCTCGACCACCTCCAGCGCCTCGGGACCTCCGAACTCGTTCACCCCGACTGCGTGCATGTCCGCGGCCAACGCAGGGCTGCGCGCAGATGTTCCGCTGCGGAGACGGCGGGCGTCAGGTCGCGGGTCGACCGGTGGCCTTGCGGTCCCGCTTGCGCTCGTACATCTCGCGATCGGCGTGGCGGACGAGTGCACGGGGATCCTCGGCGACACCGGCCGCGACGCCGACGCTCGCGCCGATCCGGACATGGTGCCCGTCGATCTCGAAGGGCGCGTCGCAGGCCTCGGCGATGCGCTCGGCCACTCCTCGTGCCTCGTGCTCGGTACCGGTGAGGAGCACGGCGAACTCGTCGCCGCCGAGGCGGGCGACGGTCGCGTCCGGGGGGACACAGCAGCGCAGGCGCTCGGCGACGTGCACGAGCAGCACGTCGCCGACGTGGTGGCCGAGCGTGTCGTTGACGGACTTGAAGCCGTCGAGGTCGATCATGATCACCGCCACCCGTGGCGGGCAGTCGACGGCCGGTGTCGCCGTCCGGGCCCGTTCGAGCCGCTCGTCGAACAGCGCACGGTTCGCCAGCCTCGTCAGCCCGTCGTGGGACGCCTGGTGGCGGAGCCGGTCGTGGAGCTGCCGGGTCTCGGTGACGTCCCTCGCGTTCGACACGATCCCGTCGACGCTCGGCTCGCCGAGCAGGTTCGTGCTCGTCACCTCGAGCCAGCGCCAGGAGCCGTCCGCGTGGCGCGCCCGGGCGACGACGCCGCGGCCGTTGTGCTGGCCGAGCTCGAGCTGCCTGATCCCACCGACGACCTCATCGCGGTCCGTCGGGTGGACGAGGTCGAGCGCCGGGTGCCCGACGACACGGTTCGGGGCGAGGCCGAGCACGGCCCCGATGGCCGGGCTCACGTAGGTGACGACACCCCTCGCATCGGTGATCACCGTGACGTCGGAGGAGTGCTGCACCATCGAGCGGAACCGCCGCGCCTGGCGCGTGGTCTCGAGCATGGCCTCGTCGAGACGGCCGAGGAGGTGGACGTTGTCGTTGAACGCCACGAGCTGGCGGGCCAGGACCAGCGCGGTGATCACGAGCAGGCCGGCCAGGACGCCCCAGGTGCGCGTGACGAGGCCGCGGTCGGCGAGGGCGACCACGAGCAGGATCTGGGTCGAGCCGACCGCCAGGTAGGGCAGGCGGCTGTACGGTCTCCTCGTCCGCCGGGTCGACGCCGCCGGGTCGGTCTGCAGGCATCGCTCCTGGATCCGCGGCACGAGCGCGACGAGCGCGGCCGCCGTGATGCGGAGCAGGGCGCTGGCGAGCAGCCCCGTCGAGCTCCCGGTCCCCTCCTCCATGGCGATCGACGCGACGAAGGCGCCGGTGGCGGCACACGCTGCGGTCGTCGCCGCGGCGCTGAACGGGGCGTGGCCGGTCATGATCAGCTTGACCGCCGCGAAGACGGCGACGAGGGCCAGGGCGGGCAGGACGATGCCGTTGACCAGCCCGTCCGCTCGACCCGGCGAGAAGTACCAGGCGAAGACGGTCGCGCCGACCATGACGGTCGTGCCGTCGAGGAGGAACCTGCGCTTCTCGCGATGATCGAGCTCGGTGGGGTGCGCGGCCAGGACGCACACGATCACGAAGACGCCGGCGGAGAGGAACGCACCCTGCACGGGGCCGCCGGCCAACGCGGCGTCGCCGGTGCCGACGGCGAGCTCGACCAACCGCACCGTGTCCCCGACCGCGAAGAGGGCGCCGCCCGCGGCAACGCTCGCCCAGAAGCGCCGGGTGAGCCGACCGAGCTCCCGGCGACGGGCGAGCCGCCACGAGCTCGCGACCAGCACGAGGTCGAAGCCGACCTGGACGAGCCAGGTGACGGTGATCAGGGAGCGCTCGTGCGGGGCGACGAGCAGCTCCCACATGGTGAGCGCCACGGCAACGACGGCCCAGCCCCGAACGACCGGGTCGCTCGACACGGCGCGCGGCACCCGGGCGAGCGCATGCGCGCGACGGGGTCCGCCGCTCTCGTCCACCTCCCGCTCGCCGCTCGCCATGCCGCTCCGTCCCGTTCCCGGCGCCCGCGACCGCGTCGACGGTTCGAGCGGGACCCTCCTCCTTCGACGCTGCCGGCGGGCCGCCTGAGCGCGGCGCCTGATCGGGTCACTCGGATGTGGGACGGTGACCGGCGACGCCGTGGCCGCCGCGCTCGGTGGTGCTGGCCCCAGGGCCTGATCCGGTGGGTCGCGACGGGGTCGCGGCGCTCACCGCGCCCAACGCCGCAGCGGCCGCCGGGGCGGCGAGCGGGCGCAGGGCCAGGCTCATGAGCGCGACGGGGTTGTCGTCGCCGGCGATGCGATTGAGCCGCAGCTCGCCGCACGCTCGACAGCGGTGGACGATGCGCCACTCGCCGTCGTCGCGCACGGCGATGGCGATCGGGCGCATCCGGCCCCCGCACGTCGCGGCCCGGTCACCCGGGAGCGCGCCGTCGACGTGGCGACTGGTGAGGCAGGTCGGGCAGTGGTTGCGATGCGCCGTCCCCGGTGCGTCGACGCCGACATCGAGTCGACAGCCGACGCACCGGAACGACCGGCCGCGGCCGAGCGTCCGGCCGGCGCCGACCGGCCGGTGCCGGGGCTTGGGGCGCTGAGGACGCGCCTGGTGCGGGGTTCGCCTGGGCACGGGTCGTCACCTCAGACGTCGCCGAGCGGCTCGAGCGGGAACGGCGGCCTGGCCAGGGGGCCGACCGCGATCTGCACGAGCAGCAGCGTGTTGTCGTCGGTGGCGACCGCATGGGCCTCGAGCCGATCGCAGCCGTCGCAGCGCAGCACGAGTTGCCACTCCCCCGGCGCGCCCGCGGCGACGGCGATCGGCGCCAACGCGCCGGGACAGCGGGTCGGCCCGTCGTCATGGGGTGTGCCGTGGAGGCAGCGCGGGCAGTGGCCCCGCTGGCCGGGCGGTTCGCCGGCGGAGTGATCGCTCGTCGGCGGGATCACGCGCCCACAGTGGGTGCAGCGGCGCTCGCGCCCCGCGGGCGCGCCACGGTGGTCGGTCGGCGTTCGGGAACGGATGGGGACGGGTTCGCGGGTGAGCACCCGGGGACTCCTTGCCTGGTACGTGCGAGCACGGGCAGGAGACCGAGCGGACCTCGGGTGATGGCGGACGGCGCGCGTCAGGAGCGGGCGCGGGCGGCGCGGTCGCGCCGGAGCGACCGCGGGTGATCAGCGGGGGGCGATCACGGCCGGCCGGGAAGATCGTCCGCGGGGTGGCGAGATGCGCTCGGTCGTGTCGTCCGGGGCATCCATCACCACCCTCTCCCGGGCCCGTGGGCCCGTCGTCGTCCGTTCAACCGCTCGGAACGTACCCCCGCGCACCAGTGCAGGCCAGTCATTTCCGGCGGCTGCGACCGATGGGCCGCGGCCCCCGGCCGAAGACGGGGGCCACGGCCCGCTCGGCGGGTGGTCGGCTGCCTCAGAGCCGGGCGAACCGCCGGGCCGCGATGGTGGCGAACACCGCGACGATCACCGCCGACCAGGCGAGTGCCCGCATCGTGTACCAGCCGGCCGAGTGGCCGAGCACCGATTCGGCATCGGGGCCGATGGTGAGGGCCCGCACCGCGCCGATCATCGCCGTGACCGGCTGGTGCTCCGCGACCGGCTGGAGCCAGCCCGGCATCGAGTCGACCGGCACGTAGGCGCTGGACACGAACACGAACGGGAACACCAGGAACGACATGCCCTGGGCGGCCTGCCCGGTGCCCGAGACGAGGCCGATCGTGATCATCGGCCACGTGAACACCGCCCCGAAGAGGAGGCACAGCCCGAGGGCGGCGAGGGCCTCGGCGGCGCTGCCCTGTGGCCGGAACCCGACGGCGAACCCGAGGACCAGCGTCGTCGCGGTTCCCCAGGTGGCGAGCACGGTGTCGGCCAGTGAGCGTCCCACCAGGATCGACGACCGCGGGACGGGCAGCGACCGGAACCGGTCGATCACCCCGCCCTCGAGGTCCTCGGCGAGACCGACCGCTCCGGTCGCGAACAGCCCGGTGGTGACCGCGAGGGCCGGGATGAGGAAGTTCGCGTAGGCGACCCCGCCGACCTCGATGGCGCCGCCGAACACGAAGCGGAAGATCAGCAGGAACATGGCCGACGTCAGTGCGCCGACCACGATCAGCTGCGGTGTGCGGCGGAACTGGCGGATGCTGCGCCCGGCGACGGTGAGCGCAGCCACCCCGAAGCCGGCCCGCCCGGCCGGCAGCGGCACGGCGTCGACCGGCTGGACGCCACCTGTGACGGTTGCGTGCGGGGTGGACGCATCCATCGTCGGGTTCTCCGTCGTCGTGTGCGTGGAGGTACCGGTCGGGACGGCGGCGGTGTTCATCGTGTGCTCCTGTCGTTCGTTCGTGGAGGTGGGCGGTCGCGACGCCGGCGTTCGGGGCGCGCCCGGGTCCGGGCCGGATGACCGCTCACGCGGCCTCGGCGACGTCGTCGCGGCCGGTGAGGGCGAGGAAGACCTCGTCGAGGGTCGGTCGGCGCAGGCCGATGTCGTCGACGTCCACCTGTCGGTCGGCCAGCGTCCGCACCGCCTCGGCGAGTCGCGTGGTCCCGTCGTCGACGGCGACCGCGATGGTCCGGGTCGCCTCCTCGACGCGGGGTTCCTCGTCGCCGAGCGCGGCGAGCACGCCGCGCACGGCCTCGACGCCGGCCGCGTCCCGCGCCCTGACCTCGACGACGTCCCGCCCGGCGAGCGACTTCAGCTCGGCCGGGGTGCCGGACGCGATCGCACGGCCGGCGTCGATGATCGTGATGCGATCGGCGAGCTCGTCGGCCTCCTCCAGGTACTGGGTGGTCAACAGCACGTCGGTGCCGGCCCGGACCAGCGCCCGGATGGCGTCCCACAGCTCCCGCCGGCTGCGGGGATCGAGGCCGGTCGTCGGCTCGTCGAGCAGCAGGAGACGGGGCCGGCCGACGAGGCTGGCGCCGAGATCGAGTCGCCGGCGCATGCCGCCGGAGTAGCCGCGCACGAGCCGGTCGGCCGCATCGGTGAGCCCGAGCTGGGCGAGGACGGCGTCCGCCGCCCGGGCCGCGGCCCGCCGGTCGTGGCCGAAGAGCCGGGCGACCATGACCAGGTTCTCCCGACCGGTCAACGCCGGCTCCACGGCGGCCGACTGGCCTGCGAGCCCGATCAGCGGTCGCACGCGCTCGGGGTGGCGGAGGGCGTCGATCCCGCCGACGGTCAGGCGGCCGCCGTCGAGGTCGCCCAACGTGGCCACGGCCCGCACGAGCGTCGACTTGCCGGCGCCGTTCGGACCGAGGACGGCGGTCACCTCGCCGGCCCGGGCGACGACGTCGAGCCCGTCGAGCGCACGGACGGCGCCGGCGCCGGTGCCGAACACCTTCTCGAGGCCGACCGCCTCGATGGCGTGTGCAGCGCCTTGCGCCTCTGCGGTCGGCGCGTCGGGGGAAGCAGCGTGGGTCATGCTCATGAGGTCATGATCCGCGCCGAAAGTGGACACCTGGTGGCCAGGTTGACTGCGAAGCTGTCCCCATGCGCGCCGACCGTCTCGTGGCCACGCTCCTCTTCCTCCAGTCGCGAGGGCGGGTCACCGCCGCGGAGGTCGCCGAGGAGCTGGAGGTGTCGATTCGCACGGCCCGGCGCGATCTCGAGGCACTGTCGATCGCCGGCATCCCCGTCTACTCGCAGCCGGGGCGGGGCGGTGGCTGGTCGCTCGTCGGTGGTGCCCGCACCGATCTGAGCGGCCTCACCGCCGACGAGGCCCGCACGCTGTTCCTCGTCGCCGGCCCGTCCTCAGCGGTGACGCCGGAGGCGAAGGCGGCGCTGCGCAAGCTGGTCCAGGCGCTGCCCGAGACGTTCCGGGCCGAGGCCGAGAAGGCGGCCAGCGCCGTCGTGTTGGACCCGGCCCGTTGGGGCGGCGCCCCGCCGGCTCCCCCGCCCCACCTGGAGGTGCTCCAGCAGGCGGTGGTCCAGGGGCTCCAGGTGCGACTCGGTTACACCGACCGCGAGGGCAACGTCACCGAGCGCACGATTCACCCCCTCGGCCTCGTCACCAAGGGCACGACCTGGTACCTGGTCGCCGACACCGACGCCGGGCTCCGGACGTTTAGCGTGTGGCGGGTGACCTCGGTCGACGTGACCGGCGTCCCGGTCGAGGTGCCCGCGGGGTTCGACCTGGCCGAGACCTGGCAGCGGGTGGTGGCCGAGATCGACGAGCGCCGCAGCCAGGTCGTGGTGACCGCCTTGTGCGAGCCGTGGGCGCTCGGCTGGGTGCGGGGTGCGTTCGGCACTCGGGTGACGTTCGGTGACGAGGCGCCCGACGGCCGGGTCACGGTCCGGATCGGCTTCGGCGGCCAGTGGTCCCCGGCCGGCGAGCTGGCGGTCTTCGCCGCACCCCTCGAGGTCCTCTCCCCCGCCGACGTCCGGGCCGACCTCGCCGACATGGGCGCCCACCTCGTCGCCCGCTACGCCGTCGCACCCTGAGGCGGATCACGGCGAGGCACGTCGCGAACTCCCTGGTCAGCGCAGGGCTGGAGGAGCGACGTCTCGTCAGGAGCGGTCGTGGAGCCAGGAGGCCGCTCGCTCGTCATCCATCGGGAGCCGCTCCGACCGGAGATTGCTCCCGAACTCTGAATGACATTCATATTGGGGCTCTTGCCCGTGGATCCGGGCGACTGCGGCTCGCCGTCGACGGGTGATGGACGATCACCGCGCGCGGGCGGTGGCGTGGGGGTCATTCTCCGGCAACATCGAGTCATGGACGCGGCCGAGCTGCTGACCTCGCGACTCGGGGAGCCGACGTGCTGGTTGCGCGGCGTCCGGGTCGAGTCGGTCGCCGGTCGGGGCGTGGTCTCGGCCGTCTGCTCGGTGCGCTCGGGCGTCCGCTGGAACGATGACCGCTGGGTCGAGGTCGGCGCCGGCGACCTGGAGGTCGTGGTCGACACCGGCGGGCCGGTCAGCGTCGACGTCCTCGAGTCGATCCGCCGGTGCCTGCGCGACTGGCAGCACGACGAGGTCGAGCTGTCGTACCGCGGGTGGGGCGAGCTCGGCCTCCTCGCCGCCGAGGACGGCACCGCCGTCGTCCTGCCTCCCGCGGCCTGACCCTCGCTCAGCCGACGGACCGGCCGAACCAGCACCGCAGGACGACCCGGTCCCGGAGCTCATCGCGGCGGATCACGGCGTCGACATCGACGAGGCCCGCCGGCGGTCATCGACGAGCCGATGATCAGCCGGGGCACTGGGCGACGTCCCGGACGACGTCGGCGTACCCGGCCCGGATCGCGGTCACGGCCGCGCCGTCGGTGACATAGCCGAGACCGGTGTCCTCGTCCTGCCCCACGGCCACGAGCACCTCGCCGGTCGCGTCTCTCCCCGGCAGCACCTCGACTGCGCCGCTGTGGGCGCGGCGAACCTCGTCGGCGGTGTCGCCGACCGCGAGCCCGTCGGCCGTGCGTCGTCCGGGGCGGTCGAGGACGACCCCGGCGACGATGGCGGCATCGGGGTCGTTCGGGCGCGGCACCAGGAGGAGCCGGAGGTCGGGCTGGCCGAAGACGGCCACGGAGGCGCACCCGGCGCCTCCTCCCCCGTCGTCGTCCGCGGGGTCGAGGCCGGTGACCACCCGGACCTCATGGAGCGTCAGTCCGAGCCGCACCGGCCCGACTCCGCCGGGGCTCACCGGCGACCACCGTTCGAGCGGAACGGACCGGAGGATGTCGACGGCGAGGTCGCGATCGTCGAGCCGCTCGAGGTCCCGATCGAGCAGGTCGAGCAGGTTCCCGTAGCGACCCGCCTCGCTGCCGAGGCCGGGTCCGGCCTCGGCGTCGATGTCGGCTGCGAGCCGCTGGCCCAGCGGGGCCGCCTGTGCGACGCGACCGCGGGCGCGGGCCTCCAGCTCCGGCCGGCTCGGTGACGGCTCTCCGAGGCATGGCAGCGGGATCAATGCCAACGGGGCGCCGGCTGCGTCCACGAAGCCGATGCGGATCGAGCGCAGCAGGTCCCGCTGATGGGCGCTGGTCACGTCGACGCTCCAGCGGCCACCACCCGACGCCCCGGTCCCGGCAAGCCTGATCTCGCGGTCGATCACGACGAGCTCGGCGGCACCGCGGGGAAGCGTCCCGGCATCGGGAACGTCGAGCTCCAAGCGCACGCTGCGGTCCCGCACGACGAGCGCGGGACGCAGGTCGAACCCGGCGACCGGCGCAGCGACCACCCGGCCCTCCTGGCCACCGACGGCCGGGCCCGGTGACACCTCTTCGTCTGGCTGCCAGGTGGTCGGCGCGTCCTCGATGGCACTGGTCGTCGTTGCCCGGTCGTGGGACGTCTCGGCCTCCCCGGTCGCATGGTCGCTCTCCGCCGGGTGGGTCGTGGGCCCGCCGGACCCGGAGCCCGGCGACATGCTCCCCGGCGGCGCGGGCGGCTCCGTCGTGGTGGACGCCGGCCCGTCGGTCGGCGCGCGCACGGTCGTCGTCGAGAACCACGCCGTCGTCGGCGCGCTCGGTGCGTCGGCCTCACAGTCGGGCGCCGGTGCGGAACCGCCGGTCGTCAGCACCGCTCGGCCGGCGGGCCGTGCCGACGTCGGTGCGCCAGGCGGGACGAGTGAGCCGTCCTCACCACCGCAGCCGGCCAGCGCCACGATCAGCGCCGCCAACGCGGCGACCCACCTCCGACGGTGGGCCGCTCGCGCGGCCCCGACCTGCGTCGCCTCGCCCATCGATCTGGAGCTCCTCCGTCGAACCGACCCGTCGCCACCCTCTCGGATGGTTCAGGACCGTCGGAGGTTCCGTCGCCGCCTCCGACCGGCCGCAACGGACGACGAGCGCCTCAGCGGCCCTCGAAGTGGGGGGTGCGCTTCTCGACGAAGGCGCGGAACGCCTCCTGGGTGTCGCGGCTCGAGGTGATGCGCTGGTGGCGCTCCGATTCGAGCTCGATGAAGTCCCGGTAGTCGAGACGCTCGGCGGCAAGGAAGTTGGCCTTCATCCCGGTTCGGGCCAGCGGCGCGGCGCCGGCGATGCGGGCCGCCCGGGCTCCGACCTCTCCGGCCATGGCGTCGTCGTCGAACACCGCGTTCACGAGCCCGATGCGCTCGGCCTCGGCGGCGTCGAACTTGCCGGGCAGGAAGTACAGCTCGCGGGCCTTGCCGGCGCCGAGGAGGCGGGTGAGGCTCCACGG
The DNA here is from genome assembly GCA_034211175.1 of Actinomycetota bacterium. Classification (GTDB taxonomy): domain Bacteria; phylum Actinomycetota; class Acidimicrobiia; order Acidimicrobiales; family CAIXPF01; genus JAXHUH01. The sequence continues at coordinate 31,271 of JAXHUH010000187.1, forward strand.
GCCGCCCATGTCGCCGGCGACGGCGACGTCGAGGAACGCCGTGTTGAACACGGCCGAGCGGGCGGCGTAGCGCAGGTCGCACGACGCGGCCCAGCCCAGCCCGGCACCGGCGCACGCGCCGTTGACCGCGGCGATCGTCACCTGGGGCATGTCGTGGAGCAGCACCGCCGCGGCGAAGCTGGCGGTGTCGAGCTTCGGTTCGGCCTCGCCGTTGGAGCCGGCGGCGCCGTCGTCGGTGTAGTGCTTCAGGTCCGCGCCGACGCAGAAGTCGCGACCGGCGCCGGTCAGCACGACGACCGCCACCGAGCGGTCACCGGCCAGGCATTCGAGCAGGTTCGTGAGCTCGACGAGCATCCGGTTGGTGATCCCGTTGCGCCGCTCCGGCCGGTCGAGCGTGACGGTGGCGATGCCGTCCGCGACCCGCACGTCGAGCGTGGTCAGTGCGGTTGCGTCGTGGGCGGTGTCGTTCCCGGCGCCGGTCATGCGCCGGCCCCGGCGAGGTGCAGCGGTTCGGACGTCTCGGGCAGGTCGCTGTCCCAGGTCCGCAGCTGCGGCATCACCTCGCGGGCGAACAGGCGGATGCTGGCCTCGGCGTCGTCGTAGCCCATCCCGGCGTAACTGAAGTTCGGGTGGAAGCCGGCCATCCCGATGCTGTCGCGGATGTGGGCGATCTTCTCGAGGACCTGGTCGGGCGTGCCCCACGGCATCAGGTTCACGAAGTCGGCGATCGCGCCGTCGCGGCCGTGACGGTCGATGTAGCGGGTGATGTTGCGGTAGAACTCGTAGCCCTTCACGCCCTTGTGGGGGTCGGCCTCGAGCTCGTAGTGCTTCAGCACGGTGGCGTAGTAGCCGCCGATGTAGCGGTAGGCCATCTCCTCGGCCCGGTCGGCGTCGCTGTCGACGTAGCAGAACCCGCTGATCATCGGGTCGGGGATCGGCACGCCGGGCCCGTGCTCGTCGGCCCACACCTCGCGGTAGCTGTCCATGTCGGCCCGGACGATCTCCCACGGCTTCTGGGGGATGACCAGCAGCCCCACGCCGAGGCGGGCCATGATCGGCATCGATTCCGGAGACACCGCGGCGGCGAACGTCCGGCCCCGGAACGAGCGCCTCGGTCGCGGCCGCAGGTCACGCCGGGGCTGGGTCACGAACGTGCCGTCGTGCTCCAGGTAGCCCTGCTCGAGCCCCTCGAGGATCATCTGCGCGTACTCGACGAAGCGGTCGCGCGACGTGCCCATGTCGACCCGGAAGCCCTCGTACTCGACGCGGGCGAGGCCCCGTCCGATGCCGAGGATCAGGCGACCGTCGGAGAGGTTGTCGAGGAGCGTGATCTGCTCGGCGCAGCGCATCGGGTCGTGCCACGGCAACACGATGACCGCGGTGCCGAGCCGGACGCCGGGATGGCGGGCGGCGAGCCACGTCAGCAGCTGCACCGGGTCCGGGCACATCGTGTAGTCGGTGAAGTGGTGCTCGACGGTCCAGATCGACTCGAACCCGAGGTCGACGGCCAGGTCGACCAGGCGCATCTCCTGCGCGTACACCTCACCGTCGTCGAGGTGGTCCTCCGGGTTCTGGAACGCGACGCCGTAGCCGACGTGCATGATGTCCCCCCTTCTCGTGCCCACGACCGAGCGATCGCTCGGTCAGGCGGCCTCGGTGCGACCCTACCGGAGCCGTCTCGCGGCGCACGAGCGACGGCGGGCGGCCCTCGGGTCGACCGGGCCGACCCCACCGAGGACGAACGGTGTTCACCCAGCGGTCCACAAGTGGCCCGTTGCGGGGAGGCCGTTCGTCATGAAGACTGGGGAGCATCCTCGGGTGATGGGCCGCTCCGTGACATCGATTCCGACCGGAAGGCGCTGCCAGATGGCTTCGGCCGCCGGCCCCGGATCGACGGGCGCCGAGGTGGCGGTGGGTGGGTCGGATGGTCGCCTTCGTGCGCACGGCCCCGCGTTCCGCCGGCGGGCCTGAACGGTTGACCAACCAGGTGGTGGAACCAGATGGGACACGGGTTTCGAGTTGCCGCGCTCTCGGGTGTGGTTGCGGCTGCGGCCGTGGTGTGCGGGCCGACGGCCGGGGCGCAGGAGGACGCCATCGAGATCCCGCTCGACTCCGTCGTGCGGGCCGACGAGGGATCGGAGACCGAGCTCGGGTCCGCACCGGTCCCGGCCGAGCTCCAGGGCGCGACCTGTGAGGCAGAGGCCCAGGCCGACAACCAGGAGTCGGTCCATCCGGGCAACGACCTCGTCGTGACCACGGGTGGGGTCGAGGCCGTGATCCCGGGTGTCGAGGACGAGCCGGGCCAGGTCTCGGTGAGCGCCGGCACGGTCGTGCTCGGTGAGACCATCACCGTCTCGCTTCGCATGGGCCCCGACGAGGTGTTCAGCGGCGGGCTGGTCGTCTCGGTCGACTGCACGGCGCCGCCCGAGACCGGGACCACCGACACGACGACGGCCACCGGCGACGGTGCCGACAGCACCGACGACACTCCGACCGACGACACGGCCACGGCCGGTGACGACGGCGAGGGCGACGGCGCAGGTGCCGGCAGTGGTGACGCCGATGCCGATGGCGGCGTCTCCGGGTCCGGTGCCGAGGCCCCCGCGTCGGGTGCCGAGGTCGCCGGGGAGTCCGAGCTCGCGTTCACCGGCCCCCGCGCCGCCGGCGCGGCAACCGTCGTCGGGACTGTGCTCCTGATGGCCGGCGCCGCCTTCGTGGCCGTCGGCCGCCGCTTCGGCGTCGCCGTCAACCGGCCGGAGCCGACCGAAGCTCCCTGACGTCGAGCGCACGAGCGCGATCCTTCGAGGGCGCGTCGCCGTGATCGCACGGCGACGCGCCCTCGTGCCGTTCCCGCTCGGGCGCCGTGGCTTCCGAGGACGTCCCCGACCCAGGCCGCCTCGGGTCGTGTTGTGCCGTTGCGCCAGACGGCGTCCGGGTGGGAGGCTCGCCGCTTCGATGGTCCGTGTGTCGAGGCACGACTGATGAGGTGGTTGATGTGAGCGCAAGGATCATGCGAGGGACGATCGCTGCCGGCGTTGTGGCCGCGGGGGTCGTGTTCGCACCGGCGGCGGGCGCTCAGGAGGATGCGATCACGATTCCGATCGAGTCCGTCGTGTACGCGGACGAGGGATCGGAGACCGAGCTCGCCACCGTCGACGTACCAGCCGAGGTGCAGGGCGCGAGTTGCGAGGGCGAGGCCCAAGCCGACAACCAGTCGTCGGTCCACCCGAACAACGACCTGATCATCCGCACCGGCGACGTCGAGGCCATCATCGAGGACGTCGAGGACGAACCCGGGAAGAACTCGGTCACGGCCGGGAGCGTCGTCCTCGGCGAGACGATCTCGGTCTCGCTGCGCATGGGAGTGGACGAGGTGTTCAGCGGCGGCATCGTCGTGTCGATCGACTGCACCACCCCACCGGCCACGGAGGATGGCGCAGCGACAGCCGACGACGCGGCCGCCGACGACGTCGCTGCCGAGACGGAACCGGCCGAGGACGCGGCCGCAGCCGACGTCGACACCGAGGTGGCCGGCGAGTCGGTGCTGGCGATGACCGGTCCCGCCCACGTCCGACAGGCGACGATCCTCGCAACCGTGCTGGTTGCGCTCGGTGCAGCGCTCCTGGCCGTCGGCCGTGTGGGCCGGGACCGGGCCGCGCCACCCGCGGGACGCTGAACCGACCGGGACCTCGCCTGGCGTGAGAGCGCGGTCCCGGCGACTCAGCCGGGGCGGAGGCGGTCCTCGACGCGCGGCGCGGCGATCATCGGGGCCTCACGCCGGGGGTGATCGCCGGCCGGGCGATCGCCGGCATCAGTCCTCGTCGAGGAACGGTTCGGGGTCGAGCTCGCGCCAGGGGGTCTGGTAGTCGTCGGCGACCTCGCGGTTGGGCTGGAAGCCCTCGTTCCACCACTTGGCCTCGTAGACGGCGCCGTCGAGCCAGACCAGGTCGCCCTCCTCGTACACCTCGTCGCCGTCCCACGCCGGGGCCGCGCCCCGCGGCACCCGGACCGGGTCGACCAGGTCCTCCTCGAGGACGGGGCCGAGGATGCGCCACGGGGTGTCCCAGACGTTGACCACCGGGGCCTCGGGGTCGTCGCCCTCGGTCCACCACTTGGCCTCGTACACGTAGCCGTGCCACACGACCTTGTCGCCGGCGAGGAACGGCTCGTCCGGCTGCCAGATCGGGTACGGGCTGCGCTCGGGGTCGTCGTCGAGCACCGTCACCGTGCTCGCCGCCGGTTCATCGCTGGTCGGGTCGCCGCTCAGCGACGCGAACGCGAGCGCGAACGCTCCCGCGTCCTGGTCGAGGTGGGTGCAGAAGTCCGATGCCTCGGCGAGCGGTGCGTAGTTGGGCCCGCACGGCTGGTCGCGGTTGAGCGACCAGTAGCTGAGCCGTCCGACGCCGCGTGCGTCGACCAGCTCGACCAGGCCCTCGGCGTCGGCGAGCGTGAACACCTCGTCGACGAGGTCGTTGCGCCCGAGCATCGGGGTGACCCCGAGGCGGGCCCACGCCTCTCCGGGGGTGATGTCGAGGCCGGCGCGGCGCCAGGCGCCCACCAGCTGCTGGGCCGAGGCCTCGAGCGCCGTGGTCGTCACGTCGAGCATCGGGGTGTCCGGGCCGACGCCGAAGTTCATCGTCATCAGGTTGACCCCGGCCAGGTCGACGCCGCCGGCGAGGGTCGCGTCGATCACCGACACCCCGTCGGCCGTCATGCCGCTCGGGGTGACCGGCAGCGTCAGCCAGACGACGAGGTCGTCGCCGTCGGCGCGGCGTTGCTGCTGCACCTCGGCCAACGCCGCGGCGCGGCGGGCGTGGGCGTCCTGGTCGGCCAGTCCCTCGCCCTCGATGTCCAGGTCGATCGTCGTCACGTCGTAGTGCTCGACGATCTCGAGGTACGCGGCGGCCAGGTCCTCGGGGTCGGTGCACGCGGCGGAGAGCTCGTCGTTGCGCTGGCCGCCGAAGGAGATGATCGGCTCCTTGCCGACCTGGCGCAGGCGCACGATGCGGCGGTCGAGGTCGAGCACGTCCGCGGCCTCGTCGACCCCGTAGACGCCACCCCACGCGGGAGCGCACGGGTCGGCCTCGTCGGCGACGACGAAGGCGAGCACCACGTTCGCCACCGCGTCGCCCGGGTTCTCGAACGCGACCGCCGGGACGTTGGTGACGTCCGCGTACGGCGCCGACCAGGTGTCGGTCTCCGGGTAGGCGGCGACGGACTCGGGCCGCTCCGTGAGGTACCACGCAGCCGCGGCGACGCCACCGACGACCAGCACGAAGGCGAGGAACAGGCGGGTCCACGACAGCCGCCGCCGTCGCTCCGGGAAGTGGGCGCCGCCCGCAGGGGCGGCGCCGTCGCCGACGTCGTGGGCATCGGCGAGCAGATCGTGGTGGCCGTTCGTGCTCATCCACCGCTCCCCGTCTGGCCCGCACCCGATCGGTGCACGGGCGCGGCGAGCCGCGGGTCGCGGCCGTCCCCGTTGCGCCCGCCGGCGTCGGCGCCCTCGTCGAAGCCGGCCTCGATGGCGGCGAGCAGCCGCTTGCTGGCCCGGATGGCCTCGATCAGCTCGTCACGCCCGATCGGCACGTCCTCCGGCGTGTGCTCGCCGGTCCCGGCGGTGCTCGTGGCGCCCGTGACGTTCGCGGCTCGTCGGCGTTGGCCCGACTCGTGCGCCGCGGCGGCCTGCTCCTCGGGCGGGGCGAACAGCTCGGGCTTCGCCATGGCGAGACGGGGCGGCATCCGGGTCGACGCGCTGCCGGTGCCGTCGCTGCCGTAGAACAGCTGCTCCTCCCAGCCCTGCTCCTCGCTGGCGACCACGTTCGGGTCGACGTCGCGGCGCAGCGACTCGAACGCCCGGACGGCCATGTCGGCGAGGCTGTCGCGGATGCCGATGAACGCCACGAGCCCGTAGAGGCCGAGGAACGCGTTGAGCCCGGCGAAGACCGCGTGGCCCCAGGCGCCGGTCTGGAGGTCGCGCCAGGTGGTGTACGACGCGCCGGCGATGAGGATGTAGGGGAACAGCACGAGCCAGAACGGCGCCGTCGTGCGGTGCTTCACCTTCGGCGTCCGGGTGAACGCGTTCTTGCGGCCAGTCAGTCCCTGGTACAGCGACTTGGCCGTCCCGGTCAGGTTGACCGGCAACATGATCAGGTTGAACGCGTAGATGCGGACGATGTCGGTGCGCTTGTAGCCGCAGCGCTTCAGGTCCGAGGCCATCGCCGCGAAGTACGGCACCGCGATGGCGACGACCAGCGGGCTCAGCACCCGATCGTCGAACGGCCACACCAGCAGCAGCGCCAGGCCGAGCGACGCCCACGCGATCGACGCGGTGTAGTTGAGCCGCAGCAGCACCCCGAGCGGGTCGCCCCCCTTGCGGATGACCGACCACAGCTTCGGCGCGATCAGCAGGCCGCCGTTGGCCCACCGCTGGCGTTGCACGCACAGGGAGCCGAAGTCGGGCGGGGTCGCGCTGTAGCTGAGGCGCTCCTGGTAGTTGTGCAGCCGCCAGCCGCTGAGGACGAGGTCGACGCTCGACTCGGTGTCCTCGATGACGGTGCGGTCGGCGATGTAGCGCTTGACCGGCCACGGGCCCGAGTTGTCGATCTCGACGATGTCCTCCAGCGCGGAGCGCCGCAGGATGGCGTTCGCACCCACCCAGAACGTGGCGTCGTAGTACGTGAGGCCCTGGTGGAGGATGTGCTGGATGTCGGTGGTCGCCCCGGCGACCCGCTCGATGCGCGAGGCGCCGCCCGGGTAGGCGCTGTAGGGCGTCTGGATGACCGCGACGTCGGCGAACGCGGGTTGCTCGAGCCGGTGGGTCAGGCGCAGGCAGTACTCGGGGAGCAGGACGCTGTCGGCATCGAGCGTGAGCACGTAGTCGCTGTAGGGGATCAGGACGTCGGCGTGCTCCGGGTCGCACTCGGCCAGCGCCTCCCGCCGGCCGCTGCGCTCGACCCGGTACGACCCACCCATCAGGCCGAGGTAGGCGTTGAGGTTCATCGCCTTGTTCGGCTCGTGGGACAGGTTCACGTACTGCTTGCGCTGGAACGACGTCAGCTCGCAGGTGAAGGTCCAGGCCAGGCGTTGGTGGAGCTGGAGCATGACCTCGGTGCCCAGCGTCTGGCCCTCGTCGGCGGCCGCTGCCAGGGCGTCGGCCGCCCCCTCGAGATCGCGCTGGAGGCCACCGAGGACGCTGTCGCGGCAGAACCGGTCGGTGTGGTCGGTGACCTCCAGGTCACGGCGCACGCCGTGGATGAAGCCGGCGGCCCGCCGGTAGTGGGTGGCGAGGGCGCGGACCGCGTCGGGGTCACCGGTGCCGGTCCGGCAGAACGTGTCGAGCGCGGCGGTGAACTCGGCGGCGGGACCGGAGAGCAGGGCCTCGATCTCGCCGGGGAGCGCCTGCGCCTCCTCGAGGATCCGGCGGTTGGCGTCCGAATCGGGCACGGGCGGGTCATCGATGAGGAGCACGACCCGCTTCGACGGGAACTCCTGGAGCGCGACCGACAGGAGCGTCTGACGGATGACCCGGGCGTCCTCGCGATACGACGGGACGAGCGCGGTGATCGACCGATCGCCCCGGGCCCGCATCGCCTGGTCGATCAGGCCCCGCGGTGCGCGCCGGTGGAGTCGGCTGCGCACCAGCGCGCCGTGTCGGGCCAGCAGGTAGGCGGTGGACGACAGGGTGAGCAGCGTGACGAGCGTGACGTAGCCCAGGGTCTCCGCGAAGCGGGCGGGTCGCCATCCGTCGGGGCTGGTCAGCTCGTTCCACAGCATCGGCACGGCGTAGAGCGCCCACGCCCCGAGGGTGATGGCGATGGCGACACGACCCCGGCCGATCGCCATCGGGGTCGCGGGCGAGCCGACCGCGGGCAACGGCGTCCGGCGGTCGCGCCCCATCTTGCGCCGCGTGGCGCGCTTGTTCTCGGGCCTGGCCAATGGGTCGCCCTCTCACGTCCGCAGGTGACGGCACCTCCGTCCCGTAGTGGTTCGACCGCCTCGACCCCGACCTGTACCGCGACCTGGACCGCCCCACCCCGAACCGGCCTACCGATCCGACCTCCACGGCGCAGATCGGTCGACCAGAACGATCCGAACAGCGACCCGGTGCGCAGACAACGGCGCGACGGGTTGCCCGGCGAGCGCCGATACGGTCGGCGCATGGGGTCACGACCGTCCGGAAGGCACGAACGGCGCACGCTCTCCCTCGTCCTTGTGACCACCCTCGCCGCGGGTGCGTGCTCGGACGACGCGGGCGAGGGAGGGGGTCGCGTCGGCCCCCTCGTCGTGGCGGCCGGACCGAACACGTCGGGCGAGGACGCGGACATCTCCGGACGGCTGGTTCGTCCCGAGCCGGACGCGTGCATCGGGCTCGCGTCAGCCGGAGGGACGGACCGACCGACGGGCCTGGTCTGGCCGCCGGGCACGACCTGGTCCGGCGAGGACGGCGCGATCGTCGTCGACGGCACGACCTTCACCGTCGGTGACGAGGTCCGGGGTGCCGGCGGCCACCACTCGGCCGACGGGCCGGCGGGCCCGGAGCTGACGGCCGACGTGCTCGCCGCCGTCCGCGACTGCGGCTGGGACGACTTCGCGAACCTCGACCGCCTCGACTGACCCGCACCACACCTGTTCTGGGTTCCTGGCCCGGCTGGCCCTGCCAGCCAGGGAACCCAGAACCGCACACCACATCCGTTCTGGGTTCCTGGCCCGGCAGGCCCTGCCAGCCAGGGAACCCAGAACGTCACGTGAGGGACGGGTCACCAGGTGTCGACGAAGGGGCGCTTCTTGCCGTCGCGGGGCGGCGGGGTCGGCGCCGAGCGCAGCGCGGAGGCGATCCAGCGGCGGCTCTCGGCCGGGTCGATCACGTCGTCGATCTCGAAGAAGCTCGCCGTGCTCGTCGCCTTGCCGTGCTCGTACATGCGATCGACCATCTTCTGGAACGTCTCGCGGCGCTCCTCCGGGTCCTCGATGGCGGCGAGCTCGTTGCGGTACCCGAGCTTCACCGCGCCCTCGAGGCCCATGCCGCCGAACTCGCCGGTCGGCCACGCGATGCAGAACAGCGGCGCCTTGAAGCTGCCGCCGGCCATCGCCTGGGCGCCGAGGCCGTAGCCCTTGCGCAGGATGATCGTGGCGTAGGGGACGGTGAGGTTGGCGCCGGTCACGAACAGGCGGCTGCAGTGGCGGACCAGGGCCGTCCGCTCGACCTCGGGACCGACCATCATCCCCGGCGTGTCGCACAGGAACAGCACCGGCACGTCGAACGCCTCGCACAGCTGCAGGAACCGGGCGGCCTTGTCCGCGCCGTCGGAGTCGATGGCGCCGGCCAGATGGGTCGGGTCGTTGGCCACGATGCCGACGGGCATGCCCTCGATGCGCGCCAGCGACGTCACCATCCCCGGCCCGAACGCCCGCCGCAGCTCGAGCACCGAGCCGGTGTCGGCCATCGTGTCGATCACCTGGCGCACGTCGTAGATGCGCAGCCGGTTCTCGGGGATGATCGACCGCAGCCGCCGCTGGTCGTCGCAGTCCCAGTCGTCGACCGGGCCCTGGAAGTAGCCGAGGTAGCGGCGGGCGACCTCGACGGCCTCGGCCTCGTCGGCCACCGCGATGTCGACGACGCCGTTGGGGACCTGGACGTCCATCGGGCCGACCTCCTCGGGGCGGAACACCCCGAGCCCGCCGCCCTCGATCATCGCCGGGCCACCCATGCCGATGTTCGAGCCCTCGGTGGCGATCACGACGTCGCAGCACCCCAGGAGCGCGGCGTTGCCGGCAAAGCAGCGCCCGGTGGTGATGCCGACCAGCGGGACCAGGCCGCTGAGGCGGGCGAAGTCGTGGAACGTCATGACGTCGAGGCCGGAGCCGCCGTGGCTGTCGGTGTCGCCCGGGCGGCCGCCGCCGCCCTCGGCGAACACCACGGTCGGGAGCTGCTGGCGGGCGGCGAGCTCGATCAGGCGGTCCTTCTTGCGGTGGTTCTGCAGGCCCTGGGTCCCGGCGAGCACCGTGTAGTCGTAGGACATCACCAACGTCTGGGCCCGCTCCGCGCCGACCCGGTCCGCGTTGACGGTGGCGACCCCGCCGATCAGGCCGTCGGCCGGGGTGCGCTCGATGAGCTCGTCGACCTCTCGGCGGCGGCGCTGCGCGGCGATGACCAGGGGCCCGTACTCGACGAAGCTGTCGCCGTCGCACAGGTCGTCGATGTTCTCTCGGGCCGTGCGGTGGCCGGTCTTGCGGCGCCGGGCGACGGCGTCGGGGCGGCGGTCGTCGAGGCCGATGGCGTGGCGGTCGAGGACCTCGGCGAGGTCGGCCCGGATGGCGTCCAGGTCGACCTCGGCCGCGGCCTCCTCCTCACCGGCCTCGACGTCGGCGGGCTCCACGAACGCCAGCGCGTGGCCCTCGAACACGGTGTCGCCCGCCTCGACCGGCAGCTCGCGCACGTAGCCGCTCTCCGGTGCGGTGATCACGTGCTCCATCTTCATGGCCTCCATGACCATGAGCTGCTGACCGGCCCGCACGGCCTCGCCCTCGGCGACGGTGATCGCCACGATCGTGCCCTGCAGCGGCGCCACGACGGCCTCGGTGCCGTCGGGCGCCTGGTCCGCGGTCGGCGCCGATGCGGACGCCGCAGCCGTCGCCCGGCCGTGGTCGAGGACCGCCAGCGGGTCGGAGCGGTCGACCCTCGCCCCCGCTCCCCCGCCCCGCCGGGCCGCCTCGGCGTCGGGATCGGCCAGGCGTTCCGCGGCGGCGACCAGGTCGCCGAGGCGCTCCTCGACGAGGCGGGTGTGGGTCCGTCCGGCGAGCACGTCGGCGTCGGCGAGCACGGCCCGCAGGAACGGGCGGTTGGTGGCCACGCCCTCGATCCGCAGCTCCCGCAGCGCCCGGTCCGTGCGGCGCAGGGCGTCGGCGACGTCGGGCCCGACCGCGTGGGCCACGACCTTCGCCAGGAGCGAGTCGAACCTCGGGTTCGTGCGGTAGCCGCCCCGGGCGTAGGTGTCGACCCGCACGCCCGGCCCGGTCGGCGGCTCGAACCGCTCGATGGTGCCGCCGGTCGGGCGGATCGTGCCGTCGGCCGCCATGGTCTCGGTGTTGACCCGGGCCTGGACGGCGAAGCCCCGTGGTGCGGGCACGGCGTCGCGGGTGAGCCCGAGCTCGGCCAGGGTGGCGCCGCCGGCGAGGCGGAGCTGGGTGGCGACCAGGTCGACGCCGGTGACCTCCTCGGTGACCGTGTGCTCGACCTGGAGCCGGGCGTTGGCCTCGATGAACACGAACCGGCCGTCGGGCACGCCGGCACTGCTCGCGTCGACGAGCAGCTCCACCGTCCCGGCGTTGCGGTAGCGGGTGGTCGCCGCCAGGTCGAGAGCGGCGTCGAGGATCCGGTCCCGCAGCTCCGGGTGGAGGCCCGGGCTCGGGGCGATCTCGATGATCTTCTGGTGGCGGCGCTGGAGGCTGCACTCGCGGTCCCACAGGTGGGTGACGGTCCCGTCGCCGTCTCCCAGCACCTGGACCTCGACGTGGCGGGCCCGCTCGATCAGCTCCTCGGCGTAGACCCGGTCGTCGCCGAACGCGGCGCCCGCCTCCGACCGCGCGCGGTCGAACGCCTCCTCGAGGTCGGCCCGCGTGCGCACGACCCGCATCCCCCGGCCACCGCCCCCGCCGACGGCCTTGAGCATCATCGCCCCTCCCCCGGCGACGCAGCGGTCGAGGAACGCGGCGGCCTCGTCGAGCGAATCGAGCGGGCCGGTGCCGTCGGGAACCGGCACACCGGCCTCCGCGGCCAGGGTGCGGGCCGTTGCCTTGTCGCCGAGCGCGGCGAGGGTCTCGGGGCGGGGGCCGACGAAGACGAGCCCGGCCGCCTCGCACGCCTGCGCGAATGCCGCGCGCTCGCTGAGGAAGCCGTAGCCGGGGTGCACGGCATCGCAGCCGGCATCGAGCGCGGCGCGCACCACGGCGTCGACGTCGAGGTACGCGGCCGGGCCGTTGCCGTCGAGTGCGACCCGCTCGTCGGCCGCCGCGGCGTGGGGGGAGCCGGCGTCATCGGCCGAATGGACGGCGACCGAGGTGATGGCGAGGTCGGCCGCGGCGCGGGCGACGCGCACCGCGATCTCCCCCCGGTTCGCGATCAGCAGGCGGGCCAGCGCCACGATGGATGCCTCCTCGTCGGTCGACGTGCCGGGGGACGCACCGATCGAACGAGTCCCCCGGACGGGGCATCTTGGCGCCCCGCCGCGGCGGCGTGCGAGTTCACGGCGGAGGGCGCCGGACCGCCGCCCCGGCCACGGGAGGTGCCTGCGCTCAGGCGGCGGGCGGGGCCGGCGGCTCGCCGGTGACGATCACGACGCTGCGCAGCGGGATCATGTCGTCGGACCAGATGGCGTCCATCGCCGGGTAGGTGACCCGAACGCAGCCGTGCGACGCGGGCTCGGCCGGCACGCTGGAGTAGCCGTGCACGGCGATGCCGTCACGATGGAAGTACTTGGGGCGATAGAGCGGGCCGAGCTCGCCGTCGGAGGTCCCGTCGATCTGCCAGTCGACGGTGTGGCGCCCCGGCGGGGTGTCGGCGAGCTGGGTGCCGAGCGTGGGGTGCTGGTACTGCTCGAAGGTCCCCGTCGAGGTGTTGAACACCCACCGGACCTCCCCGCCCCGCACGATGAGCAGGAGCTGGCGGTCGAGGTCGACCTCGGCGTGGTCCGGTTCGGGCCGGCTCGGCGTGAGGGGTGCCGGATCGTCCATGGCCTCCCGCACGGCCGGGTCGGCGACGCCGTCGGGTGGCAGCGCGTTGGCCTTCTCGAACGCCATCACCGCCTGGCTGGTGAGCTGGCCGTACCGACCGTCCACCGGCCCGACCCAGTAGCGGAGTCGCTCGAGTCGCCGTTGGAGTGCCTCGACCTCCGGGCCGGCGTCGCCGGGCGCGAGCTCCGGGGGCGGCGGGACGGTCGTGGTCGTGCTCGGCGCGGTGGTGCTCGTGGTCGGCGCCGTCGTGGTCGTCGTCGTGGCGTCGGGTTGGGTCGTGCTCGTCGACGACGTGGTGTCGGGCACGGACGAGGTGGAGGACGACGCTGCCGTGGACGAGGTGGTCGTCGACTCCCCCTCCGACGTGGACGGGGCCCCGGTCGGCGACGTCGTCGTCCCGTCGGCCTCGTCCGTCGTGGCGGTCGGCTCCGAGGTCGAGGTGCCGGGTGCGGAGATGTCGTCGGCACCCCCGGCACACGAGGCGAGCACGACCGCCGCCGTCGCGATGCACGCCGCGACGCGCCCGGACCGCGCGCCGATCGGACCTCGAACCATGAGCGTTCACACTCCCGGTGATCTCACCCGGGCGCATCTCGCTCGGGAGGCGGCGCCGACCCGCCGGCGCCCCTCCCGCTGTGTTCCCCCGACCCCGGGGTTCAACCGTCGAGCTGGGCGAACCCGCGTCAGCTCCGACGTACCCCGGTACCCGCCCGTCAGCCCTCGGCGCCGCCCGAGTCGCCACCCTCGGCCTGGAGCTGGAGGTACAGCTGCACACCGAGGTCCTCGATCATCGACAGCTGGGTCTCCAGCCAGTCGACGTGGTGCTCCTCGTCGCTCACGAGCTGCTCGAACAGCTCCCGGGACGGCACATCGCCCTTCTCGAGGCAGAGGACGACGCCGCGCCGGTACAGGGCGAGCGCCTCCATCTCGAGGGCGAGGTCGAGCGAGAGCTGCTCGGGCACGTCCTCGCCGACCCGGATGCTGCCGAGGCGCTGGAGGTTGGGCATGCCCTCCAGGAAGATGATCCGCTCGATGATCGTCTCCGCGTGGCGCATCTCGTCGATCGACTCGTCGCGCATCGCATCGGCAAGCTTGGTGTAGCCCCAGTCCTGGCTCAGCTTGGCGTGGATGAAGTACTGGTTGATCGCCGTCAGCTCGGCGGTCAGCGCTTCGTTGAGCAGCTCGATGACGGCGGCGTCGCCCTGCATTGCTCAGCCTCTCGGAAGTCGGTGGGAACCCCCGAGTTTGCCACGCTCAGCTGGCCAGCTCGACGAACACCGATCGACACGACTCCAGCACCTGGGCCACGACCCGCCGGCAGCCACCGCAGCGGGCGCCCGCGCCGCACAGCCCCGCGATCTCGTCGACATCGGTCGCGCCGGCCGCGGCGTGGTCACGGATCGTGCGATCGTTCACGCGGTTGCAGTGGCAGACGACCATGGGGCGGAGACCATCCTCGGCTGAGCGGTGGTTCTCCGTAAGGTATTCCTAACTGTGGGCCGATTGCAACCTTGTGGTGATGACATTCGTCATCCGCCACCGGGGTGATCGCGACCCGGGCGCACGTCGCCTCCCGTTCCGGCCACGACCCGGCCGGCTCGCCTCTCAGGTCAGGAGGTCCCGGGCGACGTCGAGCCACAGGTTCGTCGTCAGGTCGAGGGACTCGACGTCGATGCGCTCGTCGTTGCCGTGGAACCGCAGCGCGAAGCTCCCGGCGTCGAGCGACGGGCTGAACAGCGCGGCGCCGTACGCCACCGACCCCCGGTCCCGGTAGACACGGGCGTCGGTGAACCCGACGCTCATCTGGGGCGTGAGACGGGCCGTCGGGAACGGGCGGCGGATCGAACGCTGGAGGCTGTCCCACAGCGGCGTGCCGGTGCGGCTGATGGTCGCCGCGTCGTCCATGACGATCTCGACCTCGACCCGGTCGGACAGGTCGCCGAGGGCGGCGTCGAGGTGGGCCCGGACGTCCTCGGTCCCCTCCCCCGGCAGCGTGCGCACGTCGACGCCGATCTCGACGAGTTCGGGGATGACGTTGGTCTTCATCGACCCCGCGAGCAGGTTCGGCGAGAACGTGGTGTGGGTCGAGGCGTGGAGGTACCCGGCGCCGGCCTCGCGGGGCAGGTGCGCGAGGTAGTCGTCGATGCGGCCCGGGTCGAGCAGCATCGCCTCGATCTCGGGGTCGAGGCCCATGGTCTTCACCCGCTCGGTCCACAGCTCACCGAAGCGGGCGGGCGGCTGGTAGGCGGCCAGGCGCTCGATCACCTTGGCCGCGGTCAGGAGCGCGTTGTCGGAGCGGAACGGCATCGACCCGTGCCCGGGTGTCCCCCGCACCTCAGGCGCCGCCAGCCGACGCCCTTCTCCCCCACCGTGACCGCGACGAACGGCTCGTCCTCCGGTCCGGAGTGCAGGCCGCCGGCCTCGGTCAGGACGTAGTCCGCGCCGCTCGCGTCCCAGTGGTGCTCGGCCATCCACCGGGCGCCGTACTCACTGCCCGACTCCTCGTCGGCGACCGCGAAGTAGATCAGGTCGCCGCGGGGCCGGAAGCCCGAGGTGGCCAGCTCGCGGAACGCGACGGCCATGGACGACGTCAGGTTGAGCATGTCGACCGCGCCGCGGCCCCACACCTCGCCGTCGACCAGCTCCCCGCCGAAGGGGTCGCGTGTCCAACCCGCCTCGTTCACGGGGACGACGTCGGTGTGGCCCATCAGGCACAGCGACGGCGCGCCCGGGTCGCTGCCCTCGATGCGCGCAACGAGGGAACGGCGACCCGGCGCCGCGTCGTAGTGCTGGAGGTCGAGGCCGGAGCCCTCGAGGAACGTCGCGAGGACGTCCGAGCTACGGACCTCGTGGCCCGAGTCCGGTGTGCCGTCGTTGACGCACCGGTTGCGGATCAGCGTCTGGAGCAGCTCGACGGTCTCGGACGTGCGTGCGTCGCTCATGTCCGGAGTCTGTCAGGACCCCGGACGCGTCCTCCCACCGAGGGGTACCGTCCGCCCACCGTGCGCTACCGGACGATGATGTCCGGCTCGATGGGCGACGGAGAAGTGAGAGAGCCGCCGGCGGACCGGCGGCTCCTCTCGTGTGCGTCCCGGGTTGTCAGATCGCCCGAACGTTCTGGGCCTCGTCGCCCTTTCGGCCCGGGCCGATGTCGAACTCGACGGCCTGGCCCTCGTCGAGGGACCGGTAGCCCGATCCCTGGATGTTCGAGTAGTGGACGAACACATCGTCCCCGTCTTCACGCGAGATGAAGCCGTAGCCCTTCTCGGCGTTGAAGAACTTCACGGTTCCTGTAGCCAACGCTTCAACTTCCTTCGTCGGTGGGGTCGCTACTGCTGCTGACCCCACTTCGTACGCTAGCCGTTGGGGGACGATCGGCGCCGGACGTGCGAACGAAACACGACCCGGGGCTGGTGCTATCCACCGCGGCGGTCCCAAGATAGCGCCCCTGGAAGTCGACGGGAGGTCGAGATGTACAGCGGCATCGTCCAAGGCCTGTGCGAGGTCGTGGCGGTCGACGACGAGGACGGCATCCGCCGCCTCACGGTCGAGCTCGGCCCGCTCGCGAACGGCCTCGAGCTGGGCGCGAGCGTGGCGGTCAACGGCGTGTGCCTGAGCGCGACGGCCACAGACGGCGGCCGGGCGAGCTTCGACGTGATCGGTGAGACCCAGCGCCTGACCAACCTGGGGACCATCGCGGCCGGCGACCTCGTCGATGTCGAGCGCTCGATGCGCCACGGCGACGAGATCGGCGGCCACGAGGTGTCGGGCCACGTCTCGGGGACCGCCGAGATCACCGAGATCGACGTCGATCGGGGAAATCGGACGATGTGGTTCTCCGTCGATCGGACGTGGTTGCCCTATCTCTTTCACAAGGGGTTCATCGCGATCGACGGCGCCAGCCTGACCATCTCCGCACTCGACGAGGAGCGGGCTCGCTTCGCGGTCAGCCTCATCCCCGACACGCTGGCACGCACCACGCTCGGCCGCCGCGAGGTGGGTGAGCGGGTGAACATCGAGCTCGATGCGCGAACCCAGGCGATCGTGCGCACCGTCGAGCGCCTCCTCGCCGACGAGCGCTTCCGCGACCGCGGCATCACCCCGGCCTGAGCGCACCGGCGGGGACGGCGCGAGGCGGGCCCGCGCCCCTCCGGCCCGCAGGACTCGCGGTTGGGTCCGCGGTCAGGACACGATGGAGGCATGGAGTCGCGCGACATCGTGGTGATCGGCGCGGGCCCGGCCGGGACGGCGGCGGCCATTCGCGCCGCTCGATCGGGCGCGCGCGTCACTGTCTTCGAGAAGGGCGCCCACGGGCGCGACAAGGTGTGCGGCGACGGGCTGACGCCCCGCGCGGTCGGCGCGCTCGCCGAGTTGAAGGTCGACCTCGACGGCGCCCACCAGATCGACGGCCTGCGGATGATCGCCGGCAACACCCGGCGCGAGCTGCCGTGGCCGGCCGGCGGTCGTTTCCCGGCCCACGGGGCCGTGTGGCGACGCCGCCTCCTCGACGCCCATCTCGCCGACGCCGCCGTCGCCGCAGGGGCCGAGATCCGCTGGGAGCAGGAGGCCATGCCGGTCCTCGAGGGCGACCGGGTCGTCGGGGTGCGGGCCGACGGCCGGGAGTGGCGCGCCGATCTCGTCGTCGTCGCCACCGGCGCACCGGGGCCGGTCGCCCGCCTGCTCGGCGCCGAACGGGTCGCCGACGAGCCCTTCGGCCTCGCCATCCGCACCTACGCCACGTCGCCGCGCCACGCGGACCGCCACCTGGAGGCGTGCCTCACCCTGCGCGACGAACGCGGTGTGGCCGTGCCCGGCTACGGCTGGCTGTTCCCCGCCGGCGACGGCACCGTCAACGTCGGCGTCGGCGCGCTGTCGACCATGAAGGGCTTCCGCACCCTCAACCTGAACACGCTGCTCGCCTCGTACCGCTCGCTGGTCGACGAGTCCTGGGACCTCGGCCCGTGGGAGGCGCGGCCCCGGGCCTGGCGCCTGCCGATGAGCACCACCCGCCGCCACGGTCCGGGCTGGGTCGCGGTCGGTGACGCCGCCGGTCTCGTGAACCCGATGAACGGCGAGGGCATCGACTACGGCCTCGAGTCCGGGATCCTGGCGGCCGACCTCTTCCTCGAGGACCCGGCCGGCGCCCCACGGCGCTACGACGCCGAGCTCCGCGCCCGCTTCGACCAGTTCCTCGCCACCGGTCGCCGGTTCAGCTTCCTCATCGGCCACCCGTGGATCCTGCGCAGCGGGCTGCGGGTGTCGGTCGCCACCCAGGCCGCGGCCGACGTGACGCTGGCGGTGATGGGCAACCTCGTGGACTCGGACACCCCCGGTGCGCCGGGCACGGTGCTGCGCGTCGCCGATCGGGCGCTCCGCCTCGCCGATCCGCTCCTGCGCCGCACCCGCGCCGCCGCCTGAGCACCCCTGCCCTCCCGAACTGGCGGCGTGGGCTCGAACCGGCGTGGTTCTCTGCTCTGTGCGCCGTCGTTCTCCCACGCCAGTTCCCGGATGGGGCCGGGGTGGACGCCAGCCGGGCTGCTCAGTTGGGGGTGGTGCCGGCCGGGGTGCCGGGGCGGTCACCAGGCCCGGCGTCGAGGGCCGGCTCGTCGACGTCGCGGCCGTGGGCCGGGAGGAACAGGAGGGTGACCACGACGCCGACGGCGACGACGAACGCACCGATCCACCGGCCGGCGCGCATGCCGTCGATGAACGCGTCCCGAGCCGCGGTGGCCAGGCCGAGGCCGTCGGCGCCGAGCTGACCGGCGATGGCCAGCGCGGCGCCGAGCGAGTCGGCGGCCTCGTCCCGCAGCCCGGGTGGCAGGGCGTCGCGCCCGACGTCGTCGGTGATGCCCGAGCGGTAGATCGACGCGAACACGCTGCCGATCACGGCGACGCCCAGCGCCCCGCCGACCTGGCGGGTCGTGTCGTTGACCGCGGAGCCGACGCCGGCCTTGCCCCGGGGAAGCGAGCCCATGATCGACTCGGTCGCCGGCGCCATCGTGAGCCCCATCCCCGACGCCAGGGTCACCAACCGCCAGCTCAGCGAGGCGAACGAGGTCGTCGCGTCGACGAACGACAGCAGCACGAAGCCGGTGGCGGCCAGCGACATCCCCGTCGCCACGACCGCCTTCGTGCCGACGACCTCGACGAACCGGGACGACGACGGCGCCAGGATCATCATCGGGATGGCGAAGGTCAGCAGCCGCACGCCGGTCTCGAGCGCGCTGTAGCCGAGGATGAACTGCAGGTACTGGGTCAACACGAACAGCGACCCGAACATGGCGAAGAACGTCAGTGTCACCGCGGCGCTCGCCGCCGAGAAGCGGGGGTTGGCGAAGAACGAGACGTCGAGCATCGGGTGCTCGCAGCGTCGCTCCCACCACGCGAAGCCGAGGAGGAGCAGGGCGCCGATGGCGAACCCGCCCAGCGTGAGCGGATCGGTCCAGCCCTGCTCGGGCGCCTCGATCAGCGCGAACAGGAGGGCGCCGAGACCGGCGATCGACAGCGCGGCGCCGCCGACGTCGAGCGGCGCGCCGGTCGGGTCCTTGGAGTCGGGGATGAGGAACACGCCGGCGACGAGGCCGACGACCACGATCGGCAGGTTCACGAGGAAGATCGAGCCCCAGTAGAAGTGCTCGAGCAGGAACCCGCCGGTGAGCGGGCCGAGCGCCACGCCGACGCCGGCCGTGGCCGCCCACACCCCGATCGCCCGGCCCCGCTCCCACGGCGGGAACACGTTGGTGATGATCGACAACGTCGCCGGCATGATGAACGCCCCGCCGACGCCCATCACGGAGCGCGTGGCGATGAGCCCGCCGGCGGAGCCGACGAGCGCCGCGGCCGCCGAGCCCAGCCCGAAGACCACGAACCCGAACTGGAGCGCCGGTCGGCGCCCGAAGCGGTCGCCGAGGCTGCCCGCGGTCAGCAGCAGACCGGCGAACACGATCGTGTACGAGTCCACGATCCACTGCAGCTGGGCGTTCGACGCGTCGAGCTCGCGCACGATGGTCGGCAGCGCCACGTTGAGGATCGAGTTGTCCAACACGATCACCAACAGGCTGAAGCACAGCACGGCCAGGATCCACCATCGGCGGGCCTCGGCGCGCTCCTGGACACGGTCGGCGAGGCTCACACCCATCCTCCGCAGGTGTCGGGGCCGGGGGGTTCGATCACCGAACGTAGCCCGGATGTCACCGGCGGACCCCGCTCGGCGGCGAGCACCCCCACGGCGGTGATCGGGCGTGGCCGCACAGGTGCGAGCCGACACCGCGAGGCGACCCGTCGCCGAGGCTGACAGGCCGCGGTGGCGTCGTGACCATCGTTCTGCTCGTCGGTGCGCCGGTCGCCGCCCGCACCGGTGGGCACGCTGGTAGACCGGAGCCATCGACGTGATGCGAAGGGTCGGATCGGTGCGCGACGCGGCGTTCGGGCGCGTCCGGCGCACCGACGCGCGGGACGATGCCGAGGCCCTCGGCGCGCTCCGGCGCGCACGGCGGGTCCGTCGCCTCGGCGAGACGAGCTGGTCGGACGCGGCCTATCGCGTGTACACGACCGCACTCGTCGCCGTCGTCGTCGTGATCCAGGCCACGTCGATGGTCGGTGACGAACCGCTCTCCGCCGCCTCGACCGACGAGGTCGCACGGGTCGGCGCCCGCTGGATCGGCCTGGTCGCCGCCATCGTGATCGCCTCGGCGCTGCGCACCGCGGGGCGCGGCGGCCCGCTCGCGCTGGAGGCGCCCGACGTGCACCACGTCCTGCGGGCCCCGATCGCCCGTCGCCTGGTGCTGCGCGCCCCGGCGGACCGGGTGCTCGTGCGCACGCTGGTGTGGGGCGGGCTGGCGAGTGCGCTCGCCGGTGACCTCGCCGCCCAGCGCCTCCCCGGTGCCGCCCTCGCGTGGGTCGCCAGCGGCGC
>JAXHUH010000188.1:0-27387 GCA_034211175.1 Actinomycetota bacterium
CGCGTCCCACCACACCCGACACTGCCGCAACTCGCGCTCACCAACAGCCACACGAACCCATCAACCACTCACCGCGCGCCTACGAATAGCGAAGACGACCGCCACGATTATTCAGGGTTAGGCAGTCGTGAACCGGATTGTCGCGCCCCAACGGGCTACTTGTTGCCGCTTCCGATTGCGTCTCGGCCGCGGCTTGCTGAACAGTCTTCCGAAGATTCTCTATTCCGCGCAGATCGGGTGAGTACTGGATTACCCGGTACGCCTGCAGGTCGAATGGTAGTGAATCATTTCTTGTTGTGTCGACGAGCATTACGGTGCCGCGTCCCTTTAAGGTGTGTCGTACCCCGAGTTCGTAGAATACATTCGGATTGAGGTCGGTTAGATCTGCGACCACAAGATCTGCTTCGGCGATCAATGATATAATCTGTGATGTTATTGCTCCTGGCCTCGCGACTTCATCCGCCCGGAGAACCTCGAAACCCATCTCGACGACCGTGGGCTTCACGACGGTCTCGTACAGGGCACGAAAATGCTCATGCTCCTCCGAGCCGGGAGATCGAATGGGCATGATCACGAAACATGAGGCCATGTAGTCAGTATGCCACGGCTGGGGCTGTCGTGCAGCGCTAGTGAAATACGGAGACCAAGTCCGGTGGCGGTGGCGGTGGCGGGACAATCTGCCACAGACTCCTGGCACTCGGGACCGTGGCCTACACGAAACCCGTGACGCGTCACCGGGGCATCCTTTCCTTCGTCGCACGCATGGCTGCTGCTTGTCCGAGGTGACCGGCGGGACTCGGGGCAATCGGTCGGGAAGGTTGCTGTCAGCGGCGACAACGCGTTGCCCGTCTCGTTCTGGACCAGCCTCGAGAGCGAGCCCGTCGTGCGGCGTCGCTGGCGTACCGGTGACCGGGCCCTGGGGGTCCCCCGTTCTGGCGGACGGGTTGGTTGTGGGCAGGCGGCGTTGGCGGTTTCGTAGTCCATGGGGCTGAGCCCGTTGTTGTAGCTGTGGCGGCGGTGGGGGTCGTACCAGGCTTCGATCCATTCGAAGATCGCGGCGGCGAGCTCGTCGCGTGTGGTCCACTGGTGTTGGTCGAGGAGTTCGCGTTGGAGGATCGAGAAGAACGCTTCGGCGACGCTGTTGTCGAAGCAGTCGCCGATGGTGCCCATCGAGCCCAACAGCCGTGCGGTGCGTAGCCGCTGGCCGAACAGCCACGACGTGTATTGCGAGCCGTGGTCCGAATGTGCGATGACCTGGCCTTTTGGTGGTTGACGCCGCTAGGTGGCCGGCTGGACGGCGTCGGCGACGAGCTCGGCGCGGAGGTGGTCAGCGATGGACCAGCCCACGACCCGGCGGGCCCAGGCGTCGAGCACGACTGCGAGGTGGACCTTGCCCTCTGCGGTGGGGTGTTCGGCGATGTCCATACACCACAAGCGATCCGACCCGGCCGGGTCGAAGGCCGCGGTTCACGAGGTCGTCGTGGCGGTCGTCGCCGGGGCGGGTGCAGCCCCGGTTGCGGCGGGGCGGGTAGTGGATCCCGACTGCGCCGCAGATGCGCATGAGGCGTTCGCAGGTGGGCTTCGAGCGTCGTTGACCGAGCCCGAGGCGCAGCTCGAGACGGACTCTGGGGGCGCCGTAGGAGCGGCGTGAGCGGGTCCAGATGTCATGCACGACGTTGGCGGCGTGGGCTTCGGTGAGCTCACGGTCGGTGACCGGCTGGTTGCGGCGCTGGTAGAAGCCGGAGGTGGACACACCCATCACCCGACAGCAGGTGGCCACCGGCAGGTCCGGGCAGGCCTGGCCGATGAAGGCGTAGATCATTTTGGGAGGACGTTCTCCGCGGCGAAGTACGCGGCCGCCCGTTTGAGGATCTCGTTCTCGAGCTTCGCGACCTTCAACTCGCGCCGCAGGCGGACCAGTTCCTCGCGTTCGGCGGTGCTGAGGCCGCCGTCGCGGCGGCCCTAGTCGAGATCGGCTTGGCGCATCCAGTTCCGCAGGCAGCTGTCGGAGATCCCGAGACCCTCCGCGACCTAGGCGACGGGCTTCTCGCGTAGGCGGGCCAGCTCGACCGCTCGTTGACGGAACTCAGGCGGGTGTGGACGAGGCATCTGGACTTCCTTCCCGAGACGACCACCGTCGCCTTAGAGCCGATGTCCGCCAAACCGAGGGACCTCCAGGTCAGACGGCGGGGGTGCCGGCGTCGGGGCGGTCGAGCAGGAGGTCGATGATCACCGCGGTCCAGCCGGTCTGGTGCATCGCGCCGAGGCCGGCGCCGTCATCGCCGTTGAAGTACTCGAAGAACAGCAGGTTGTCCCGCCAGTCCGGATCGTGCTGCATGCGCTCGACGCCGCCGAAGACCGGTCGGCGCCCGTCGGGACCGGCACGCCAGATGTCGAGGAGCCGGTCGGTCAGGTCCTGGGCGATCTCGCCGAGCGTGCGCTGCTTGCCGGTGCCGGTCGGGTACTCCATGGTGAGCTCGTCGCCGAGGAAGTAGTGGAACCGCTGGAGCGACCGGATCACCAGGTAGTTCACCGGGAACCAGATCGGCCCCCGCCAGTTCGAGTTGCCGCCGTACATCGCGGTCGACGACTCGGCCGGCTCGTAGCGGATCGTCGCCCCCTCGACACCGGGCACCTCGTACGGCGTCAGGTGCTCCTTGGACAGCGCCCGCAGCCCGTGAGGTGACAGGAACGCGTCCTCGTCGAACAGCCGGGTCAGCGTCGCCCGGAGTTGGTCGGGTGTCGTCACCGAGACCATCACCCGCTCGTTGCCGGCGATCGTGCGGGCCCGCTCCGCCAGCGGCCGCCGGTGCGAGGCGCGCGTCTCGACGAGTCGGGCGATGCGGGCCTGCAGCCGGGCGGCCCGGGTCGGATCGGCCAGGCGCACCGACACCGAGGGCAGGATCGGGATCGCGCCGACGAGGGTCCTGACCCGGATCGGGGTCTCGCTCCCGTCGGCGGTGAGCAGCCGGTCGTAGAAGAAGCCGTCGTCGGCGTCGAACAGCCCGGCGTCGTCGAGCGCGTCGGTGATCAGCGCGAAGTGCTCGAGGAACTTCACCACCATGTCCTCGTACGCCGGCCGCTCGTCGGCGAGCCGGAGCGACATGAGCAGCATCGACAGCGAGTAGAAGGCCATCCACGCGGTGCCGTCGACCTGCTCGATGCGGGCGCCTTCGGGAAGGTTGGAGCGGTCGATCGGGCTGATGTTGTCGAGACCGAGGAACCCGCCCCCGAACACGTTGTTCCCGTCGGGGTCCTGGCGGTTCAGCCACCACGTGAAGTTCACGAGCAGCTTCTGGAACACGCGCTCGAGGAACTCGACGTCGTGGCCGCCGTCGATGGCGAAGACCCGGATCGCGGCCATGGCGTGGACCGGCGGGTTGACGTCGTCGAAGTTCCACTCGTAGGAGGGGAGCGCCCCGTTGGGGTGGAGGAACCACTCCCGCAGCAGCACCGACACCTGGTACTTGGCGAACGCCGGGTCGAGGTGGGCCCAGGCCACGGCGTGGAAGGCGAGGTCCCACGCCGCGAACCACGGGTACTCCCATGGGTCGGGCATGGCGAGGATGTCGAACGAGTCCAGGTGGCGCCAGGCGGCGTTGCGGCCGGTCAGGCGGCTCGCCGGAGGCGGCGGTTGGCCCGGGTCGCCGTCGAGCCAGCGGGCGACCGAGTACGGGTAGAACTGCTTCGACCAGATCAGCCCGGCGGCGGCCTGGCGGATGACCCGCTTCGTCTCGCGATCGTGGACCTCCGGGGGCGCGATGGCGTCGTAGAACTCGTCTGCCTCGGCCCGCCGGTGGGCGAGGACGTCGTCGAACGCGGCGCCGGCCCAGGTGCTCGGCGGCGACGCGGTCGCTGGCCGGTGGAGGCGCAGCCGGAGCTCGACCTCGCCGCCGGCGGGCACGTCGAGCCGGTACCACCACGCCGCCTTCGTGCCGTTCCCGTCCGGGTCGACCGTCGCTGCGCCGCTGATCACGTGGTCGCCGATGCCGTCCTTGGGATGGGGCGTGACCGCATCCGTTCCCCAGAGGCGCCCGGTGTTGGTCTCGTTGTCGCAGAACAGCGCCACCGGCGCGGCGCCGTCCGGGCCCGGTGCCGCCTCGAGGCGGAAGCCGCCCAGGCGGGGGTGCTCCTCGGCGACGATCGCATCCCCGTCGAGGCGGAGGACGGGGGTCTCGGTGGCCTCGGACCATCGCCACGTGTTGCGGAACCACAGGGTCGGGAGCACGTGGAGCGTGGCGGCCTCCGCCGCCCGGTTGCGCACCGTGATGCTCGCCAGGATCTCCTCGGGTGACGCCTTGGCGTAGGTGACGTCGACGATCCAGTAGCGGTCGTCGTCGAAGACCCCGGTGTCGAGGAGCTCGTACTCGGGCTCGTCGCGGCCGCGGCGGCCGTTCTCGGTGACCAACCGCTCGTAGGGGAACTCGGCCTGCGGGTAGTGGTAGCGCCACTGCAGCAGCGCGTGGCTCGGGAGCCCGTCGAGGTACCACCAGTACTCCTTGACGTCCTCCCCATGGTTCCCCTGGGGGCCGGTGAGGCCGAACATGCGCTCCTTGAGGATCGGGTCGGTGCCGTTCCAGAGCGCCAGCGCGAGGCACAGCTCCTGGCCGATGTCGCTCAGGCCGGCCATACCGTCCTCGTTCCACCGGTACGCCCGGGACCGGGCGTGGTCGTGGGGGAAGGAGTCCCAGGCGTTGCCGTCGGCGCTGTAGTCCTCCCGCACCGTGCCCCACGCCCGCTCGCTCAGGTACGGGCCCCAGCCGTACCAGGGGTTCGCGGCGTGGATGTCGTCGTCGAGGCGGCCCCGCGCCTCGGCGAGCCGGGCGTGCTCGGCGGTGTCGCGGCGGGGGGTTGCGCTCACGTTGCTGCCTCCGGTTCGGGATCGGGCTCGACGCGCCACAGGTGCCACGCCCACGGTTCGAGGCTCACGTACACGCCGTCGACGAGGTCGTCACCGGCGCGGCGGAGCACGTCACCGCTGGTCGGGTCGACGAGGCGCCACGGACGGGCGCGCAGGTCGTCCCACGGGAACCGGACCCGGCCGGTCGCGCCCGTGGCGGCGAGGTTGACGATCACGACCCATCGGGTGGCGCCGTCCCACGACCACGCCACCAGATCGGTCCAGGTGTCGTCGCCGCCCTCGCCCCAGCCCTCCCGCTCGCAGAGCCGCCAGGTGCCGTCGTGGAAGGTCCGGTCGGCGATCGCTGCGAGCAGCGCCCGGTGGAACGCCTCGAGGTCGGGGTCGGGCTCCTCGTCGGGGAAGCGGCCGAGGAACACCGGCAGGTGGACGCGGCGACCCGACAGCTGGCCGTCGTGCACGAGACGTGCGCCGCGCTGGGTGAGCGTCGTCACGGTGGCGGCCCGGAGACGTTCGGGCGCCAAGGCCGAGGCGGCGCGGGGCTCGTCGTGGTTCTCGACGAAGCGCACCAGCCCGTCCTGGTAGTCGCCGTCGGCGCACAGGTGGAGCCGGATCGACTCGGCGGGCTCGGCGGCGACGAGACGGTCGTAGAGCCGCTTGTCGTAGCAGTGGTCGAAGCCGAGCTGCTGGAGGTCCCACTCCATGTCCCAGTAGGCCTCGGCGATGAACCAGAACCCGGGGTAGCGGCGCCGGACCTCGCCGATCACCTCGGTCCAGTACTCCTCGTCCGGTGCCGCTCCGACCAGGTGGCCCCAGGTGCGGGCGAACACCTCGTTCCGCACGAGCATGGCCATGTCGCAGCGCACGCCGTCGCACTGGTCGGCGATGTCGGCCAGCGTGTCGACGACCGCGGCCCGCAGGTCCGGCGAGAAGGCGTTCAGCTGGACGACGTCGGGCCACGCCGGGAAGTACGGGTCGCGACCCCGGGCAACGATGTGGGCGTGGTCGTCGCCGTGGGTGCCGAGGCGGGTGAACGATGTCGGGTCCGCGGCGACATCGGCGTCGGTGCCCCGGACGAACCGCTCCGGGTGCGTCGCGGTCCACGGGTGGTCGGGCGCCACGTGGTTCGGCACGAAGTCGAGGACCAGGCCGACGCCCCGCTCGGCGAGCCGGGCGCGGGCCGTGGCGAGGCCGTCGCGGCCGCCGAGGTGGAGGTCGACGCGGTAGTCGCGTATGCAGTACGGCGAGCCGATGATGTCGGCGTCGACGAGATCGCCGAGCGCGGCGCGGAACGACGCCATGAGGCTTGCGTCGGAGCGGGCGATGGTGATCCCCGCCGGGCTGCGTTCCCACACGCCCATGAGCCACACGGCGTCGAACCCGAGGCCGGCGATGTCGTCCCACACCTCGGCGGGTACGTTCGCCAGGTCGACGGGCCGGTCGTGGCGGGCGGAGAGCCCTGCGAGCCACGGCCAGGTGTTGATCTCGTAGATCGAGGGGTGCCGGGTGCCGGCGAGGCGGCCCGCCGTGCGATCCTGCGCGTCGAGCGCCATCGGCGCAGTGTCCGCCGGCCGGGCCACCCGGTCGTCACCCCGCCCGAGTGATCGTGTTCCGGGCGCCGCGGCGTTCAGAGCACGCGGCGCAGCAGCTTCTCCTTCCAGCCGCCGTAGGGCGGGTAGGTGAGCTTGGGGTCGGGGCGGGTCGGCTTGCGCAGCACCGACTTGCGGTGGCTGAACGTCTGGAACCCCCACTCGCCGTGGTAGGCGCCGATCCCGCTCGTGCCGACGCCGCCGAAGGGCAGGTCGGGAACCAGGCAGTGCATCGCGACCTGGTTGACGGCGCTGCCGCCCGCGCTGATCTCGGTGAGGAAGCGCTCGTGCTCGTCGCCGTCGTCGCTGAACAGGTAGGCGGCCAGCGGCTTGGGTCGGGCCTGCACGAAGCGGATCGCCTCGTCGAGGGAGTCGACGCCGATGACCGGCAGGATCGGCCCGAAGATCTCGTCGCCCATCAGCTCGGAGTCGGTGTCGGGGTCGACGATCACGGTCATGTCGACGCTGCGCTCGGCGGGCCGGGCCTCGCCACCGAGCACGACGGTGCCGCCGTGGCCGTCGAGGAGCCCGGCGAGACGCTGCGCGTGCCGTTCGTTGACGACGGTGCGGGCCAGGCCCTCGTCCTTGCGGGTGAACTCGGTGATCGCGGCCTGGAGGGCCTCGACGAAGCGGTCGGCGACGGTTCGGTCGACGAGCACGTAGTCGGGGGCGACGCAGGTCTGGCCGGCGTTGAGCAGCTTCGACGAGGCGACCCGCCGGGCGGTCACGTCGAGGTTCGCCTCGGGGGTGACGATGACGGGGCACTTGCCGCCGAGCTCGAGCGTCACCGGGGTGAGGTGCGGCGCCGCCGCCTCCATCACCGCCCGGCCGATGGCGGTGCCGCCGGTGAAGAGGATGTGGTCGAGGCCGGTGTCGATCAGCGCCTTCGTCTCGTCGGCCGCGCCCTCGACGACGGCGACGGCGTCGCTGTCGAGGTACTCGGGGATGAGCCTGGCCAGCAGGGCCGAGGTGGCGGGGGTGTGCTCCGACGGCTTGACGACGACGCAGTTGCCGGCCGCGATCGCCCCGACGAGTGGCGCCAGCGCGAGGTAGGCCGGGTAGTTCCACGGGCTGACGACGAGCACGACGCCGAGCGGTTCGTAGCGGTACTCGGCCTTGCCGGGGCGCATGCTCATCGGCAGCTTGACCTTGTGGCCCCGCGTCCAGTGCTTCAGGTGCTTGCGGGCGTGGGCGACCTCGATGCGGGTCGAGGCGATGTCGCCGACGTACGCGTCGAAGCCGCCGCGGCCGAGGTCCTCGCTCAGCGCGGCCTCGATCTCCTGCTCCCGCTGGTCGATCAGCGACTCGATGGCCGCGAGCTGGGACTGTCGCCACTCCAGGTCGCGTGTCCGTCCCGTCGCGAACGTTGTCCGGAGGCGCGCGACGAGCGCCTCGGCGGTCACGTCGTCGCTCGACGGGGCGGTCTCGGCGGCATCGGTCAACTGGACCACGGCGCTTCTCCTCGGGTGGCGGGCGCGCGCCGGCGCGTGACAACCCATCGAACAGGCCCGCACCCCGGCCTCGCAAACCACGGGCGCCACCCACGCACCGTGATCAACCACCCACCCCCACCCCGAACTGGCGTGGTTTCCTGCTCTGTGGACCGTCAGAAACTCACGCCAGAACGGGGTGGGTGGGGTCAGCCGGGGACGGGGGAGGCGGTTCGGGGGACGCCGAGCATGGTCGCCGCCTCGGCGCACGAGGCGACCGGGCGGCCGACCTCGGCGCACAACGCCACCGCCTCGGCCACGAGCTCGGTGTTGGTCGGCGATCGGTCGGGGTCGTAGTGCTCCTCGAGGCCGACGTGGAGGTGGCCGCCCCGCTCCAGCGCCAGGCGGGCCAGCGGCGTCGCCATCAGGTCGCCGCCCCACACCGACACCGACCACGCCAGGCCGCTGCCGTCGAGCATGTCGAGGTACGCCTCGAGCGCGGGCCGGGTCGGCGGCAGCCCGAAGCTGATGCCCCGCGACCGGGCGGTGAGGCCCCACTCGCCGCCGAAGTACAGCTTGATCATCGCGCCGGGTGCGAGGCGCCCGGCCCGGTGGAACGCGAGCGTCGTGTTCAGCCAGCCGGGCTCGTAGATCGCCACCGACGGGGCGAGGCCCAGCCGCTCGCACTGCGCGAACGACGCGCGGATCAGCTCGTAGGAGTTCACGTACGTGCCACCGACCGGAAGCGCGTCCTCGTCGGCGTAGCCGGTGTTCACCGAGCCCGGGTCGACGAACGCCACCCGGAGGATGCCCGCGTCGGTGAGCGCCTCGTGGTGGGCGAGCCGCTCCTCGATCGTCTCGGCGAACAGTGCCGTCGGGTACCAGAGCAGGTCGGGCCGTTCGGCGACCAGCGGCGCCCACACGGCGGCGTAGTCGTCGACGGCCTCGGACCCGACGAGGCGGATGCTGCGGTTGTGGGCGTGGACGATGGCGGCGCCGGCATCGAAGCACGCCCGGGCATCGGCCCGCAGCTCGTCGTGGGAGACGGGGACGTTCGGGTTGCGGGCCTTGGTCCCCACCCCGTTGATCGCCGCTTCGATGATGACCGGCATCTCGGACACGCGCGCACCGTAGCGAGCAGCGTCGGAACCGACCCAGCCCGCACACGGCGGCACGTCCGGGGCAGGATCAGGCCCAGGGCGGCGGCGCGTCCCAGCGGTCCCAGGACGTGGTGGCGGCGCTCGGGCGGCGCGCCGTCGTGCCGAAGCGGCCACGGGGGTACCCGAGCGGGATGCAGCCGTGGAACCGGGCGTCGGCGGGCACGCCGAGGAGCTCGTGGACCCGCTCCATCACCTGCGGGTGGAGCGTCGTGAGCACCGAGCCGATGCCGAGCGCCCGTGCCGCCAGCATCAGGTTCTGCACGCCGGGGAGCACCGACGAGGCCGCGGCGGCCGCCCCGGGAACGGTCCAGGCGAGCACGATCACCGGCGCCGAGCCCATCTCGGCGGCCAGCAGCGCGGCCATCCGGTAGGGCGAGTCGTCGGCCAGCGGCTGGTCGGGCTCCCAGCCGAGCTCGTCGCGCCGCTTCGCCCACCATGCCTCGTGGTAGAGCGAGCCGAACTGCTCGATCAGCGCCCGGTCGCGGAGCACCACGAAGCGGGCCGGCTGGGCGTTGCCGCCGCTCGGTGCCTTCGAAGCGGCGTCGAGGACCAGTCGGAGGCTCCGGTCATCGACGGGTCGGTCGGGGTCGAGCCGGCGGATCGCCCGCTGCGTGAACATCGCCTCGCCGAGCGCCATGGAGAGCTCGGGCGGCGGGTCGAGGCGGACGAGGTCGTCGGTCACCGTCGGGGCTCCGATCGTGGACGCGGTCCCGGTCGGGCACAGCTCAGCACGTGCGCCCGTCGGTCGCGTCCCCGATCGTCACCGCGGCGTCAGGTGGGCCACACCGGGTTGCCGGGGTACGGCCGCGACACACGTTCGGCCAGCGCCTCGATCTGCTGCTCCGACAGCCGGGACGCACGGCGGCGACCGCGGCCCTGCCCGGTGGTCTTGGACTCCTGGCGCGTGAAGAGGGTGGACGTCATCTCGTGCTCCTTCCGGCTGCTCGTCGCAGGCTCGTGGGTGACTGACCCGCTCGTGCGGGCGCCCCCTGACTACGAACGCACCGTCAGGCCGGTTCACGGTCGGTGTGGAGCACCGTCGCGTCGGGGCCGGGGAAGAAGAGCGACTCGGGGCCGGCGTCGCCCCAACGCACGTGGTACGGCGGGCGGTCCCCGCCGCCGGGGACGTCGAGGATCAGGCAGCGGCGATCCGCGTCGGCGACGCGGTGGCCGCGGACGACGATCCGGTCTCCGGGTCGGGCGTGCACGGCTCGACCTCCTTGCACTCGATGATCTCGCGGGTGCTCAGGCCGTCAGCGGTGCGGGCCGGCCCGAGAGGTAGCCGAGGGCGCCGTCGAGCGTGGCCAGCCGGGCGTAGTCGCGCTCGGGGATCTCGATGCCGGTCGCGTCGTGGATGCCGACCATCAGGTTCAGGAAGTCCATCGAGTCGAGGCCGAGCTCGTCCTGGAGGTCACGGTCGGGACGGGCGTCCAGGTCGACCTCCGGGGCGATGTCCGACAGCAGCCGGACGATGAGCTCACGGACCTGTTCGGGTGTCAGGGTCATCGTTGCCTACCTCGCGCTTGCTCCCTCGGGCGGTTCGCCGGAGGACAGGGGGTCGTGGAGCCGGCGCTCGATGTCGGCGAGGAACGCGGCGCCGGCCATGCCGTCGCTGGCCCGGTGGTCGGCGGCCAGCGATGCCACGACGGTCGGGCGGGCGACGACGGTGTCGTCCACGCAGACGGGCCGGTACCGGATCGTCCCGAAGCCGACCATCGCCAGCTGGGGTGGGTGGATCACGCCGAGCACCCGATCGACGCCGAGGTCGCCGAGGCTGGTGACGGTGATCGTCGCGTCGGTCAGCTCCCGGGCACGCAGGCGCCCGGCGCGGGCTCGTGCGACGAGGTCGCGCAGCGCGGCCATGAGCTCGTCGAGGTCGAGGCGGTCGGCGTCGGCGATCGCCGGGGCGACGAGCCCGCCGTCGCGCAGGGAGATCGCCACGCCGAGGTGGACGTGGTCGGCGGGCCGGTGCCCGTCGATCCAGTGGCCGTTCAGCTCGGGATGGTCGGCGGCGGCGAGTGCCGTGGCCCGCAGCAGGAGCGCGGCGGGCAGGACCCGGCGGGTGATCGGCAGTTCCTCGTTGCGGGTCCGCAGCTCGTCGATGGCGGCGCCGACGTCGATCGTGGTGTCGAGGTAGTAGTGGGGGATCTCCCGCTTGGAGCGGGCCATCGCCCGCGCGATCGCCTCGCGGGTGCGATCACGACGATCAGCCGGTCCCTTGTCGGCGCCCGTCGGAGCGGACACGCCCCCGGTGGGCACGTCGGAGGCCACGACGGCGCCGCCGGGGCCGGAGCCGACGAGCCCGGCCAGGGTGACCCCGCGCTCGGAGGCGAGACGGCGGGCCAACGGCGAGGACCGGACATGCCCGTTGCCGCCACCGGGCTCGACGGGGCGGGCGAAGGCGTCCTCGACGTCGTGGCGGGTGACCACACCACCGGGACCGCTGCCTGACAGTGCGGCGATGTCGACGTGGTGCTCGTCGGCGAGTCGGCGCACGAGTGGCGACACGGCCCGTCCCCGGGTCGGTCCGGGCGCGGCGCCGGCTGCGGCCGCGACGGGCGCCGGGA
This sequence comes from Actinomycetota bacterium, assembly GCA_034211175.1. GTDB lineage: Bacteria > Actinomycetota > Acidimicrobiia > Acidimicrobiales > CAIXPF01 > JAXHUH01. Next base: position 11,605 of record JAXHUH010000188.1, read on the forward strand.
CGGGCGCTTCGACGGGCGCGACCTCGACGGCGGGAACGACCTCGGCGGTGGGAACGACCTCGACGGGCGGCGGGCCCGCAGCGGCGGTGACGGGTTCGGTGGCCTCGGCGGCAGGGGCGGGCTGCGGGCCGGCGCCGACTTCGGCACCGACCTCGTCGTCGGCCAGGATCGTCGCCAGGGGTGTGCCGACCGGGACCTCGCGTCCCTCCTCGACGAGCAGCTCGCCGATGGTGCCACTGTCGAACGTCTCGGCCTCGATGTCGGCCTTGTCGGTGTCGATCACGACGACGATGTCGCCGGCGCGGACCGTGTCGCCCGGCCCGACCAGCCACTGGAGCACGGTGCCGCGGTCCATGTCGACACCGAGCGACGGCATGCGCAGCTCATGCATGGTGCATCGACCTCCGGACCGCGGCGACGACGTCGTCGACGCGGGGGACCGCGGCGTCCTCGAGGTGCTTGGCGTAGGGGATCGGGACCTCGGCCGTGCACACCCGCTCGACCGGGGCGTCGAGGTCGTAGAAGGCGCCCTCGGTGATGCGGGCGCTGATCTCGGCGGAGATGCCACCCGTGCGCCAGCCCTCGTCGACGACGACGGCCCGATGGGTCCGGGCGACCGACGCGAGGATCGTGTCGTCGTCGAGCGGGCGGAGGGTGCGCAGGTCGATGACCTCGGCGTCGACGCCGTCGGCGGCGATCTGGTCGCCGGCGTCGAGCGCGGTGGCGAGCGTGCCGCCGTACGCGAGCACGGTCACGTCCCGCCCGGCGCGCCGCACCGCCGCGGTCGAGAGGTCGACCGGGCCTGCGTCGTCGTCGAGCTCGCCCTCGACGTTGTACAGGCCGCCGTGCTCGAAGATCAGCACCGGGTCGGGGTCGTCGAGCGCGGTCTGGAGCATCCACCGGGCGTCGGTCACCGTCGCCGGGGTGACGATGCGGATGCCGGGGATGTGGGCGTACCAGCCCTCGAGGCTGTGGGAGTGCTGGGCCGCGAGCTGGCGCCCGGCTCCCGTGGTCATGCGGATGACGATCGGGACGTTGCACTGGCCGCCGCTCATGTGGAGCAGCGTCGCCGCGTTGTTCACGATCTGGTCGAGCGCCAACAGGCTGAAGTTGACGGTCATGATCTCGACGATCGGGCGCATTCCGCCGAGCGCCGCACCGATGCCGGCGCCGACGAAGCCGGACTCCGACAGCGGCGTGTCCCGCACCCGCTCCGGCCCGAACTCCTCGAGCAGGCCGAGGCTGACCGCGAAGCAGCCGCCGTAGCGCCCGACGTCCTCGCCCATGAGGAACACCCGCTCGTCGCGGGTCATCGCGTCGCGCATCGCCTCCCGCATCGCCTCGCGGTAGCTGAGCTTGCGGGTCATCGCGCCACCCCCTGGGGCTCGCTGACGACGAACCGCTCGAGCTCCTCGACCGGTTCGAACGTGCCGTTCTCCGCGAAGGCCACGGCCTCGGTGACCTCGTCGTCGACGTCGGCCTCGATGGCCTCGACGTCGTCGTCGCTGAGCAGCCCGGCATCCCGCAGCCGGTCGGCCAGCAGCTCGATCGGGTCGCGGCCGCGCCACTGCTCGACCTCGGCGCGGTCGCGGTAGCGCTCGGCGTCGAACATCGAGTGCGCCCGGAACCGGTAGGTGCGCAGCTCCAGGAACAGCGGCCCGCCACCGTTGCGCACCGTCTCGACCGCGCGCCCGGCCGTGCGCTCGACGTCGAGCACGTCCATGCCGTCGACGGACCACGCCGGCACCTCGTACGCGGCCGCCTTGAGCGCGAGGTCGGTCTCCGACTCGCTCAGCTCCAGGGCCGTGCCCATGGCGTAGAGGTTGTTCTCGCAGCAGAACAGGACGGGCAGGTCCCACAGCGCCGCGAGGTTCATCGACTCGTGGAACTCGCCCTCGGCGACCGCGCCCTCGCCGAAGAAGCACGCCGTGACCCGGTCGCGGCCGGCCATGCGGTCCGCGAGCGCGAGCCCGACCGCGATCGGCAGGCCACCGCCGACGATGGCGTTGCCGCCGTAGAAGCGGCGGGAGACGTCGAAGAGGTGCATCGACCCGCCGCGGCCGCGGCTGGTGCCCTCGACCTTGCCGTACATCTCGGCGAGGATCTCGCCCATCGGGACGCCCCGCAGGAGGGCGTGGCCGTGCTCTCGGTAGGTGGCCACGACGGCGTCGTCGGGTCGCAGGTGCTCCATCACGCCGGTGGCCACCGCCTCCTCACCGACGTAGAGGTGGAGGAAGCCGCGGATCTTCGACTCGGTGTAGAGGCGGGCGCAGCGCTCCTCCATCCGGCGCACCCGGATCATCCGGCGCAGCAGGTCGAGGCCGTGGTCGCGGTCGATCGGGAGCGCGCGCTCCGGCCCGGCGGTCGTGTGGTCATGGCGTCTCCTCGAGCGTCGAGATGTCGCCTTCGTCGAGGCCGAGCTCGCGCGCCTTCAGCAGGCGGCGCATGATCTTGCCGCTGCGGGTCTTCGGCAGGTGCTGGTCGAACGCGATCTCCCGGGGCGCGACCGCGGCGCCGAGGCGCTTGCGGGCGTGGCCCATGAGCTCGCGGCGGACCTCGTCGGTGGCGCTCCAGCCCTCCGCGAGGGTCACGAACGCCTTGACGACCTCACCGGCGACCTCGTCGGGCACGCCGATCACGCCGGCCTCGACGACGGCCGGGTGCTCCAGCAGGGCCGACTCGACCTCGAACGGCCCGATGAGGTGGCCGGCGGTCTTGATGACGTCGTCGGCCCGCCCGACGAACCAGACGTAGCCGTCGTCGTCCATCTGGGCGAGATCGCCCGAGTGGTACCAGCCGCCGACGAAGCAGCGCCGGTAGCGCTCCTCCTGGTCGAGGTAGCCGCGGAACATCGACGGCCAGCCGGCGCGCAGCGCCAGCTCGCCCTCCTCGCCACGTGCGGCGAGCACCGGTTCGCCGTCGTCGCCGACGACGATCCGGCCGTGCTCGTCGAGTGCGAGGATGGCGGCCTGGATCCCGGGCAGGGGCCGGCCCATCGACCCGGGACGGATGTCGTCGCCGGGGCGGTTGGCGATCATGATCCCGCCCGTCTCGGTCTGCCACCAGTTGTCGTGGACGGCCAGGCCGAACGCCTCGCGGCCCCACGTGACGGCCTCGGGGTGGAGCGGCTCACCGACGCTGGCGACGAACCGCAGGGCGTCGAGGTCGTGGCCGTGCGCGACGGTGGCGCCGGCCCGCATCAGCATCCGGATCGCCGTCGGCGCGGTGTACCAGACGTTGACCCGCTGCTCCTCGAGGTTGCGATACCAGCGCTCGAGGTCGAACTCGCCCTCGTCGACGAGCATGGTCACGCCGTGGGTGAGGGGCGAGATGATCCCGTAGGACGTACCGGTCACCCAGCCGGGGTCGGCGGTGCACCAGTAGACGTCACCGGCGCGCAGGTCGAGGGCGTGGGTGCCGGTGGCGTGGTGGGCGACGACGGCGCCGTGCACGTGGATCGCGCCCTTCGGTGTGCCGGTGGTGCCGCTCGTGAAGTGGAGCAGCGCCATGTCCTCGGGGTCGGTGTCGGGGATCGTGTAGCGGTCATCCGCCGCGGCCAGCAGCTCGTCGAGCGACGAGGTGTCGGCGGGCAGATCGTCACCGGACGCGTCGAGCAGCAACACGAGGCGCAGGTCCGCCAGCTGGTCGCGGATGGGCGCGACCTTGCGCAGGTAGTGGGCGCGGGTGGTGACGAGCACCGCGCCGCGGCCGATGGCCATGCGGGCCCGGATCGGCTCGGGGCCGAACGCGCTGAACAGCGGCGAGAACACCGCGCCGCGCTTGAGCGTGCCGAGCGCGGCGACGTAGAGGCCGGGCACCCGCCCGGCGAGACCGAAGACCCGCTCGCCCCGCTCGACACCGAGGTCGGTGAGGACGTTGGCGAAGCGGGAGGTGCGGGCGGCGAGCTGTCGGTAGGTGATGTCCTCGCACCCGCCGCGGCGGCCGAGCCAGCGGATCGCCACCCGGTCGGCGGCGTCGGTTCGCAGGTGGCGGTCGACGGCCTCGTGGGCGATGTTCACGCCCCGACCGTCACCGAGCCCGGCGAGCTCCGTACGTGCATCGTCCCACGCGGCGTCGCCCGGCCCGGTGGCCGGGATGATCGCTCGCGGGCCCGAAGAGGTGACCAACATCGCGCACCACCTCCGTAGCGCTGTGGTGCCAGTGTCCGCCCCCCGCGGGTGCGCGCCACAGAGACCAACGTCACGTCCGGGCACGGTCGAGCGCACCCTCGGGCGCCGCTCGCCGGGTGACCGCCGGGCTACACGGAGGTGGTGCGGGCCTCGTCGAGGAGGCGGGCCTTCTGGCGGTCGGTGAACTCGTGGAGGCGGCTCATGTGGGCCAGGCGCTCGTGGTCGCGGCCGATGCCGCGCATCTTGTCGAACCAGTCGTCGGTGCCGAGCATCTCGCCCAGCCGCGGCGCGTTGCGGTGGAGCATCTGCGGGTCGAGCTTCTTCGGCTCGAGGCTGCGGAAGATGCCCCGGTTGAAGTGCCAGTGCAACGTGATGCGGTCGCCGGGCTCGGTCCGGTCGCCCTGCCAGTGCCACAGGCCCTCGGTGAAGAAGACGACCGAGCCCTTGCCCATCTCGATGGGGACCGCGCCGTCGGTCGAGTCGTCGGGTCGGGGTCGGCGCCGCAGCTTGTGCGAGCCGGGCACGACCCAGGTGGGGCCCGACGCCTCGGTCCAGTCCTCGAACGCCCAGACGCCGACGCCGGTCACGGCCCACTCGGGGTACGGCTCGGGGACGTGGGAGTAGTCGGTGTGCAGCGGGATCGTGCCCGGGCCCGGACCGCGGCGGATCGCACTGAACGAACCGATCACGGCGCCGCGGCCGAGCGAGGCGTCGACCAGGGTGAGCAGCGTCGGGTGCTGGGCCAGGCGCTCGAAGACGCGGCCCTGGTAGAGCATCCAGTTGAGCGACGACACACCGTGGTCGGCGAGCACGTCGAGCGTGGTCGCACGGATCTCGTCGGCGAAGCTCTCGGAGATCGCGCCCTCGAGGACGGTGAAGCCGTGCTCGTCGAGCTCGGCGACGTGGCGGGCCACGCCCTGGCGGCGGGCGCGATGGTGGAGGTCGGGGTTCTCGACGGTGCGTCGCCCGAGGTGATCGTGCAGTCGCACCAGCACCTCGTCGAGCGCCGGGCTCGTCCGACCCCGCACCACGAGTGCGTCGGGGCCGTGCAGTCGGCCGGGCTCGCGCCACATCGCCGCCCGCGCCGCGGTGGCACCGATCCCGATCCACTGCGCCGAGGTGACCGCGGCCTGGTAGTCGCCCTCGATCACCAGGTCGGCGTCGGCGTCCGGTGCACGCTCGACGCTCACCCGCTCGCCGTCGTAGCGCACGGTGCACGTGGCCCGATCGCCGGCGAGGCCGAGGTGCGGTGGCGCGTCGTCGAACTGCTCGCACAGGGAGAACGGCTCGAGGTCGGTGAGGCGGCCCTGGGCGTGCTCCCGCTCCAACCATCGACGGGCCTCGGCGAGCCAGTCGTCGCTGAGCAGCTCCAACTGGTCGGGCAAGGTGTACATGGCTGGATTCCCCCCCGGTGACGGCCATCACGTCGGCGCCATTCGACCACGAGCCCTTCGGGTGCGACCAATTCCGCCGGGCACAGGGCTCGGCCCCGGCGGTCGCCCGTGAGCCACGATGGCGCCCTCGCGTCCCGACCGCGGACGACGTCACCGATCCACGAGGGGAGATGGGCAGCAGATGGTGGTCCGAGGTGACCGTGCGATGAGGCGTCGATGAGCGGCGCGCCGGCCCCGCGGATGCGGGCCGCGGTGCAGCCCGGCTACGGCCCGCCCTCGGTCGTGCGGGTCGACGAGGTCGATCGCCCCGAGCCCGGCGATGGCGAGCTGCTCGTCCGGGTGCGGGCGACGACCGTCAACCGCACCGACTGCGGCTACCGGGCGGCGCGTCCGTTCCTGATCCGGGCGGTCGCCGGTGTTCGGCGGCCGCGCCACCCGGTTGGTGGCACCGAGCTCGCCGGCGACGTCGTGGCCGTCGGCGCGGACGTGGACCGGTTCGCGGTCGGCGACCGGGTGTTCGCCTACGTGGAGGGCACCTTCGGCGCCCACGCCGAGTACGCCGTCGTCCCGGCAACCGGATCGATCGCTCACATCCCCGCGGACATCACCTACGAGGTGGCGGCACCCGCGACCGAGGGCGCGCACTACGCGCTCTCGTGCGTCCGTTGGGCCAAGGTCGTGCCCGGCCAGCGGGTGCTCGTCTACGGCGCGACCGGCGCGATCGGCTCCGCCGCGGTGCAGCTGCTGCGCACCATGGACGTCACCGTGACCGCGGTGTGCGGCACCGACCACGTCGAGCTCGTGCAGGGGCTCGGCCCGGATCGGGTCGTCGACTACCAGACCGAGGACTTCACCGCCGACGAGCAGCGCTACGACGCCGTGATCGACGCGGTCGGCAAGATCACGTTCGGCCGGTGCCGCCATCTCCTCGTGCCCGGGGGCGTGTACGTCTCGTCCGAGCTGGGCCCCTACGCCCAGAACCTGTTCCTCGCGCTCGTCACCCCGCCCCTGCGCCGGCGCCACGTGCGCTTCCCGTTCCCATCGGTCGACCAGGCGATGATCGAGCGGCTGGCCGGTCTGCTGGAGACGGGCGAGTACCGACCGATGATCGACCGGACCTACCCGCTCGAGGAGATCGTGGACGCCTACACCTACGTCGAGACCGGCCGGAAGCTGGGCAACGTGGTGGTGCGTCTCGACTGAACGACTGAACGACTGAACGACCGGCCGAGACGGCCGGTCGGGTCGACGGTGCCCGCAGCGTGGACCAACGGCCCTTGCCGTGCCCGCTACCGCGGCGGACGTTCGACGAGAGGCGTCCCGGGAGGTCGTCATCATGTCGTCGCAGCCGGCAACACCCGAAGCCCGTGCGGAGCGCCGGGCCCACTACCTGACGGGCCTGGTCTGGCACGTCGGGGCGTTCGTGATCATCAACGCCTTCTTCTGGATCCTCGACGCCGTGCTCGGCGCCGGCGGGATCACCTGGGCGTTCTGGATCACGCTGTTCTGGGGGTTCGCGCTGGTCTTCCACGCGCTGGCGTACGTGATCGACGGGACGTTCCTCGAGCAGCGCCGGGCGAGCGAGTACGCACGCCGCGAGCGCGAGCGGATGGGTCGTTCCCCGGGAGCCCCGGCCGGCTCGAGCTGACCCGGGCCCCGATCGGCGCTCACGTGTCCGCGTCGCGCAGGTGGGCCTCCTCGCCGTGGCGGTCGAAGATCGAGATGATCTCGGCCGGTCCGCCGTAGCCGGCGAACCAGTGGGGCGTCATCGTGTCGAAGTCGGCCGCCTGGCCCTCGTGGACGAGGTGCTCGCGATCGCCGAGGAACAGCCGCACGGTGCCCTCGAGGACGTAGAACCAGTCGCGGCCCGGGTGGACCCGGGGCGACGGTCGGTCCTTCGAGGCGGGGATGCGGGTCTTGGTGACGACGCGGCCCGACGGGTCGTTGGGCCGGTTCAGGTGCCAGTGGACCCGCCCGCCGACCTCGTCGCGGGCGGGGCGGATCACGACATCCGCGTCGTCGGCGTCGGCCAGGAGCTCGTCGACGCTGGTGCCGAGGGCGCGGGCGAGGGCGACGAGCTGGTCGAGTGCCAGGCGCCGGTTGCCCGTCTCGATGCGGCTGATGGTCGAGGCGCCGATGAGCGATCGGCGGGCGAGTTCGTCGAGTGACCAACCCCGTGCCTGGCGGAGGCTGCGCAGGCGCCGACGGGCGGTGTCCTCCAAGGCGACGCCCGAGGGGCCGTGGCCGCCCGGGCCGACGGCGTGCTCGTGGTGGTGAGCGTCGTGATCACGAGAGCCTTGCGCCATCGGCATGATCTTATGCCGTTGGCGCTGGCCACGGCGCGTGCCCGGCGGGGTGGGGCGGGCCGCTCCGGTCAGGTCCGCTGTGCGGCACCGGCCGGGCCCGCGTGCCCGTCGAGTGCCCGCCAGAACACGGTCGTGTCGCAGAACCGCCCGTCGGGCCACAGCGCGTAGTCGGGGATCACGCCGCTGCGTTGCCAGCCGAGCCGGGTGTAGAGGCGGTCGGCGTCGCTGCCGGTGACGGTGTCGAGCACGAGGAGCGTCCGACCGCAGGTGCGGGCGACGTCCTCGGTGGCCACCATGAGCGCGGCGCCGATGCCACGGCGCCGACCGCGGCGATGGACCAGCATCTTGGCCACGTCGGCGCGGTGGGGCTGGTTCTCCGGCTGGTCGAGCCCGAGCTGGACGGTGCCGACGAGGCCGACGGCATCCTCGGCGACGATGAGCGCCCGGGCGCCGCGTGCGACGTCGTCGGCGACCGAGCGCCAGAAGGCCGCGGCCCGCTCGGCGCTCAGCGGGTGCATGAAGCTGACCGACGCACCGCCGTCGACGCAGTCGACCAGGACCTCGACGAGCCCGGCGAGGTCCTCGTCGGACACCTCGTCCACGCGGCGGATCGCGACGGTGTCGCGGGTGGCATCGGACACGCTCACCTCCTGGTCGGCGGCTCGTGGACGAGCGCGACGACGTAGCGGGTCGGCTGATCGGTCGGGTTCTCGAACGCGGTGGGCTCGTCGAGGACGAGCGCCAGGCAGTCGCCGCGGCGCAGGTGGTGGCGGTCGGCGCCCACGCTGACGACGATCTCGCCGTCGAGGACCCAGACCTGCTGGTGGACGCGCCGTTCGCGGGGCACGGTCTCGTAGGCCACGTGGGCCCGCGGCGGGAAGGTGACGTCGACCAGCTGGATCGGGGTGTCGGCGGTCGGGGAGACGTTGCGGCGGACGTAGCCCGAGCCGGGGTCGCGCCACGTCGGTTGGTCGCCGTGGCGGGCGATCGGTCCGTCCGCCGGTGCCGGCCGCTCGAACAGCGAGGCGAGGGAGACGTCGAGCCCCGCGGCGAGCTTCTCCAGCACGACGGCCGTGGGGCTCGACTCCCCGCGCTCGATCAGCGAGATCATCGAACGGCTGACGCCGCACCGGTGGGCGAGCGCGTCGAGCGACAGGCCCCGGGACGCCCGCAGGTCCCGCACCGTGCGGGCCAGGTCGCGGTGGAGCCGGCTGGCGGCGTCGTCGGCGTCGTCGGCGTCGGGTTCGTGCGTCTCGCCCCGGGCGTCGGCTGCGGCCACGCCGACGACTGTAGGTAGATGATGGACGACCTGTCCAACATGTTGGAGGCTTGGTGACGCGTTTGCTGCTTCGGTCGATGTGCCTCGAGCGGTGCAGCCGTTCAGCCGGCGGTGTTGCGCGTCAGCTGGCGGCGCCGCAGCTGCGCGGCGAGTTGGTCGCGCAGCGCCACCGGTCGCTCTGCCGGGCGCGAGCCCCAGTCGTAGACCACGACCGTTCCGGCCACGACGTCGTGCAGACCGCGACGCTCACGGCCGACGACCACCGACACGAGCGCCGGTGCGAGGACGATCGTGGAGATCGGCAACGCCAACGCCCGGACCAGCGCACGCCGGCTCTCGACCGGCTCGCCGTCGCGGCGGACCACGGCGAGGCCGGCGATCGCCATCACCGGCGTGCGGCCGATCAGGGCCACGGGGAACCAGAACCAGGCCAGCATCCACGCCAGGAGCAGCGCCCGCTCGAACAGGTGGCCCGACCCGATGGTCACGTCGAGCCCGGTGATCGTCCCGACGACGTGGAGCATGGCGGCGCCGACGAACCCGAACGACGTGAGCGAGCCGAAGACGTCGGCGGTGAACGCCAGGAGCCGCGTGATCGGCCCGCCGTAGTGGCCGGTGATCCGGCGCCGCCGCAGCTCCCGGTCGGCGAGGTCCGCGGTGAGCGGGCCGTCGGTCGACGCCGTCAGCGTCGGGGGCGCTTCGGGGCGCGGCCCGGTCCGCCGCAGGAACCGGTCGGCGACGGCCTCGGTGGCGGTGTCGAGCCGCACGAGCTGACGCCGCACCAGATCGAGGCCCGACCCGGCGACGTCCTGCGCCGCACCGGCCGTGAGCTGGGCCATGTCGACCCGGGCGACGAGGTCGTCGAGGTCGAGGCGGTTGGCGATGGCGTTGACGTCGAGGCGGTCGATGAGGAGGTCGAGGTCGAGGCGGTTGGCGATGGCGTCGAGGTCCAGGCGGTCGATGAGGAGGTCGAGGTCGAGGCGGTCGGCGATGGCGTCCAGGTCGAGGCGATCGACGATGGCCTCGAGGTCCAGGTCTGCGGCGATGGCGTTCACGTCGACGGCGTCGACGAGGTCGTTCGTATCGATCGTCCGCAGCACCGCCGGCGCCACCCGACCGACCACCCCGGCGATGAGGCCCCGCCTGGCCGCGTCCCGGCGTTGCTCGACGGCCTCGTCGGAGGGACCGCTCACGCCGGTCTCGCCGGTCCGGTCGGTCTCGTCGCTCGACGTACCCGGGGCCAGAGGGTCGACCACGGCCGGAGACTAGTCCCGGAGCCCTCCGACGGCCGGGGCCGGGCGTGCATCGCCGGCATCCTCGACGAGTGCCCTGAACGGGCGTAGTGTCCGGGCGCGCGTTCAGCGTTCGCGCAATGGCTGACGGGAGGGGAAGCCATGGACATCGGAAGCCTGATCGCCGTGCTGCTGCTCGGCTTCGTGGCCGGCGCCATCGGCCGGGCACTCGTGCCCAACGATGCGTTCCGCCACATGAGCGGGTGGAAGTCGTGGGCGACGTCGACGGTGCTGGGCCTGCTCGGCTCGCTCGCCGGGTACTGGATCTTCACCGGGCTGTTCGGCATCGGTGACTCCGACCGCTTCGACTGGGGCGGCATCATCGGCGCCATCATCGGGGCGGTCATCGTCGTCGCCCTGGCGTCGTGGCTGCTCAAGCGCACGGGCGCGGCCCGCTCCATCCCGACCTGAACCGGGCCCCGCAGCCCGTCCACACCATTCCGACGGTCACGGCGACACGGCGCGCCGGACCACGTCGCGGATGTCGTCGGTCGGCAGCTCGTCCCCGAAGCGGAACTTGATGCTGGCCTTGTTCGTCGGGATCCCGGGATGCCGTTCGACGAACGCCGCGATGTGGTCCGGCGACGTCGTCGTCAGCGTGACGCCGTCCTTGCGGCCCGCGTTGAGACCGACGTGGCGCTTGCCGACCTTGTACAGCGGGATCTTGTAGGAGATCACGACCCGCGCGTCGGGCACCTCGTCGAGGACGAGCGTGTGCAGCCGGTCGAACAGCTCGCGGTGCTCGGGCCCGAGCGCGTCGATGTAGGCCCGCACCTCGTCGTTCAGGTCGTCGGTCGGCATCGTCCTCGCTCCCGGGTCATCGTGGTCACGTGATGATGACGGAACGGCGGCCGCCGGCTCATCTCCCCGACGGATCGTCGCCGGTCTCCTCGTCACTGGTCTCGTCGCTCGGTGTCTCGTGCCCCGTGGTGGGCCCGTCGAGGTGCAGCGAGGCGAGGTCGAAGCACGCGAGGACGCGGGCGACGCGGCGACGGTCGCCGTGGATCGTCGCGGACCCTGCCGCGACCGCGGCCGCGAGGGTGGCCCGGCCCGTGCGCACGTCGGCCCACGTCGAGCCGTCCAGCTCGACCGCCAGGGAGGTGTCGGCGCCGGTCGTGGGCACGGCCACCGCGTGGCGTACGTGGAGGCCGGCGGTCCCGTCGGGGAGTCGGAACGCCAGCTCGTCGTCGACGGCGATCGCCCGGGTCGGGTCGAGGAGCACCCGGAGCGAGTGGACGTGGGTCCCGGGATCGGCCCGGCGCACCTCGTCGGGGTCGAGCCCTGGCGTGGTCGGCGCCGCCAGCGTGCCGTCGAGCTCGCCGGCCCGGGTGAGGCACCAGTTCCTGACGTTGGCCGCGATCGTGGCCCGGGCGATGGTGCGGAGGACCTCGGCGAGCAGTGCCCGGTCCTCGTCGGCCGCGGGGTCGACCCGAGCTCCGGTGCCGGGCCCCGCCTCGTCGGTCCGGGCCCGCACGAGCCAGGTCGCCAGCTCGAGCGCCCACCGCACGTCGCCGTCGTCGAGCGCCTCCCCGACCCGGGCCCGGACCTCGGTGCGACCGCCGAACCCGTCGATGAGTCGCCGTGCCCGCTCGGCGGGCGGCAGCGGGAACAGCTGCTGCTCGTCACCGTCGAACCACCCCCGGATCCCGTTGTGGATCTGCTGGGTGTGGTGCTCGGCGAGCCCGTAGAACGGACGTGTCAGGTACGACTCGTCGAACACGGCCGGCAGCTGGACCACATGGGCGAGCTCGGCCCTCGTGAGGCCCCGGTTCATGCCCCGGACCGTCTGGTCCCACAGGAACTGCAGTGCGTCCCGGTAGCGGGTCACCTCCCGGGTGATCCGCGCCGCTCCGGAGATCGGCGGCCCGTGTGCGCCGAGCAGGTGCCCGGCGCCGAGCCCGAGCAGGTGGTCCAGCCCCCGGACCTGGACCATCGGGTCGCGGTACTCCTGGCCCCGGATCCCGAACACGTTGTAGAGCGCCGGCCACACCAGGTTGTTCACGCACACGCCGAGGTCGGGGAACCAGATGGTGAGCGAGTCGTCGGTGTCCGACGGGGCCGGCGTCAGCTCGACGCGCAGGCCGGCGATCACGGCGGTCGTCGGCCGGTCGACCGTGTGGGTCGGCGGGACGTGGCCCGGTGTGTGCGGGGCGTGCTCGTCGAGGCGGGCGGCCGGCGCGAGCCCGACGTGGACCAGGGCGTCGGGGCCGGTCGCCGGGAGGGCCGTGCCGAACTGGTGGGTGAACCCCCGGGCGTCGGCCGGTCGGGTCTCGGGACGGGCGGCGCGTGTGTTGGCGTCGAGGCGGGCGTGGCCCCAGATGGCGAGGCGTTCGAGGGGGCCCTCGGCCGCGAGCGCCGCCGTGCCGCTCACGTAGTGGGAGTGGGTGAAGACGACGGCGACGATCTCGCGGTCGGTCACCTCGCGGAAGGTGGCGAGCGCCGAGGCCATCTCCTCGACGCTCGCCCCGGTGTCGATGGCGACGAGCCCGTCGGGCCCCTCGATGACGTGCTGGTTGGAGAGCCCGTTGCCGACCAGGCACCAGACGCCGTCGCGCACCGTGTGCAGGCGGAGGGCCAGGCGCTCACCGTGGGCGATCAGGTCCCGGTGGGCGACCCGGCCGGCCGCGTCGGTCGTGACGTCCGCCGGGTCGGTGCTGAAGCTGGCGGGAACGTGGTTCGGGCCCATGCGCCGATCGTGGCCGTGGCCGGCCTCACCCGCCAGCGCGGCCGTGATCCCCGCTCGGTGGCCCATGCGCCGACGGGTGCTGCGGTGCCGATGGGGGCCGGTCGCTCGGCGACGGGCGGTCGGGCGACGGCTGACCCCGACCGCCGGACGACGTCGCGGTCCGCGCGGCCATGCCCCGCGGGCGGATCCCGGTGGTGACGCGCTCGGCCTCGATGTCCAGCCGGTGCTCACTGCGGCGGAACCACGTCACGTAGCGGTCGCTGAGCCACGCCGCGGTGGCGCCGTGGGCGAACACGCTGACCACGACGGTGATCGATGCGACGCGCACGATCAGCGGCGCGTCGACGAGCCCGGACTCCTCGACGATGGTCAGCGCGAACACGATCGATGCCAGGCCCCGGGGCCCGAACCAGCCCGTGAACGCGATCGTCGCCGGCGCGGCCCGACTGCCGAGCATCGAGATGGTGACCGGTGCCATCCGGACCGCGGTGAGGCTCAGGACCGCGTAGGTGATGGTCGCGACATCGGTCTCGGTGAGCGCCGGACCGACGACCACGGCGGCGAACACGAAGAACGTCACCGCGCTCAGGACCTGGCCGACCTCCTCGAGCAGCAGCACCGTCTCGTGCGCCCGGCTCCCGAGCAGGCGACCGTAGAGGAGACCGGCGACGAACGCTCCGATGAAGCCGCTCCCGCCGAGCTCGTCGGTCACTGCGTACGCGAGCGCGGCGGCTGCGGGCGGGACCACCTGGGCCCACTCCTCGGCGAGCCAGCCACGTGCGGTGGACGCGACGAGGAGCGTGGCGACGAGCGCGGCGATGGCGACGCCCACGGCGACGCCGATGCCGACCTCCTCGACCAGGTCGACGAGGATCCCGCCGTCGATGCTCGGCGTCTCCTCGAGCGTCGCCATCGCCGCGGCCGTGAACAGGAGCGGGACGCAGATCCCGTCGTTGAGGCCGCTCTCGACGTTGAGGCCCTGGCGGATGCGGGACGGGATCCGACGGTCGGACACGACGGCTTGGCCGAGCGCGGCGTCGGTCGGCGCGAGGAGCACGGCGAGGACGGCCGCGGAGAACAGGTCGAGACCGGGGAACAGGCCGAGCGCGGCGACGGTGCCGAGCGCGATCGTCAGCGGCAGGCCGATCAGGAGCAGCCGCAGGGGGATCCCCGCCTCGCGCCGCAGCGCACGGGTGTCGATGGCCGACGCATCGGCGAAGAGCACGGCGGCCAGCGTGATCTCCGCCAGGGCCCGCACCGCGGACGAGTCGATCTCCGCAGCGAACCATCCGAAGCCGTCGTCGCCGAGGACGAAGCCGGCGACCAGGAAGAGCATCGCCGCGGTCAGGGGGAGGTGGGCGAGGCGTCGCGACACGACGGCGTAGGCGAGGAGCGCGAGTGCGATCAGCGCGATGTCCCAACCGGCCACGCCCACATCATGTCCCACCGTCGCTCCGGTGGCGGCGCATCGTGACCGGGCCCGGCGGCCGGGTTCAGGACACGGGGTCCGCCGCCGAGGTGTCGATCGGTTCGCGCAGCGCGGCCCACTCCTCGACGAGCGCGTTGCGGCGGGCGACGATCGCGTTGTAGTCGTCGATGGCGGCCCGGACCCGGTCGGCCTCGGCGTTGTAGGCCGCGGCCCCAGCGTTGTAGGTGTCGACGAGCTGGTTGTAGGCCGCGACCTCGCCGGCGGCTCGGAGGCGCTCGAGCTCGGCGTCGAGTGCGTCGAGCTCGACGCGCCGGGCGTCGAGCGCCGCCTGGGCCTCGCCGATGGCGGCGCTGCGGGCCGCCAGGTCGGCGTCGAGTGCGTCCACCTCGTCCTCGATGGCGGCGAACGTGGCCTGCGACGACGCGGCCAGGGCGACGACCGCGGCCCGGTCGGTGAACCACTGCCCGTAGTACCGCCCCAGCTCGTCGGGCAGGTCGGCGACCTCGGTGCCGAGGATCGAGTGGAGCTCGTTGTCGACGACGTCGGGGTCGTCCCGGCGGTAGGTCTCCACCTTGTCCCGGACCCGGGGGTCGTCGAGTGCGTCGTACGCGGTCCGCAGGAGCGGGATCAGCTCGTCGCGCTCGGCGGCCGATCGCTGCGCCCAGACCGCGTGGAGCATCTCGTGGGCCGCGGTGGTCTCCATCATCCCGTCGAGTCGGGGATCCTCGACCCGCAGCACGGTGATCTCGCCCGAGGCGAAGCAGCCGAGCACCGAGACCTCGGCGCGCAGGTCGCAGGCGGAACCGAGCCCGGCCTTGTCGACCAGGACCGGCTCGGCCGCGTAGAAGATGCGCCGGGCCTGCGGGGTCATCGTCGTGCGGTCGGCGAGCGCCGCCACGTCGGCCGCCGGTTCGGGGACCGGCTCGGTCGTCGAGGTCGTCGTCGGAGCGGTGGCGGACGTGACGGTGGACGCGTCGGTGGGCGCCGACGTGACCGGTCCGGGAGCGCTCGGGCCCGTCACCTCACCGGTGTCGAGGGCGCCGAGCGCCGCGGCGGCGCCGAACATGATCGCCACGGCGGCGAGGAACGTCATCACCCGAGATGTACGCATCCGCCCATTCGCCCCAGATCCGACACCGGCCCGGCGACCACGAGCCGGGAGCACGCCCGACGCCGGGCGGTCCGACCCGAACGATGCTATCCGAGCCCCGCCGGGCGGGCCCGTGGCCAACGGCTCGGGGGCCCCCCCGGGGGCCCGGGCCCCCGG
>JAXHUH010000189.1:0-28170 GCA_034211175.1 Actinomycetota bacterium
GAGCCTGCGGGGGGTGTGGGTTGGGCTGCGGCGCCTGGGGGGACGGCGCGGGCGGGGGCTGTTGCTCCCACGGCGGCGGCGTCGATGGCGCCTGCTGGGGCTGCTGCTCCCACGGCGGCGGGACCGACGATCCACCTTGTGGCGCACCGGCCGGCGCGGCCGAGCCCGGCGGCGGGGCACCGTCGGAGGCGGGCGGCGGCCACGTGGCTCTCGGGGCCGAGTTCCACCCCGGCGGGGGCGGTCCGGTCGGTGGCGCGCCGGGGACCGGTGGTGCGCCGGGCGGGCGCCCGTCGGTCGACCCGAAGCCCTGGGGAGCGGCCGCGGCGATGCGCTTCTTCGATCGGCCCCGCATCACGGCGAGGGCGATCATCACGCCGATCGCGACCACGAGGAGCAGCACGAACACGCCGATGGCGATGAGGAGCGTCCGCCCGAGGCCGTCGGTCAGGCTGCGGCCGATGGCGATCTGGCCCGCCGGCGCGATGCCCGCCGCCTGGGCGTCGGTCGCGGTCACCGTGTACACACCCTGCGACGGTGCGTTGAACGTCAGGATGGCGAAGCCGCTCTCGCCGCCGAAGCTGTACTCGAAGTTGGTCTCGTACACCTCCAGCGCCACGTCCGCGCCGGCCGGGTCGGTGATCGACACGACCCCGAGCATGGCCCCGTGGTTCGGCTCGTTGTCCGGCGACGTGCCCAGCGTCGGCTCGAAGTAGACGGTGTAGTCGCCGTCGTCGAGCTCGAGCGCCGCCTCGCCGGGGACCGGCACCCGGCCGAAGCCGCGCACCTCGTCGTCGAGGCTCACGATGCCGTTGACCCCGACCACGGCGGCCAGCACGAACCCGAGGATGATCATGAACACGCCGAGGAGGTACCACCACCCGCTCGGCCGGACCTTCTGGCTGGCCATGACGGTCAGTCTGCCAGACGTTCGCAGCTGGTCACGACCCCGCCGCGTTCATCGCCGGCGCCGGCAGGCCCAGACGGCGGGCGACGAGCGCCATGCGGTCGTCGGGCTGGACCACCGCGATGCGGACGTGGTGACGACCGGCCGCGCCGTAGAACTCGCCCGGGCTGACCAGCGCGCCACCCTCGTGGGCGAGGCGCCGGGCCAGCGCCCAGGCGTCGCCCTCGGGCGCAGGTGCCCACAGGTAGAAGCCACCACCGGGCAGCGGCGCGTCGATGCCGAGCGAGGCGACGACGCGCTGCGCCAGCTCGAGCCGGCCGTGATAGCGCTCCCGCTGGGCCTCGACGTGGGCGTCGTCGCCCAGTGCGACCACGGCGGCCGCCTGGACCGGGCCGGGGACCATCAGCCCCGCATGCTTGCGCACCTCGCGCAGGTAGTGCACGAGCCCGGCGTCACCGGCGTAGAAGCCGATCCGGGCGCCGGCGAGGTTGGAGCGCTTCGACAGCGAGTGCACGGCGAGCAGGCCCTCGGTCCCGTGGCTCAGGATCGAGCGGCGCGGGCCGTCCCACGTGAACTCGACGTAGCACTCGTCGCTGGCCACGAGCACGTCGTGGGCCCGCCCCCACGCCGCGGCGGCGCCGAGGTCGTCGAGGCCGCCGGCCGGGTTGCCCGGAGTGTTCACCCACAGCACCAGCGCCCGGGCCGCGTCGGCCTCGTCGATCGCACCGAGATCGAGGCGCCAGTGCTCGTCGACCGGGACGGGCACGGCCCGGCACCCGGCCAGCGTCGCCCCCATCTCGTAGGTCGGGTAGCTGATCTCCGGATAGAGCACGGTGTCCCGGGAGGGGTCGCGCAGCCGCAGCAGCTGGGGCAGGGACGCGACCATCTCCTTGGTCCCGACGCACGCGGCCACCTGGGCGGCCGGGTCGACCGTGACCCCGAGGCGGCGGTCCATCCACGCGGCGACCGCCTCACGCAGCGCCGGGGTGCCGATCGACGGCGGGTAGCCCCGTGCGGCCCGGCCGTCACCGGCGAGCGCGGCCATCACCGCGGCGGGCGGGTCGTCCATCGGCGTGCCGACCGAGAGGTCGACGCAGCCCCCGTCGAACGCGTCGGCGACGACCCGGAGGTCGTCGAGGCGGTCGTAGGGGTAGGCGGGCGGCGTGAAGCCCTCGGTGGCGGTCAAGGCGCTCCGGTCAGGTCGGCGGCGGCTGCTGGTCGGGGTCGTCGGACGCGGTCGCCGCCCCGTTCGTGGTGCCGTCGGTCGGGTCCCCGGCGGGGGCGGCTTCGGCGACGGTCGGCCCGTTCCGGTGGGGGTCACCGTTCGACACCGCGCCGGACGAGGCGTCCGACGGCTCGCCGTGACCGTTCGCTCCGCCGTTCGTCGGCTCGACCACGTACGACGCGAGCATGGCGCGGCCCACCTCGTCGAGGCGAACGCGCAGGCGCATGGCGTCGGTCTCGGGCATCTCGACCAAGACCTCGCCCTCGCGGTGTGCGGTGGCGATGAGGTCGGCGCGCGACCAGGGCACGAGGAGCTCGGTGACCTCGGTGAGCGAGCGCAGCCGGTCGCCCACCGTGCGGAGCATGTCCTCGATGCCGTCACCGGTGGCGGCCGACACCGGGACCGACCCCGGGTGGAGGCGGGCGAGGCGGGACGCGGCCACGGTCAGGTCGGCCTTGTTGAACACCAGCAGCTCGGGGACGTGCCCGGCCCCGACCTCGGCCAGCACCTCGCGCACCGCGGCGATCTGGCCGTCGGGGTCGACCGCGGTCGAGTCCACGACGTGGACGAGCAGGTCGGCCTCCGCGGCCACCGACAGGGTGGACCGGAACGCCTCGACGAGCTGGTGGGGCAGCTTGCGGACGAAGCCGACGGTGTCGGTGCACAGGACCGACTCACCGCCGGGCAGCTGGAGGCGCCGCGTCGTGGCGTCGAGCGTGGCGAACAACCGGTCCTCGACGAGGACACCGGCGTTGGTGAGCCGGTTGAGCAGCGTCGACTTGCCGGCGTTGGTGTACCCGACGATCGCCACCTGGCTGAACCGTGCGCGCTGGCGCGACTTGCGCTGCAGCTCCCGCTGGCGGGTGATGTCGCGCAGCTGGGCCTCGAGCCGGTGCATGCGCCGCAGGATGCGGCGTCGATCGACCTCGAGCTGGGTCTCGCCCGGGCCCCGGGTGCCGATCCCGCCGGCCTGCTGGCTGAGCCCGCCACCCTTGCCCCGCAGCCGGGGCAGGCGGTAGCGCAGCTGGGCCAGCTCGACCTGGGCCTTGCCCTCGAGGCTCGACGCGTTCTGGGCGAAGATGTCGAGGATCACCGCGGTGCGGTCGAGCGCGGTGCGCCCGAGCAGCTTCTCGAGGTTGCGCTGCTGGGCCGGGCTGAGCTCGTCGTCGAAGACGACCGTGTCGCCGTCGACCGCGACCGAGGCCTCGCGGATCTCCTCGGCCTTGCCCTTGCCGACGTAGGTCGCCGGGTCGGGGCGGTCGCGACGCTGGACGATGCGGGCCGCCTCGTCGGCGCCGGCGGTGTCGACCAGGCGGGCCAGCTCGTCGAGCGACTCCTCGGTCTCCTCGGTCGACGACGGCGGCAGGGTCACACCGACGAGGACGATCTGCTCCCGGAAGGTGCGCTCGATGAGCGCACCGGCGGCGTCACCGCCGTACTCGCCGAACCCGCCGCGGTGGGTCTCCTCCTCGGAGGGGCGCCGCTCAGCCACCGCTGACCTGCGTCGCCGCGATCTCGATGTCGGCGATGTGGGTCGCCGGCCCGATGAGGCGGGCGGTCGAGCCCAACCGCACCCGGGCATCCCCGCCCGGCATGTGGACGATCACGTCGTCGCCGACGACGCCCCACTGGTGGGCCGCGTAGGCCGACGCCACCGCACCGGAGCCGCACGCCTCGGTCAGCCCGGCGCCGCGCTCCCAGGTCCGCACCCGCAGCGCATCGGGGGTGCCGGCGACGGGGGCGATGACGTGGACGTTGGCCCCACCGGGCACCTCGGCCTCGATGCGGGCGCCGAGCGTGGCCAGGTCGACACCGGCCGGGTCCTCGACCCCGATCACCACGTGGGGGTTGCCGACGTCGACGAGCGCGACCGACGGGCTCGACTCGCTCACCGCCAGTGCGGCGGGCGCGGCCATCCCGCTCACCGTGGTGACCTCACCCATGTCGACCTCGGCCAGCACCGTGTCCGCGCTCGGGCCCGAGCTCACCAGCACCTGGCGGTCGCCGGCGTCGGTCGTGATGCGCAGCGCACCCCGGGTCAGGCCGCGGCGGCGGATCTCGGCCTGGGCCAGGCACCGGATGCCGTTCCCGCTGATCTCGGCCCGGCCGCCGTCCGCGTTGTGCAGGTGCATCCGCAGGTCGGCGCCGACCGGGGCGATCTCGCCGATGATCAGGCCGTCCGCGCCGATCCCCCGGCGCCGATCGCACCACGCCTTGGCGAGGGAGCCCGCGGCCGCCACGAGGCGCTCCGCACCGGGCTGATCGACCAGGACGACGAGGAAGTCGTTGCCGAGACCGTGGTACTTGCTCAGGTGCACGGAGCCCAGTCTCGCAGCAGCTCGTCGACAACGACCAGAGAGTTGTCATCACCGTCGGCACCAGGACAATCGTCGGCGACGGGCCCGGCCCCGCCGACGTCGAACCACGTGATCCGCGGGTCGCGCCGGAACCACCGCTCCTGGCGGCGGGCGAAGCGACGGGTGCGCCGAAGCGTCTCGGCCACCGCCTCGTCGTAGGTGGCGTGCCCGTCGAGGTGGGCGCCGAGCTCCCGGTAGCCGAGCGCCTCGGCCGCGGTGCGCGACAACCCGCCCGGGCGCGCCCGCAGTGCCCGGACCTCGTCGAGCCAACCGGCGGCGAGCTGCGCCTCGAGCCGGGCGGCGATGCGGGCGTCGAGCACGTCCCGCGCCATGCGCAGCCCGACCAGCCGGAACGGCCTCGGCGGGTACTGCTCCAGTCCCGGGCCGAACGCGGAGAACGGTCGGCCGCTGCCGAGGGTCACCTCGAGCGCCCGCACGACCCGCCGCCGGTTGGACGGCTCCATCCGGGTCGCGGCGAGCGGGTCGAGCTGTGCGAGCCGGTCGTGGAGGGCCGCGGTGTCCGGCTCCGCTTCGAGCTGCGCCCGCACGTCCGGGAACCGCCCCGGGATCGACAGGTCGTCGACCACCGCCCGCACGTAGAGCCCGGTGCCGCCGACCAGCACCGCGGGGCGCCCCCGGCGGCGGAGGTCGTCGAGGACCGTGGTGCACGCCCGCTGGAACTCGCCGACGGTGAACTCGACGGACGGGTCGACGATGTCGACGAGATGGTGGGCCACCGTGGCGCGCTCGGCCGCCGTCGGCTTGGCGGTGCCGATGTCCATGCCCCGGTAGACGCTCATCGAGTCGACCGAGACGATCTCGGCGCCGGTGCGCCGCGCCAGCTCCAGCGCCAGCGCCGACTTGCCCGACGCCGTGGGGCCGACCACGACCAGCGGGGCCGGGCCGCCCCGGTCGGCGTCGCTCACGACAGCTCCGCGATCAACGTGTGCTGGTCGAGGCGGGCGGCGTCCGGCTCGATGCCGTACGCCTCGAAGAACGGCGGCAGGGCCTCCGGGCCGATGTTGGCGGCCAGGCTGGTGGCGCAGTCGGCGAGATCGCGGTGGCGGTCGGCGACACCGAGGCGCCCGAGATCGACGAGGCCGGTGCACGAGCCTGCCGCGACCAGCACGTTGGGCATGGCGGCGTCGCCGTGGGTGACGACCAGGTCGTCGTCGCCCTTGCGGGGGCTGGTGCGCAGGATCTCGACGAGGCGCTCGGGCTTGATGCGGGCGAGCGCCGGCCGCAGGTGGGCGACGTCGACGAGCCCGGCGCCGAGGCGGGCCGCGACGGCGTCGACCTCGGTCTCGTAGCGGGCGTCGAACGGGCAGTCGTCGACGGCCACCGTGTCGTGGAGCTCCCGCAGGCCACCGGCGATGGCGGCGATCGTGGCCCGCAGGTCCATGCGGTGCTCGGGCAGGTGCGACGAGGTGCCCTCGAGCCCGTGGGTCGCCAGCCAGGTGACGCCGTCGCGCTCGCCGGCACCCCACAGGCGGGGCGTGCGGGCCCGCCCGTCGAGCCAGCGGAGCCGCTCGGCCTCGGCGGCCACGAGGTGTTGATGGCCCTCGGGCCGGGCGAGATCGGTCGGGGCGTACTTGAGGAACCGGACACCGCCGGCGTCCCCGTCCCCGTCGATCAGGCGGACGGTGACGATGCGCGGGTCACCGGTCGCTCGCAGGGGCTCGACGGTGGCCGCGCCGACGACGTCGACCAGCGCGTCCGGCACCGTGACGGTCTCTGACACGTGCGGTGCTCAGCCCGCGACGACGGGGATCCGCCGGCGATGGGTCGGTCCGGCGACGACCTCGCGCAGCTCGCCCCGCAGGTGGTGGGCCCCGGCGCCGGTGACCTCGACCCGACAGATCGTCCCCGGCCGCAGCCCCTCGGCCGGGAAGTGCACCAGCTTGTTCTGGCGGGTGCGGCCGTCGAGGACGCCGTCGTCGCGCCGGTTGCGCCGCTCGACGACGACCTCCTCGGTCCGCCCGATGCGGGCCTCGTGGCACAGGCGGGCCGAGCGCTCGACGACGTGGCGGAGCCGGTCGAAGCGCGCCGAGCAGGTCGCCGGGTCGACGAAGTGGTCCTCCATGGCCGCGGCCTCGGTGCCGGGGCGCGGGGAGAAGATGAACGTGTAGGCGCTGTCGTAGCCCGCCTCGGCCACGACCTCGAGGGTTGCCTCGAAGTCCTCGTCGGTCTCGCCGGGGAAGCCCACGATGAGGTCGGTCGTCACCGCGAGGTCGGCGACGCCGGCGCGGGCCGCGGCCAGCCGTTCGAGGTAGCGCTCGGCCGTGTAGCCCCGGTGCATGGCGGCGAGGACCCGGTCGCTGCCGGCCTGCAGCGGCAGGTGGAGGTGCTCGCACACCTCGGGCACCTCGCCCATGGCCTCGATCACGTCGGCCCGCAGGTCCTTGGGGTGGGGGCTGGTGAAGCGGACACGGCGGATCCCGTCGATGGCGGCGACGTCGCGCAGCAGGTCGCCGAACAGGGGCCGGGGCCGGCGGCGCTCGTCGCCCGCCCACCGGGGCCCGGCCAACGCCAGGTCGGTGAACGTGCCGTCGACGAGGGTGTGGTCGGCGACGCCGTCGCCGGGCCCGCCGGTGACCGGCTCGCGGCGACGGAGGCGGGTCGTGACGTCGCGGCCGTAGCTGTTCACGTTCTGGCCGAGCAGGGTCACCTCGGTGACGCCGTCGGCGGCGAGGCGGGCGACCTCGTCGACGATCTCGCCGAACGGCCGGCTCGCCTCGGGGCCGCGCACGGCGGGCACGATGCAGAACGCGCAGGTGTTGTCGCAGCCGATCTGGATCGTGACCCAGGCCGACCAGTCGACCTCACGCTTGACCGGCAGGGCGGACGGGAACTCCTCGGCCTCGGTCACCTCGGGGCTGTCGACGATCTCGGTGATCGGGCCGTCCGTGCGGGCGAGGGCGAGCAGCTCGCCGGCGCGGCCGACGTTGTGGGTGCCGAAGACGACGTCGACGTGCTCGGCCCGCTCGCGCACCAGCTCGCGGTCCTTCTGGGCCAGGCAGCCGGCCACCGCGATCTGCAGGTCGGGCCGTGACGCCTTCAGCGACTTCAGGTGCCCGAGCTGGCCGTAGAGCTTGTTGTCCGCGTTCTCCCGGATGCAGCAGGTGTTGAGCACGACGACGTCGGCGTCCTCGACGTCGGCCGTCGGCTCCATCCCCTCGGCCTCGAGCAACCCCGCGATCCGCTCGGAGTCGTGCTCGTTCATCTGGCAGCCGAAGGTGCGGAGGTGGTAGCGCCGGGTCACGCGGGCCAGGTTAACGCTGCCGCCGCAACGGCCCGGATCGGCCCGGGCGCCGACGGACCACCGAAACCCCGGCCCCGGGAGGCGCCGCGACCCGTGGCCGGACACAACACCGGCCGCCTGGGAACCAGGCGGCCGGTGAGGTGGTGGTTGGTGGTGCGGTGCAGCGGCGGTGATGCTGCGCCCGTACCAACGTCATCCGGCCCGTCACCATTGAGCCGAATTGCTCAGATTGGTGAGAGACGGACGTGGTCAGTCGTCGAGGCTGATCGGCAGATCGTCCGGATCGACCTCGTCGGCGGCGTCCGCCTCGATCACCTCCGGATCGACACCGATGCCGACCTGGGAGCGGATGCGCTCGGAGATCTCGACCATCAGCTCGGGGTTGTCGCGCAGGAAGTTCTTCACGTTCTCGCGGCCCTGGCCGAGCTGCTCGCCCTCGTAGGTGTACCAGGCACCCGACTTCTTCACGAGGCCCAGGTCGACGCCGACGTCGAGGATCGAGCCCTCGCGGCTGATGCCCCGGCCGTACATGATGTCGAACTCGGCCTGGCGGAACGGCGGGGCGACCTTGTTCTTGACGACCTTGACCCGCGTGCGGTTGCCGATGACCTCGACGCCGTCCTTGATCGACTCGATGCGGCGGATGTCGAGGCGGACCGAGGAGTAGAACTTCAGCGCCCGACCGCCCGGCGTCGTCTCGGGCGAGCCGAACATCACGCCGATCTTCTCGCGCAGCTGGTTGATGAAGACGCAGATCGTCTTCGACTTGTTGAGGTTGGCCGTGAGCTTGCGCAGCGCCTGGGACATCAACCGGGCCTGGAGGCCGACGTGGGAGTCGCCCATCTCGCCCTCGATCTCGGCGCGGGGCGTGAGCGCGGCCACCGAGTCGATGACGACGACGTCGAGCGCCCCCGAGCGGACGAGCATGTCCGCGATCTCGAGCGCCTGCTCGCCGGTGTCGGGCTGGGAGATCAGCAGCTCGTCGACGTCGACGCCGATCGAGCGGGCGTAGATCGGGTCCATCGCGTGCTCGGCGTCGATGTAGGCGCAGATGCCGCCGTTGCGCTGGGCCTCGGCCACGACGTGGGTCGCCAGGGTCGACTTACCCGACGACTCCGGGCCGTAGATCTCGACGACCCGGCCCCGGGGCAGGCCGCCGACGCCGAGGGCGAGGTCGAGCGAGAGCGCACCGGTGGAGACCGTCTCCACCGAGGTGATGCCCTTCTCGCCCATCTTCATGACCGAGCCCTTGCCGTACTGCTTCTCGATCTGGCCGAGGGCCATCTCGAGGGCCTTGCCCCGGTCGTTCGATGCGGTTGCCACGTTCCGTTCGCTCCTCGGGTCTGCCACCGGGCCACCGGTGGGGTGGGGGTCCCGTCGTGCTCGTTCGTCGTGCTCGTTCGTGCTGGTTGGCCGGAGGGTGACGGTGTGGACCGCACCACCGACGATCTGGGGCCCGCCTCACGGGCCCGACCACGGCGCAGACCCTACGGAGGGGGTGTGACACTCAGGCCGGGAGGCCGGTGCCCTCCTGAGCGTTCTCCTGCTCGCGGTGCGCTCCTACCCGCATGACATGAGCGTAATTCGAACGGGTGTTCGTGGCAAGGATCCCACGCTGCCGCAACGGCCCCGTGTGCGCCACCATGTGATCGGGAACGACCGCAACGACAACGAACGCGCCGGGACGACCGGGCCGGGAACAACACGCCGGGAACGACGGGGCGCCGAGCCGGGTTGTACCTGTCGGCCGCCGTGACCCGTGACCACGACCCGGCGACCACCGAGAGGCTTCACGACGAGGCCGCCCATCAGGAGGCATTCGACACGTGTCCACCAGCAACACCGAGGCCGAGCTGCGCCAGCGGTTGACCCCGCTGCAGTACCACGTGACCCAGGAGAAGGGCACCGAGCGCGCCTTCACCGGCGAGTACTGGGACGTCAAGGACCCCGGCACCTACCGCTGCGTCGTGTGCGAGACCCCGCTGTTCGAGTCGACCACGAAGTTCGAGTCGGGCTCCGGTTGGCCCAGCTTCTACCAGCCGGTCGACGCCGAGGCCGTCACCACCGAGGTCGACACGAGCCACGGCATGGTCCGCACCGAGGCCCTGTGCGCCAACTGCGGCGCCCATCTCGGCCACGTCTTCCCCGACGGGCCGGCGCCGACCGGTGAGCGCTACTGCATGAACAGCGCCTCGCTGCACCTCGAGACCGACGGCACCACCGCCGACGGCAACGGCGCCGGCGCCTGATCGAGCGCTGCGGCGGCCGGGGCACGGGCCCGTCGACCCGACACCCCGGCCGCCTCGCTAGCGGTGGGCGGCGGCGACCTCGCCGATGAACCGGTCGAGGGTGTCGTCGCGCTCCGCCGCGGACGAGAACGTGAAGTCGGGGATGATCAGCTCGTCCACGCCCGCCTCGGCGTAGGCGGCGACGATCTCGCCCACCTCCTCTGGCGTCCCGATGATCGACGGTCGCCCGATCCCCTTGGCCCGCAGCGACGCCAGGCGCTCGGCGTCGTCGGACATGAACAGCAGCGCCACGGCCGAGCGGGCGATCGTCGCCGGGTCCCGGTCGACCTCCTCGCACCGCCGCTCGAGCACCTCGCCCTTCTGGACCAGCGTCTCGGGCGTGCCCCACACGTTCCACTCGTCGGCCCACCGGGCGACGAGGCGCAGCGTGCGCCGCTCCCCTCCCCCGCCGATGAGCAGCGGGAGCCGCTCCTGCACCGGGGCCGGGTCGAGCGGTGCGTCGACGATGGTGTAGTGCTGCCCGTCGAGGCTCGCCGAGTGGTCGCGCAGCAGCGACGTGATCACCGCGCACGCCTCCTCCAGCCGATCGAAGCGCCACGGGAAGTCGCGGTACTCGAAGCCGAACGCCCGGTGCTCGTTCTCCTGCCAACCGGCGCCGATGCCGAGCACGACCCGGCCGCCGCTGATGTGATCGACGGTCGTCGCCATCTTCGCCAGCAGCGCCGGGTTGCGGTACGTGTTGCCGCTCACCAGTGGGCCCAACCGCACCCGGGGCACGGCCGCGGCCAGGCCGGCCAGCGTCGTCCACGCCTCCTGCACCGGGCCGCTCCGGCCCTCACCGAGCGGCATCAGGTGGTCGGCGAACCAGATCCCGTCCCAGCCCGACGCCTCGGCGTGTCGGCAGGCATCGAGCGTGTGTTCCCACGAATGGCCGTTGCCGACCCAGAAGCTGAAGCGCATGGTGTGACCGTAGTCATCTGCAGGTCCGGGCCCGCGACGGCGCGTGGGAGGGCGACGACCGACGTCCCGGAGCGAGGAACGAGGAAGGAACCACCATGGGGCGAGCGACGATCACGCGGGACGACTGGGAGCTGCTCCGTCTCGCGCCGCTCAGCGTGGGCCTGGGCATCATCGCCGCCGACCCGGCCGGGCCGGAGGTGATGGAGCGCGAGATCGACCGGCTGCGGGTGATGCTCCACACCACCGCGGGGGCCGACCGCCGCGACCTGGTGCACGAGGTCGCCGCGTCACTGGTCGCCGGATCGGGCAACGACCGCCTTCCCCCGCGCTGGAGCGAGCGCGACCCCGCCTCGGCGCGGGCCGACGCCGCCGCGGAGGCGGTGCGCGTCTGTCGCCGGGTCACCGAGGTGCTCCACCAGCGGGCGTCGATCGAGGAGGACCTGGCGTTCCGGCGTTGGCTCTACGATCTCGCCCGGGGTGTCGCCCGCGCGACGCGCAAGCAGGCGTTCCTCGGGCTCATCGGCGGGTCGGTCGTCACCCCGGCCGAGCAGCACGAGCTCGATGCGCTCGCCGCGGCGCTCGAGCTGGAGCTCGACCTGCGCAGCGGTGTCGTGCTCCGGGTCTGAACCGTCCGCCGACCCGCCGACCCGCCGTCGCGGCCTCAGCGACGCGTCAGCGGCACCGATGCGACAGGCGTGTGCACGACCGGGCCACCGCCGCGCCGGTCGCTGCGGAACAGGACGACCTCGTCCACCGGGAACACCATCGACAACGGCGTGCCGACGAGCGACGGACGGGCACCACGCCGTCCGCGCACGCGGCCCAGGGTGAGGTGACCGCGGAACGGGCGACCGTCGTCGGCCACCAGGGCGCCCGTCGTGTCGAGCACAGCGGCCGCCAGGTCGTCGAGGCCGGCGACCGCCAGTGCGACGACACCGCCGAACATCAGCTCCACCCGTGGGCCGAGGTGGGCCGTGGCCGCCGGTGCGTCGATCGTGGCCAGCGCCCCGGCGCACGCCGCGATCGGCGCGTCGCCGAGGAACCGCAGCGTCACGTGCCACGTCGCCGGCGGCGCCCACCGCACCCGCTCGTCACTGCGGTCGAGGTCGGCGAGCGCATCAGCGACCTCCGGCGGCGGCGTCGCCGCGACGAACAGGCGGGCCCGCTCGCCGGCCCGCTCGCCGTGGTGGGGCGCGCCCCGGGCGCTCACGCCGGGCGGGCGGCCAGGCGACGGCGCAGCAGGTCGAGCGCCGAGATCGTGGCGAACTGCTGGACCCGCACCCGATCGCCGGGGAAGCGCAACGTCGCCGTGTCGGTGTCGTCGCCGACGCGCACGCCCACGCACACCGTGCCCGGCTCGAGCCCCTCGGCCGGCTCGGGACCGGCGACCCCGGTGACCGCCACCGCGGCGTCCGCGCCGAGGAGGCGGCACACACCGGCGGCCATCGACGCGGCCGCGTCCTCGGTGACGACCGGACCGTCGGCGACGCCGAGGAGCTGGCGCTTGATCTCCGGCAGGTAGGTGACGACACCACCGACGAACGTGTCGCTGGCCCCGGGCACGGTGGTGAGCCGCGACGCCATCAACCCGCCGGTGACCGACTCGGCGACCGCCAACCTCAGCCCGTGGTCGCGGCACGCGGCGAGCACCGCGGCCTCCATGGTCGTGCCGTCCAGCCCGAAGACCAGGTCGCCGAGGATCGACCGCAGGGCCGCCTCCTCGGCGTCGAGCATGGCGTTGGCCGCGTCCTCGTCGTCGGCGCGTGCGGTGATCCGCACCTTGATGCCCTCGATGCCGCTGGCGTTGAACGCGAGCGTCGGGTTGCCGGCCCCGTCGAGCGCGGTGATCCGCTCGTCGAGGATCTCGGCCAGGCCCGACTCGGACTGGCCCCACGTGCGCAGCGTGCGGCTGCGGATCGTCGAGGTCAACCCGCCGCGGCGGCGCAGGTCGGCGAGCACGGTGCCCGACACCATCTCCTTCATCTCGTAGGGCACGCCGGGCACCGCGTAGATCACCTGGTCGCCCACCGGGCAGACGAGCCCGGGCGCCGTGCCGGGCTGCTGGGCCATGGTCGACGCGCCCCGGGGCACCATCGCCTGGCGCAGGTTGTTCTCGCTCATGGTCCGGCCCCGCGCCGCGAACCGCTCACGGATCCGCTCGGCGATCGCCTCGTCGGCCACGAGGTCGACGCCCATGACCTCGGCGATCGCCTCGCGGGTGACGTCGTCGTGGGTCGGGCCGAGCCCGCCGCAGCACAGCACCGCGTCGGCCCGGTCGAGCGCGGCCCGCAGCACCGACACCATGCGCGCGTGGTTGTCGCCCACGCGGGTCTGGAAGTGGCACTCGATGCCGCCGAGCGCGAGCTGGTCACCGATCCAGGCGGAGTTCGTGTCGACGAGCTGGCCCAGCAGCAGCTCCGTCCCGATGGCGATGATCTCGCAGCGCACACACCCTCCTCAGCGACCTCGGGCGCCACCTCGGCCGCCCGCCGACGGGCCCGCCCGTCGAGGCGCGCTCAGGCGGTCTCGTGTGAGCGCGAACCGTCGAGAAGGTACTGGACCCCGGTCACCAGCGTGAACGCGACGGCGATCCACAGCAGCGAGATCCACAGCCACCGCGCGTCGGCGGTGGCCGGGCACAGCGTCAGCGCGATGGCGAGGCCCTGGAACCAGGTCTTGAGCTTGGCCGAGCGGCGGGCCGGGATCGACACACCCCGACGCCCCCAGTACGAGCGGTAGGCGCTGATGACGAGCTCGCGACCGGCGATCAGGGCGACGGGGACGAGGCTGTAGATGCCCTCGGCCACCAGGGTGAACATGCACCCGAGCACCAGCACCTTGTCCGCGAGCGGATCGAGGAACGCCCCCGACGAGGTCGTGCGGGAACGCCGCGCCAACCAGCCGTCGAGCATGTCGCTCAGGCCGATCGTCATGCCCAGCGCGAAGACCTCCCACGTGGCCCCGCGGTCGAGGATCAGCACGATCAGCAGCGGCGTCAGCACGAGCCGGGCCACCGTGACGGCGTTGGCGGCGTTCATCATCGACGGCACCGCCGTCGCGTCAGTCACTGCGTTGACCTCCCCTCATCGCGTCGTCGACCTTGCCCGCCCCCGGCCCGGCGGACGTCCCGGCCGGCCGGGCGATCAGGTCCGGGCCGTGCGCATCGACGACCTCGACGGACGCGAACGTACCGACCTCGAGCTCCGGGGGCACCTCGACGATACCGTCGATCTCCGGTGCTTCACGAGGTGAGCGGGCGACTCCCGGGGCATCGACCAGGACGTCGATCCGCCGACCGATGAGGGCGTCGCGCCGGTCGGCGGTGATGTCGTCCTGGAGGCCGCGCAGCTCGGCGAGGCGCTCGGCCATCAGCTCCGGGTCCACGTGGCCGTCGAGCGTGTCGGCGTGGGTGCCGGGCTCGCGGGAGTAGGCGAAGAACCCGCACCAGTCGAGCTGCGCCTCCTCGACGAAGGCGAGGAGCCGGTCGTGGTCCTCCTCGGTCTCGCCCGGGTAGCCGACGATGAAGTTCGACCGGAACGCGGCGTCGGGCTCGCGGGCCCGGATGGCCTCGATCCGGCGCAGGAACCGCTCGCCGTCGCCCCAGCGGCGCATCCGCCGCATGAGCGGGCGGGACACGTGCTGGAGGGACAGGTCGAAGTACGGGACTCCGGTCGCGCAGATCGTGTCGATCAGCTCGTCGCTCAGGTCCGACGGGTAGAGGTAGAGCAGCCGCACGCGGGGCACCCGCGCCGCGACCTGCTGCACGAGCGGCACGATCGCCCGCTCGCCCCGGCCCTGGTCGCGACCGAAGGCGGCGAGGTCCTGGGCGACGAGGACGATCTCCTGCGCCTCCAGCTGGTCGACCTCGTCGAGGATCGAGCTGATCGTCCGGGAGCGCTGCGGGCCCCGGAACGACGGGATGGCGCAGAACCCGCAGGCCCGGTCGCAGCCCTCGGCGATCTTGACGTAGGCCCACGGGACCGCCGACGCCGGACGGGCGAGCTCGAGCAGGTCGAGCGCGGGCACCGGCGCGGCCTCGGGCGCGTCGGCCACGGCCCGGGCGGGACGGCGCCCGATGGACACGGCGACCGGCTCGGGCGCCGGTGCGGCCGCGTCGAGCACGGCCGCGGGGTGGCCACCGAAGCCGACGACCGAGTCGACCTCGGGCAGCGCCTCGGCCAGCTCGTCGCCGTAGCGCTCGGCCATGCAGCCGGTGACGACGACCTTGGCGCCGTCGCGACGGGCCTCGGTCAGCGCCAGGATCGTGTCGACCGACTCCGTGCGGGCCTCTTCCACGAACGCGCAGGTGTTGACGACCACGACATCGGCGTCATCGGGCGCGCTCGCCTCGGACAGACCGTCGGAGAGCATCACCCCACGGAGCTTGTCGGAGTCGACCTGGTTCTTCGGGCAGCCGAGGGTCTCGACCCAGAACGTGCGGGGCATCGAGTGGCCCACAGTACCCGGTCCACACCGCCCCTCTCGTTCGACGCCCGGCCGGCATCGCCGCGGGGACCGCCGCCGCGCGGGCCGCGACGGCGGCTCAGAACAGGTGGGCGACCTCCGAGAACGGCACCGTGTCGCCGGCGGCCGGGGGCGCCGGCGCCTCGACGGGGTCGTCGATCTCGTCCACGGTCATGTCGTAGCCGAGCGAGATCGACCCGGCGAGCGGGCCCGACGAGCGCGCCTCGCCGGCGACGCGCAGGTCGCGCAGGTACCCGTCGCGGTCGAGGTGGGCCTCGGCGGTGACCTCGATCTCGTCGCCGGTCAGCGAGAACGCCTCGGTCAGGGCCCGGCGCTCGTCGGGGGCGAGACGGTCGGAGGCGACGTCGAGGTCGATCACGAGGTCGTAGCGGCGGAGCTCCTCGTCGTCGCGCTCGACCACCCCACCGTCGCTCGCCGAGGTCACGCCCTCGACGATGTGGAGGATGTCGAACGTCCCCCGGGGCGGCTCGATCAGCGCGGCGTCGGTCAGCTCGTCGAGACCGCCCTCGATCCACGTCGCCCCGCCGGGCAGCGCCGGCGCGGTCGGCGTGTCGACGCGGACCCACGCCGTCTCGCCGTCGGAGATCAGCTCGAAGGCGCTGAGCTCGTCGACACCGGTGGCCGAGACGGTCGACGACCCGACCCGGGTGTCGAAGTCGAAGCGGCCACCGACCGAGACCGACTGGTCCCCGAGGTCACCGGTGAGGGAGAGATCGAGGTCGACCCGGGCGGTGCCGACGTCGCCGGTGCGCACCGCCGCCTGGCGCACCGCGGCGATCGGGTCCTGCGCGACCTCGGGGGGACCGTCGTCGCCCGAGCCGGCGAGGAGGAGGGCCCCGGCGACCACGACGACGGCGAGGACGGCCACCACCGCGAGGACCGCGGCGACGATCAGGCCCTTCCCGCCGCCGGACGGCGCCGGTGCGGGGCCGCCGCCGGCGCCGTGCCAGCCGGGTGGGGGCGGCGGCGCACCGGGCCCCTGGCCGTAGGGATGGGGCACGGGCCCGGGTGGCGCCGGCCGCGGTGCCGATCCGGGAGGCGGGGCGGGCGCCGACCCCGGGCCCGGCACGGCGGGCCCCGGCGCACCGAACGGTCCCGACGGGCCGCTGTGGTGGTCGCCGCTCCCCGAAGGGCCGGGAGCTGCGGGCTCGGGAGCCGGCCACCAACCGGGTCGTTGCTCGGCGGCGCCGGGCCGACCGTCGGGGGCGTCGTCGGATCGTGGTTGCATCTCGTTCATCGTGTGCTCGCTCGTGTCCGTGTCCGGGCCGACCGGGTGGTGGTCGCGCGTCGAGGTGATTGGACGACGCGTCCGCCTCCCGGGTTCGGGGATCCGGTCCGCGCGTCGGGCGTGACGGTCCGTGACGGCGGTCAGGCCCGCCGGAGGACGGTCCAGGTCCCGACCCCGGCCCGCGACTCGACCCCGGTCCACCGCCCGGGCAGCGCGCGGGCGACCTCGTCGGCCCGGAGGTGGATCGGCGTGGACGGGCCGCTGCTGTTCACCCAGACGAGGGCACCGTCGGGGCGCAACACCCGGTCGACCTCGCCCGGGAACAGGAACATGTTCACCAGCACCACGGCGTCGACCGAGTCGGCGCCGACGGGCAGGCGGCTGGCGTCGGCCCGCACCCGGTGGCTCGCGTCGGGCGGCGCCAACCGGAGCATGCCCGACGACAGGTCGACCGACACCGTCCGACCGAACCGCTCGGACAGGAGCCCGGAGTACGCCCCGATGCCACTGCCGACCTCGAGCGCCACCGTGGCTGCGGCGCCGTCGACACCGCCGCGCTCGAGGGCGTCGGCCACGACCGCGGTCCGGGCGGCGGACGTGCGGGTGTGCCACTCCGGGGCCAGGCGGTCGAACAGGCCGACGACGGTCGCCACCGCCTCGTCGTCCCAGGGCGGGCCCTCCAGGCCGGCGGCGCGCCGGGTCATGACCCGCATCGGGTGATCGGGGCCCGCTCCGACGGAGGGCACGTGGTCCTCGATCTCGGTCGCCGGCAACGTCTCGAGCTCACCACCCATGGCCGGCAACCGTAGGTCGTCCCACGCGCGCCGGCCGCACCCCGGGGTCGGGCGCGAGTCGTCAGTCGCCGGGCGGTCGGCCGGCGATCGCCTCCGCCGGCGCGGGCACCGCCGCGGCCGCGGGTTCGGGCGGGTCGTCCTCGTCGTCGAGCACGAGGGGGATGGTCACCGCCCACAACACGAGCAGCACCAGGCCCTCCCACCGCACGACCCGGCCCTCGGTGTACATGAAGAACACGGCGACCGATGCCGACACGAGCATCGTGGCGACCCCGATCGACGCCAGGGAGCCGGACTCGAGCGGGCCCGGCCCCGACAGGCCGATGACCGCCCCGACGGCGAGGCTGTTGAACAGGTTCGAGCCCAACAGGTTGCCGATGATCAGGTCGGTCTCACCGCTGCGGGCCGCGGCGAGCACGGTCACCAGCTCCGGCAGCGACGTCCCCACGGCAACGAGGGTGAAGCCGACGAACCCGTCGCTCAGGCCGAGGTCCTCGGCGATCCCGAGCGCGCCTTCGACCAGCAGCTGGGCCCCCGCCAGGGTCAGGACCAGACCGGCGACGGTGCGTGCGACCTCCACCCAGGCCGACAACTCGGCGTGCTCGCTGATCATCTCGGTGACCTCGCCGCTGAGCGGGTCGTCCGCGGCCTTGCGGGACACCGACACCAGCCAGGTGAGCGCACCGATGACGACCACCAGCATGGTGACGCCCTCCCACCGGGCGATGCCGTCCTGGAGGAACACGGCGAAGAGCACCATCGCCCCGAGCGCGAGCGGGGTCTCGCGGCGGAGCGTCCCGCTGGTGATGACGAGGGGCACGACGAGCGCGCCGACCCCGAGGACCAGCGTCAGGTTGGCGACGTTGGAGCCGATGATGTTGCCGACCCCGAGGTCGAGGTCACCACGGCGGGCCGCGAGGCCCGACACCAGCATCTCCGGGGCGCTGGTACCGAACCCGACCACGACCGCGCCGACGACGACGGTCGAGACCCGGGCGATGACGGCCAGGCGCGCCGCGCCGACCACGAAGTGGTCGGATGCCTTGGCCAACAGGACCAGGCCGAGGGCGCAGAACGCGACGTTGGTCAGCAACATCGGGTGCGATGGCGGGCGCCGGGCACGGCCGCCGAGCCTACCGGCCCGGCGACGGTGGTGGAACCGACGCGGCGCGGCGCCCGGCGTTCAGAACGTGTCGTCGTCCGGGTCCGCGCCGGATTCGCCGTCCCCGACCCCGTCGCCATCGGGATCGGCGGTGCCGCCACCCTCGAGCGCGTCGAGCTCCTCGGGCGTCATCAGCACCTCGCGAGCCTTCGAGCCGGTCGACGGGCCGACGACGCCCTGCTGCTCGAGCAGGTCCATGATGCGTCCGGCGCGGGCGAAGCCGACCCGCAGCTTGCGCTGGAGCATCGACGTCGACCCGAGCTGGGAGCGCACGACCAGGTCACGCGCCTGGGCGAGGAGGTCGTCGTCATCGTCGCCGCTGCCGCCCCCGCCGCCCGAACCGGCGCCGGTTCGGTCGTCGTCGGCCGAGCCCTCGACACCCTCGACGTAGGCGACCTCGGGCGCCTGGCGCCGCCAGTGGCCGACCGCGGAGCGAACCTCCTCCTCGGTCACCCAGCAGCCCTGGACGCGCTTGGGTGCGCTCGACGTCGGGCCGAGCAGCAACATGTCACCCTTGCCGACGAGGCGCTCGGCACCCGGCTGGTCGAGGATGACCCGGCTGTCCGCCAGGCTCGACACCGCGAACGCGAGACGGGCGGGGATGTTGGCCTTGATCACGCCGGTGATCACGTTGACCGACGGCCGCTGGGTGGCGATGACCAGGTGGATGCCGACCGCCCGGGCCATCTGGGAGATGCGGACGATCGACTCCTCGACGTCGCGGGCCGCCACCATCATCAGGTCGTTCAGCTCGTCGACCACGATCACGACGAACGGCAGGCGGGGGTAACTCGCGTCGCCCTCGGGGCCGACCGCGGCGGCCATCACGTCGGAGCGCTCGCCCTCGAAGTCGCCCCGGTCGAACGCCTCGTTGTAGCCGGTGATGTCGCGCACGCCGACCTCGGAGAGCAGGTCGTAGCGGCGCTCCATCTCCTTCACCGCCCACGAGAGGGCGTTGGCCGCCCGCTTCGGGTTGGTGACCACCTGGGTGAGCAGGTGGGGCAGGCCGTTGTACTGGCCGAGCTCGACGCGCTTGGGGTCGACCAGGATCATCCGCACCTGGTCGGGCGTCGAGCGCATCAGCAGCGACGTGATCAGCGAGTTGATGCAGCTCGACTTACCGGCACCGGTGGCGCCGGCGATGAGCAGGTGGGGCATCGTCGCCAGGTTGGCGAGCACGGCGCGCCCGGAGATGTCCCGACCGACCGCGACCTCGAGGGGATGGGTCGCCTTGCGGGCCTCGTCGGAGCTGAGGATGTCGCCGACGGCCACGATCTCGCGGCGGGTGTTGGGGACCTCGACGCCGATGGCCTGGCGACCGGGGATCGGGGCCAGGATGCGCACGTCGGGCGACGCCATCGCGTAGGCGATGTCCTTGTGGAGGCTCGTCACCCGGGCGACCTTCACGCCGGGGCCGAGCTCGAGCTCGAAGCGGGTCACCGTCGGCCCGACGACCATGCCGACGAGTCGGGTCTCGACGCCATGGGAGCCGAGCGCCCGCTCGAGCGTCCGGCCGGTCTCCTCGACCGCCTTGCGGTCCACCTCCTGGGCGCCGGTCCGCTTGAGCAGCGTCGCCGGCGGCAGCGCCCACGGCGAGTCGCGCTCGTGGTCGAGCTGCATGCGCAGCTGGGTCGGCTCGTCGGGAGGCTCCGGGTCGGGCTCGCGCACCTTGACCTGGGGCGACGGGGCCGGGGGCTTCGACGGCGGCGTGGCGCCGTTCGCGGAGCCGGCGCCCTCCGCGCCGCCGCGGGGTGAGAGCCGACCGTCGGTCTCGTAGTCGAACGGGCCACCACCGGCCGGGTGCTCGCCGTCGGCCCCGTCGGTCAGGTCGATCTCGGTGGTGTCGTCGTCCGGGGCGGAGCTGGAGCGGCGACGGCGGGACCGCCGGGGAGCCGCGGCTTCGTCGCGCTCGTCGGGTTGGTCCTCGTCGCGGTTGGAGCGGAACAGCGACGTGATGACCCCGCCCACGGTCGCCAGCGGCGGCCCGACGGTGGCGGCGACCCGTTCGCCGACGACGCGCAGCGGCGTGCCGGTGATCACCACCAGGCCGAGCGCGGCGACGACCACGACGGCGGCGTAGGCGCCGGCCATGCCGACCACCGAGCGCAGACCGCCACCGACCGCGGCGCCGGCGAGGCCGCCCGCGGGAACGAGATCGGCCTCGGTCGACTGCCAGGTCCCCCCGGCGATGGCCAGGTGGAGGAACCCGCAGACCGCGGCGGCGACGAGGACGGAGCCGACGATGGCGCGCAACGGCGGTTCGTGCTCCTCCCGGTTGCCCATCACCACCGCGGCGCCGAGCACGGCGAGCAGCGGCGGGGCAAGGTAGCGCAGGAGCCCGACGAGCGAACCGAAGGCGGTCTCCATCGCCTCGCCGGTGGGGCCACCGACCCCGCCGTAGATGCCGAGGCCGCTGATGACGGCGAGGAGGATCGCGAGCGAGCCGACGACGTCCGGACCGTGGCCCTCGAACGCCTTGGTCAGGGCCGATCCAGACTTCGAACCGGAGCCCGACGACTTCTTGGTGGAGGTGCTCGGTTTGCGGCGCATGGGCTTCGAGCGCCCGGCAGGCGACGTACGGGCCACAGTGCTCCAACCGTAGCAATCGGCGACGACGCGCTGGTGGACCCGGGGTTTCGCCGCCATCGTGCCGGGGCGGCGCGCTCGCTCCGTCGATCAGACGGGTCAGACGGGTCAGACGGGTCAGACGGGTCAGACGGTGAGGACCGTGGGCACGATGATCGGGCGACGCCGGGTGCGGTCGGCCACGAAGCGGCCGGTGGCCCGGCGCAGGCGCCGCTCGATCACCGGGAGCTCGACGTCGTGGTCGGCCAGCGCGTCGAGCACGTGGCTGCGGATCTCGGCCTCGGCCTCGGCCAGCAGCTCGGCGGACTCCGGCTCCCACACCCAGCCCTTGGTCGCCAGCTTCGGCCCCGACACGAGGACCCGGCGCTCGAGGTCGACGGTGATGATCGGACACACGAAGCCGTCGTCGCCCAGCGTGCGGCGGTCTCGCAGCACGCCGGGCCCGACATCGCCGACGATGCCGTCGACGTAGACCTCGCGGGGCGCGAACTGCTCGCCGTGGGTGAGGCCGTCGTCGCCGAGCACGACCTGGCCGCCGTCCTCGCACATGAGGATCCGGTCGGGGTCCATGCCCATGCCCTCGGCCAGCCGCTTGTGGGCGGTCAGGTGGCGCACCTCGCCGTGGACCGGCACGAACCACTCCGGCCGGGCCACCGAGTGGAGGATGCGCAGGTCGCCCTGGCGGCCGTGACCGCTGGCGTGGACGTGGACGTGCCCCGAGTGGACGACCTCGGCGCCGAGGCGGACGAGCCCGTCGATGACCCGGTCGACGTCAGCCTCGTTGCCCGGGATCGGGTGCGAGCTGAGCACGACCGTGTCCTCGGGCCCGATCTTGACCCAGCGGTTGTCGCTCTGGGCCATCAGCGTCAGCGCCGAGCGGGGCTCGGCCTGGCTGCCGGTGGAGACGATGCAGATCTCGCCCGGCTCGTGGTCGCCGATCTGGGCGATGTCGATCAGGCGGTTCGACGGCAGCTTCAGCAGGCCGAGCTCGCGGGCGATGCGCACGTTGCGCTTCATCGAGAGCCCGAGTGTGGCGATGTACCGGCCGTGCTCGATGGCGGCGTCGGCGATCTGCTGGACGCGGTGGATGTGGCTGGCGAAGCAGGCCACGACGAGCCGGCGGCCCTCGTGCTCGTGGACGATGTCGTAGAGGCTGCGCCCCACGCTCGACTCCGACGCCGCGAACCCGGCGACGTCCGCGTTGGTCGAGTCGGCGAGCAGCAGCCGCACCCCGCGCTCACCGGCGACCGCACCGACGCGGGCGAGGTCGGACAGACGACCGTCGACCGGCTCGAGGTCGATCTTGAAGTCGCCCGTGTGCATGATCGGGCCCTGCGGCGTGTGCAGCATGATCGCGAAGCCGCTCGGGATCGAGTGGGTCATCGGGATGAACTCGACGTCGAACGGACCGATGCGGCGCCGGTCGCCGTCTTCGACCGGCACGAGCGATGTGCGCTTGAGGACCCCGGCCTCCTCGAGGCGGCTGCGCACCAGGGCCAGCGTGAACGCCGAGCCGTAGATCGGCACCTCGACGTCGACCAGCAGGTGGCGCAGGGCGCCGATGTGGTCCTCGTGGCCGTGGGTGCAGATCACGGCCTCGACCCGATCGGCCCGCTCCGCCAACCAGCGCAGGTCGGGCAGCACCTGGTCGATGCCCGGCAGGTCGGGGCCCGGGAACATCAACCCGCAGTCCACGACGAGGATGCGGCCGTCGATCTCGACGGCCGCACAGTTCCTGCCGACCTCCCCCAGTCCCCCGAGGAAGGTGATCGTCACGGGCGCGGCCATGCAGTCCTCTCGTCGCGGAGCGGGCGCGCCGCGGGCACCCGGCGGGGTCGCGGCGTCATCGGTTCGACGGTACCGCCCGCCGCGGACCGCGCCACGTCACGCGCCGGCGAGGCGGCCGTCGACCAGCTCGGCGTGGACGGCGCGGGCGCGCTCGGCGAGCCCGTCGGGCTCGGGGCCCATCGGCGGGCGGCACGCGCCGACCGCCAGGCCGAGGGTGCGCAGCATCGCCTTCGTCGGGACGGGGTTGGGGGCGTCGGGTGTCGACTCGAAGTCGAACGACGCCATCATCCGGACGTTCAGCGCCCGGGCCCGCTCGACGTCACCCTTGGCGAACGCCTCGATCATCTCGACCATCTCGGCCGCGCACCAGTGGGTGGCCACGCCGACGACACCGACCGCGCCGACCGACAGCAGCGGCAGCGTCAGCTTGTCGTCGCCGCTGTAGACCTCGAAGCCCTCGGGGGCCTGCGTGATCAGCCGGGCCGTCTCCGCCGGATCGCCGGCGGCGTCCTTGAGGGCGACGATGTTGCGGTGCTCGTGGGCCAGCGACAGCAGCGTCTCGGTCTCGACCTTGCGGCCGGTGCGGACGGGGATGTCGTAGA
Source organism: Actinomycetota bacterium (assembly GCA_034211175.1). Lineage (GTDB taxonomy): Bacteria > Actinomycetota > Acidimicrobiia > Acidimicrobiales > CAIXPF01 > JAXHUH01. Next base: position 23,603 of record JAXHUH010000189.1, read on the forward strand.
GCATGATCGGCAGGTCGGTCGACGATGCGACCGCGGCGAAGTGGGCCGCCAGGCCGGCCTGCGACGGCCGGTTGTAGTACGGCGCCACCTGGAGCAGGCCGTCGACGCCGAGCGCGGCCGCCGCCTCGGTAGCGGCCAGTGCCTCACGGGTGTTGTTCGAGCCGGTCCCGGCGAGCAGCGGGACGGAGACGACCTCGCGCACCGCGGCGAACAGGTCGGCCTCCTCCGCGTGGGTCAGCGTCGGGCTCTCCCCCGTCGTACCCGCGAGCACGAGGCCCTGGTTACCGTCGTCGACCAGCCGGCGCGCCAGGTCCCGGGCGGCGTCGAGATCGAGCGCACCGTCCTCGTCGAACGGCGTGACCATCGCGGTGAGCACGGCACCGAACCGAGCCATCGTCTGTCCCTTCCGGCGAAGCTGACTCGGCCCGCCCTGCGAGCGCGGTCAGTCGAGATCTGCGGGCTCCACGCGGCCCGGGAGGGCTCGGTCCGACCGCGATCGATCGGGGAACGGAGCGACGAGCGCCGAGCACGGCCCGGGAGCCGGGTGGCTTGCGGGGCCAGATCGTACCAGTGCGTCCCCGCCGGCCTCGAACACGCTCGCGTCGGTCTCGGACAGGGCCCGCGCTGAACCGGGAAGGTCGGAACCCGGACAGGTCAGGGGACGGGGGTCGGCTCGGTCCCGGCGTCGTCGGCCGTGTCGCCGTCGATCTCCGCGGCCGCGGCGTCGGTGGCGCGCTGGTGGGCCGAGCGGCGCATGAGCAGGACGTAGCCGACGACGCCGATGATCGAGAACGCGAACCACTGCCCGGCGTAGCCGAGGTGGGGGCCCTCGGTGCGGTCGGGCTCGGGCAGCGGGACGGGGGTCGTCGTGGCCACCGGCGGTTGCTGGGCCTCGAGCCGGAGGTAGGCGGGGTAGATGTCGTAGTCGAGCTGCTGGGCGTAGCGGTCGAGGTCGACGCGGGCCAGGGTGGCCAGCTCGACGCCCTCCGGGTCCACCGCCCCGAGCGCGCCCCGCTCCTCGGCCGCGACGAGCAGGCCCTGGACGGTGACCCGCCCGGTGGTGGCCGCCGCCTCGGGCGGGGTCTCCTCGAGGACGCCGCTGGCCGGGACCCAGCCCCGGTTGACGACCACGGCCGTGCCGTCGTCGGCGACGAGCGGGGTCAGCACCCACACCCCGGGGGCGCCGTCCATCGAGCGACCCCGCACCAGCACCTCGTCGTCGACGGCGTACTCACCGGTCGCGGTCAACCGTCGCCACTCGACCTCGTCGACGACCTCGTCGCCGTCGCCGACGTCGAGGACGTCGGCCACCGGCTGGACCTCGAGCGCGGCCCGCGCCTCGAGCAGGGCGTTGCGGTCGCGCTTCTCGTCGAGGCGGCTGAGCTGCCAGAACCCGAGGTTGACCATGAGCACGACCAGCGCCACGGCCACGAGGTGGAGGAGGATCCAGCGGGGGCGCAACAGGAACCGGTACACGCCCCCATCCTTGCCGCGTCGCGACCCCTCCGACAGGCCGCGCCCCGAGTTCGTCGGCGGCGACCACGGACCGCGAGGATCAGAACATGAATCTGGGTGGTCCCGAAGTCATCATCCTGCTGTTCGTGGCCGGCGTCGTCGCCGTCTGGGCCTTCTTCGACGCCGCCCTGCGACCCGGCCACCAGTGGCGCGCCGCGGACCAGTCGAAGGGCCTGTGGCTGATCATCATCGCGGCCACCTGGTTCTGCGGCCTCGGGCTGGTCGGCGGGCTCGTCTACCTGTTCGCCGTCCGTCCGAAGCTGAAGGCCGCGGCGGGCTGATCGGCCGCGCGGCGGGCGTCGCTCAGGGGGCGCCGCCCTCGGCGGATGCGTGCTCGGTGAGGTGGGACCGGAAGCGGCTGCGCAGGTCCTTCTTCGAGAACTTGCCGGTTGCCGTCTTCGGGACCTCGTCGATGAAGACGATGTCGTCGGGCAGCCACCACTTCGCCACCCGTCCGGCGAGGAACTCCCGCAGCTCGTCCGCGCGCACGCTGGAGCCGGCCCGCACGACGACGCACGCGAGCGGGCGCTCCTGCCAGCGGGGGTGGTCGACGCCGATGACCGCGGCCTCGGCGACCGCCGGGTGGGCCATCAGCTCGTTCTCGAGGTCGACCGAGCTGATCCACTCCCCACCCGACTTGATCACGTCCTTCGAGCGGTCGACCAGGCGCAGGTAGCCGTGCTCGTCGACGGTGGCGACGTCGCCGGTGCGCAGCCAGCCGTCGGACGTGAACGACTCCGGTGAGCGCTCGTCGTCGTAGTACTCGCTGATCACCCACGGGCCCCGGACCTGGAGCTCGCCCGAGGTCTCGCCGTCCCACGGGCGCTCGTCGAGCGTCTCGGGGTCGACGACCCGCATGTCGACGCCGAGGTTGATCACCCCGACCGTCGCCCGCAGATCGGCCAGGGCGTCGGCGTCGAGGCCGTCGAGCGTGCTCTTGGTGTGGCACACCGACGCGATCGGGCTCGTCTCGGTCATGCCCCACGCCTGCACGATCGGCCGCCCGGTCGCCTCCTTGTACGCCTCCGACAGCGCACGGGGCACCGCCGAGCCGCCGCAGATGACGCTGCGCAGCGCCGAGGTGTCGCGGTCGCGGATCTCGTCGAGCACACCCATCCAGATCGTCGGGACCCCGGCGGTGACCGTCACCTTCTCGTCGACGAGGAGCCGGGCGATCGCCGGTGCCGTCAGGTCGGGACCGGGCATGACGAGCGACGCACCGGTCGCCACCGCGGCGTGGGTCAGGCCCCAGGCGTTGACGTGGAACATCGGCACCACCGGCAGGATCACGTCGCGCTCGCACACGCCGATCGAGTCGGCCGTCGTCACCCCGAGCGTGTGGAGGTACATCGACCGGTGCGAGTAGAGCGCACCCTTGGGGTGGCCGGTGGTGCCGCTCGTGTAGCACATGGCTGCGGCGGTGCGTTCGTCGACCACGGACCACGTGGCCGGGGCGACGCCGTCGATGAGCTCCTCGTAGTCGTGGACCTGCGGCCCGCCGGCGGGCGAGGAGGGCCGGCGGCCTCCGCCGTCGTCCATGGACACGACGTGGCGCACGGTCGGGAGCTCGCCGAGGAGCGGCTCGATGACATCGGCGAGCGACGTGTCGACGAAGATCACCTCGTCGCCGGCGTGGTTCACGATGTAGCGGAGCTGGTCGGCGAACAGCCGGATGTTGAGGCTGTGGAGCACCCGGCCCGAGCACGGCGCCGCGAAGTACAGCTCGAGGTGGCGGGCCGTGTTGTGGGCCAGCGTGGCGACCCGGCCGCCACCGCTGACGCCGAGTGCGTCGAGCGCGGTGCCGAGCCGCCGGGTGCGGGCGGCCCACGTCCCGTAGGTGGTGCGGTCGAGCCCGGCCGTGGTGGCGGTGACGATCGTCTTGTCGGCGAAGTACCGCTCGGCGCGGTCGAAGAAGTGCGTCAGCGACAGCGGCACGTCCATCATCAGGCCGTCCACGGGTGCGTCTCCCCCTGCTCGTCTCCGGGTCGCTCCGCGCCGGACGGCGCCGAACGAGTACGGATTAGCACCCACAGGTGCCAGAATCGACATCCTTGGCCGAGCCCTCCGACGACCGACCCCGGGACGATCACGAGCCCGTGACCGACGCCGCCGGGAGCGTCGGCCCCGTCGAGCCCCCCGATGAGGCGGCCGACGAGACGACCGCACCCGTACCCGTCGGCGCCGGTCCGGACCCGGGCGGGACACCATCACCCGCCGACGCCATCGCCGACCGTGGCGACGCAACCGTCGACGGGGCCGACGACCCCGGTGCCGACCTGCCCCTGCACCCCCAGCCGAGCCGAAGGCTGCTCGCCGCCATCGCCATCCCGCTCGGCATCCTCGTGGTCGCCGCGCAGCTCGGCGACATCATCTGGGCGTCGCTGGTCGAGGACCACCCGCTCCTGCTGATCACGCTCAACGCCCGCAACCGGTACCTGGCGCTGACGACGACCAACCTCGACGCGCTCTCGTACTACCTGGTCGGCTCGATCCGGCTGCTGGTCAGCGACCCGCTCTTCTACCTCCTCGGCTACCTGTACGGCGACCGGGCCGTCCAGTGGATGGAGCGGCGCCTCCCGACGCTGGGCGACACCCTGCGCCGCGCCGAGCAGCTGTTCGGCAAGGCGGCGGCGCCGCTCGTGTTCATCGCCCCGAACAACTACATCTGCCTGTTCTCGGGCGCGGCGCGGATGAAGCCGCTGGTGTTCATCTCGCTGAACGTGTCGGGCACGATCACCCGCCTCGTGCTCATCCGCCTGTTCGCGGCGCGCTACGAGTCGGTGGTGGACGACCTGCTCGACATCATCGCCCGCTATCGGGTCCCGATCCTGATCGCCTCGGCGGTCATCGTGCTGATCACGGTCGTGTCCGACCACCGCCGGGGCGGCAGCGAGCTCGAGGCCCTGCGTCACCTCGAGGAGGACCTGGGCGACGACTGAGTTCCTTGAGTCAACCCCCTATGCGGCGTGTTGTTCGTTGAGGCGTTGTTCGGCGTGGTGGCGGGTGGTGTCGTAGGCCTGGTTGGTGTGCCAGCAGGCCCAGATGACTCGCAT
>JAXHUH010000190.1:0-7647 GCA_034211175.1 Actinomycetota bacterium
CCGTGCCGGTCAGGCCGGCGGTGCGTCGGGCGCGGCGCGGTCGTGGGGTCCGGCGTCGGCGGTGGCGGCGTGGTCGTCCTTGCCGAAGGGCAGGAGCGAGACGACGGCGACGATGACCGACCCGACCGCCAGGCCGACGACGGCGGAGATCCCGGTGTTGACCAGCCAGGCGAGCACGCCGCCGATGCCGCTGACGTCCTCGACCGCGTGCTCGGCGTCGTGGACGAGCTCGTAGGGCCAGTGCCAGCCGAGCTCGTCGGCGCCGACGAGGAGGATGTGGCCGCCGACCCAGAGCATGGCCGCGGTGCCGATGACCGAGAGCGCGGCCAGCAGCTTCGGCATGCCGGTGACCAGGAGCCGGCCGACGCGCTGCGCCCCCGACGAGGCCCGCTCGGTCAGCCGCAGGCCGATGTCGTCCATCTTCACGATGGCGGCGACGACGCCGTACACCGCGGCGGTGATCACGACGGCCACGACCGCGAGGATGGCGGCGCGGGCGAGGAGCGGCTCGTCGATCACCTCCTTCAGCGCGATGACCATGATCTCGGCCGACAGGATGAAGTCGGTGCGGATCGCGCCCGAGATGGTCGCCGACTCGGCGTCGGGGCCCTTGGTCGTCGCCGGGACGTCGTGGTCGTGGTCGTGCTTGTTGCGCTGCAGCGCGTGGATCAGCTTGTGCGCGCCCTCGTAGGCGAGGAAGCAGCCGCCGAACATGAGGATGATCTCGACCAGCGTGGGGGCGAGCTCGCTGAGCAGGAGCGCGGCCGGCGTGATGAACAGCAGCTTGTTGCGCAGCGAGCCGGTGGCGATGCGCCGGATGATCGGCAGCTCGCGCTCGGCGGCCAGGCCCCGGACGTAGGCGGGGGTGACCGCGGCGTCGTCGACCACGACGCCGGCCGCCTTCACGCTGGCCCGACCCGCGGCGACCCCGACGTCGTCGACGGAGGCCGCGGCGAGCTTGGCCAGCGCCGCGACGTCATCCAGCAACCCGACGAGGCCGCCTGCCATCAGTGCTCCTCACGCTCGGCCGATCGACCCGTGCACGGTAGTTCGACACGGGGCCCGTCCTGCACCACGGCGCTGTCGATCGCACGCTCGACGAGCCGGCTCCCGGCGACGGGGGACTCCACAGGGGTGAGGCGCGGCGTCCGCCGCCCGGCCGGGCGCGCCGGGCGCCTCAGCCGCCCGCGGCGCGCTCGTCGGCGACCGCCAGTGCCTCGAGTCGCTCGAGGGTGGCCTCCATGGCCCGGGGGTGCTTCTTGGGGAAGCCGAGCAGCTCGATCACCGCTGGCGCCTTCGCGGTCGACCAGTCGAACGACTCGGTCACCTTCGTGCCGCCGTCGACCGGTTCGAGCTCGTAGCGCCAGCGGTGGCCGGCGAAGTGGGCCCACGCGATGAGCCGGTCCTTCTCGTACTCCTCGACCTTCGACGCCACCCGGTACGGGAAGCCCATCTTCATGTCCATCCCGAAGCGGTCGCCCCTGGTCAGGTGGCGCGACTCGGTCCGGGACCGCTTCACGGTGCCGGAGCCGTCCATCTCCGGGTGGCGGGACGGGTCGTCGACGATGGCGAAGATGGTGGACGGGCTCGCCGGGATGACCCGGCTGACCGACACGATCCTCTGCTTCGTCCCGCTGGTGGGCCCCGCGCCTGCGGAGGCGTCCCCCGATGGTGTCCCGGTCTCGTCAGCAGCCATGGTGCACCTCTCCGTCGTGCGGTCACCGCGATCGGGCGGCATGGTCGTTCGGCAGCACAGCCGCCCGGTCCCGCAGCTCCTACGGTGCCGGGTCGGCCCCCGGATCACAGCCCGCGAGGTGCGGGTCGTGCAACCGCCGAGCGTGGTCGGCGCCGGGGATCGCGGGCCGCCGCGAGGCCCCGGGGCTCAGGAGTCGGCCGGCTCGACCGGGCCGACACCGCCGATGTCGTCGTCGTCCTGGTTGGCGGGTGCCGGGGGCTCGTCGGCGAGCTCGGCCAGCACCGCGGTCGCCGTGCGCCGACCGGAGAACAGCGCCCCCTGGATCGACGCGGTGTCGCGGTGGTCCCCGCAGACGAACAGGCCCGGTTCGAGGCGCACGCGTCGCTTGGGGTGGAACGGCGGCCGTTGGTCGGGGTGGCCGTGGGCGATCCGGTCGGTGCGCAGGTGCTCCCACCGGTCGACGACCGGGCCGAACCAGCCCCGCAGCTGGGCGCGCGCGTCGGCGTCGTCGACGTCCACGAGCGTGCCGGGCGCGGCCGCGGCGATCAGGCAGCGTCCGGCGGGAGCGTAGGAGGGCGCCACCTCGCTCATGGCCGCCACGTTGCGGACGGGGCCCGCGCCGGTGCCGTCGAGCAGGAGCCGGGGACCGCCGTCGGGCGGTTCGGGTGCCGAGTACCACAGGCAGCTGACCGGTCGCGAGCCGGGGTCGGGGATCCCGGTCAGGCGCGCCGCGACCGGGCCCTCGGTGGCGACCACGACCGCCGCGGCCCGCACGCTGTCGCCGTCGGTGAGGTCGACGCGCCAACGCGAGTCCCCGGCGGCCCGGGCCCGCTCGATGCCCGCGACCTCGGCGCCCGTGCGCAGGCAGCCGTCGGGGAGGTGGGCCGCGAGCTGAGCCGGGATGGCCCCCATGCCCCGGGCCGGGACCGCGCTGTCGCCCGTGGCCAGCATCCGGAGGATGACGGTGAAGAAGCGGCGCGACACCTCGAGCTCGGGGTCGAGCTGGATCCCGGCGAACAGGGGGCGCCAGAACCGCTCGATGCTCTCGGCGCTGATGCCGGCCTCGGCGAGTGCCGCCGCCGTGGTCGTGTCGGGGGCGCGCAGCAGGCGACGGGGGTCGGTCAGGCGGACGGTGGCGACGAGGCGGGCGAGGCGCAGCTTGTCGAGCGGCGAGCCGACCGGGGCGGTGAGCGTGGGCCACAGCTCGGACGGGCGGCGCAGCGGGTCGGCGACCGTGGCGTCGCGACCGCCATCCCGGTCGGAGACGCGGATCCGGGCACCGGGGTCGAACCGCTTCAGGTCGAGGGCGTCGTAGTCGAGGTCGCGCTGCGCGGCCGGGTAGGCCGTGAGCAGGATCTGGAACCCGCGGTCGAGCAGGAAGCCGTCGACCTCGTCGGTGCGGACCCGCCCGCCGGGCCCGTCGGACGCCTCGAGCAGCGCCACGTCGGCGCCGCCCTCGACCAGGCCCCGGGCCGCGGTCAGCCCGGCGAGGCCGGCGCCGACCACGCACACGTCGACCTCGGTCACCGCGGCCTCCGCGTCCCCGTGCGGTCGTGGCGGCTCACGACCGCCCCAGCTCCGCCCGCAGCCCGTCGCCGAGCGTCGGGTGGGAGAACTCGAACCCGGCGTCGAGGAGCGTGCGGGGCACGATCCGGGCGCTGTTGAACAGCAGCTCGTCGGCCAGCTCCCCGCCGAGCAGGAGCTTGGGCCCGAACTCGGGCACCGGGACCAGCGACGGGCGGCCGAGCACCTCGCCCAGCGTCGACGCCAGCTCGGCGTTGCGGACCGGTTCGGGCGCCGTGAGGTTGGCGGGGCCGGCGACGTCGTGGTCCAGCAGGAAGCGCAGCGCCCGCACCTCGTCGGTGAGCGAGATCCAGCTCATCCACTGGCGACCGGAGCCGAACCGGCCGCCGAGGCCGATCTTGAACAGCGGCAGCATCTTCGCCAGCGCCCCGCCCCGGGGTGTCAGCACGATGCCGGTGCGGGGGTGGGCGACGCGGATCCCGGCCTCGGATGCCGGCAGCGCCGCCGCCTCCCAGTCCTGGCAGACCCGACCGAGGAACCCGTCGGCCGGCGGGTCGTCCTCGGTGACCACGTCGTCACCGCGCTCGCCGTAGTACCCGATGGCCGACGCCGACACGAGTACCGACGGCTTGCGCTCCAGGCCGGCCAGGGCCTCGGCGAGCAGGGCGGTGCCGGTCGTGCGGCTGTCGTGGATGCGGCGGCGCTGGGCGTCGGTCCAGCGGCGGGCGGCGATCGGCTCACCGGCGAGGTGGACGACGCCGTCGACGCCCTCGAGCGCCGCGGCGTCGATCGTGCGCTCGTCGAGGTCCCACGCGACATCACCCGCCGAGGCGCTCGAGCCCCGGCGAACCCGCCGAACGGTGTGCCCGTCGGCGGTCAGCGACGCGCACAGCGCCTCGCCGATCAGGCCCGTGCTCCCGGTCACGGCGACGTCCATGGCCCTCCTCGTCCTCGCCCGGCTGCGGCGGTGGTCTGCGTCGGTGATTCGTGGCGTGCTGTGGTGCGTGCTCGGCCCCGGACGTGGCCGGGGCCAGGGACTATGCTCGCAGCCCGAGTCGACCTACGCCGCCTCGCGGGCCGGTCGTCGGCCCCGACGCCGGGCTCGGGCGGTTCCCTCGTGGGTCGCGTCACGGGGAGGGATGGGCTGTGTCGTACCAGGGTCATGTGGGCGAGGATCGCAAGGAACGCACCGGGTCGAGGTTCCTGACCGGGCGCTACATCCTCGCCGCGCTGCTGATCGCCGGCCTCGCCGCGTTCATCGGCCAGAACACCGAGAGCACCGATGTCACGTTCCTGTTCTTCGAGTTCACGGCCCCGCTGTGGGTCGTCCTCCTCGTGACCGCGGCGGTCGCACTGGCACTCGGCGAGCTCGTCGGGGCGATCATCCGGCGCCGTCGGCGCGACGCGTGACCGACCCCGCCGGTCGGACGGCCTCGGTCATCGAGGGCACGTTCCACGGGCTCGGCGGCGAGGAGCTGCACCACCGCATCTGGCGACCCTCGCGGGACCGGGTGGCAACGGTCGTGCTGGCCCACGGCCTGGCCGAGCACAGCGGCCGCTACGACTACGTGGGTCGCCGCCTCGCCGCCGAGGGCTACGAGGTGTGGGCGCTGGACCACCGGGGCCACGGGCTCTCGGGTGGTCCCCGGGCCCACGTCGACCGCTTCGACGTCTTCGTCGCCGACCTCGAGACCCTCCGCCTGCTCGCGGCCGACGCCAACGGCGATGCCCAGTTCGTGCTCGGCCACTCGATGGGCGGCGCCATCGCGGTCGCCCACGCCCTCGCCCACCCGGCCGCGTGGGCGGGCATGGTGCTCACCGGTCCGGCACTGGCCGCCGAGGACGTGTCGCGGGTCGTCGAGGTGGCCGGACGGGCGCTCGCCCGGCTCCGGCCCCGCACCGGCGTGCTCCAGCTCGACGCCAGCGCGATCAGCCGGGACCCGGAGGTCGTGCGCGCCTACGAGGAGGACCCGCTCGTCCACCGGGGCAAGGCGTCGGCCCGGCTCGCGGCCGAGCTCCTCGACCGCATGGCGACGACCGCCCGCCTCGCCGGCGACGTGCGGGTACCGGTGCTCGTCGTCCAGGGCAGCGAGGACCGGCTCGTCTCGCCGGAGGGCAACCGGGCCGTGTTCGAGGCCTTCGGGTCGGCGGACCGCACGTGGAGCGACCGTCCGGGCGCCTACCACGAGGTGATGAACGAGCCCGACCGCGACGAGGTGCTCGACGAGATCGTCGCCTGGCTGGTGGCCCGTACCCCGACGGCCGCCTGAGGCGTCACCCGGGCTCGCCACGGCACCGACCGGCTGTTGCTCCCGTCACGCTGAACGGGCTCCGTCCCGCCGCTCCGGCCGACGGGGACGTACGCTCCCTGGTGACATGAGTACGCGCATGCTGCTGCTCCTCAGCCTCGCGTGCGGGATGGCCATCCTCGTGGCCTTCACCGTGCAGATCATCCTCGCGACGGCGTGACCTGCGATGACGACGGCCTCGTCGTTGCGCGCGCCCCGGGAGCGACCGACGACACACCGGCCGGGGAGCAGAGACGCAGGCGGTACCATGGCCGCGCTCACTCCAGGAGGTGGTCCCCACGGCCGAGCACCATGACCTCGTGATCATCGGCGGCGGCCCAGCCGGGTACGCCACCGCTCTCTACGGCGCGTCGGCCGGGCTCGACGTCGCCATCATCGAGAAGAACAAGTACGGCGGGACCTGCCTGCACGTCGGGTGCATCCCCGCCAAGGAGCTGCTCGAGACGGCCGCCGTCTACCGGCACGTCTCGCACGCCAAGGACTTCGGGATCAACGTCAGCGAGCCAGGGCTCGACTTCGGCGTCACCCAGGACCGCAAGCAGGGCATCATCGACAAGCTCTCCGGTGGGCTGGTGTCGATGATGAAGGGCCGCAAGATCACGGTCCTCGAGGGCACCGGTTCGCTCACCGGCCCCGGCCAGGTGAAGGTCACCGGCGGCCAGTCGGGCGACGTCGAGCTGACCGCCGACTCGATCCTCCTCGCCGCCGGCTCGGTCCCGCGGACCATCCCGGGCTTCGAGGTCGACGGCACGACCGTCGTGACCAGCGACGAGCTGCTCGCGCTGCGCGAGCTCCCGTCGTCGGCCATCGTGATCGGCGGCGGCGCCATCGGCTGCGAGTTCGCCTCGATGATGAGCGACCTCGGCACCCAGGTGACGATCCTCGAGGCGCTGCCCAAGATCCTCCCCGGCTGCGACACCGACGTCGCCAACATCGTCGTGCGCTCGTTCAAGAAGCGGGGCATCGACATCCGCACGGGCGTGAAGGTCAACGGCCACACGCCCCGCGACGGCGGCGGCACGACCGTCCACCTCGAGGGCGGCGACGACATCGAGGTCGAGACGGTCGTCGTCTCCGTCGGCCGCCGGCCCTACGCCGACGAGCTCGGTCTCGACAACGCCGGCGTCGCCTCCGACGACCGCGGCTTCGTCCAGGTCGGCGAGACCTGCCGGACCTCGGTCGACGGGATCTGGGCCGCCGGCGACCTGATCGCCACGCCCCAGCTGGCCCACGTCGGCTTCGCCGAGGGCATGGTCGTCGTGAAGGACATCCTCGGGGAGAACCCGCTGCCGGTGGACTACGGCAAGGTGCCGTGGGCCATCTACTGCCACCCCGAGGTCGCCTTCGCCGGGTACTCCGAGGACGCGGCGAAGGAGGCGGGCTACGACGTCGTCACGTCCAAGCACCGCTACGCCCCGAACGGTCGGGCGATGATCGTCGGCGAGACCGACGGCCTGGTGAAGGTCATCGCCGAGAAGCGGCCCGACGGCACCGGCGGGCAGGTGCTCGGCGTGCACATGGTCGGGCCGTGGGTCACCGAGCAGCTCGGCCAGGGCTACCTGGCGGTGAACTGGGAGGCGACGGTCGACGAGATCGCCCAGTTCATCCAGCCCCACCCGACGATGAGCGAGGTCTTCGGTGAGACGGTGATCGCCCTCACCGGACGAAGCCTGCACTGAGGCCGGGCGCCGACGGTGCCGAGGTAGGACCAGGCGCCGTCGGTGACCGCCGACGACCGAGACCAGCCAGCACACCCACCCCACACCCCCGATGGCAAGAGGAACGAGCGAGGACGATGGCCGAGATCGTCATGCCCCAGTTGGGCGAGACCGTCACAGAGGGAACGATCACCCGTTGGTACAAGGCGGTCGGCGATTCCGTCGAGCGTGACGAGGTCCTGTTCGAGGTGTCGACCGACAAGGTCGACTCCGAGGTCCCGTCGACGGCGTCGGGCACCCTGACCGAGATCAAGGTCCCCGAGGGCGACACCGTCGACGTCGGCACCGTGCTGGCCATCGTCGGCGACGGCGACGGCGACGGCGACGCGGCCCCGTCGGGCGACAGCGGTGCCGAGGAGGCCCCGGCCGCGGAGCCCGAGCCCGAGCCCGAGCCGGAGCC
>JAXHUH010000191.1:0-23591 GCA_034211175.1 Actinomycetota bacterium
CGAGCGAGTACCAGCCGGCGAGCGACTACCAGCCCGCAGCTCGTCCCAGCCGTGCCGCGCGGCCCGCTGAACGCAGCTCGTCCGGAGGGCCCCTGGCCCGACGGCGAGCGAGTACCAGCCGGCGAGCGACTACCAGCCCGCAGCTCGTCCCAGCCGTGCCGCGCGGCCCGCTGAACGCAGCTCGTCCGGAGGGCCCCTGGCCCGACGGCGAGCGAGTATCAGCCCGCTGAACGCAGCTCGACCGGCGCAGCCGGCGAGCGAGGCTCAGCCGGCGAGCGAGTACCAGCCGGTGAGCGAGTATCAGCCGGCGAGACGTGCGACGACGGCGGAGCCGGCCGTGACGAGGCGGCGCAGGCCCCGGTCGGCGTCGATGTCGTCGAGGGCGTCGGGCTCGATCCAACGCAGCGCGGTCGACTCGTGGTTGCCCACCAGCTCGGCGCCGGCGGGGGCGAGGAGCACGAACCGCACGTCGAGGTGGAGGTGGGGCTCCTCCCCCGGTGGCGCCACCCGGTGGATGTCGATGTCGACCGCGGGCACGACCACCGCCAGGCCGTCGATGCCGGTCTCCTCGGTGCCCTCCCGCAACGCGGCGGCGGCCAGGTTGCCCTGACCGTCGGCGTGGCCGCCGGGCTGCAGCCAGCGCCCGAGCTTGCGGTGGTGCAGCACCGCGACCCGCCGACGGTCGGGCGCCACCACCAGGCACGACGCGGTCAGGTGGGCGTCGGTGCACGACCGCCACAGGGCGTCGTCGTGGGCGCGGCCGAACGCCAGGATGCGGTCCCTGGCCTCGACGACCTCGGCGTCGTCGCTGGTCACCGCGGCCACCTGGGCCAGCGCCAGGGCGAGGTCCCCCGGGTCGCCGAGGCGGGGGTCGTCCGCCTGGAGGACCTCCGGCGCCGTCTCGTCGGTCATCGGCCCGCTCCCCTGCTCCGTGAGGTCCCGGCCGGCCGGGACACGTTCTCGTCATCGGCGACGTACCAGCGCAGTGGACGTTCGGCCGCCTTGGTGATGCCGATCCTCGTCGTGCGCACCGGGGCCCGGGGCGGTGCGGTGCCGTCGTCGCCGAGCGCGACCCGGCCGTCACCCAGCAGGTCCGCGCCGTCGTCGTCGCCGGCGATGCCCAGCGCCTGGCACAGCTTCGCCGGGCCCGAGCACAGGTCGCGTGGCCGCCGCGCCGCCGGCCGCGCCGCCCACATCTGCTCCACCCCGGTGAGGGGCCGTCCCGCCCGCAGCAGCACCGCGGTGCCCACGCCCTCGGCGTCGCAGGTGACGTTGGCGCACCAGTGCATGCCGTAGGTGAAGTACACGTACAGGTGGCCGGCCGGGCCGAACATCGTGGCGTTGCGTGCGGTCGGGCCGGCATGGGCGTGGCTGGCCGGGTCACCGTCGCCCAGGTACGCCTCGACCTCGACGATGCGGGCCGAGCGGTCGCCGACCGAGATCACCTTGTTCAGCAGCTCCGGCGCGACGACGTCGCTGGGCCGGGCGAGGAACGCCCGGTCCAGCGGTCGGGGCGGCGCCGGGCCACCGTCGGGCTCAGCCGCCGCCGACACGCTCGTCGAGGTCGGCCAGCACCCGGTTGAACCGCTCCAGCTGGGCGGCGACCGGTTCGGGGCCGCCTCCGCCCGGGGTCCGGCGACGGGTCACCGGGACGCCCTTCTCGAGCAGCGCGGCGGCGTCCGGTCCGAGCTCGGGGTGCTGGGTGACGAGCTCGGCCATCGGGACCTTGCGCTCGAGCGACTCGCGCACGATCGCGCCGACCACGGCGTGGGCCCGCCGGAACGGCACCCCCTGCTGCACCAGGTACTCGGCGAGGTCGGTCGCCGCGGCGTAGGGGCTGTCGGCTGCCGCCTCCATCCGGTCGGTCGAGAAGCGCGACGTCGCCAGCAGGCCCGCCATCGCGGACAGCGCCATGCCGAGCTGGTCGACCGCGTCGAACAGGCCCTCCTTGTCCTCCTGGAGGTCGCGGTTGTACGCGAGCGGGAGGCCCTTGAGGGTCGCCAGGAAGCCGGTCAGGTGGCCGAGCAGTCGGCCGGCCTTGCCCCGGGCCAGCTCGGCGATGTCGGGGTTCTTCTTCTGGGGCAGCATCGACGAGCCGGTCGAGTAGGCGTCGTCGAGCTGGAGGAAGCCGACCTCGTCGCTCGACCAGAGCACGACCTCCTCACCGATGCGCGACAGGTGGATCCCGCACAGGCTGATGGCGAACAGCGCCTCGGCGACGAAGTCCCGGTCGCTGACCGCGTCGAGCGAGTTCTCGAACACGGCGGAGAACCCGAGCTCGCGGGCGACACCCCGGGGATCGAGCGGCAACGACGAGCCGGCCAGCGCACCGGCACCGAGGGGGCTCGTGTCGGCGCGGTGGCGCGCGGCCAGGAGGCGCTCGACGTCGCGCACGAGGCTCCACCCGTGGGCCAGGAGGTGGTGGGCCAGCAGGACCGGCTGTGCCCGCTGGAGGTGGGTGTAGCCCGGCAGGTACGTCCGTCCGGCGGAGGCGGCCCGGTCGGCGAGGACGTGCTGGAGGTCGACGACCCGGCCGGCGAGGACGAGCATCTCCCGCTTCACGTACAGGCGCAGGTCGGTGGCGACCTGGTCGTTGCGGCTGCGGCCGGTGTGGAGCTTGGCCCCGGCGTCGCCGGCGATCTCGGTCACCCGCCGCTCGATCGCGGTGTGGATGTCCTCGTCGCCGGGCTCGAAGCGGAACGAGCCGTCCTCGAGCTCGGCCAGCACCCGGTCGAGCGCGTCGAGGACGTCGGCCTCCTCCGCGCTCGTGAGGAGCCCGGCGCGGGTCAGCCCGCGCACGTGGGCCCGCGAGCCGGCGACATCGTCGGCGGCGAGGCGCCGGTCGAAGGGCAGGCTGACGGTGAAGTCCAGCAGCTCCGAGGCGGGATCGCCGCCGAATCGCCCGTGCCACAACGTGCTCACGGTTCACGCACCTCGCTCACCCGGCCGTGCCGGACCGTTCCCTGCTCGCACCACGGCTCGGCCACCGGTGCACCTCTCCCTCGCGACGGCCCGGACGCGGCCGGGCCCCTCTCCACTCTCGTCCCATCGGTTCCCGCCCCGTCGACACCGCCCGGTGCGCGGTCACAGTCCGGCGAGCACCCGCAACCGGTCGGCCACCTCGCTCCCCTCGAGGTCGTCCGACACCACGACCATGATCGTGTCGTCGCCGGCGACCGTGCCCACGACACCGTCGAGGCCGGCCCGGTCGAGGGCGGAGGCCACCACGTGCGCCGACCCGGGCGGGGTGCGGAGCACGACGATGTTGGCGGAGCACCCGACCTCCACGACCCACTCCCCGAAGACCCGGGCGAGGTGGTCGGCGGGCGCGACCTGCTCGGTCGGCAGCTCGGGCACAGCGTAGGCGGCCTCCCCACCCCGGACGCGGACCTTGATCGCACCGAGGTCCTCCAGATCGCGCGACACCGTCGCCTGGGTCGCGGTGACGCCCTCGGTGGCCAGCAGCTCGACGAGCCGCGTCTGGCTCGTCACCACGTGCTGCTCGAGCAGGCGGGCGATGCGGTGCTGGCGCTGTTGCTTCGACAGCCGGAGCCCGCTCACTGCTCGACGAGCCACCACAGCAGGCCGCGGGCTGCGTGCATGCGGTTCTCGGCCTGGGGCCACACACGGCTGCGGGGACCGTCGACGACGTCGTCGGCGACCTCCTCGCCGCGATGGGCCGGCAGGCAGTGGAGGAAGATGCCGTCCGGTGCGGCCCGCTCCATCAGCCTCGCGTCGACCGTGTACCCCTCGAACGCCGCCAGGCGTGCCTCGGCCTCGGCCTCCTGGCCCATCGACGTCCACACGTCGGTCGAGACGACGTCCGCGCCCTCGACCGCCTCCTCGGGGCGCTCGCACACCACCGGCTCCGCGCCCGCGGCGCGGATGCGGTCCAGGTCGACGTCGTCGAAGCGGTACCCGGGCGGCGACGCCAGCCGCAACTTCATGCCCGACATGGCCGCGCCCAGCATGAGCGAGCGGGCGACGTTGTTGGCGTCTCCGACCCACGCCAGCGTGCGACCGGCCAGCGACCCGACGTGCTCGCGGATCGTGAGCAGATCGGCCAGCGCCTGCATCGGGTGCGCGGCGTCGGAGAGGAGGTTGACGATCGGCAGCGCCGACACCGCGACCATGCGCTCGAGCCGCCGGTGGTCGAACACCCGGGCGCCGAGCACGCGGTGGTAGCACGCGAGCGTGCGGGTCACGTCCTCGGTCGACTCGCGGGTGTCGAGCCCGACCTCCTGGCCGGTGATGTACACCGGGTGGCCGCCGAGCTGCACGACCGCCATCTCCGACGAGTTGCGGGTGCGGGCCGACGGCTTCTCGAACAGCAGCGCCACGCCCTGGGACGCCAGGACCTGCGGTGGGTCACGCCGGGCCGCACGCTCGAGCACGTCGGCGAGCTCGGCCGCGTCGAGGTCGTCGATCTCGAGCAGGTGCCTCACGAACCGACCGCCTTGGCGAAGAGCTCGAGCCCCCGGTCGATCTCCTCGTCGGTCACGAGGAGCGACGGGGCGAAGCGGACGGCGGTCGGGGTCACGGCGTTGGCGACGAGGCCCTCGGCGAGCGCGGTGGCCACGACCGCCTTGGCGTCGGCACCCTCGCCCAGCTCGGCGGCGAGGAGCAGACCCCGCCCCCGCACCGACTCGACCGCGGCGAGCCCGTTCAGCCCGTCGGTGAGGCGGGCGCCGGCGCGCGTCGCACGCCCGCACACGTCCTCGCGCTCCATCACCTCGAGCACCCGGCGGGCCGCGGCCGTCGCCAGCGGCTGGCCTCCGTAGGTCGTGGCGTGGTCGCCGGGGCTGAACGCGGCCGCCACCTCCTCGCGGGCCCAGCACGCCCCGATCGGCATCCCGTTGCCCAGCGCCTTGGCCATGCACACGACGTCGGGCTGGATCTCGTCGTGGTGGTGGGCGAACCACCGGCCCGTGCGGCCGAGGCCGGTCTGGACCTCGTCGAGCATGAGCAGCGCACCCCGCTCCCGGCACAGGTGCTGGACCTCGGCGAGGTAGCCCGGCGGCGGCACGTTGACGCCGCCCTCACCCTGGATCGGCTCGAGGTGCACCGCGGCGACGGTGGCGTCGACCATGCGGTCGAGCTCGTCGATGTCGGCCCACGCCGCGTGCACGAAGCCCTCGGGCAACGGCTCGAACGGCTCGTGCTTGGACGGCTGTCCGGTCGCGGCGAGGGCGGCCATGGTGCGGCCGTGGAACGACGCGAACGCCGAGATGACCTTGTGGCGCCCGTGGCCGCCGAACTTGCGGGCGAGCTTGAACGCCGCCTCGTTCGCCTCGGCACCCGAGTTGCAGAAGAACACCTGGCCCCCGCCGCCGATCAGGCGGTCGAGGTGGGCCGCGACCACCCAGTTGTGCTCGGTGCCGAACAGGTTCGACACGTGGAGCAGCCGGCCGGCCTGGGTGGCGATCGCCTCGGCGACCTCGGGGTGGGCGTGACCGAGGCTGGTGACCGCGAGCCCGGACAGGAAGTCCAGGTAGCGGTTGTCGTCGCGGTCCCACAGCCACGAGCCCTCGCCCCGGACGAACTGGACCCGGGGCGGGTTGTACGTCGGCATCAGGGGGCAGCGCTCGAGACCGGGCGCACCCATCGCCGTCGTGTGAGAGATCTGCGTCGCGTCGGTCACGGTGTGTCCTCCATGCCCTCGACCGCCGTCTGTTCGACCGCCGCGTCCATCTCCTCGGGGACCGAGGCGGCGGGCACCGTGTACCGGGTGACCATCGTGCCGATCCCCCGATCGGTCAGGAGCTCCAGCAGGAGCACGTGGGGGCGGGTGCCGTTGACCATGTGCGCCGATCCGACGCCCTGCTCGACCGCGGACAGGCACGAGTCGACCTTCGGGATCATCCCCGAGCCGACGACGCCCTCGTCCACGAGCAGGCGCAGCTCGGACGCCGAGACCCGGCTCACCAGGCTGTCGGGGTCGCCCTCCTTGCGCATGAGGCCCTCGACGTCGGTGAGGAAGACCACCTTCTCGGCACCGAGGGCCACCGCCAGCGCGCCGGCGACCGTGTCCGCGTTGATGTTGTACGCCTGGCCGTCCGCGTCGGTCCCCGTGGTCGAGATCACCGGGACCAGGCCCTGCGACAGCAGGCGCTCGACGATCGCCGGGTTCACGGCCTCGACGTCGCCGACGTAGCCGAGCGCCGGGTCCCGGACCGAGGCCCGGATCAGGCCCGCGTCCTCGCCGGACACGCCGACGGCCAGCGGCCCGTGGCGGTTGAGCTGGGCGACGACGTCGCGGTTGACCTTGCCGACCAGGACCATGCGGGTGATGTCGAGCGACTCGGCGTCGGTCACCCGCAGGCCGTCGCGGAACGTGACCTCCTTGCCGAGGCGCTCCATCAGGTCGGAGATCTGCGGGCCGCCGCCGTGGACGACGACCGGCAGCATGCCGACCGAGTGCATGAGCACGACGTCGGCGGCGAAGCCCTCGGCCAGCGTCTCGTCGACCATGGCGTTGCCGCCGAGCTTCACCACCACGACCTTGCCGCGGAAGCGCTGGATGTAGGGCAGCGCCTGGAGGAGGACCTCGGCGACGAGGTCCGGGCTCGACCGGGCGTCGCCGGCGACGGGCGTGGTCACGATGTGGTCCTGTTCTGCTCGATGAAGCCTGGTCCGAGGTCGGTGCTCACGACGAAGGCGGCGCCGTCCCCGACACCGAGATCGACGTCGAGGTCGATGCGCCGCCCGCCCATGTGCGCGGCCAGCGCATGGGCGTCGTGGTCGACGCCGACCCCACCCTCGCAGCTCGTGATCCCCCCGTAGCCGATGCGCAGGCGCCCGGGGTCGACGACCGCACCCCACGCACCGATCTGACCGGCGATGCGACCCCAGTGGGGGTCCTCGCCGTACCAGGAGCACTTGATCAGCTGGCAGTTGGCGATGGCGCGGGCGACCCGATCCGCGTCGGCGTCGTCGGACGCGCCGCTCACCCGGATGAAGACGGTCTTGGTCGCGCCGGCGACGTCGTCGGCCATCTGGACGGCGAGGTCCCAGCACGCCGTGGTCACCGCCTCGGTCAGGACGGCCTCGTCGACCTCGCCGGCCGTGCCCGACGCCATGAGCACGACGGTGTCGTTGGTCGACGGGGCGCCGTCCACCGCGAGCTGGTTGAACGTCGACGCGACCGCGGTGGCCAGGCACCGCTGGAGCGCGGAGCGACCGAGCCCGGCGTCGGTGGTGAGCACGGCGAGCGTCGTCGCCATGTTCGGCTGGAGACCGGCCGAGCCTTTCGCCATGCCGCCGATGGTGAACCCGTCGCCGTGGACCACGGTCTCCTTGCGCACCCCGTCGGTCGTGCGGATCGCCTCGGCCGCGGCCTCACCGCCGTCGGGGTCGAGGGCGGCGGCCGCCCGGGGGATGCCGGCCAGCATCGGCTCCATCGGCAGGTACCGGCCGATCACCCCGGTCGAGCAGACGAGCACCTCGTTCTCCAGGCAGCCGAGCGCATCGGCGACCGCGGCGCAGGTCCGGCGGGCGGCGTCGAGGCCGGTCTCGCCGGTCGCGGCGTTGGCGTTGCCGCTGTTGATCACGACCGCGGCCGTGCGGCGGGCGCTGCGCTCGAGATGGTCGCGGGACACGATGACGGGCGCGGCGACCACGGCGTTGGAGGTGAACACGGCCGCCGTGGTCACCGGCCGGGCGTCGGCGGAGGTGACGAGTGCGAGGTCGAGCTCACCCGAGGGCTTGATCCCGCACGCCACGCCGCTCGCCTCGAACCCGGCGGCGGCGCACACCCCGGTGTCGGCGACGGTCACGGCGCGAGGCCGACCCGGGCCAGCCCGACGGTCTCGTCGAGCCCACACACGGCGTTGGCGCACTGCACCGCCTGGCCGGCGGCGCCCTTGACCAGGTTGTCGAGCGCGCCGATGGCCACGATCCAGCCGGTGCGGTCGTCGCGTCGGACCGTGAGGTGGGCGCTGTTCGAGCCGAGGGTCGACTTGGTCTGCGGGACCTGCTGGCCCACCGTCACGAACGGCTCGCCCTCGTAGGCGGCCCGGAAGACCTCGAGCAGCTCGTCGGTGCCGGCCGGGCCCGTCGGGCGGGCGTAGCAGGTGGCGAGGATGCCCCGGTTCATCGGCGCCAGGTGCGGCGTGAACAGGAGCTGCACGTCGGTGCCCGACGTCTCGGTCAGGACCTGCTCCATCTCCGGCGTGTGGCGGTGGTCGAGGAGGCCGTAGGCGGTGAAGTTCTCGTCGACGGCGCAGAACGTCGTGTGCGCCTTCGGCGGACGCCCCGCACCCGACACCCCGCTGGCCGCATCGACCACGATGCCGGTCGGCTCGACCAGGCCCTCCCGCACGAGCGGGGCGAGGGCCAACGACGCGGTCGTGACGTAGCACCCGGGGGCGGCGACCAGCCGGGCGCCCGGCAGCTGGGCCCGGAACAGCTCGGGCAGGCCGAACGCCACCTCGCCGAGGAGCTCGGGCGCGGTGTGCGCCGCGCCGTACCACGCCGGGTAGGCGGCCGGGTCCCGGAGCCGGAAGTCGGCGCCGAGGTCGACGACGTGCTTCACCCGGCCGAGCAGGTCGCCCATCACCGCCTGGGAGGCGCCGTGGGGCAGCGCGCAGAACGCCAGGTCGACCCCGTCGGCCAGCTCGGGCGACCACGACACGAGCGACAGGTCGCCGTACACGGGCGCGAGGCTCGGGTACAGCTCGCCCACGGTCGTGCCGGCCTGGGAGTCCGCGGTGGCGAAGCGCACGCGCAGCTCGGGGTGTCCTGCGCACAGCCGGAGGAGCTCCGCACCCACGAACCCGGATGCGCCGATGATGCCGACGTCGATCACGCCGCGAAACATACGCGGCGCTGCATACTCATGCAAGCACCATCGCGGGGAACGTGCCCGCCGTCCGCCGTCGGCACACCGGGCCGGCCCTCAGCGCAACGTGGCGTCGTGGGCGGCCTCGACCGCCGCGATCAACGCCGTGCGGATCTCCGCCACCTCGGCGTCGGTCAGCGTGCGGTCGTGGGCCTGGAGCCGCACCGAGAAGGCGAGGCTCCGGCGGTCGGCGCCGAGCTGGGCGCCCCGGTAGACGTCGAACAGCTCGACCGAGGCGACGAGATCGCCGCCGGCCTCGCGCAGCGTCGTGCCGACCGCGGCGGCCGGGAGGTCCTCGGCGACCACGAACGCCAGGTCGATGTCCGACGACGGGTAGCGGCTGATCGGTCGGTACATGGCGTAGTCCGGCTCGTCACCCAGGACCTCGCCGAGGTCGAGCTCGAGCCACGCCACCCGGCCCGGTGCCTCGTAGGCCTCGAGCACGGTCGGGTCGACCTCGCCGAGCGCACCGATGCGTCGGCCGTCGCGCTCGATCCACGCGGCGCGGCTCGGGTGGAGGCCGGGCACCTCACCGGCAACGATCGCGCGGTCGTCGAGCCCGAGCGAGCGGGCCAGCACCGACCACACCTCGACCGCAGCGGGCGCCTCGACATCGTCGAGGATCACGCCGAGCACCTCGCGCTCGGACGGCAACGGCGAAGCGACGTCGGATGCCGGCGCCCACACCTGGCCGATCTCGAACAGGCGCGCGCCCGCGATGCGGTGGCTGGCGTTGTACGCCACGGCCCGCAGCAGCCCGGGGCGCAGCGACGGGCGCATCACCGACTCCTCGGCGACGAGCGGGTTGGCGATGTCGATCGTCTCCGGATCGAGCCCGGCGCGCGCCACGTCGGCCGGGGCCAGGAACGGCAGCGGCATCGCCTCGCTCATACCGAGGCCGACGAGGGTGCGCCGCAGACGGCGCCGTGCCTGCTGGCGCGGGGTGAGCGACCCGGTGCGGAACGACGACGGCACGGTCCGGGCGATCCGGTCGTAGCCGTACATGCGGGCGACCTCCTCGACGAGGTCGATCTCGGTCGCCGAGTCGGGCCGGAAGGTCGGGATGGCCACGTCGGTGTCGTCGCCGGCCGGCGTCGTCGCGAAGCCGATCGGGTCGAGCTGGCCGCGCACCTGCTGCGGCGACAGGTCGGTGCCGAGGAGGTCGTTGACCCGGGACGTGCGCAGCCGGACGACGGGCGAAGTGGGCAGGTCGCCGCGCTCGTCGATCGCGCCCGGGTGGATCGTGGCGCCGAGCAGCTCGGCGAAGCGCCGCATGGCCAGGTCCGCGGTGTCGGTGTCGACGCCGCGCTCGAAGCGGGCCGACGCCTCCGAGCGCAGGCCCAGGCGCCGGGACGTGCGGGCGATGGTCGGCGGGTCCCACCACGCCATCTCCAGCAGCACCGACGTCGTCGTGTCGGAGATCTCGGTGGAGGCGCCGCCCATGATCCCGGCGATCGACACCGGCGTGCCGTCGCGGTCGCAGATCACGCCGTCGCCGGCGACCAGCGTGCGCTCCTGCTCGTCGAGCGTCACGATCGTCTCGCCGCCCGACGCCCGCAGGACGCGCAGGTACCCGCCGGGCACCTTGTCGAGGTCGAACGTGTGGCTGGGCCGGCCGAGCTCGAGCATCACGTAGTTCGACACGTCGACGACGTTGTTGATCGGCCGCATGCCGACCCGGGTCAGGCGGTCGGCGAGCCAGCGCGGGCTCGGCCCGATCTCGATGCCCGACAGCACGCGGACCTCGAAGCGGCCGCACAGGTCGGCGTCGACGATCTCGACCGAGGCGAGCTCCGCCGCGTCGGCGCCGGCGGTGGGGACCTTCGGGTCGGGCAGCGAGAACGGGACCCCGAGGCGGGCCGCCAGGTCGCGGGCGACGCCGGCGACCGACATCGCGTCGGGCCGGTTCGGGTTGACCTCGAGGTCGTAGAGCACGTCGCCCGACAGGCCGAGTGCGTCGACCACGGGCCGGCCGACCTCGGCGGCCGGGTCGAGGACGAGGATGCCGGCGTGGTCGGCGCCGAGGCCGAGCTCGCGGGACGAGCACAACATCCCGTTCGACCACTCGCCCCGCATCTTGCGGCGACCGATCTCCATCCCGTCGGGCATGGTGGCGCCGACCGGCGCGAGCGGCACGAGGTCGCCGACGGCCATGTTGAACGCACCGCAGCAGATCTGCAGCGCCTCGCCGTCGCCGGTGTCGACGTCGACGAGCTGGATGCGGTCGGCGGAGGGGTGGGGACGCAGGTCGAGGACGCGGGCGACGATCATGTCGCCGATGCCCTCGTCGAGGCGGTGCATCTCCTCGACCGCCAGGCCGAGGCCGGAGAGCTGCTCGCCGAGCTCGACCGGGTCGCCGTCGATCGGGGCGAACTCGCGCAGCCACGAGAGCAGGACCTTCATCGGGTCACCTCGGAGGTGGGCACCGCGGCGGTGCCGGTCGGGCGATCGGGGGCATCCCCATCGAGATCTGCGGCGACAAGGACGTTCGCGGCGAGATCGACGTGGACCTGGGCATGGACGCGGCGCACCGAGGCCTCAGAACTGCTCGAGGAAGCGGAGGTCGTTGCTGAACAGCTCGCGGAGGTCGTCGACCCCGTGACGGCTCAGCGCCAGTCGGTCGATGCCGAAGCCGAACGCGAACCCCGAGTACTCCTCGGGGTCGATGCCGCCGTTGCGCAGCACGTTGGGGTGGACCATGCCGCAGCCGCCGAGCTCGAGCCACGAGCCATCGGGCAGGCGGATGTCGAACTCGGCCGACGGCTCGGTGAACGGGAAGTACGACGGGCGCAGGCGGGAGCCGAAGTCGCCGCCGAAGTAGGCCTTGGTGAACGTCTCGATCGTGCCCGCCAGGTCGCCGAAGGTGATCCCCCGGTCGACGACGAGGCCCTCGATCTGGTGGAACACCGGCATGTGGGTGGCATCCGCGGTGTCACGTCGGTAGACGCGCCCGGGGGCGACGACGTAGATGGGCGGCTCGGTCGCCTCCATCACCCGCATCTGCACCGGTGAGGTGTGGGTGCGCAGGAGCGTGCTCTCCCGGTCGCCCCAGTTGACGTAGAGCGTGTCGAACAGGTCCCGTGCGGTGTGGCCGGCCGGGAAGTTCAGCGACTCGAAGTTGTACCAGTCGGTCTCGATCTCGGGGCCCTCGGCGACGGTGAACCCCATCCCGACGAAGGTGTCCTCGAGCTCCTCCATCGCCTGGGTCACCAGGTGGAGGTGACCGGCGCGGCCGGTGCCGAGGTGCTCGGTCAGGTCGAGGCGCTCCGCCTCGAGCTGCGCCCGGCGGGCCGTGGCCTCGAGCTCGCGGCGCCGCTCGGCCACCGCGGCCGCGATCTCGGTGCGCGCCTCGTTCACGGCTCGGCCGACGGTGCGGCGCTCCTCCGGATCGAGCTGGCCGAGCTGCTGCTTCACGCCGGACAGCTCCGAGCGCTTCCCGAGCGCGGCGCTGTCCGCGGCGGCGAGCGCATCGAGGTCGACGGCGGCGTCGACCTGTTCGAGGGCGCGACGGCGGATGGCTTCGACGTCGACGGTCATCGGCGAGAATGGAACTCGGTCATCGGGGTCGCGTCCAGTCGGCTGCGGTGATCAGGGGGTCCGGGCGGTGTCGGCGGAGGCCACGCCCGCGGCGTTCGGCGCCCGACGGGACCTGGACGCCTCGTAGCAGAGGATGGCGCCCGCCATCGCCACGTTCAACGACTCGGCCCGTCCGACCGTGGGGATGCGGACCCGGGCGTCGGCGCGCTCGATGACGTGGGCGGCGACGCCGCGGGCCTCGTTGCCGACCACGATCGCCACCGGCCCGACCAGGACGCCGTCATCGGGCACCCGACCTTCGTCGACGGCGGTCGCCGCGATCGCCAATCCGGCCTCCGACAGCCGTGCCAGCGCGGTCTCCGGGTCGGGCTCGACGACCAGCGGCACGCTCAGCGCCAGCCCGGCGGATGCGCGGACGGCCTTCGGGCCGAGCGGGTCCGCACCGCCGCAGCAGACGATCCCGGCGGCACCACAGGCCTCGGCGGCGCGCACCAGCGTGCCCACGTTGCCGGGGTCGGCGAGGTCGACGGCGACGAGGACGAACGGCGCATCGAGCGTCGCCAGTGACGCGACCAGCCCGTGGAGCGACGTGTCGGGACGCCGGGCGAGCGCGATCACCCCCTGGGCGTTGACCGTGTCGGCGACGCGGGCGACGGCGCCCGGCTCCACCGGGTGGTGGTCGACGCCGGCACGTTCGAGCGCGCCGACGAGGGCATCGTCGGTACCGGGCTCGTGGTACGCCTCCAGGAGGTGCACGCCGCCGTCGAGCGCCTCGGCGACGATCGTCGAACCCTCGAGGACGACGACGCCTTCGCTGACGCGAAGACTGCGACGCCGGGTGAGGCGTCGCAGTCTTCGGAGTCGATGGTTCGACGCAGCGAGCGGTTGCACGACCGCTCTGATCAGGATGCCGCCGCGGTCTCGGACTCGAGGGCCTCGGCGGAGACCTTCACGAGCGCGGCGAACGCCGCCTCGTCGGTCGCGGCGAGATCGGCCAGGACCTTGCGGTCGACCTCGACGCCGGCGGCCTTCAGGCCGGCGACGAAGCGGCTGTAGCTCGTGCCGTGGAGGCGGCAGGCGGCGTTGATGCGCTGGATCCACAGGCGGCGGAAGTCGCCCTTGCGCGCCCGGCGATCCCGGTACGCGTACTGGAGCGAGTGCATGACCTGCTCGTTGGCGGCCCGGTAGCTGCGGCTCTTGTTGCCGTAGTAACCCTTCGCCCGGTCGAGGACGACCCTGCGGCGCTTCTTGCTGTGCACCGAGCGCTTGACTCGCGCCATCGGTTGAGCTCCTTTCGCTGGGCCCCTGAGGAGGGGCCACGGGGGGTGGTGATCGTTGGCGGGTCGCGGCGCCGTACGGCGCGCGGCTCACCCGCCGGAGTCGTGGCCGGATGTGCGCACGTGGCGCCGCCGGCCCGGCTCGGCCTCGGTCAGAGGCCGAGCTGGCGCTTGACGCGCGGCACGTCGCTCGCGGCGACGGGACCGTCGCTGCGCAGCTGGCGCTTCCGCTTGGTCGTCTTCTTCTCCAGGATGTGGTTCCGGTTGGCCTTGCGGTGCAGGACCTTGCCCGTACCCGTCACCTTGAACCGCTTCTTCGCACCGCGGTGCGTCTTCATCTTCGGCATCGCTACTCCGTCCTCTGGGCCGTCGGCGGCCCGTTCTGTTCGGCCCGTGGCGGGTGGCGCCCCGCCGCTGGACCGACCGGCGGCCCCACCTCTCCCAAACGGGGTTGGCGGGGCCGGCTCCGGTCGTCTCCTGCGCAACCGCAGGACTCTGGTCAGCATGCAGCGCGCCCGCACCCCGAGGGGTACGAGCGCGCTGTCTCGCCCGTGACATCGTGATCGCCCGAGCCGGCGTGCGGCCCGATCGAGGAGCTGGCGCGGTCAGGCCTCCTCGACGGTGGCCCCGGCCTCCTCGGTCTTGCGCTGCTCAGCTTCCCAGGCGGCTTGGGCTTTCTTGTCGGGCCCGAGGACCATCGTCATGTTCCGGCCGTCGAGCCTCGACTGGACCTCGACGCGCCCGGCATGGGCGACCTCGGTGGCCACGTCGTCGAGGATCTTGCGACCGAGCTCGGGGTGGTAGACCTCCCGACCCCGGAACATGATCGTGACCTTGACCTTGTGCCCCTCCCACAGGAACTTCTCCACCTTGCGCGTCTTGGTGTCGAAGTCGCCCCTCGAGATCTTGGGGCGGTACTTCATCTCCTTGACGCTGGTGTTGTGCTGGTTCTTGCGGGATTCCTTCGCCCGTTGCGCCGCCTCGTACTTGTACTTCCCGTAGTCCATGATCCGGACGACGGGTGGATTCGCGTTCTCGGCGACCTCGACGAGGTCGAGCTCCATCTCCCGCGCCATGGCGAGCGCCTCAGGTAGCGGCTTGATGCCGACCTGGTCGCCGTTGGGCGCAACGAGACGGACCTCGCGGGCACGGATCCTGTCGTTGATACGAGGCTCGTTGTTCTGGGCTATGGCCGATCACTCCTCATCACGTCAGCTCGCGACCTCCAGGTACGTGGCTGCACTCCTACAGATGTCCGTCCGCTTCGAAGCCCCTTCCCGGCGGAAACGCCGGGAAAACGCGTCCAAGCGGACGTCGGAAAAAAGCCGACGTCCGCTCCCCGTGGTTCCGGGGTTCGGATTGCCGACCTGGCGCACTCGGTGGGCGAACCCCCGGTGGCCAGGTGGGAACGCAGGCCTCGGCGCCGAGATCCGACCGTACGGCCGGGGCCCGACTCGGGCGCGTCCCACTTTTCCCCTTCTTGGCGCCGCCTAGAGTAGCACCATGAGCAGCATCTGGACACCCGGTGGTGAACACCCCGTGGACGACCGCCGCCAACAGGCCCCGGCGGCCGGCGTCCGACCCGACAGCGACGAGCACGGCGCGGTCCCGCCCGGCGAGATGCCGGACATGGAGGACCTCACGCCCGAGCAGCGCGAACGGCTCGCTGCGGCAACCGACGAGGTCGCCGAGATCCGTCGCCAGCTCGCCGAGGCACCGGCCGAGGTCGTGGTGGCCAACCACGTGATGGGCCTCTTCGAGCTGGCCGCCATCCACCTCGGCCAGGACGAGCCCGACCTGCCGTCGGCCCGCCTGGCGATCGACGCCATGGCCGCGGTGCTCGACAAGCTGAGCGGCCGACTCGGCGAGCACGAGCCCTCGATCGTGGCCGCCCGCGGCCAGATCCAGATGGCCTACGTGCAGGTGGCCAACCAGGCCAAGGGCGGCGAGGACGCCGGCGACGACGCGATCGACGAGACGCCGGCCGACTGACGCCGGCGGCCCCTACACCGAGCCCTGGGCGGCGCCGGTGGGGACGATGCGCGACGCCTCCCAGCGGCCGAGGCGGCCGGCGACGAGGTCGTAGCCGACGGGCGCGCCGACCTCGATCGTCCGGCTGCCGTCCGCGATCGCCGTGCAGTGGAACGGCGCCACCTCGCCGGTGGCGTCGCCCACGACCCCGATGCCCCGCGGGTCGTCGAACGAGAGGACCGTGCCGCGCCGATGACCGGCGCCGGGTTCGACGTCGCGTGTCTCCGGCCAGGCGTCGCCCGCCCCGGTGGCGTTGTTCGGCGCGACGGTGGGCTCGGGCACTCGGTGGTCCTCTCGTCGGTCGGCGTGCGGGCAGGTGCCGCTCGGGCGGCGCCGCTCAGGGTGAACCTAGCCCGCCCGCCGCGAACCGCTCGTCGTGCCCGCCGACGTCGCCGGGCCCCTCGAGACGGGCCCGCAGATCGGCCATCTCGAGCGCCGTCTCGGCGGCCTCGTAGCCCTTGTTGCCCGCCTTGGTCCCGGCGCGCTCGATCGCCTGCTCGATGGTGTCGCACGTCAGCACGCCGAAGACCACCGGCACACCGGTGTCGAGCGCGGCGCGGGCCACCCCGGCGGCGCACTGGCCGGCCACGTGCTCGTAGTGGCCCGTCGCCCCCCGGATCACGGCGCCGAGGGTCACGACGGCGTCGAAGCGGCCCGACGAGGCGAGCCGGGCCGCCGCGTACGGGATCTCGAAGGCCCCCGGCACCCAGCACACGGTGATCGAGCCGTCGTCGACCCCGTGGCGCAACAGCCCATCGGTCGCCCCGGTCAGCAGCCGCTCGGTCACCAGGTCGTTGAAGCGACCGCAGACGATGGCGAACCGGCGTCCCTCACCCCGCAGGTGGCCCTCGATCGTCCTCATCGGGGCTCCGGCGCCGGCGCCGCCGGGCCCGTCGGCGTGGTCGAGGCCTCGCCCGTCGCCACGGCCGCCGAGCCGAGATCGAGCTCGTGGCCGAGCCGGTCGCGCTTGGTCTCGAGGTAGTGGCGGTTGTCGGCGGTCAGCCCGGTGAGGAGCGGCACACGACCGGTGATCTCGAGGCCGTACCCGACGAGCCCGCCGTACTTGGCGGGGTTGTTGGTCATCAGGCGCATGGTGGTGATCCCGAGGTCGACCAGGATCTGTGCGCCGACGCCGTACTCACGACTGTCGACCGGGAGCCCGAGCGCCAGGTTCGCGTCGATCGTGTCGAGGCCCGCCTCCTGGAGCTCGTAGGCCCGCAGCTTGTGGCCGAGGCCGATGCCCCGTCCCTCATGGCCCCTCAGGTAGACGACGACACCACGGCCGGCCTCGGCGATCCGGGCCAGCGCGGCGTCGAGCTGGGGACCGCAGTCGCAGCGCATCGAGCCGAAGACGTCGCCGGTGAGGCACTCGCTGTGCACCCGCACCAACACGTCGGGGTGGCCGGCCACGTCGCCCCGCACGAGTGCCACGTGCTCGGTGCCGTCGACGACCGACCGGTAGGCCGACGCCCGGAAGTCGCCGTGCGGGGTGGGGATGCGGGCGGTGCCGACGAGCTCGACGAGCTTCTCGGTGCGCCGACGGTGGCGGATCAGGTCGGCGATCGACACCAGCGGCAGCTGGTGGGTCGCGCAGAACTCCACGAGGTCGTCGAGGCGCGCCATCGTGCCGTCGGCGTTCACGACCTCGCAGATGACCCCGACCGGATCCACCCCGGCCAGGCGGCACAGGTCGACGGCGGCCTCGGTGTGGCCCGCCCGCTTGAGGACGCCGCCGGCGCGGGCCCGGAGCGGGAACACGTGCCCGGGGCGGCTCAGGTCCTCGGGTCGGGTCGACGGATCGGCCAGCGCACGGACGGTGTGGGCCCGGTCCGCGGCCGAGATCCCCGTCGTGGTCCCGGCGATGGCGTCGACGCTCACCGTGTACGCCGTGCCCATGGCGTCGCTGTTCCGCTCGACCATCAGCGGCAGGTTCAGCCGGTCGGTGTGCTCGGGCGGCATCGGCGCACACACCAGCCCCGACGAGTGCCGGACGATGAACGCCAGCTTCTCCGGGGTGGCGGCGGACGCGGCGAGGATCAGGTCACCCTCGTTCTCACGATCCTCGTCGTCGACGACCACCACCATCTCGCCCCGGGCGATGGCGGCTATCGCATCCTCGATGCGGTCGAGGGACATGGGCACCGACCTCCGGCTCGTCCTCGCGGCCGATCATGGTCGGTCGGTTCACGCCGCAACAATTCCGCCGGTGGTCAGTCCGACAGTGAGCGTGGCCGTCTGACCAGCACGAACACACGTCACGTCGTGTCGCCGGACGCCCCCGACGGGAGACCTCCCGCACGTCGCCGTGCGTGCCCTGCGAACGGCGCCGCTCAGGGGTGCGGGGGTTCGAACTCGACCCGGAACCCGTCGCCGAGGCGGCGCACGTCGAGCACCCGGCCCCGCCCCAGCGCCGCCATCGTCGCCACGCCCGGGCCGGCGAGCAACGGTGCGGCGTCGTCGCCCCCGAACACCACGGGGGCGTAGTAGAGGACGACCCGGTCGACCAGGCCGTCACGCAGGAGGGCCCCCGCCGTCGTCGCGCCACCCTCGACCAGGACCTGGACGATGTCACGCCGGCCGAGGTCGTCGAGGATCGCGCCGAGGTCACCGGAGACCTCGAGGCACGGGTGGACCTTGGCGCCCGCCGGCGCGTCACCGACCACCACCCGGAGCGGGTCCTCGCCACGGGGCAGCTCGGCGACCTCCGGCGGGAGGTCGCGCACGGTGAGCTCGGGGTCATCGGCGCGCACGGTCCCCGCACCCACGAGGACCGCGCCACTCTCGGCCCGCAGGCGGTGGGCGTCGGCGCGGGCGGCGGCGTCGGTGATCCACCGACTCGTGCCGTCGGGCGCCGCGGTGCGGGCGTCGAGGCTGGCGGCGAGCTTCAGGACCACCCAGGGGCGCCCGGTGCGGCGATGGTGCAGGTACGGCGCGAGCTGGTCGGCGACCTCCTCGGCCCGCACACCGACGGTCACGTCGAGGCCCGCCTCGCGCAGGGCGGCGATGCCCCGACCGGCCACCCGCTCGTCCGGGTCGGTCACCGCGACCACGACCCGGCGGACCCCGCTGGCCAGCACCGCGTCCACGCACGGTGGGGTCCGCCCGTGGTGGCTGCACGGCTCGAGGGTCACGTACAGCGTTGCCCCGGCCGCCGCGGCACCGGCGGCCCGCAGCGCGACCACCTCGGCGTGGGGCCCGGCGACCCCGTCGGTCGCGCCCGTCCACCCGCCGGGCTCGACGACGGCGCCGACCCACGGGCGCGGCGCCGTGCACAGGCGCGCCGTGGCGGCCGCGGCGATGGCCCGGTCCATCGCCGCCTCGTCGATCTCGCGCTGGTCCATGTCGCGCTGGTCCATTCCGCGCCGGCCGGCGTGTGGGCCCATGGCCGGGCCGACCCCGACGGGGCTCAGTGGCTCGTGGGCTCGCCGGCCGCGAGGCGCAGGGCGTGGGGCACGACGTCGAGGATGGCGTCGAGGCACTCGACCGCGCCCTTGGGCGACCCCGGCGTGTTGACCACCAGGTTCGGCCCGTAGGTACCGGCGACGGCCCGCGAGAGCCGGCCGAGCGGGCTCACCAGCCGCATCGCCTCGGCCATGCCCGGCGCCTCGCGCTCGAGCACCCGGCGGGTGCCCTCCGGGGTGAGGTCGCGGGGCCCGAACCCGGTGCCGCCGGTCGTGACGACGAGGCCGGCGAAGCCGGCGCACAGGTCGGTCAGCGCGGTGGCGACCGAGTCGGTGCCGTCGGCCACGACCCGCCGCTCGACGACGTCGAACCCGGCACCCCGGAGCAGCTCCTCGAGCGCGGCACCCGAGCGGTCCTCGCGGGTGCCGGCGATGACGCCGTCGGACACGGTGAGCACCTTGGCCGACAGCCCGTTGGGCTCGCGATCGGTGGGCGTCGAGGTCATCGATGGGCTCCTCGCAGGGGCTCGTGGGCTGGCTGTCGGGTCGTCCGCGTCGGCCGGCACCCGTCGGGCCACGCAGCCGACGCCGTGGTTGTCTACCCGCTCCGGGCGGTCACGTCCCGGCGGATGCGGGACGGCGCAGGCGCAGCACGTACATGCCGTCGGTGCCGGCGGCCTGGGGCAGCAGCATCGCACCCCTCCCCCACGCCTGCCACGGCTCACCGGGCCGGTCGAGCGGCTCGAGGGTGGGATGGCGGTGCGCGAGGTGGTCGTCGATGGCGACGCTCTCGGCCCGGGTCAGGGTGCACACGCTGTACACGAGCACGCCGCCCGGGGCGAGCAGTGCGACCGCGGCGTCGACCAGCTCGACCTGGAGGGCGGCGAGACGATCGACGGCGTCGGCCGTCACCCGCCACCGGGCGTCGGGGCGACGTCGCAGGGCCCCGAGACCGCTGCACGGCGCATCGAGGAGCACCCGGTCGAGCGAGCCGGCCCGCAGCGGCGGCCGCCGGGCGTCGGCGGCCACGATCGCCATCGGTGTGCCGAGGCGTCGGGCGTTGTCGCGCACGAGACCGACCCGACCGGGCCGGACGTCCGCGGCGACGACGCGGGCGCCGGTCGCGGCGAGCGCCGTCGCCTTGCCGCCGGGCGCCGCGCACAGGTCGGCGACGACCAGGCCCGGGCCGGCGTCGACCAGCTCGGCCA
Organism: Actinomycetota bacterium; assembly: GCA_034211175.1. GTDB lineage: Bacteria > Actinomycetota > Acidimicrobiia > Acidimicrobiales > CAIXPF01 > JAXHUH01. Next base: position 20,294 of record JAXHUH010000191.1, read on the forward strand.
CCCACTGCGACGCCCGGTCCTGGACGTAGCCGTCGTCCCGCTCGGTCACCGTCGCCGGCTCGTTCATGATCGTCAGCGCGTCGAGCGCGTCGTCGGGCCCGAGATCGGCGACGAGCCGCTCCACCACCCAGTCCGGGTAGCTGAGGCGGATGCCGGGGTCGTCCGGCCACGTCAGCGGCGCGGCGGCCACCCGGCGCAGCACGGCGTTGACCACCGGCCGCACCTTCTTGCGCACTGCGCCGACCGTCGCCCCGACCGCGGCGTGCGCCGGCGTGTCGAGGAACGCGAGCTGGTAGGCGCCGATGCGCAGCGCGGCGCGCACGTCCGGGTCGGGGTCGTCGACGAGGAGGTACGGCGCGATCAGGTGGTCGACCGCCCGCCGCATCCGGGTCGTGCCGTAGACGAGCTCGGTCACGTAGCGGCGGTCCCGGTCGGCGAGCTCGCTGCGGGCCAGGATCTCGCCGAGGACGAGGTTGGCGTACGCGTCGTCGCGGTCGATCCGCACCAGCGCATCGATGGCGACACGACGGGCGTCGGTGCCGGCGGGCGGCGGCCGACGCGGGCCGGACCGGCGGCCGGTGCGGCTCACGAGGGCTCGCCGAGGCGGTCCCCGGGCTCGGGCCGGGCGCCGTTGAGCCACGAACGCACGTCCATCGCGGCCCGCCCCTCGGGCCGCACGGTCCGCAGCTGCAGCTGGCCCTCGCCGCACACGACCCGGTCACCGTGCAACGAGGCGGCCGGGCCGGCGGCCGGCTCGTCGAGCGGGGTGGCCTCGAGGACGAGCAGGCGCTTGCCCCGATAGGTCGTCCACGCCCGGCCGAGGCGCACGACCCTCGCCACCTCGATCGCGGGGCGCTCCCAGTCGAGCCGGAGGTCGTCGGCCTCGAGCTTGTCGGCATAGGTCGGCTCGCCCTCCTGCGGCTCGGGCGTGCCGAAGCCGTTGGCGAGCGCGTCGAGGAGCTGGGCGGTGCCGGCCTCGACGAGGCGGCCGCGCAGCTCCTCGAGCGTGTCGTCGCCGATCGCCACCTCGGTGCGTCGGTAGACACCGCCGGTGTCGAGGCTCTCCTCGATGGCCATGAGGCACACGCCCGTCGTCTCGTCGCCGGCGAGGATGGCTCGCTCGACCGGCGCCGCGCCCCGCCAGCGGGGCAGGAGCGAGAAGTGGAGGTTCACGAACGGCACCCGCTCCAGGGCGTTGCGCCGGATGATGCGGCCGAACGCGACGACGACCGCGAGGTCGACGTCGTGTGCGAGGGCGTCGTCGACCGACTCCACGACCGGGAGCCCGAGCTCGACCGCCGCCGCCTTCACCGGGCTCGGCGACGTCTTCGACGACCGCCCCCGTCGCTTGTCGGGACGGCTGACGACGACGGCCACGTCGTGGCCCGCGGCGACGAGGGCGCGCAGGGGCGGCACGGCCATCTCGGGTGAGCCGAGGTAGGCGAGGCGTCGCGGTTCGGGCGGGGGCAGCGGGAGATCGCTCATGGGCGCGGGCGACATTACCGGCACGCGCCCGGTGGCGCGATCGGACGGAACCGCCGGTCCGGGCGCCGGCGACGCCACGGCTAACGTCGCGGCGATGACCTCGGGCGAGCGTCCGTCGCACTACTTCGACCCGACGCCCACCGGGGCGTCGGCGCCGGCGACCGTCGAGCTGGCGCTGCCCGACCTGCGGCTCACCCTCACCACCGACCGGGGCGTGTTCTCGACCGACCACGTCGACGTCGGCACCAAGTTCCTGCTGCTCGACGGGCCCGCCATCCCACCGGGGGTCCGCACCATCGTCGACGTCGGCTGCGGGTACGGGCCGATCGCCCTCGCCCTCGCGTCCCGCTGCCCCGACGCCACGGTCTGGGCGGTCGACGTGAACGAGCGCGCGCTCGGGCTGTGCGAGGCCAACGCGGCCGCGGCCGGGCTGGCCAACGTGCGGGTCGCGACACCCGACGACGTGCCGAACGACCTCGTCGTCGACCGGATCTGGTCGAACCCGCCGATCCGCGTCGGCAAGGCCGCGCTCCACGGCCTCCTCGCGACGTGGCTCGACCGGCTGGCGCCCGACGGCTCGGCGGCGCTGATCGTCCAGAAGCACCTCGGCGCCGATTCGCTCGCCCGCTGGCTCGCCACGCGAGGTCACGAGGTGCGGCGCCTCGGGTCCCGTCGGGGCTATCGGATCCTGGAGGTCGACGCGTGCGCCAGCTGAACGGGACCGGCCTCAAGCGGCTCCACCGCTCGTGGCGCCAGCGCCCGGTCCCCCGCCTGGGGGTGCTGCTCGAGTCGGTGCAGTCGCCGGCCAACGTCGGGTCGGTGATCCGCACCGCGGCGTCGTGGCGCGTCGACCACCTGTGGTGCGCGGCTGGGGCGACGACGCCGGCCAACGCCCGCGTCGGCAAGACCGCGCTCGGCACCGACCGCTACCTGCCGTGGACCGAGCACGAGGACCTCGCCGGCGCGCTCACCGCCATCCGGGCCGACGGCTACCGCATCGTCGGCCTCGAGCTGGCCGACGAGGCCGAGGCCATCACCGACGCCGACCTGTCCGGCGACGTGTGCCTCGCCGTCGGCCACGAGGACCGGGGCCTGTCGAAGGCCCTGCTCGACGCCTGCGACCAGGTCGTCTACCTCCCCCAGCTCGGCCGTGTCGGCTCCCTGAACGTCGCGGTCGCCACCGCGGTCGCGCTCTGGGAGATCCGCCGCCGCGCCTGGGAGGCGACGGGCTAGACCCGCAGCCGCGCCTCATCGCCGCGGGTGGGGCGGCCGAGACGACCGATCGGGCCGGCGCGGACGCACGCCCGAGCACGAGGGCTGTCCGGCCGAACGGTCAGAGGAGCGTCTCGACGTCCTCGGGTGGGCGGCCGAGCACGGCCCGGCCGTCGTCGGCGACCAGGATCGGCCGCTCGATCAGGATCGGGTTGGCCACCATCGCCTCGATCCACCGGGCGCGGTCGTGGTCCCAGCCCTTCAGGCCGAGGTCCTTCGCCACCGCCTCGCCGGTGCGGGCGACCTCCCACGGCTCGCGGCCCATCCCGGTGAGCGCGGCGTCGAGCTCCTCGGCGGTCGGCGGGTCGTCGAGGTACCGGCGCTCGATGTAGCTCACCCCCCGCTCGTCGAGGATCTTCTTCGCCGAGCGGCTCTTCGAGCACCGCGGGTTGTGCCACAGCTCCATGGCGCAGAGCCTCCCACACCCGTCGGCGCCGGGACCGCCGAGGGCGGACGGGCAGATCGGCGCGCACTCGTTCGCGGCAGGGACGAACCCGCAGGAGGACGAGCCCACAGGAGGACGAGCCCACAGGAGGACGAG
>JAXHUH010000192.1:0-24929 GCA_034211175.1 Actinomycetota bacterium
CTCGCCGGCGCGGGCGTCCTCCTGGTCGCACTGGTCGTGGCGACCCCGCTCGCCGGCCGGCTCGCCGACGTCGCCGCGCCCGGCGGCACCGGCCGCGGCCGCGTCGACGAGTGGTCGGCCGCCGCCGGCGTCATCCGCGATCGCCCCGTCGTCGGCGTCGGACCGGAGGGGTACCGCGTCGCGGTGACCCGCCACCTCGACGAGGGGTACGCGAGCCGCAACGGCCGCGGCGACGTCGTCGACCGGGCCCACAGCGCACCCCTCGACGTGGCTGCTACCGCCGGGCTGCCCGCCGCCGCCGGCTACGTCGCACTCGTCGGTCTCGTCGCCCGGGCCGCGATCGGCCTGAACCGACGGCGGCCGGGGACGCTCGTGGCCGCCGTGGGCGCGGGGACGGTCGGCTTCTTCGCCGCCCAGCTCGTGCTGTTCCCCGTACCGGAGCTCGACGCCGTCGCGTGGCTGGCCGCCGGTGCCGTGCTCGCCGCCGCCGGCCCGACGCCCGGGCGGGGCCCCGAGCAGCGCTGGCCGCCCGTCGCCGCGGTCGCCGCCGCCGTCGGGCTCGTGGTGATCGCCGCGGTCGTCGGTTGGCGCGGCGTCTCGGCCGACCGTTCGTTGCGCACCGCGGCGGACCTGGCGGCCGAGGGGCGCCGGGGCGACGCGCTCGCCGCCGCCGGGCGGGCCGTCGACGCGGGGATCGTCGACATCGACGCCACCTACCTGGCCGCCGGGATCGCCCGCAGCGGGCCCACGATCCTCGATCTCGACCTCGCGATCGACCTCACCGAGCACGGGCTGACGGGTGCACCCGGGGACCCGGCGCTGCGGACGCTGCACCTCGAGCTCCTCGTCGAGCGGGCCGCCCGTTCCGGGCTTCCCGACGACCTCGGCCGCGTCGACGACGCCGCAGCGGCGCTGGCGGCCGACGACCCGACCAACCCGGCCCTGTGCGCCGCCGCCGGGCTCGACGTGCTCCGGAGCCGACCGGCCGGAGATGGAACCGTGCGGGCGGCCGGCGGGTGTACGCCACGATGACTTCGACACGCCACCCCGCAGCGGGAACGGACGGTCGCCACCGATGGGCGATGCCTCCACCGACCTGGGCGCCGCCGGCCGGCGCGGACTCCCCGGGCCCCGGGATCGACCCGCCGGTCGCAGCGCCGGGAGCCACCGGGCACGTCACCGCGCAGATCGACGACTCGTTCAGCGACTTCTACCGGAACGCCTGGCCGAAGGTGGCCCGGGGGCTGGCGGTGACGCTGGGCGACCGCGACCTGGCCGCGGAGGCGACCGACGAGGCGATGGCCCGCGCCTACCAGCGCTGGCGCACCATCGCCCACTACGACCAGCCGGCCGGCTGGGTGTACCGGGTCGGGCTCAACTGGGCCCGGTCGTACCACCGCCGGGCCATCCGACGGCTGCCCTTCACCCGCACCGACCACGTGGAGGCGCCGACGGTCGAGGACCCCTCGATCGCCGCGGCGCTCGCCGCACTCGACGTCAAGCACCGCTCGGTCGTCGTCTGCCGGCTCCTCCTCGACTGGAGCGTCGACGAGACCGCCGACGCGCTCGACATCCGGCCCGGGACGGTCAAGAGCCGCCTCCACCGGGCCCTCACCCAACTGCAGTCCTCCCTCGCCCACCTGAGGTGACCCCGATGAGCGACCACCACCAGCACAGCCGCTCCGACGAACGGCCGGCCACCGGCGGCCGGCCCGGCCGCGACGACGCCGACCCCCGCGGGCAGGGCTTCGACGTGCTCCTCGCCCGCCGGCTCCAGGACACGACCAGGACCCTCCGCCTCGAACCGGCCGGCCCTGATGCCGCGGTGGCCCGCGCCCGGCAGCGGCGTCGGCGACACACCGCCGCGGCGTCGTGCACCGCCGCCGTGGCCCTGCTCGCCGGCGTGGTGACGATGACCGCGGGCGACGACACCCCGCCGCCCCAGGCGGTCGCCGCCAGCCAGGGCGCCGGGGGCGCACCGACCGACCTCGATCTCGAGTGGGGAGTCACCGAGGGGGGCCTGTTCGGCGTCTCCGACGTCGCCCGGAGCCCGAGCGGCGCCCTCTACGCGCTGACCACGGAACCGGGCGCCCACCTCGACCAGGGCGGCGGCCCCTTGCCGCAGATCGTCTACCGGCTCGGTGACGACGGCACCTGGGAGGCGCTCCGCAGCGACGCAGTCGCCGACTTCGACGACATCGCGGCCGATGGCGACCTCCTCTACGGCATCGGCACCGCACCGCGCGACGCCGACACCGTCGCCGTCCTGTCGACCTCCGACGACGGCGGCCGCACCTGGTCCGCGCAGCCGTTCGGGACCGGGGGATCGCCGCCCAGCAACGCCGTCGACTGGTCGACCTGGGCGTCCACGTCGATCGAGTCGGCCGGCGGCGAGACCCTGGCGCTGGTGACGGTCACGTGGTTCCCGGACTGGGACGATGTGTTCGACACCTACGACGCCGGGACCGACTGGGTCGACACCACCACCGAGGGCGGGCCGACGCTGTGGCGCGACCACGACGGCCACCAGGAGGTCGTCGCCCAGCTCCCGTGGGACGCGCTCGGCGTCGACGGGCCCGACGTGCTCGACGGGATGACCACGGCCTACCGCTCGACCGACGACGGCTGGGCGGAGGTCGACCTGCCGATCGCCCCGGACCGCCTCGTCGCCGCGGGCGACGGGTTCCTGCTCACCTCGACGACCGTGACCGATCCTGGCCCGCCCGCCGTGCCCACGGTCGTCGGGCCGACGACGACGATGGCGCCCGGCACGACGGTGGCCCCGACGACCGTGGCTCCGACGACCAGCGCAGCTCCGAGCACGACGGCGGCGCCCACGACGAGCGCGCCTGGCGCCGCGCCGTCGTCCTCGCCGGTGAACGTCGTGACGACCGGCCCCGGTGACGCGGTCGTGACCAGCAGCGACGACGCCCCCCGGACGGTGCCGGTGGTCGAGGTCGAGGCGTTCACGTCGGCGGACGGCGTCAGCTGGCGTCCGGTCGACCTGCCGTCGGGCACGATGGCGGTCCACGGGTCCGACACCTCGATGGTCGCCGTCGTCTCCTCCGCAGCGGGCGACCGGAGCCTCCGGGCATCCCACGACGGTGGCGCCACCTGGCAGCCGGTCGACCTCGCCGCCACCGGGCTCCCCGAAGGTGCCGTCATCTCCACGGTGGCGAGCGGCCCGCTCGGCACGGTCGTCGTCGCCTCGACCGGCGAGCGCCTGGCCGATCACCACCTGCTCGCCTCGACCGACCTGCGCACCTGGGACGTCGATGCGCTCGACGACGTGTTCACCGACCGGGTCGGCGACGACGGGCCGGTCCAGCCGACCGCGATCGTCGGCAACGACCGGATCGCGCTCAGCATCACCGTCGGCTTCGAGCTGGACGCACCGACGTCCACCGCGATCGGCGTCCCCCGGGCCTGAGCCCGTCGGCCGTGCCGCAACGGCGGGCCGTGGCGACGGCGGGATGGGTGGGTCACCGGTTCACCTCCGGTGGCCCACCGTCCCGCGTCCCGACCGACCGCGTCGGACGTTCTCGTGGAGAACAGTGTTCTCGGGCACCGCTTGCCGGGGACGCCCGATTAGCCTCGCGCTCTCAGGCCATCGAACGCCGGGTTCACCCTCGTCCGGCACCTGGGGGTTTGCCCATGTCGACCAATCGACGAGTGGCGGCAGCCGGATCCGAGGGGGCACCGGTCGATCCCGCCCGGTACACGCGGGCGTTGACGACCGTCGTGCCGCTGGCGACCTGGTCGACCGACGCCGACGGGCGGATCGATCGGACCGAGCGGCACGGAAGCGTGGTCCTCGTCCTCGAGAACCGTCTGCTCATGACCGATGCGTGGGCCGACGAGCTCCATCCCGACGACCTGGACGTCACGATCGAGGGTTGGGAGGACGCCCGCCGCACGGGCGAGGTCTTCGAGGTCACCCACCGGCTGCGCACGGCCGACGGCACCTTCCGCTGGCATCGGACGCTCGCCGAACCCGAGTGCGACCACGAGGGTCGGACCGTGGCCTGGCACGGGGTCAGCGTCGACGTCCACGAGCGGGAGGTCGCAGCCGCTGGGTTGCGGCAGTTCGAGGACCACCTGCGCAACGTGCTCGACCAGCTCGCCGAGGGGTTCATCGTCGGCGACGACAGCGGCAACCTCCTCTGGTGGAACCGCTCTGCGCTCGACATGCACGGGTTCGCGGACATGAGCGAGTGCCGGGAGACCCTGGCCGAGTTCCACGAGATCTACGAGCTCGCCACACCCGACGGTCGTGCCCTGCGCCCGGACGAGTGGCCGATCGCACGTGCGCTGCGTGGCGAACCGGTCCGGGGCGAGGAGCTGCGGCTCCGCCGCCTCGACCGGGACTGGTCCCGGTGGTTCCTCTACGGCGGAGCCCCGTTGATCGACCCGCGTGGGCGCCGGCTCGTCTTCGTGACCGTGATCGACGTCACCGATCGCCGTCGGGCCAACGACGAGCTGCGCCGCACGAACGTGGCGCTCGAACGGAGCAACACCGACCTCAAGCAGTTCGCCTACGCCGCGTCGCACGATCTCCAGTCGCCGCTGCGCTCTATCAGCAGCTACGCCGGGCTCCTCGCCTCGCTCGAGGAACCCGCGCTCGACGAGACCGGCCACCGGTGCGTCCGCACGATCAACGCTGCGACGGAGCGGCTGCGGTCGCTCGTCAACGACCTGCTGTCGCTCTCGCGGGTCGACTCACGGGCCCATCCCCCCGAGCCCGTCGCGCTGAACGAGGTCGTCGACCACGTGGCCCTCGTGCTCGACCCCGTCATCCGCGAGACGGGCGCGACCGTGACCCGGGACGACCTCCCGGTGCTCGTCGGCGACGCCGCCCAGCTCACCCAGCTGGTGCAGAACCTGGTCGACAACGCACTGCAGTACCGGAGCCCGGCAACCCCCGAGATCCACGTGCACGCCATCCGCGAGCCGGGCTCGTGGACCATCGCGGTCGACGACAACGGCATCGGGATCGCGCCCGAGCACCGTCGGGTGATCTTCGAGATCTTCCAACGCCTCCACGACGACGACATCCCCGGCAGCGGGATCGGGCTGGCGATCTGTCGCCGGATCGCCCACCGCCACGGCGGCCACATCTGGGTCGAGACATCACCCGGCGGCGGCAGCAGCTTCCGCGTGAAGCTCCCCGACGAGCTGCCCCGCACGGCCCGCGCCTGACCTCACCCGGCCGGCGGTCAGTGGGGCAGGGTCGGCATGTGGGCTGGTCGGTCGGTGGGTGCGACGGTCAGTGGGCGGGCACCGAGTCCGGCCGCAGCGTGGCGCCGTCGGTGAAGCGGATCGCCGCCCGGTTCTCCGGGTGCGGGCGCACGTGGATCGACAGGAACTGCTCCATCGAGTCGAACACGGCGATCGAGCCGCGGGGCGGCGGGGTCAGCCAGTGGATGACGACGGTCCCGGTCGAGAACTGGACCCCCTCGAGGACCTTGCCGGTGCCCGACACGCCCGAGACATCGAGCTCGCGGAACATCTCGAAGTTCCGCATGCCGGCCGGGGCTCGGTGCATGGTGGGTTCCGCCTTTCACGTGGGCCAGGAAGTCCGACGGTAAGACCTTCTCCCCCATCCGTCGAGGACCAAAGTCCCGAGCACCGTTCAGCCGGAGCTGTCGCGCACGCGGGTCAGCCGCCGGGGGTGACCAGGCCCGACTCGTAGGCGAACACCACCGCCTGGACACGGTCGCGCAGCGCCAGCTTCGTGAGCGTGCGCGAGACGTGGGTCTTCACGGTCGCCTCCGAGACGTAGAGCTCGTCGGCGATCTCGGTGTTGGACAGGCCCTTGGCCAGCGAACGCAGGACCTCGACCTCGCGCTCGGTCAACCGGCCCAGCTCGGCACTCCGGTCGACAGGCGCGCCGTCGCTGGTGAAGCGCTCGATGACCCGCCGGGTGACCGACGGGGCGAGCAGGGCGTCACCGGCGGCGACGGTGCGCACCGCCTCGACCAGGGCCTCGGGCCGGGCGTTCTTGAGCAGGAACCCGGCGGCGCCGGCGGCGAGCGCCTCGAAGATGTAGTCGTCGCGCTCGAACGTGGTGAGGATCACAACCTGCGACGCCACACCGGCGGCGCGCAGCTCGCGAGTGGCGGCCAGCCCGTCGAGCTCGGGCATCTGGATGTCCATCAGCACGATGTCGGGCCGGGTGTGCGACACCACCTCGACCGCCCGGTACCCGTCGGGGGCCTCGCCGACGACGGTGACGTCGTCCTGGGCGTCGAGGATCAGCCGGAACCCGGTGCGCACCATCTCCTGGTCGTCGGCCAGCACCACTCGGATGGTGGTCACCGCCAGTGCCCGTCGAGGGGCAGGCTCGCGACGACGCCGAACCCGCCGCCCGGGCGGGGACCGGCCTCGAGCGACCCGCCGTGGAGCTCCGCCCGTTCCCGCATGCCGCAGATCCCGAGGCCGACGCCGTTCACCCGACCGTGCTCGTCGCCCGCGACGCCACCGCGTCCGTCGTCGCACACCTCGATCTCGAGGCGCTCCACCTCGTAGCGGAGGACGACCTCGGCACGGGCCGGCCCCGCGTGCTTGAGCGTGTTGGTCAACGCCTCCTGGACGATGCGATAGGCCGAGAGATCGACACCGGGCGCGAGCGCCGGGCGCCCACCCCCGCCGACGGCGCCCTCGACGACACCGCCGGCACCGTCGGGGGCCTCGATGCGGACACGCACGTCGAGGCCGGCCTCCTGCACCTGGTCGACGAGTCGGCCGATCCTGCCGAGACCGGGCTGAGGCTCGGCGGGGACCCCGGCGGACGGTTCGTCGCCGGCGCGGAGGAAGCCGAGCAGGCGGTGGAGCTCGCCGACGGCGTCGCGGCTCGACGACTCGATCGCCTCCAGGAGCTCGACGGCGTCGGCCGGACGGTCGGACATCACGAGCCGGGCCGCCCCGGCCTGGACCCCCATGACGCTCACGTGATGGGCGACCACGTCGTGGAGCTCCCGGGCGATGCGGACCCGCTCCTCGAGCACGGCACGGCGGGCGTTCTCGAGCCGCTCGGCCTCGAGCTCGGCGGTCCGCTGGCGCAGCTCGGCCTCGCGCTCGTGGCGACCGCGCAGCAGGTCACCGATGGCCCAGCCGGCGGCGAAGAACGCGAGGTTGGTGATGACGGCGAAGGCCTGGCGCGACCGCAGGTCGTCCACCGTGATCGGCGCATCGGCGGGCAGGTCGACGCTGGCCACCTCCCAGGCGAGGACGCACAACAGCGATGCGATCGCCGCCCCCCGGGCCCAGGTCGCGTGCGGTTGCCGGCCGAACACCCCGCTGTCGACGAGCGCCAGGAACAGGATGATCGACGACGCCGTGTACTCGGGGACCTCGAACCAGCGGAACAGCAGGAACACCGCGGTGACCGCGCTCAGCGTCGCCAACGGGAGCCGGCGACGCCAGCACAACGGCACCGCCAGCGCCACGACGAACGCGACCGACACCCACGTCGCCGGCGGGTCGCTCTCCAGCCGGGCCAGCGGCGAGTTGGCCCGCAGGCCGACCAGGCCGAGCGCGGCCAGACCGATCGACGGGAGGACGTCGACGACGAGCGGGCGCCTCTGCGCCAACGAGCTCCAGCGAGCCGACAGTCCCACGTCACGATCGTAGGACCACCCACCGCAGGCGACGTCACCCGCACGACGGAGCCCGCGTCGTCCTCACGATCGACTCGACCGCCGCCGGCCGCCGTCACCCACCGGGTTTCGCCGCCGCGGGCAGGGGGCAGGACGCGTCGGTGACCACCCGCCTCACCGACGTCGGCGCGTGCGTCGACGAGATCCTCGCCCGCCGCGGTCGACGCCTCGACATCGCCACGCCGCTGGGGCTGGGCAAGGCCACGACCGTCCTCGCCGAGCTGTACCGCCGGGCCGAGGCCGACCCGAGCATCGAGCTGACGATCCACACCGCGCTCGATGTCGCCGCGCCGACCGCGGACTCCGCGCTCGCCGCCCGCCTGCTCGACCCGATCACCGAACGGCTCTTCGGCGGGTACCGGGAGCCACCGTGGGCCCACCCGCTGCGCGCCGGCCAACTCCCCGACAACGTGCGCGTCCGGTCGTTCTACTTCTCGCCCGGGTCCCTGCTCGCCAGCGCCGACGCCCAGCAGCACCACGTCAACGTCAACTACAGCGAGGTCGCCGACCGCCTGGCCGAGCACGGCATCGACGTCGCCGTCCAGCTCGTCGTCCCGGGGCCGGACGGCACGCTCAGCCTCGGCACCAACCCCGACGTCACGCTCGACCTGCTCGACCGCCTCGCCGACGACAAGCCCCTCACGATCGCCGAGGTCAACCCGCAGCTGCCGTACCTCGAGGGCGATGCCGTCGTCGGGAGAGACACCTTCGACGTGATCGTCGATCCGGGCGACGGCGGGTTCCCGCTCGCCGGGCCGCCCCGCCAGCCGCTGTCGACCGCCGACCACGCCATCGGCCTCCACGCGGCGACGCTCGTGCCCGACGGCGGCACCATCCAGGTCGGCATCGGCGCCCTCGGCGACGCGTTCGCCTGGCACCTCCTCGCCCGCCGACGACACAACGGCCCGTGGCGGGCGCTGGTCGACGCCGTCGGCGGCGGCGGTCCGGCCGCCACCCGCATCGGCGGCCTCGACGAGCTGACCGAGGGCCTGTTCGGGTCGAGCGAGCTGCTCTCCGATGCGCTGCTGGACCTGCTCGACGGCGGGGTCCTCCGGCGGGCCGCCGACGCCGACGACCCCCGGGTCCTCCACGCCGGGTTCGCGCTCGGGTCCCGGTCGTTCCTCCAGCGGCTGGCGAACCTCGACGACGAGACCCGCTCCCGCATCGGCATGTCCCGCATCAGCTGGACCAACACCCTCGACGGCGACCGCGACCGCAAGATCGCCCAGCGGCGTGGCGCCCGGTTCGTGAACACCGCGATGGCGGTCACGCTGCTCGGCGCGGCGTCCTCCGACAGCCTGCCCGACGGGCGGGTCGTGTCGGGCGTCGGCGGCCAGGCCGACTTCGTGGCGATGGCCCACGAGCTACCCGGCGGCCGTTCGGTGCTCCTCTGCCGGGCCGTGCGGGACACGGGCAAGCCGAGCTCGAACATCGTGGCGAGCCACGGCGCATGCACGATCCCGCGCCAGCAGCGCGACCTCGTGGTGACCGAGTACGGCGTCGCCGACCTGCGGGGCCGGACCGACGCCGAGGTCGTCGCCGAGCTGTTGAACGTGGCCGACTCGAGGTTCCAGGACGGGCTGCGCGACGACGCCGTCGCCGCCGGCAAGCTCCGGGCCGACCACCGCATCCCCGACCGGTACCGGGCCAACACCCCGGAGGCGCTGGCGCGGCGCACGGCCGGCCACACCGAGCTGACCGCGCCGCTGCCGTTCGGCAGCGAGCTCACGCCGATCGAGCACGACGTGCGGCGGGCACTGCGGCACCTGGAGCAGGTCGCCACCAGCCGCGGCCGGCGGGTCCGTCCCCGGGCCGGCCGCGCCGCGCTCACCGTGCCCGACGCCGCCCGGGCCCACCTCGAGCGCATGGGCCTCGACCGACCGACGAGCGCCACCGAGCACCTGGAGGCCCGGGCCGTCGCCTACGCGCTCGCCGCCACCGGCGCGCTCGATGCCAACGGAACGCCGGCCGCCACCGGCCCGCCAGACCTCGACACGGAGGAGCGCACATGACCGCCGAACCGTCCGAGTCCTTCGCCCGCTCGCTGTTCCTCGGCGAGCTGCGCGACGACCTGGTCTTCCCGTACTGGCAGGTCGATCCCGCCGAAGAGGCCCACATCGACAAGCTGTCCGCCGAGATCGAGGCGTGGTCGCACGGCTACGACCCCCGTGAGGCCGAGCGGCAGCGCTGGGTCGGTGACGACGCCATCCGCTCCCTCGGCGAGATCGGCGCCCTCGGCCTGTTCGTCGACCCCGCGCTCGGCGGTCAGGGCCTCTCCCAGACCGGCTACTGCAAGGTCTTCGAGATGATCGGCCGGGTCGACGCGACGCTCGCCGTCGTCTGCGGCGTCCACCAGTCGATCGGCTACAAGGGCATCCACCTGTTCGGCACCGAGGAGCAGAAGGCCCGCTTCCTCCCCGACCTCGCCACCGGCCGCAAGCTCGCCGCGTTCGCGCTCACCGAGCCCGGCGCCGGGTCCGACGCCTACCACCTCGAGACACGCGCCCGGCGCCAGACCGACGGCTCCTACGTGCTCGACGGGGACAAGCGCTACATCGGCAACGGCTCCCGGGCCGACGTCCTCATGACCTTCGCCCGCACCGACGAGGGCGCCCACGTCGCGCTGATCGTCGAGAAGGACATGGCGGGCTTCGAGGTCGGCGAGCGCTACGACACGATGGGCCTGCGCGGCAACGACCTGCGCAAGCTCCACTTCCGCGGCGTGCGAGTGCCGGCCGAGAACGTGCTCGGCGCCGAGGGCGACGGGTTCAAGGTCGCGGTCAGCGTGCTCAACAACGGGCGCATGTCGCTCGGGACGGGCGCCGCCGGCTCCGTGAAGACGCTGCTGTCCCACGCCATCGCCCACACGTCGCAGCGCCGCCAGTTCGGACGGCCGTTGGCCGACTTCGAGCTGGTCCGCCAGAAGATCGCGTGGATGACCTCGTACCTCTACGGCATGGAGGCGATGACCTACGCGACGACCGGCCTCGTCGACCGCGGCGTCGAGGACTACGCGCTCGAGTCCGCGATCGTGAAGATCGCCGCAACCGAGTTCCAGTGGTACGCCGCCAACCGTGCCTTCCAGCTCGCGGGCGGCGCCGCCTACATGACCGACGAGCCGTACGAGAAGATCCTGCGGGACATCCGCATCTTCCCGGTGTTCGAGGGCTCCAACGACGTGTTGCGGGCGTTCGTCGCCCTCCAGGGGCTCCAGGGGCTCACGGCGCGCCTCGAGGACCTCCAGCACCTCGATGTCCGCAAGCCCGTCGAGGCCCTCTCGGCGGTGTGGGACTACGCCCGCGACCGCATCGACCTGGCGACGCGGCCCGACCCGATCGGCCGGACCCACCCCGAGCTGGCCCACCTGGCGTCACCGCTCGCCGAGCAGGTGTCCCGCCTGCGGAGCACCTCCGAGCGGCTGCTGCGCCAGCACGGGGAGGGCGTGACCGACATGCAGGCCGTCCAGAAGCGCCTGGCCCACGCGGCCATCGACATCTTCGCCCAGACCGCCACGCTGGCCCGGGTGTCCGACGACCTGGCGACCGACGAGCCCGACGAGGCGACCGGCCCGCGGGGCGACGAGCACTACATCGCCGAGACGTTCTGCCGGCGGGCCTCCGCCCGGGTCGAGCAGGTGCTCGACCGGGTCGAGGTGAACGACGACGACCGCACGGCACGCATCGCCGCCCTCGCCTACGCCCGCCACGGCCACCCCCTCGACACCCCCGACGACGCGGGCTGACCCGGCCGCGGCGGGCGGGGTCGCCGTGCGCCGGCTCAGGTGCAGGAGGTGCCGGGCGGCGGGTCGGTCGGTGCGTACCCGATCACCGTGGTGGTCGTGGTCGACGGGGCCGTGGCCGGCGTCGTGGCTGCGGTTGCCGCCTCTGCGGTGTCGCCGTCGGCGCCACCCGATGCCGACTCGGCACCGCCCGCCGTCGTGTCGGTCACGTCGGCGGCGGCGCCGACCGTCGTGGACGACGGGGCGTCGTCGACGACCTCGCCCGACGGCGGGCGGGGGATCTCCATGATCGTCGAGAAGTCCGCCCCGGTGACGAGCACGACGCCGGTGGCCGCCGGGTCCTCGACCAGGTCGGCGCCCGCGGTGAGCTGGCGGGCGACCCGGTCGGCCCCGGCCGCCTGGCCGGGCGCGTAGCGGATGGTCGTGCGGGCGAACGTGTCGCTCTCCGCGTCACCGACCTCGCCGATGTCGTAGCCGAGCGACTCGAGCGCGTCGGCGACCTCGCCGGCCTGCCCGGGAAGGCCCGTGCCGTTGAGGACGGACACCGTCACGTCGGCCACGTCGACTGGGTCGTTCGGGATGCCCCGGAACGGGTTGAGCGAGCTCTGGGCACCGGCCTCGTCGAGGAGCAGCACCGCCGCGCCCTGCGGTGTCCGCCAGTTGGAGGTCGGCAGCGTGTAGGTGGCGATCGCATCACCCTCGAAGGTGGCGAACCCCTGGATCGTGCGGGCCATCTCGGTGACGTCGAGCCCGGCGTCGAGGCTCACGTTGTCGGTGGCCACGCCGAGCAGCCGGTTCACCGTGAGCAGGTCGGACAGGCCGAGCGTCGCCGCCTGGTCCATCGCCCGACGGAGGAACACCTGCTGGCGGGTGATGCGGCCCAGGTCGCCGGTCGGGTCCGCGGACCAGCTGCCGTCGTCGTCGAGCACCTCGAGGTGGCGGCTGCGGGCGAACGCCAGCGCGTCGGTTCCGTCGAGCACGACGCACCCGGGCGACGGGACGAACAGGCCGGTGTTGGTGTCCTGCATCCCCCGGTCGAACCACATCGGCACGCCGCCGAGCGTGTCGACCAGGCCCTTGAACGCCACGAAGTCGATCTCGACGTAGTGGTGGATCGGGATCCGGAAGTACGACTCGACCGTGTCGACGACCTGCTGGGGGCCACCGGCGTAGGCCGTGTTGATCCGCTGGGAGTGGCCGTCCGGCTGGATCGGCACCCACAGGTCGCGGGGGATCGACAGGACCGAGATCGCCTCGGTCTGTGGATCGACCCGGACGACCATCATCGTGTCCGAGCGGCGGCCGCCGAACTCACCCTCGAGGAACGCCCCGGCGTCGGGGTCGTCCTCGTCGATGTTGTCCCGGCTGTCGGAGCCGACGACGAGGTAGTTCTGCGGGTCGCCGGCGGGCGGCGCCTCGCTGAGCTGCACCTCGAAGCGCTGGAACTGATCGAGCCGCCACAGTCCGTAGGCCAGGCCACCCGCGCCGCACAGACAGGCGAGGCACAGGGCGACTCCGGCCCCGATCACCAGACGCTGGAACCAGCTCCGCCGGAGCCCCGCAGGGCGGTCGGTGTTCTCGGGCATGAGGGACACGACGCTACCAACGGCGCGCGGCCTTCGGATGCCGTGGTCGGCGCCGGGTTCGGTGCCTCAGCGGGACGTGGCCGACCAGCCCTGGACCGAGGACAGGTCGATCGCGATCACCGGTCCCGCAGGGCGCTGTTCGCGGTACTGCCCGTAGCGGGCGCAGAGCGCATCGAGGGCCTCGTCGACCTCGGACGGGTCGTTGCCGAGCACCCGGGCCTGGCCCCGCAGCCGCACCCACCACAGCTGGTCCCAGTCGTCGGAGTAGTGGTCGACGAGCAGCGTCACCTCGGGGTAGGCGCGCACGTTCTCGAGACGCTGGAGGTCCGGGCTCCGCTTCGGCTTGTGGTCGACCGCGGTGACCAGGACACCGAGGTCCCAGCGGTGGTCGGGGCGCGCCTCGAGGAGGGCGAAGGTGATCGGGACCAGGTCGACCCGGCCTTCGGCGGTGACCGTCGCCAGGCGGGCGACGGGCTCTTCGGCGACGAGCTGGAGGGCACGCTCGGGATCGAGGCTCATGCCCACCAGCTCATCACATGCGTCGGAGGATGCACGCCGTCGGGTTCGTGCATCGCGCCGGGTGGCGCCGTCACCGCAAACCGAGTCGTCACGCTGAGCGGGACGGCGTCATGCCGGGCGCGGTGCCGTCATGCCGGACGCGGTGCCGTCATGCCGGGCGCGGTTCCTTGGGGAGCCCGAGGACGCGCTCGCCGACGATGTTGCGCTGGATCTCGGCGGTGCCGCCCCAGATCGTCTCCGACCGGGAGAAGAAGAAGCTGGCCTGCATCGCCGAGACCGGGTAGTCGCGCGTGCCGCGCCGACGGCCGACGCCGGGCACCGTCTGGTCGTCGTTGGTGCCGGTGAGGATCTGCGAGCTCAGCCCACCGACGTCCATGGCCAGCTCCATGACGTCGCGGTGGTACTCGCTCCAGTACATCTTGTTGGTCGCGCCGATGGCGGCGACGCTCAGGTCCTTGCGGCCCGACACCACGGCGCTGAGGCTGCGGAGGCCGTGGACGCGCATGATCTGGACCCGCGAGTAGGCCGACGCGAGCCGCTGGCGGATGACCGGGTCGTCGATCGCACCGGTCTTGCGTGCGGTCTCGAC
The DNA here is from genome assembly GCA_034211175.1 of Actinomycetota bacterium. Classification (GTDB taxonomy): domain Bacteria; phylum Actinomycetota; class Acidimicrobiia; order Acidimicrobiales; family CAIXPF01; genus JAXHUH01. Next base: position 14,092 of record JAXHUH010000192.1, read on the forward strand.
GATGGCGTCGAGCTCCTTCTCGAACCGGCGGTAGCCGGTCGTCGCCGAGGTGCCCCGCTCGAAGCCGAGGGTGGTCATCGCCACCTTCCAGCCGTTGTTGACGCCGCCGACCACGTTCTCCTTCGGGCAGCGGGCGTCGGCGAGGAAGACCTCGTTGAACTCGGCCGAGCCGTCGACCTGGACGATCGGGCGCACCTCGATGCCCGGCTGGTTCATGGGGACCAGCAGGTAGGAGATGCCCTTGTGCTTCGAGGCCTCCTGGTCGGTGCGGGCCAGGCAGAACATGTAGTCGGCGTGCTGGGCCTGGGTGGTCCAGACCTTCTGGCCGTTGATGACCCACTCGTCGCCGTCGAGCTCGGCCCGGGTCTTCAGGTTGGCCAGGTCGCTGCCGGCGTCCGGCTCGCTGAAGCCCTGGCACCAGGCCATCTCGCCGCGAAGGATGGGGGGCAGGAACTGCTTCTTCTGCTCCTCGCTGCCCCACTGGAGGATCGTCGGGCCGACGAGGGTGTCACCGAAGAAGTCGCCCCGCATCGGCGCGCTGGCCCGATGGAACTCCTCGTTGAGGACGACCGACTCCATGGTCGAGAGGCCCTTGCCGCCGTACTCCTTCGGCCAGGACGCGCAGATCCAGCCGCCCTCGTTCAGCTTGGTCGGCCACTCCTTGTTGAACCGCTCGCGCTCCTCGCCCTTCAGCTCGAAGCCCTCGTCGAACCAGCCCTCGGGCAGGTTCTCCTCCAACCAGGTCCGCACCTCGGCGCGGAAGGCCTCTGCTTCGGGCGGGTAGCTCAGGTCCATGGCCCCATGTTGACGGATCGTGAGGAAGACAACCAAGCCGCCACGGGGTGAACCTGCGCGGGATTGGCACCGCCCTGATCGGGTAGGTGATCCGATCTGGTTCCCGTCCGGAGGTCACCGTCCGATGGCAGACGACCCCACCACGTTCAGCGAGCTGGTCGACGGCATCCGCGTGGCGATGCTGACCAGCGCCGAGCCCGACGGCCGGCTGCGCTCGCGGCCACTGACCGTCCAACGTCTCGACGACGACGGGACCGTCTGGTTCCTCGTCGACGCGGACGCCGAGTGGGGCCCCGACACCGTCCGGGAGGCGAACCTGGCGTTCGTCGACGACGACCGGTGGGTGTCCGCAGCGGGGCACGTCCAGTTCGTCACCGACACCGCCACCCTCGACGATCTCGGCGACCCGATCAGCGACGCGTTCTTCACCGACGGCTCCGAGCGCGCCGCGCTGCGGGTGCTCGTCGACCACGCCGACTACTGGACCGGCTCGGGCACCCTGCGCCGCCTCATCGACCTCGGCGCCGCCGCCATCACCGGCAGCCGCCCCGACCTCGGCGACCGGGGTGTCGTGCAGCCCTGACCGCGGCGCCCCTGGCGTCGCTGTGACCCGGGCTGTCAGGACTTGGCGGTGAGGCCGACCCGGGCGGCGGGGGCGGCCCAGGTGGGCCAGCGCTCGCGGCTCTTCTTGGCGAGGCGGTTCATCAGTGCGATCGCGCCGGGGTCGGAGTCGCCGGGCTTGGCCTCGATCACCCCGTCGCGCAGCATCCGCATGATGATCTCGCGGCCGAGCTCGCTGCGGACGATCGTCAACGTCCAGTCGGTGGCGTCGCCGATGCCGCCGGTCGAGATGTCGGCGTGCTCCGCCGCGAAGTCGGGGCAGTGGTTGCAGCCCTCGCGGGTCCAGGCGTGGCACTCCTTGAGGTTGATCTCGTGGTAGTCGCCGTTGCGCATCCACACCTGGAAGACACCCTTGATGTTCATCTTCCGGATGTCTTCCTTCTTCAGCCCGTACTTGGCGTCGAAGAGCTCGTCGAACAGGCTGTCGTCGAAGCTCTTCGAGCACAGCAGGCCGATGTTCAGCTTGATCGGCTTGCCGACCTTGCCGACCTTGCGATGCCACATGACCGGCCCGATCGACGTCTGGCAGCTCATGCCGACGAGGGCGAGGTTCTCGCAGCCCCGCTCGAGCGCCTCGTCGTAGGCGAGGGTGTTGGCCGAGTACGTGTAGCGGCTGCCGGCGCCGCGCAGGACCTCGTCGCGGTCGGTGGCCACGCCGGGCACGGCCTTCCAGCCGCCGGCGTCACCGCCCTCGAGGTACGAGGTGAGGGCGCCGTCGATGTAGCCGTTCTCCAGGCACCAGATGAGGATGGCCGACACGAGGCCGCCGTCCTGGCCGGTCTCGTAGACGAAGTCGTCGCTCGCCCGGGCGAGGATGACGTCCTTGTAGATGCCGGCCATCTCGTCGTCGTTGCGCTCGCGGCCGAACAGGTGCTCGTTCGCCTCGGGCTCCCACGCCCGAAAGCGTGGGCAGGCCCGCGTGCACGACGTGCAGCCCTTCTGGCCGTGCACGCAGTCGTCGAGGCCGAGCTCGTCCTCGAGGTGGAACGGCTTGTACTGGCCCGGTTCGTGCTTGTAGCCGATCACGTCGTGGGGGCAGGCGATCACGCAGCCCGCGCAGCCGGTGCAGAGCCCCGAGGTGATGACCTCGTCGTAGAGCTCCTTCCACTGGTGGGTCCACCGCTCACGCTTGGGGGCTGCGGCGCTCGACTCCGTCGTGGTCATGGCCCGATCGTATTGGTCACCACCCCGCCGACACAGATCGCGTCCCGCCGGGCACCGAGCGGGCGTCAGCCGAAGCTGACAAACGTCGCCTTGCGACGGCGGTCAGCCGAAGCTGACAAAGCCCGCCCTGCGGGCGCAGTCAGCCGAAGCTGACAAAGCCCGCCCTGCGGGCGCAGTCAGCCGAAGCTGACAAAGCCCGCCCTGCGGGCGCAGTCAGCCGCTGACGGCGTCGAGCTCGATCTGGCAGGTCTCGACCGCGTCGAGCAGGGCGTCGGGGGTGTCGCCGCCGCCGGCGAGCTCCTCGTCGAGGCGCTCGAACTCCTCGAACGGCAGGTCGGCCGTGAACCGCTCGTAGGCGCACCGGCACAGGTCGCGATCGCCCTCGTCGCCGATGGCGTCGACGCAGGCGTCGACGACCGCCGCCTCGACGGTGCTGTCGTAGTCGTCGACCGGTTCGGTCTGGCGGGACAGCACGGCGACCAGGGCGACGACGGCGACGACCGCGACGCCGAGGCCGGCGAGCATCCCGAGGCCCCGCAACCGGCGCCGCTGGTCGGCCGGCTCGTGGTCGAAGGGGCCGCCGGGGGGTTGGACCGTCACGTCAGCCGTCCTCGCCGTCGGTGCTGCCGGTGGCGTCGGCCGGCAGGCCGGCGAGCACGCAGTCGGTCATCATCTCGGTGATCTCGTCGGGCCACGACGCCAGGCCGTCGCGCAGTGCGCCCCGCAGCTCCTCCGAGTAGCGCTCGAACGGGATCGTCTCGACGATCTCGTCGTACGCGCAGCCGCAGACGGCGACCGTCGAGGTGGCGTCGTTGGCGACCGTGGTCGCGGCCGCCTCGTCGTCACCGGTGCCGTCCGGGGTCGCGCCGGGGGAGCACAGCTCCATGAACTCGTTCTCGGTGGTCGGCCCGTACGCGGTGGGTGCGTCGTCGTCGCCCCCGCAGGCGGCGAGGAGCACGGCGACGGCGGCGAGCACGGCCGAGGTGCGCCGGAGGCGACGGCGTGAGCTCCGGGATCGACGGCGTTGGTCGGGGCGGGCGGCCGGGGGCATCGGCTCGAAACCCTACCGGCCGGTACCCGCACGCGGAGACCACGTCGGCGGCGTCCGGTGGCGTCGGCGAGCTGGGCCGAACCGGCCATCGACGTGGCCGATGAGCGTCATCTGGCCCCTGATGACACCGCGTCGGTACGCTCGGCGCACTCGCGCACACCTGGAGGCTCGAACATGGCTGAAGCCGTCATCGTCGCTACCGCCCGAACCCCGATCGGCCGGGCGTTCAAGGGCTCGTTGGTCGACGCGCGGCCGGACGACCTCGGCGGCTTCATCATTCAGAAGCTGCTCGAGAAGGTCCCGTCGGTGGACCCCGCGTCGATCGACGACGTGATCATCGGCGCCGCCAACCACGCCGGCGAGCAGAGCATGAACGTGGGTCGCAACATCGCCTCCCTCGCCGGCCTGCCCGACAGCGTCCCCGGCACGACCGTGAACCGGTTCTGCGCCTCGTCGCTGCAGACCATCCGGATGGCGTTCCACGCCATCAAGGCCGGCGAGGGTGACACCTACGTCGCCGGCGGCGTCGAGAGCGTGTCCCGCACCGCCGGCAAGGGCTTCGGCAAGGAGGACACCAACCCCCGGTTCACCGACAAGAGCCGCTCCGACTACCTCAACGAGATGTACATCCCGATGGGGATGACGGCCGAGAACGTGGCCGACAAGTTCGGCGTGAGCCGTGAGCGGATGGACGAGTTCGCCAAGCTGTCGCAGGACCGGGCGGTCGCCGCTCAGGAGAACGGGTTCTTCGACCGCGAGATCAGCCCGGTCACCCTGCCCGACGGCACGGTGGTCTCCAAGGACGACGGGCCCCGCGCCGGCACGACGATCGAGAAGCTGGCGTCGCTGAAGCCGGCGTTCCGCGAGGACGGCCGGGTCACCGCCGGCAACGCGTGCCCGCTCAACGACGGCGCCGCCGCGGTGCTGGTCATGTCCGAGGACAAGGCCCGCGAGCTCGGCCTCACCCCGCTGGCCAAGATCATCGCCTCGTCGGTCTCGGGCCTCGCGCCGGAGATCATGGGCGTCGGCCCGATCGAGGCCGTCGGCAAGGTCCTCGACCAGGCGGGCATGTCGATCTCCGACATCGGCGTCGTCGAGCTGAACGAGGCGTTCGCCGCCCAGGTCATCCCGGTGTGCGACGAGCTCGGCATCAGCATCGAGGACCAGCTCAACCCGCACGGCGGCGCCATCGCCCTCGGCCACCCGTTCGGCCAGACCGGCGCCCGCATCATGACGACGCTGATCAACGACCTCCAGACCCTCGACCGCGAGTACGGCCTGGAGACGATGTGCGTCGGCGGTGGCCAGGGCATGGCCATGATCGTCCAGCGCCTCAGCTGAGCTGACACGCCCGACACGCTGAACCGCTCGGTGCCCGTCCCTCCGGGGGCGGGCACCGTCGCGTCCGCCGCCGAAGAACCCGAACCGGCCGACCGATCCGACCTCCGGAGTGCAGATCGGTGGACCGGTTCGGGGTCAGCGTTGGGTGGAGGGGGCGACGTAGCCCCACACACCCCGGTCGACGCCCCGGTCCTTCAGGGCCCCTCGCAGCGCCAGCAGCAGGGCGCCGGTCTCGGTGCGGGTGTAGAACCACGTCTCGGCCCGCCGCGCCGCCGGCACCTCCTCGGAGAGGGCGAGCGCCGCCTCCTCGAAGTACGCCCGGACGTCCTGGGAGGCGGCCACGATCCCGGTGCCGTCGAAGCCCTCGTCCTCCAACGACGCGCCGTCGACGACCCGCACGACGCGGGCGACGAGGTCGGCCATCCCATCGGCATCGGCGACCCGGCCGAGCAACGTCCGCCCACCCGACGCGGCGAACTGGCGGTCGTAGGCCGCCCGCAGCCCGAGCACCTCGTCGACCGGGGGCGGCAGCGACGGGTCGAACCGGGGCGGCAGCGCACACGCCAGCGGCTCGGCCGACTCGTCGGTGATCACCTCGGGATGGTCCTCCAGCACCGGGACGTCGGTGCGGGCGACGAGGCCGAGGGCGCGGGCCAGCACGTCGTGCTGGAGCGCGGTGTCGTGGGGCCGCCCGAGCGGACGACCGAGCGGGAACTCGCAGTGGAGGACCCGGGGCGGGCGCACCCGCTCCGCGTGGGGACGCACGAGCGAGATGCCGACCGTCGCCAGCCCCTCGGACTCCAGGATGTGGCCGAGCACACTCACGGTGCGCGTGCACAGCGGTCAAACGGGGGTGAGCAGCACCACGTCGACGCCGTCGCGCCGCAGGATCTCCGCCGCGGCAGGGCCGCTCTCGAGGCGCATCGCCGTGAACGACGCGTCGGCCTGCGCTCCCATGAACGACAGGTGCCGCGATGCCACGGAGCCGATCACACCCTGTTCCGCGAGCTCGGCGAGCCGGTCGACGGGGTAGACGGTGTTGATGTCCGCGGCGAACGCGGCGCGGTCGAAGTTGGGGCTGAAGTGGGAGATCCGCAGGTCCCGGGCCTCGCCCGGCAGCACGGTGAACGAGGCGTCGGTGGTCTGCCACAGCGTCACGTCGTCGGCGGGACGGAGCCCGGCCGTGGTCACGATCGCCACGCGGGCGTCGGCCAGCGGTGGCGCGGTGACCGCCGGCGGGTCCCCCAGGTCCGGCACCGGCACCTGCCCGACCGCCTCGCGAATCCCCTCGTCAGCCCCCATGGCCGGCGAACCTAGCCCAGATGTCGCCGCGGGGCCCGGGCCCTGCGCCGGACCGCTTCGCCGGACCGGCGGCGGGCGTCAGCCGCCGTCGGCGGCGGCGTGATCGGCCGAGCGCCGGGCGCGGGCGGCCGCGAGGTCGACCACGTCGGCGAGGGGCCCGTCGGCCGCACCGGTGCCGTCCGAACCGTCGGGGTCGACGGGGGCGCCGTAGTCACCGAGGTCGAGGCCCCACGCATCGATGACCGCCAGATCGGCGAGCAGCTCGTCGATGCCGGTGTGGATCCCGTCGTGGGCGGAGTCCGCTGCGGGCGCCGGGAACCGGTGGACCCCGGGGGTGTCGAGCGGTGGCAGCCAGTCGACGCGATCGCCGCTCGAGTGCGGCACGAGCGTCACCCGATAGCGGAGCAGTCGATCACGGAGCGGTTGCACGAGATCAAGGATCGCCGACGCCGGAGCGAACCCAACCAAGTCATCCGTCATGCCCCCGTCGCGGGACCATCGTCGGAGGCAAGCTCCCCCGCGCGGGTGAACACCGAGTCGAGCATCTCCTCGGTGAGCCGACCGGTGAACGTGTTCTGCTGGCTCACGTGGTACGAGCACAGGATGGTGAGCCCGCCGGGCGCGGGCACCTCGACGCCGTGGCCGAACCTCGGCCGGGGCCGCACGCCGAGGTGGTGGCACACCGCCTGGTACCCGAAGCCGCCGAGAGCGACGAGGACCCGGGCGCGCTCGAGCAGCGCCAGCTCCCGCTCGAGGAACGGGCGACACGTGTCGCGCTCGGCCGGGGTCGGCTTGTTCTGGGGTGGTGCACACCGGACCGGCGACGTGATCCACGCGTCGCGCAGCTCCAGGCCGTCGTCGCGGTGCACGCTCTCCGGGCGGTTGGCGAAGCCGGCCCGCCACAGCGCCCGGTAGAGCCACTCCCCCGACCGGTCCCCGGTGAACATGCGACCGGTGCGGTTCGCGCCGTGGGCGGCGGGCGCCAGGCCGACGACGACGACCCGTGCCGTGGGGTCGCCGAAGCCGGGCACCGGTCGGCCCCAGTAGTCCTCGTCGCGGAACGCCGCCCGCTTCTCGACCGCCACCCGCTCGCGCCACTCGACCAGGCGGGGGCACCGGCGGCAGCTGACGACGTCCGCCTCCAGGGCGGCCAGATCGTCGCCGGGCGACGCGTCGGCGCCCGACGAGGCTGGCGACGGCGATGCGGCCCGATCTCCCACGGCGGGCCAACGTAGCCCTGGCCGGGATGCGCCGAGGCGCGGCGCCTCGGGTAGCGTGAGGCCGCAATGGCCAAGGGCAACGCCGCAGCAGCCGCGGCCACCAACTCGGACCGCGACCCCTCCCCCCAGCGCAAGTCGACCCTCGTGCTCTTCGTGCGCCACGGGCAGACACCGACGACCGGGGCCAAGCTCCCGGGACGCGCGCCGGGTCTCCACCTCGCCGCCAAGGGGCGACGGCAGGCGATCCGGGCCGCGAACCGGATCAAGCGCCTGGACAACGTCGCCGCCGTCTACGCGTCGCCGATGGAGCGGACCCAGGAGACGGCCGAGCCGATCGCCGCCGCGCTCGGGCTGCCGGTGCGCACCGAGCGGGGGCTCATCGAGTGCGACTTCGGCGAGTGGACCGGTGCCGACCTCGGTGAGCTGCGCAAGCTGCCCGAGTGGCGGCAGGTCCAGCGCTACCCGAGCGGGTTCCGCTTCCCGGGTGGCGAGTCGTTCGCCGAGATGCAACAGCGCATGGTCGACGCGGTGAGCGGCCTGCGCGAGGCCCACGTCGGCTCGACCATCGTGGCGGTGTCCCACGCCGACACGATCAAGGCCGCCGTGGCCCACGCGCTCGGCACCCACCTCGACCTGTTCCAGCGCATCGTCGTGTCGCCGTGCTCGATCAGCGCGGTCCAGTACACCGACGAGGGCCCGGTCGTGCTCGCGGTGAACTCGACCGGCAACAACCTGAAGCGGCTGGTGCCGTCGTGAACGACTCCTACGAGCTGGACTGCGAGATCTTCACCGCGGGCGCCGTCGGGCCCCCGGGGCGGCGGGTGTTCTACCTCCAGGCCTCCGACGGCCGCCGCCTGGTGAGCCTCAAGTGCGAGAAGCAGCACGTCCGCCTGCTCGGCGAGTACCTCGAGCGCATCCTCGCCGACCTGCCCGAACGCCACCTCGGCGACCTGCCGACCGAGCTCGAGCTCGCCGAGCCCGTCATGGCCGCGTGGATCATCGGCTCGCTCGGCGTCGCCTACGACGAGGACCACGACCGCCTGGTCGTGCTCGCCGAGGAGCTGACGGACGAGCCGGAGGACGACGCCGGGGACACGGACCTCCCGACCGGCGACCCGCTGGAGCCGTCCAGCGGGGCCACCGCGCGGTTCCACGTGACCCGCGAGCAGGTCGTCGCGTTCGTCAACCGCTCCCGCCAGCTCATGGAGGGCGGGCGCCCGCCGTGCGTGCTGTGCGGCCGCCCCATGGATCCCGAGACCGGATCGTGCGTCGGCTGTCCACGCACGAACGGCCACAGCGGCTGAGGCCGGCCATGGCGGAACCTGCGGGAGAGCGGACGGGGCCCGGGCGCGACGAGCTCGATGCCGACGAGCTGCTCGAGGTCCTGCGCGACGCGGAGCTCGAGATCTGCGGGCGGATGCCGTGGAGCTCGAACGGCACGTTCCTCGTCGAGCTCGACCACCCCGTTCCCGACGGCGCCGAGCCGTTGCGGGGGGTGTACAAGCCCGGTCGGGGCGAGCGCCCGCTGTGGGACTTCCCCGACGGCCTGTACCGCCGCGAGGTGGCGGCGTTCGAGCTGGCCCACGCCCTCGGCTGGGGCGTCGTCCCCCCGACCGTGCTGCGGGACGGGCCGCTCGGTGAGGGCTCGGTCCAGCTGTTCATCGACGCCGACTTCGAGCACCACTACTTCACGGTGCGGGAGGATCCCGAGGTCCGCCGCGACCTGGAGACGATCTGCGTGCTCGACCTCGTCGCCAACAACACCGACCGCAAGAGCGGCCACTGCCTGCTCGGCCGCGACGGGCGGATCTACGCCATCGACAACGGGCTCAGCTTCCACGTCGACCCCAAGCTGCGCACCGTGATCTGGGACTTCGGGGGCGAGGACATCCCCGACGACCTGGTCGAACCGGTCGCGGAGCTGGCCGACGGTGAGCTGCCCGAGTCGCTCACCCGGCTGCTCCACGTCGACGAGTGCATCGCGCTCATGGAGCGGGCCGAGGCGATCGCCAGGGTCGGGCGGTTCCCGGTCGACCACACCGGCCGCCGCCACCCCTGGCCGCTCGTCTGACGCCGCGGCCACGCCCGGCCACCGCAACCGAGCCGGGTTGCGGGGTCGGCGTGGCTCCGCCGCCCGAACCGCCCGACCGTCACACCACCGGCGCCGCCGATACCGTCCGAGCACGCCGCAGTCAGCCCGCCGCGATCAGCCCGCCGCCATGAGCTTCGAGGACACCGCCGATGCCCGATCCCGAGACCAACCGACTCGTCGAGCTCGCCGACGTCGACGAGCTGCTCCGCCACGTCGACCGCCTGTGCTCCCGCCGGGACTGGGACGAGCTCGAGCGGGTGCGTGTGCTGTGCCGGGCCGCGGTCGAGCGGGGACGGCAGCTCTGGCCGGTCGCGTCGCACGCCGAGTACCGCCTGGCCCTCGAGGGTGACGCCCGCGCCGCGGCCCGGGTGCTCGTCGAGGGCACCGGACGGTTCGCCCTCGGGCCGCTGACCGAGGTGGCCGCGTCGACCCACTCGTGGGCCGAGCTCGCGCCCCACCTCGAGCCGGGGCCGATCCGCTCGCTCGTCGCCTACGAGCGGGTCGTGCGCGGCGAGGACCTCAGCAGCGACCGCAGCATCGACACGTCGATCTTCGAGCTGCCGCTCGACCTCGACGACTGGGAGCCCGAGTACCCGGTCGCGACCTACCGGGCCGACAAGGCGGACTTCCCGGCCCCGGCGTTCGAGCTGTCCGACTGGATCGAGCTCGGCGGCGAACCGATCCTCGAGGCCGACCCGGTCACCACCGAGGCGCTGGTCGAGCTGGTCACCCCGTGGACGAGCGAGTCCAACGGGCGGGCCGACGCGGTGGCCGCCCGCGGCGACATCACCCAGGCGCTGTCCGCCCTGCGCCTCGTGCGCGCCCGGATCGCCGCCGTCTCCCCTGCCGACGCGATGGCCGTGATGGCGTGGGCGGGCGCCAGCGGCGGTGCCCACGGCCGGCGCCGGGGCGCGGCGGCCGGCCGGTTCTCCGCGTGGTGGGTGCTGGCCTCGGTCGCCGATCTCGTCGACGACTGGCCCGCCGACCGCGACGACATGGCCGTGGCCGCCGAGGACCTCCAGTGGTTCGTGTGGGACGGCGGTGAGGCACACACGGGCTGGCAGCTCAACCTGGCGATCACCGACCCGCAGAACGACGTGTCGTGGGCCGTGATGGCGAGCGACGCGGCCGCCGACTGACAGTGAGAATGGGGAGTGCCTGGCCTGCGGTCGCTGGGTCTGACTCTGCGACTGACTGTCGACGCTGTCTGGCTTCAACCGGATCTGTCGACCCGCGCGACCGCAGGCCGGTC
>JAXHUH010000193.1:0-20841 GCA_034211175.1 Actinomycetota bacterium
CGGGCGGTGTGGTCCCCCAATTCTACGGGGGGTGGCGGCCCGCGGGGGGGCCCACGGTCGCGTCAAAGCACCGGTGTGGCGGCCCGGGTGCCGGCCATGCCTACGTTGTTGCCATGGGGGAGGGGGTCGCCATGGGGGAGGGGCCGAGCAACGGGACACCGCCGGGGACGGTGGGCACGCCGGGGACGGGACCGGACATGACAGGACCGGACACGACGGACGCCGGGATCGCCGTCGGGCCTGGAGCCCGCGGCGCGACCGCCGATCGGGCCGTGCACTTCGGGCCGGCCCTGCGGGAACGGCTCGTCGCCCACCTCGGTCGTCGGCCGCCGCGTCGGCTCGACACCGCCGGCCGTCGCCACGCCGCGGTCGCGGTGGTGGTCGTCGACAGCGACGCCGACCGCCACGGCCACGACGACCCCCGTCACGTCGACCGGGAGATCCTCGCCAGCCTGCCCGGCGACCACGACCCCGCCGAGCTCACCGGCTCCGTCGCCGGTGTTGCCGGTGGCGCGGCCGTGCTCCTGACCCGGCGCTCGACCGGGTTGCGGGCCCACGCCGGCCAGTGGGCGCTGCCCGGCGGGCGCATCGACGCCGGCGAGACCCCACTCGACGCCGCCCGCCGCGAGCTCCACGAGGAGCTCGGCCTCGACGTCGGGCCCGAGGTGAGCCTCGGACAGCTCGACGACTACCCGACCCGCTCCGGCTACGTGATCACGCCGTTCGTCCTGTGGGGCGGCGCCGACCCCGACCTGTCACCCGCTCCCGACGAGGTCCACTCCGTGCACCGGATCTCCTTCGCCGAGCTCCGCCGCCCCGATTCACCCCGCCTGGTGCGCATCCCCGAGAGTGAGCGGCCGGTGCTCCAGCTCCCCATCGGCGGCGACCTCATCCACGCCCCGACCGCCGCCGTGCTCTTCCAGTTCCGCCGCCTCGCCGTGGAAGGGGTCGACGAGCTCGTCGACCACCTCGAGCAGCCGGTCTTCGCCTGGCGCTGACCGGATGGCTCGCCCCGGGCGCCCCGCCGGGCGAGCACTCCCGGCAGGACCGACCGGACGCGAACCGGGGAGCCGCCCGACGGCGACTCCCCGGATCAGATCAGCAGGTTCGGGCCCGGCCGATGCCGCTCGGCTCGAGTCCGCTCAGCTCGGTGCCGGTGACGGCGAGGACGAGCCGTTCGCCGCCGTCTCGACGTCGTCGTCCCCATCGTCGGAGCCGGACCCTTCGCCGGTGGCCGGGACCGTGGTCTGCGCCCGATCGGTGAGGTCGACGGCTTCGTCGCCCCCACCCTGGTCGGCACCGGCATCGTCGGTGCCGGTCTCGTCGTCGACGATCTGGTCGGAGACGTCGGCCGGCACGAGGCCGATGACCCGGGTGCCCGTCGCGGGCTCCGGCGCCTCCTCCTTGTGGACACGGGCCCGGCCCCGGGTGTCGACCGTGAACATCACGATCATCCCGTAGGGGACCTCCTCGTCCTCGCCGATCGTCCACGACCGGAACTGCGCGCCCTCGGCCAGGAACTTCTCGATCCCACCGAGGCTCGCCACCTCGCCGAACGGGCGGCGACCCCACACGGCGTGGTCGGCACCGACGCCGTGGATGCCCCACTCCGCCTCGGGCGGCAGGTGGAAGATGTTCTGGCGCTTGAGGACCTCGTTCAGCTTCGTCAGCGCCAGCGTGTTCAGCTCCGGGCTGCGGGTGCAGATCACCGCCTGGCCGATGCCGTCCTCGGTCACCCGGTCGAGGAACTCCTCCGACCCGATCTTCCCGTGGAAGACGTCGACCCGCACGTCGGCCTCGTGCTCGTCGGGCAGGCCCTCCGGGGCGACCAGCAGCACGCGGACACCGGCGTCGGACAGCGCGTGCGCCGCCTTCAGCGACCACGGGTGCGCCCCGACCAGGGCGACGCCGTTGGCCCGCTCCCGGGCCACGCCCAGCCACTGGGCCAGCGGCACCGCGGAGAGGCCGCTCCACACGACCGTTGCCACGATCACGCAGAACACGACCGGCGCCAACAGGTCGGCACCCTCGTAGTCGGAGCCGAGGTCGAGCGCGAACAGCGACGCCACCGACGCCGCCACCGTGCCCCGAGGTGCGATGGCCACGAGGAACGCCCGCTCCCGGATGCTCAGCCCCGTGCCCCACGTCGACACCGCGACCACGATCGGTCGGGCGACGAACACCAGCACCAGGGCGAACAGGATCGACGGGACCGCCACCTCGGACAGGGCGTCGAACTCGACCCGGGCCGCCAGCACCACGAACAGGCCGGCGAGGATCAGCGGTCCGAGCTCCTCCTGGAACTCGGCGATGTGCGACACCGGGGCGTAGCGCTGGTTGGCCACCGCGATGCCGAGCACCGTCGTGGCGAACAGGCCGGCCTCCTCGGCCATCCCGTTGGCCAGCGCGAAGGCACCGACCGCGAACAGCAGCGCCACCGGGTTCTGCAGGTGATCGGGGATGCGGAAGGTCCGCAGGCCGGCGATCAGCAGGACGGCGGCGAGCAGGCCGACGCCGGTGCCGACGAACGCCGTCGTCCCGAGCGACACGGCGGTCTCGCCGATGTCGGTCTCGTGCTCGACCAGCGCGTGGAACACCACGACCGCCAGCGCCGCGCCGATCGGGTCGATGACGATGCCCTCCCAGCGCAGGATCGAGCCGACGGGCTCACGCGGCCGCGACTGGCGCAGCAGCGGGATCACCACCGTCGGGCCCGACACCGTCAGGATCGCCCCGAGGAGCAGGGCGACCCCGGTGGACATGTCGAACAGCTGCATCGCCGCAACCGCGCCGATGCCCCACGTGATCGCCACGCCGATCGTCACCATGCGGCCCACGGCCACACCGGCGACGTCGATGTCCCGCAGCCGCAGGCTCAGGCCGCCCTCGAAGAGGAGGATGCCGACGGCCAACGACACGAGCGGGAACAGCAGCTCGCCGAACAGGTCGTCCGGCTCGACGAGCCCGGTGACCGGTCCGGCCGTGACCCCCGCGAGCAGGAGCACCAGGATCGATGGCAACCGCAGCCGCGCCGCGAGCCACTGGGCACCGACGCCGAGGACGACGATCGCCGCCAAGCCAACCGCCGGATCCGTTTCCATGAGCGTCCCTTCCGCCTCCGCCGACGACCGCCCGTCGAACCCGCGGCCCGTAGGCGCGTTGCGATTCGATGACGAGCGTGACGTACTTTCTACCAGCGAGGCGCCAGGACGCCTATATGATTGTTGCGATTCTGTAATATGTGCTGCTAGGCGACCTGTGAATAGCGACTGGAGGTCACCGCGGGGCGCGGCCGCATCGCTCGAGCGGCGATCGCGGCCGCCGGCGGTGGGTCAGATGCCGTTCAGTCCCGGCCGTTTCCGGTCCGAGGATCGTCCCCGACCCGAGGGGCTCAGTCCCGGAAGTTCTCGAACTGCAACGGGATCCCGAAGTCCTCGGCCTTCATCGCCGCGATGACCTCCTGCAGGGCGTCGCGCTTCTTGGCGGTGACCCGCAGCTGGTCGCCCTGGGTCTGGGACTGCACGCCCTTCATCCCCAGGCCCTTGATGAACTTGTTCAGGTCCTTCGCCTTCTCCGACGAGATCCCGGCGTTCAACGCCGCCGTCTGGCGGGCCCGGCCGCCCGACGCCTCCGCCACCTCGCCGTAGTCGAGGATCTTCAGCGACACCTTCCGGCGCACGAGCTTCTCCTCGAGCACCTGCCGCAGCGCCGCCAGACGGTCCTCCGTCGACGACGCCATCGAGATCGACGAGTCGCCGAGCTCCACCGTCGAGTCCGTCCCCTTGAAGTCGAACCGGGTGGTCAGCTCGCGCGACGCCTGGTCGACCGCGTTGCGGACCTCCTGCATGTCGAACTGCGACACCACGTCGAAGCTGGGCATGCGGCGAAGCTAGCAACCCTGCCGGGCCGCCGGGAGCAGGGCGGATCCAGCCTGTCGGCGACCTGTCCCGACCACCCCCGCGGACGCGCTAACGTTGACGCCCACTGGGTCGGTGCCCGAGTGGCCAAAGGGAACGGGCTGTAAACCCGTCGGCATTAGCCTTCGGAGGTTCGAATCCTCCCCGGCCCACGAGCTGAGCACTCGCGTGCTCGGCGGCAGCCTCGCACCGGGGGCCGCCATTCCTCCCGCTCCGCTCGGGGGCCGTCAGGCCCGGCGGGCCCTTGGCACGGGTCTCACGAGGCGGCCTGTCTGCGGGTCTCTCGCGTTGCCCTCCGGGCGCGTTGCCCTCCGGCCGTTCCGAACTGGCCTACCGGATCGACGGTGTGGGCGTAGATCGGTCGACCAGTTCGTTGCTTCGGGCTTGGCGGCAGCCTCGCACCGGGGGCCGCCATTTCTCCCGCTCCGCTCGGGGGCCGTCAGGCCCGGCGGGCCCTTGGCACGGGTCTCACGAGGCGGCCTGTCTGCGGGTCTCTCGCGTTGCCCTCCGGGCGCGTTGCCCTCTGGCCCTCGTGTCGTGCTCGGCCTCTCCGAACTGGTCTACGGGAATGACGTTGTGGGCGCAGATCGGTAGGCCAGTTCGCCGTTCGGGGCGGCAGCCTGCGGCCCGTCGGACCTGCCGCCGCGGCGGGCCCGCGCCCCGTGCTCGGAGCGTGGGCCCAGGGGTGGTCAGCTGGCCAGCTCGAGCAGCGGCGGAGCCGGTGCGAGCGGGGGGACGGACGGGGTGGCCGGGGTGGCGTCGGCTGCGGGGGGCCGACGCGTTGGCGAGGGTGAGCAGGACGGCCTCGGTGTCGGGGAGGCCGAGGAACGACAGGCCGATCGGGAGGCCCTCGCTGTCCAGCGTCACCGGGGTGGTCACCTCGGGGAAGCCGGTGGCGGGGGACAGGTAGCCCGGGCCGTACTCGTCGGCGCTGTCACACACCCACGTCGGGTCCTCCGCGTCGTAGCGGGGCGACGCCGGGCACTCCATCGTCGGCAGCACGATCGCATCGAGGTCCTCGGCGGACATCAGGCGCTCCACCTCGGCCTGCATCGCGGGGCGCACCTCGTCGAGCATCGTCTCGTACTCGGCGCCGCCCCAGCCGGGCGCGGCGGCGATCGTCGCCTCCAGCCCCTCGACCCGCGCCGGGTTCGGCGGGGTCGGGCCGGCCTGCACGAGGTCCGAGCGGAGCACATCGACGATCGCCTGCACCGTCTTCGGCACCCACGGTCCGGTGTCGGCCAGGTACGCCTCGACGTCGTGGACGAAGTCGAGCTCGCTCAGCGGACCAACCGGCTCGGTCCACGCGTAGCTGGCGGCCTCCGACAGCGTCACCGGCACCACGGTGGCCCCCAGCGCCTCGAGCGTCGCCACCGTCGAGCCGACCGCGGCACCGACCTCCGGGTTCGCCGACGAGAACTGCTCGACCACGCCGACACGCATGCCGTCGATCGGGCCCGTCACCGCGGCGTCCGTGAGCTCCGGGCGGTCCGCGATCACCGAGTACAGCAGCGCGGCGTCCGTCGCCGTCGCCGCGATCGGGCCGACGACATCGAGGTTCGTCGACAGCGGCACCACGCCGTCGATCGGCACCGCGCCGAGGGTGCCGCGAATGCCCACCGCGCCGACCGAGGCGGCCGGTCCCCGGACCGAGCCCGACGTGTCGGTGCCGAGCGCCATCGGGGCGAACCCGGCCGCCACCGCCGCCGCGGAACCACTCGACGACCCCGAGGCGTTGCGGCGCAGATCGACCGGGTTCAGCGTCAGCCCACCGACGGAGCTGTACCCCAACCGCCCGAACGATGCGGCGAGCTCCGACATGTTCGTCCGGGCCAGGACGATCACGCCCGCCTCGCGCAGGCGGCTGATCACCGGCGCGTCCTCCGCTCGGTAGTTGCCCGCCAGGGCGACCGAACCGGCTGTCGTGACCATCCCGGCGACGTCGATGTTGTCCTTGACCACGATCGGGATGCCGTCGAGCGGGCCCAGCGCCGCTCCCGCCGCCCGCCGCGCGTCCGACGCCGCCGCGTCCTCCAGCGCGAACGGGCTGACCTGCGTGATCGCCCCGATCATCGGGCCGTCATCGTCGTAGGCGTCGATGCGGGCCAGGTAGTGCTCGATCAGGGCGACCGACGACGTCTCGCCCGCGGTCAGCGCCTCCGACAGCTCGACCGCCGTCGCGCCGTACGGATCGAACGCGGCCGCCTCGGCCTGTGATGGAGTCGCCGAGGCCATCCCCGCGGGGACCAGCGCCGCCACCAGCGTGAGTGCCGCAACGATCAGCGACGCGACCGCTGGCCTCCCACGGATCGCGGAGGTGGTCGCTCCGCGGCGTCGGTCCGATGCGGTCGGGGTCGGGCTCGGCATCCCGCGACCATTGTCGCCGACTGTGTCACAGCTGTTACACGAGCGTCACCAGAGTGTAATGAACCTCGATCGTCGAGCTCACCGGCCGCAGGGGGAGCGTCGACGGTGTAGCGGGCCGGGGTCGTGCCCAGCTCTCGGCGGAACGCGGCGACGAACGCACTCGGGGTCGCGTAGCCGACACGGCGCGCCGTCGCCGCCACGCCGGACCCGGCGCCGAGGTGGGCGAGTGCGGCGGCGAGCCGGGCGTTGGTGCGCCACCGCCCGAAGGTGAGGCCCGTCTCGGCGGCGAACAGGCGGGCCAGCGTGCGGCCGCTCGCGCCGACCTGGCGGCCCCACGCCGCCAGGTCCCGCCCGTCCGTCGGATCGGCGAGGAGGGCGTCGGCCACCCGGCGGGCCCGTTCGTCCGTCGGCATCGGCGTGGGTAGCGCTGAGACGTCGAGGGGCCGAACGACGTCCCACAGCACCGCCTCGGCCCGACGGCGCGCCCCGCCCCGCACGTCGCCGCGGCCGAGGTGGACGATCAACTCGCCCACGAGGCCCGACGCGTCGATCGCCGTCGGGTCCGTCCACCGCAACGGGCAACGGTCGCGGGGTACATAGACGCCGAGCATCGTGGTCGCTCCCTCCGCCGCGACCGAGTGGCGGACCCCGGCCGGGATCCACAGTGCACGCGACGGCGGCAGCACCCATGTCCGGCCACCCGCGCCCATCACCAGCAGGCCGCGGGACGCGAACGCCAGCTGGTGCTCGCGGTGGGCGTGCCACGTGAAACCGCCGCTCGGCTCCAGGTCGATCGTGACCCCGGGTGGCATCGCCACCGGGTCGACGACGGTGACGTTCGTGTCCGCCGTGTCGGCTGCGGCCATGGTGACCTCCGTGAGGCCCGTTGCCGAGCGGGTTGTCCGTTCGGCGACATCGAGCGTCACCGTACGCGGTTCCCGCCACGACGGGCCGGTCGTACCTTCGCCGGCATGAACACGCAGCACCTCGAGCACTGCGCCAGCCCCGAGTGGCGGGCCGCCCTGCGAGACATCATCCTCCCGTACGCGCTCGCTGACGCCCGCCTCGGTGACGACGTGCTCGAGGTCGGGGCCGGCCCCGGGCTCACCACCGACCTCCTGCGCGACCGGCTCCCGGCGCTCACCGCGGTGGAGATCGACGACGCGCTGGCCGACGACCTCGCCCGCCGACTCGCCGGCACCAACGTCGAGGTCGTCCACGCCGACGCAACCGACCTGCCCTTCGACGACGGGCGCTTCAGCGGGGCCGTCTCGTTCACCATGCTCCACCACGTGCCGACCGCCGAGCTGCAGGACCGGCTCTTCGCCGAGGTCGCCCGCGTCCTGGCGCCGGGCGCGCTCTTCGTCGCCTCCGACAGCGTCGCCAGCGACGAGCTCGCCGGGTTCCACGTCGACGACATCTACAACCCCGTCGACCCGGCCACGGTCGACGATCGCCTCCGTGCGGCCGGTTTCGCCGCCGTCGAGGTCAGGTCCAACCAGTACGGCTGGGCCGCCCACGCCCGCCGCTGAGCACCCGACGGCTCACGACGACGCGCACCGCACGCACACCCGCGTGCCCGGCAACACCTCGAGCCGGGCCGCGCCGATCGGTCCCCCGCAGGACGTGCAGCGGTCGTAGGCGTCCCGGTCCAGGTCGGCCAGCGCCTCGTCGAGCTGGGCCAGACGGGCCCGCATCTCCGCCCGCAGCGACGACACCTGCGCACGTTCGTAGGCCGTCGTCCCGTCCGGGTCGTGCTCGTCGTCCGCCGGCTCGACGTCGGCCCGCTCGACGAGCTCGTCGAACGTGCGGTCCAGGCCCTCCAGCCTCCGGGCGACCTCGGCCCGCTCCCGCACCAGCCGCGCCTCGTGGGCCGCCCGATCCGTCGGCGAGGGCGTGTCGCTCATCGCCGAGCAGCGTCGCACATCGCTGGCCCCACCTGTTCATATCGCCGTGTTTGGCCTGTTCAGGCCGTTGTCGGCTCGCACGGCAGATGCTGCACCTGTGCACGTCACACCGATCGTCTCCGGGGTGGCCATGAACGATCAGGGCGAGGGCGTGCGTGACAGGAGGAGCTGGAGCAGGCACACGTCGATCCAGCGGCCGAACTTGCGGCCCACCTCCCGCTCCACCCCGACCAGCTCGAAGCCCAACCCACGGTGGAGGGCGAGCGACGCCTCGTGTCCGGCCACGATCCGGGCCATCACCGAGTGGAAGCCGTGGCGGGTCGCCACCTCCACGAGTGTCGTGAGCAGCTTGCGCCCGACACCCGCGCCCTGGTGGCCGGGCGCCACGTACACCGAGTCCTCGACCGTCGACGTGTAGCCCGGGCGGTCCCGATAGGCCGACAACGAGCCGAACCCTGCGATCTCGCCGTCGACCACCGCCACGATCACCGCGTGCGCTCCGCTGCGGGCGTCCATCCACGCGCGGTGCTCCTCGGGCGAGCGCTCCCGCAGATCGAGCGTGTGCGCCGAGCTCAGCACCTCACGGTTGTAGATCGTCCGGATCGCCTCGGCGTCGTCCGGTTCGGCCAGGCGGATCTCCACGCGCGGCGACGCTACCGGCTCACCTCGTCAGGCCGGCACCGGCTGCGACAGGTCGACGAGGCCGACCGCACCCGTGGCCTGGGCCATCGACGCGGCCCACTCGGCCGTCGCCGGGTCGTCCGACAGCACCACGATCTGCTGGCGCTGCGAGATCTCGACCAGGTAGTGGCCCAACGCGCTCCGTGCCCGATCGTCGAGCCCGTCGAGCGGGTCGCTCACGAGCAACGGGAGCGACGCGTTCGGGTCGAGGCGCTCCCGCAGGGCCGACAGCCGGCGGTCGAGGCCGAGCAGTCGGCGCGTCACCGCCCTCGCGCTCGCGGTCTCCGTGCCGTCGGGGGCCGCCGCGGCCGCCACCCGGACCTCCGCCGCGTGCTCCGACACCCACGACGGGGGCACGTCGCCGGCGACGTCCGTCCACGACGCGAGCGCCTGCTGTGCCGAGTCGGCCTCCGCTCGCAGGTGCGGGTGGGCACCGTTGGCGCTCGACGGTGGGGTCGGGGCCTGTCCGTTGGCCGACGGGAGCTCCACCGGCGGCGCCGGCGTGCGGCGCTCGGCGTCCTTGGCCTCCTCGATGGCGTGGCGGAGCTTGTTCTCCGCGAGGAGGCACCCGCCGGCGACGAGGATGGCCAACACGATCAGCGCCAACGCCACGACCGGACCGATGATCACCAGCGAGGCCAACGCCGCGACCGGAAGGCCGAGACCCGTCCACAACGTGATCCGCCGCATTCGGTCGTGGCGTGCCCGCGCCTGCTCCACCGCGTCCGCCGGCGCCTCGGCACCCGTGGCGCCGTCCGGCGACGGTTCCGCCGGCGCGGTGATCGCGTCCGAGACCGCGGCCGTCCACGCGTCCGAACCCGCGCCCGGGGCCGGCTGGGCTCCCGGCGTCGCCGCCGGCGAGGTGTTCGCTGCCGCCTCGACGACGGCGTCCTTCAGCCGTCGTTCGGCGCCGATCGCCGCTGTCGCGGCACGGACGACGGCATCGCCGTCGCGGCCCCACAACGAACGGAGCCACGCCTCCGCCGGGTCGCCGACATCGAGATCCGGATCACCGAGCCACAACCACCGAACGCGTTCGTCACCGTCGAGGCCCGGGCCCGGCTCGGCCACCATCAGGTCGAGCCAGCCGTCCGCCGTGCGGAACGTCGCCGTCACGTCGCGGCCGTCGGTGACGTCGATGACCTGATGCTCGGAGCCGTGCGGCCGGAACGCAGCGACGTACTGACCACTCACAGTGGTGATCTCGGCGTGGTAGCCCGGCGCCGACGTCCCCAGCGCGGCCAGCACGAGCTGCGCCATGCCGTCCCTGATCGACGGATCCAGGCCGGTCACGACCGTGACCCGCGGATTGAGATCGAGGGCGGTCGCGGCACCGCCAGCAAGGTCGACAGCCACCCTGGCCAGCTTCACACCACCACTATCGGTCACCGGCACCCGTAGTTGAGCGACCCTCGGATGGCGGACTGGCATGTGCCGCCGATGTGGCTATCATGTGGACCCCGACGGCCGCAGCCGTCAGGCCCCCTTAGCTCAGTCGGCAGAGCGTTTCCATGGTAAGGAAAAGGTCGACAGTTCGATTCTGTCAGGGGGCTCGGTGCCAGCGGCGACGCCGCTTCGCACTCCGCCAGGCGACGTAGCTCAGTTGGTGAGAGCACTCGGCTCATAATCGAGGGGTCGTCAGTTCGAGTCTGACCGTCGCCACGAGCTGGCTGTTTTCGTTCTCGGCAGCCGCCTCGAACGGGAGGCCGCCATTCCTCCCGCTCCGCTCGGGGCCTTCGGGCCAGGCGGGCCCTGGGCATGGGTTCCACGAGGTGCGTCAGCACCGAGTCCTCGCGGCGGACGAGCTGGCCCTTCCTTTGTTCGGTGGCCACCTCACAAGGGAGGGCCGCCTTTCCTCCCGCTCCGCTCGGGGCCTTCGGGCCAGGCGGGCCCTGGGCACGGGATCCACGAGGTGCGTCAGCACCGGGCCCTCGCGGTGAACGAGCCGGACCTTCGTTCGGCGGCCGCCTCGGATGGGAGCGCCGCCATTCTTCCCCGCTCCGCCAAGGCCATCAGGCCCGCCTTCGGGCCCGGCGAGGTCTGGGTATGGGTTCCACGAGGCGATTCGGCACCTGGCCCTCGCAGGTCGGGTTCCGGGTCGGCCGCCCCACGTGTGAGTGCAGCCGTTCCTGGAGTACTGCCAAGGCGCAAGACCGCCTTCAGGTCGGCGGGGTCGTGCGCTGCAATCGCTAGGGGTCGGTCCCGAGCTGGCTGATCGCGTCCTCGGGAGTCGCCTCGGACGGGAGGGTCGCCGTGCCGCCCGCCTGGTGGAGTCCTCTCTTCGAGGCGTCCGGCCGGGTCGCAACCGTTCGAACTGGTCTACCGAACCGGTGTCGAGGGCCGGATCGGTGGACCTGCTGGGGGTGCGGGCTCCGGGCCGGCGATCCGCGGTGACCGGCTACATCCGGCCGTGCTCGACGGGGCCGGTGGGGGTGTAGGTGGCGAGGATGGCGCCTTGGTCGGTGACGGTGGCGTCGGTGAGGCGCAGCGTCGACGGGAGCGCGCCGGGGTCGAACAACTGGCGGCCCGAACCGAGCACCAGCGGGAACGTCATCAGCCGGAAGTGGTCGACGAGCCCGTGGCGCAGCAGCGTGCGGGGCAGCCGGCCGCTGCCCCAGACCTGGAGCTCGTCACCGGGTTCCTCCTTCAACGCCTGCACGGCGGCGACGACGTCGCCGGCTACGAGGTGGGCGGTGTCGGGATGGGTGCCACGCCAGGTCAACCGGCGCCTGCATCACGCCGTCGAGGGTCGGGAACGTCGGGACGGTCGGTTCCACGGCCCCGACCTCCCGGTTCTCGTGGCCGCGCCGGACGTCCCCACGACGTCGGCATCGAACGGACAGCTCACGGACATCGGTCGTCTGCTCGACGGCTCGACGGCTTCCGGTCGGCGCGTCCCGGTCGCCGAGTGGTGCGGTCGGGACGGGGTCGCCCGCCGGTACCGACGGCTCCCGCCTCGCGGCCTCATCGCTCCGGGTTCGCACGACCGGAGGGACGACGGCCGATGCGATCGGACTGGCAGACTCCGGCGATGGGGATCGACGGGGTGCGCCGGGCGATTCGGGCGGCGGACGGGCCGGGAGTGTCCGCTGCGGTGCGGGCCGAGCCCGGGCTGATCGCCGCGGCCGACCGCGCGGGCGCGAGCCTCCTGTTCGAAGCGGCATCGGCGGTGACCGGGGACTGCGCCCTGCCGCCGGTCGATGCGGGCGCCACGGCGCTGGACGTCGTGGACCGGTTGTTGGCCGCCGGGGCTGATCCGTCGCAGCCGGGGCGCGACGGCTGGACCGCGCTGCACGTCGCCGGGTTCAGCGGGCACACGGCGCTTGCGCAGCGGCTCGTCGCCGCCGGCGCGCCCGCCGACGCCACCGTCGATGGCGTCGACGGGTCCACGCCGCTGTCGTTCGCGCTCTTCTACGGCCACCCGGCTACGGCCACAGCCATCGCCTCGGCATCCGACGGGCGGCTCCGGCCCGCACCCGACGACCTGCGCAGCGCGGCCGGGCTCGGGGACCTCGACGGCATCGACCGCTGGCTCGGGCCCGACGGAGCGCTCCGCTCCGGTGGAGACGCCGGCATGGCGTTCCGGGCGCCGATCGACGCGTTCCCGCCCCGCGACCGGCCTGTCGACGCCCGAACCACGATCGACGAGGCCCTCACCTGGGCGGCCCGCAACGACCGCGTGGCCGCGATGGACCTCCTCGTGGCCCGTGGCGCCGACGTCGACGCCAACCCGTTCCGGGGCACGCCGCTGTTGTGGGCCACCTACAGCGACCGGGTCGGCGCGGCCCGGTGGCTCCTCGACCACGGCGCCGATCCGAACCTGCGCCACGACTTCGGCGGCTCCGGCCACGGTCGGGCCGCCACCGCGCTCCATCTCGCCGCCCAGCACGGCGCAACCGGCTGCGTCGAGCTCCTGCTCGTCCACGGCGCCGACCCAACGATCCGCGACGGCGCCCACCACGCCACCCCGGCCGACTGGGCCGCCGAGGGCGGCCAGCGCGCCGTGGCCGAGCGCCTGCGCCTCATCACCGGCTGACCTCGGCGCCGCCGGGCCGCACGACCCGACGGCTTGGAACGACGTTCGACGTTCCGTCGCTTCCCGGAAGCTCCTTCCAACGGCCTCCCGGCGTTCAAGAGCGGTTCACCGCCGCTGCGTACCGTCCGGCGCATGGCAGGAACGACCACGTCGGAGACGCACCAGAGCGTGCCGGTCATCGAGGTCATCCGCTCACAGCTCCCGGCGTTGAGCGGTGCCGAGCGGCGCGTCGCCGAGGTCGTCGTCGCCGACCCCGACCACGTCATGCACTCGTCGGTCAGCGACATCGCCTCCGAGGCGGGCACGTCGCTCTCGACGGTCGTCCGCTTCTGCCAGACGCTCGGCCTGGCCGGCTTCCAGGCGCTGAAGATCGGTCTCGCCCGCGGAGCCACCGGGCGCTCGCAACCGCTGCCGCTCGGGGTCGGTCCCGACGACGATCCGACGACCGTCGCCCGGGGTGTCCTCCACGAGGCCGCCGCGAGCCTGACCCGGGCTGCCGAGGGCCTGGAGGACGGCGTGCTCGAGGCGGCCGTCGCCGCCGTCGCCGCCGCACGTCGGGTCCTCGTCGTCGCGGTCGGGACCTCCACGCCGCTCGCCCAGGACCTCGCCTACCGCCTCAAGACCGTCGGGGTCGACGCCGAGGCCCCCGGCGACGTGCACGTGCAGCACGTCTCGGCGCGCCTGCTCGACAGCAGGGACGTCAGCATCGCCATCAGCCACACCGGCTCGACCGTCGAGACCGTCACCGCGACGAAGACGGCGCGCGACGCGGGTGCGGGGACCGTCGGCATCACCAGCTTCCGGCGTTCGCCCCTGACCGAGCAGCTCGACGTCGCCATCGTCGGTGGCAGCCCCGAGACGGCGGTACGGGTCGAGGCGGTCGCGAGCCGGCTCGTCCACCTGGCCCTCGTCGATGCCCTCGTCGTGGCCCTCGTCCTCCACCTCGGTGCCGCCGCCCAGACCGCCCAGGACCTGACGAGCGATGTCCTCGATCAGCATCGCTTCTGAGCCCGCGGCGACCGCCGCCCGGGATGTCGACCCCGGGGCCGTCGTCTCCGCGGCCGATCGCCCGCCCGGGCCGCGGGGTCGTCGCAGCCGTCCCGGTGCTCCGCAGGGACTGCGCACGAACGCCCTCGCGTGGGCGCTCCTCGCGGCGACCGTGGCGCAGCTCGGGCTGTTCGTGCTCTGGCCGCTGGTCGGCAACGCGATCGTGTCGACCCAGGACCGGCGCCTGACCCGGCGGGACGCGCCCGGTGTCGGCCTCGAGAACTGGCGGGCCGTGCTCGCCGAGGGCGACGTTCACCGGTCGCTGCGGTTCACGCTCCTCTACGCCGTCGTCGTGGTCGTCGCCACGGTCGTGGTGGCGATGGCCGCCGCGCTGGCGCTCCACGACCGCCCGGTCCTGCGACGACTCACCGGCAACGCCATCGTCCTGCCCATCGCGACCTCGCTGTCGATCGCCGCCGTCGGTTGGCGACTCGTCTTCGGCCTCGACGGCCCGATCAACCAGGTGCTCGACCTCGTCGCCGTCGACGGGCCGAACTGGCTCCGCGACCCGGCGACCGCACCGTGGGTCGTCATCCTCGTCGGTCTCTGGGCGGACACGGGCCTGCTCTTCCTGCTGTTCAGCGCATCGCTCAGCCGGGTGCCGCCCTCACTCGTGTCCGCGGCCCGGGTGTTCGGGCGATGGCGGGGCGTGGTCCACAAGTACCAGCTGTTCGTCCCCCAGCTCCGCCGGACGATCGTGGTCGCCTCGGTGCTCGCCACCGTCTCCGCGCTCCAGTCCTTCGACCAGGTCCTGCTCCTGACCGACGGCGGCCCCGACGGCGTGACCCGAACGCTCGCGTTCCTGGCGTGGGAGCGCTCGTTCCGGTTCTTCGACCTCGGCGACGGGGCGGTCATCTCGATGCTCCTCGCCGCGGCCATCGCCGTCCTGGCCGTCGCGGTCAGCGTCACGTTGCGGCGCGGCTTGCGCTCCGCCGGAGGCGACCGGTGAGCCGCCGCCTCGTCGTCGACGCCTGGCTGGTGCTCCTCGGCCTGTTCTTCGCCGCGCCGTACGCGCTCATCGTGGCGTCCGCGTTCCGTCCGACCGAGGCCATCAGCAGGGCACCGCTGCAGATCTTCGAGGGCGGCTGGTCGTTCGCCAACTTCTCGGTCGTCCTCGCCGACCTCGACATGCTGGCGCTGTACCGGAACACGGTCGTCACGACGACGGCGATCACCGCGTGCCAGATCGTCACCGCGGTCGCGGCGGCGTACGCGCTCGGCCGGCTCCGGCCCCGTGGCGGTGCCGTCGTGCAGTCGCTGCTGGTCGTGGTGCTGGCGGTGCCGGGACCGGCGCTGATCATCCCGAACTTCCTGACCCTCGACGCCCTCGGGATGCTCGACACCCGTTGGGCGCTGGTGCTGCCGTTCGCCGCGACCGCGGCGGGCACGTACCTCCTGACCCAGCACGTCCGCCAGGTCCCGGAGACCCAGTTGCAGGCGGCCGACCTGTTCGGGCTCGGCCGGTGGAGCACGTTCCGCCACGTCGTCTGGCCCTACATCGCCCCCGGCGCGGCCGCGTTCGCCGCGTTCTCGTTCGTCACCCACTGGAACGCCTTCTTCTGGCCGCTGATCGTCCTGCGCAGCGACGCCAACGCAACGCTCCCCTTCGCCATCGCCGGCTACCAGAAGCAGGTCGACGGCTTCCCCGACTGGGGGCCGGCCATGGCGGCCGCCGCCCTGGCGCTGCTCCCGCTCGCCGTGCTGCTGGTCATCGTCCAGCGGTACTTCGCCCGCACGCTCGCCTACGCCACCAACTGACCACTCCACCCCCGGAGGTCGAGCCCATGCCCACCGAACGTCAGCCAGCGCGCGCCCGAGCACGTCTCGGCGCCATCGGCCTCTGCATCGTCGCCCTGCTCGGGGCCTGCGGCGGCGACGACGACACCGAGGACGCGTCCGGTGCCGAGGCGACCTCGACCACGTCCGCCGACGCCGGCTCCGACACCACCGCAACGGCCGCGGTCGAGCCCGCCGACGGCACGGACGGCTCCGACGGCGGCGCGACGGATCTGCGCCTCGCCGACGACCCGATCGAGATGTGGCTGCCGTTCGGCGACGGGTTCGCCGAGGACGTCCTGCCCCTGACCGAGGCCTGCCAGGACCGGACCGGCGTCGCGATCGAGCCCGTCGGCGTCGAGGTCGACTACACGGAGATGCAGCTCAAGCTGGCCGTCGACGTGCTCGCCGATGCCGGGCCGGACATCGCGGTGCAGGGCCTGAACCAGGTCATCGCCATGGGCTCGGCCGACTTCACCGTGCCGCTCGACGAGTACGTGGACGGCAGCGACGTGCTCGACCCCGCCGACATGCCGTTCCTCGAGGTCGGCCGCATCGGTGACGAGCAGGTCATCGTCCCGTGGATCATCTCCGTCCCGGTCGTCTTCGTGAACCAGGACCTGCTCACCGAGGCCGGGCTCGACCCCGACACGGTGCCCGGGACATGGGCGGACGTCGAGGAGATCTCGGCGGCGGTCGCGGCGAGCGGGCCCGACCGCTACGGGATGAGCTTCGGCATCCAGGAGGGCTACATCCCGCTGACCTACCTGCTCAGCGCCGGCGGGGGCCTCATCGACGACGAGCTCCGGCCCGCGTTCACCGACGACGCCGCCGCGGCCGCCATCGGTCACTGGCACGACCTCTACCAGCAGGACCTCGCGTTCCCCGGCGACCAGGACCAGTCCCGGGAGGCGTTCGAGCAGGGCAAGGTGGCCATGTTGGTGTGGTCCTCGTCCGCCATCGACGGCGTGGCCGAGCGGGCCGACTTCGCGTGGACGGCCCATCCGTTCCCGGCGGCCGACGACAGCACCGAGGTGCGCGTCCCCGCCGGTGGCAACGGGCTGGCGCTGTTGGCGCAGGAGGACCGCCGCGACGACGCGTTCGCGGTCCTCGAGTGCCTGACGAGCCCGGAGATCGACCTGATGCGCGTCGAGCTCCTCGGCAACCTCCCGACGCACGCGGCCAACGCCGAGTCGCTCTCGGAGCAGTTCGACGCCCCGCCGTGGAGCGCGGCCTGGGCGCAGGCCGACCTGGTCGACCGGTGGTACTCGTTCCCGGGCGACGACAGCTCACGGCTCACCCGGATCTTCACCGAGCGCTGGATCGAGGCCGCCCAGCGCTCCGACGACCCGATGGCGGTGCTCGAGGGCGCGTCGGACGAGATGTCGGACATCCTCGGATGACGGTCGTGACCGCCGAGGTAGCCGTCGACGGTGACGGTCCCGTCGTCGACCCGCGAGGTGGTCGTCCGGGCGTGCCGACGATGGAGGTGCGCGGTGCCGTCAAGCGCTTCGGGGCGGTGCGCGCGCTCGACGGGGCCGACCTCACCGTCGACCACGGGCAGATCGTCGCCCTCCTCGGGCCGAGCGGATGCGGCAAGAGCACGCTCCTGCGGGCCGTGGCCGGCATCGAGCGCCTCGACGCCGGTTCGGTGCGTCTCGACGGGACCGATGTCGGCGGCGTCGATCCGGCCCACCGGGGCGCCGCCATGGTGTTCCAGGACGGCGCGCTCTTCCCCCACCTGACCGTGCGGCACAACATCGCGGTCGGACTCGCCGGATCGTTGCGCCGCGCCGCGCGGCGATCCGACGCCATCGGGCCGATCGCGGAGCGCCTGCGCATCTCCGAGCTCCTCGACCGACATCCCCACCAGCTCTCGGGTGGCCAGCGCCAACGTGTCGGCATCGCCCGCGCCCTCGTCGGTCGACCGAGGGTGATGCTGCTCGACGAGCCGTTCTCGAGCCTCGATGCCGAGTTGCGGGTCGAGCTCCGGCGGGAGCTGCGGCGCCTCCACGCCGAGGGCTCCGTCGGCGACGCCGTGTTCGTCACCCACGATCAGGGCGAGGCCACGGGTGTCGCCGACCGGGTGGCGGTGATGCGGGAGGGCCGAATCGTTCAGGTCGGCACGCCGATCGAGCTCATCGAGGCGCCCGTTAACCTGTTCGTGGCCACGTTCGTCGGGGTACCGCGGGTGAACGCGATCGACACCGCAGATCGCGTGTGGTGCCTGCGGCCCTCCGATGCCGACCTCATCGAGGCCGATCCGGGCGCGATCGGGCCCGTCGACGGTGTTGTGGTCGAGGTGGTGGTGATCAGCGCCGAGCCGTCCGGTGGGTCGTGGCTGGCCCGTGTCCGCACCCCGGCGGGCGTCGACCTCGACGTGGTCGTCGCCTGGCGGGCCGGTGCACGGCCCGGCCCCCGGGCACGGCTGGTCGTGCCGCCCGACCGTGTCCTGGCCTTCGAACGACGGGACGGCTCGCGCACGACGAGCCCGGGGCGGGCGGATCTGGAGGGACTGCTGTGCGGATCGGCGTGATCGCCGACCCTCACGTCGCGCTCGGTCGACGCGAGGAGATCGTCTGGCACCATCGGCTCCACCTGGACGATGCGCACGCGCGACTGGCCGCGGCGCTGGCCCACCCGCTCGTCGCCGGGTCCGACGTGGTGGCGGTCCTCGGTGATCTCTCGCACTTCGGCGACGCCGCCTCGGTCGCCCACGTCGTCGATGCGGTCGCGGCGGCCGGAGGCCCGACCGTGCTGCTCGCTGGCAACCACGACGTGTTCGAGGCGGAGGTCCGCCTGGCGACGCTGGTGTCCGCCGCCGGGGCGCCCGCGATCTGGAACCCGATCGCCGGCGGCGACGCCGACCGCCACCTGAGCAGCCTGTTCACCGGCGCCGGCCTCGGTGCCCGGGCGTGGGAGGTGGTTGGCAGGGCCCCGGGCGGCCGGCCGTTCGCGGCCGCCTGCGCGGACCTGGTGACGGTCGACGATGGGCCGGTCGTGACGTTCACCCACTTCCCGGTCCTCGACATCGGTGAGCGGTGCGATCGGCACGGGCTCCGCTACGCCGGCTCGCTCGAGACGCTGGCCGATCACCAGCCGCCGCCCGCCGCACGGCCCGAGGTCGTCCTCGCCGGGCACCTCCACCTCCGCAGCCACGACATCCGTGGGCATCTGCTGCAGCTGTGCTTCGCCTCACTCGTCGAAGCGCCGTTCGAGATCGGCTGCGTCGTGGTGGACCACGACGTCGCGTCGGGCTCGGTGGCCGTCGAGGTCGTGTGCGACACCGTGGGCGGGCCGGTGGTCGATGATCCACCGCTGCTCGAGGCGGATCGGGTGCGCTTCGTCTGGGAGCCCGGGAGGGACTCCTGGCTCCGGCCCGCCGGTGAGCCGGGGTGATCAGCCGAGGTCGAGCTCGGCGCCGGTGAAGACGCTGATCAGGTGCAGGTCGGCGGCGGCGAGGTGATGGTCGCCGCCGCTGCGGTCGATGATGCACAGCGCGGTGTCGACCGTCGCGCCGAGGGTTCGGAGGTCACCGGTGGAGGCGGCGACCTGGCCGCCGGTCGTGACCACGTCCTCGACGACGAGCAGCCGACGGCCGGTCACCTCGGCCCCCTCCGCGAGCTTCGCCGTGCCGTAGGTCTTCGCCACCTTGCGCACGAACACGGTCGGCAACCCGGTTACCAGCGACAGGGCGGTCGCCACCGGGACACCGCCCAGCTCGAGCCCGGCCAGCAGCTCGGTCCCCGGGGGCACCAACGGTGCCGCCAGGTCGGCGACCGCCCGGAGGAGCGCGGGATCGGACTCGAAGCGGTACTTGTCGAAGTACGTGTCGGCCCGCCGGCCCGAGCGCAGGGTGAAGTCGCCCCGAAGCGTGCACGTCCGGGCGAGACGTGCCGCGAGCTCGGTGTGCCCGGGCGGGGAGGGGTCATCGGAGGCCATGGCGCCAGCCTGTCGCGCCCGTGGTCGTCGCGCGCACGGCGAATCGGGCCGGGCGCCCGCACGCCCGCCGGAGCACACTGGCGGCATGGGAGAGATCGGCCGGCGGACCCTCGAGCTGTGGAGCGACCGGTCGATGCCGGGGTCCGAGCGACACCAGCTCGGCGGCTGGGTCCTGCGCGCCGACCGGGGCGCCACCGGGCGCGCCAACTCGGTCTGGCCGACCGGGAAGCCCGATCGACCCGTCGGCGCCGCGGTGGACGCCGCCGAGCGGTGGTACGCCGACCGTGGGCGGCGGACCATGTTCCAGCTGTTCGATGGCGTGGATCCCGATCTCGGGGCCGAGCTCGACCACCGTGGCTACCTCGAGGTGCCCGGCGCCCTGGTCATGGTCGCTCCGATCGCGGCGCCGGAGGCGGAGACGGCGGTAGCCGCACCGGCGGTCCCGGCGCCCGCCGGAGCCGGCGGTGTCGAGGTGCGGTGCGCGACGTCGCCGTCGCCGGCGTTCGCCACGCTGGTCGACGACGACGACCGCCTCGCCGAGATGGCCTCCGCCGGCCTCGTCCAGCGGTACGTGACGGCTCATGCGTCGGGCGGCTCCGTCCTCGGTGGTGGGTTGGGGACCCTCGACGGGGACGGCTTCGGGGTGTTCGCCATGCGCACGGTCGAGGCGGCACGCCGTCGGGGCGTGGCGACGCTGGTGCTCGCCGAGCTGCGCAGGGCCGGCCACGAGCTCGGCGCCTCGACGTTGTGGCTCCAGGTGATGGCGGACAACACCGCCGCCCGCGCGCTCTATCGACGTGAGGGCCTGGAGGTGGTCCACGGCTACCGCTACCGGGCCTCACCGCCCGGTTCGTGACCTGCTCCGAGGCGGCCACATGTCCCCGGTCCTGGCGATCCCGGGGCCGTCGTGGAGGTGTTCTCCCTGGTGAGCGTCGACCGTTCACCGGTTGAGGACTACGCTTCGCCGGTGACCGCTCCGGCCCGGCCACTACCGGGGCGCGTCACGACGAATGCCGACCCGATCGGCGAACACAGGCCTGCGGCCGCAGCGTCGCCGGCTCACCACGGACCGAGAGGCAGATAGCAGATGGCCAAGTCGAAGTTCGAGCGGACGAAGCCCCATTTGAATGTTGGGACGATGGGGCACATCGATCATGGGAAGACGACG
>JAXHUH010000194.1:0-17560 GCA_034211175.1 Actinomycetota bacterium
CCGGCGAGCCCGGCGACGGCCCGACCTCCACGACGGCGTCGACCACCACCACGACCCGGCCCACGACGACCACGACGACCCCGGCCGACCTGCAGGACGAGCGGGCCGCCGGTCGGTGCGGTCGTGGTGGTGCTCGGGGCGCTGGTCGTGGTGGTCGGGACCGTCGACGTCGTCGTCGGCGCCGGGTCCTCCCCGGTCGTGGCCGATATCGCCGCGGCGGAGACCAGCTCGCGCCACACGTCGTTCCACACCTCGGCCCCGGCGGCGCTGCTGTCGACGAGGCCCGCCAACGGGACCAGGTCCTCGCCGTCGGGTGGTTGCGCGGCGGCGGTCACGGTCAGCGTGCCGGCCAGCGCCGCCCCGCTGTCCTCGATCGCGCCGCGCACCGCGCGCAGCGTGTCGGCCTCGGTGCCCTCGACCGTGATCACGAGCAGGGGCTGCTCCTCGATGCGTCCCGACAGCAGCCGCTCGCCGGCCTCGGCCCCCAGCGACTCCCGCACCTGTTCGAGCCGCGCGACCTGGGCCTCGAGCGCCTCGTTGTCCTCGGTGGTCTCGTCGATCTCGTCCTGGAGGGCGTCGAGGCGGTTCTCGAGCGTGGCGATCGTGGCGTCGTCGATGAACGCGGAGCCGACGGCCACGCCGAGTGCGAGGGCGAGGAAGATCGCGACGATGCTGACGATGTGGTAGCGGATGTTGATCACGACGTCGCCACCGCCGGCGTGATCGGGTCGGCGCTCGTCACAGGGTGATCCAGAAACCGCGCACGATCGTCTGCAGCGGCTCGCTGACCAGGAAGATCACCACGAGGGCCGCGACCGCGGCGAGGACGAGCCAGCCGAGCTCGCGGGGCTGGACCGTGGTGCGGTAGAGGCGGCTCACCCCGGTCGCGTCGACCAGCGTGGCACCGACCCGCATGCGCACCGCGTAGGTCGACGGCGCCATCCGGGCCGCACCCGGGGTCGCACTGATCGCGGCGCGGTCGCCGACGACCACGATCAGCTCGGCGCCGCCCTCGTGGGCCAGGAGCACCGCCGCGTCCTCGCTCGGCAGCGGCACCTCGATCTCCTCGCAGCGCAGGCCGAGCTCGTCGACCCGGTTGCGGCTCTCGACGACCACCTTCTCCCCGCCGACCGCGATGAGCCGCGACACCTTGCGCAGCTCGTCGTCGCCGACCAGGCACAGGTCGCCGACCGCCACGTCCGGGCGCACGCCGTGGGCCAGTGCGAGCCCGACCCCGCGGTCGACACCGACGACGAGCGGGCGCAGCGCACCCACGTAGCCGCTGTGGCGCAGGGTGGCGAGCTCATCGGGGGCGCTCGGACCGTTCAGCACGACGAGCACGTGGCGGCCCGCGCAGTCGAGGAACACGTCCTCGGAGTGGACGCCGCCGACGATCAGCTCGCGGTGCTCGCGCAGCGCGTCCAGCGAGTCGCTGGCGAACTCCTCGAGCTGGTCGCCGAGCGACTCGCGGGCCGCGGTCTGGCGCTTGCGCAGCTCGGCGGCCTCGTGGCGGTGGCCGCTGCCGACGCGCAGGTCGCCGACGAGCACGTGCGGGCCGATGATCGTCACCCGGTCGCCGTCGGCGACCCGGTGGAGGACCTGGCTGCCGACGCCGTCGACCACGGGAACACCGGCCAGCGACAGCTCCGACGCCCCGCTGACCTCGGAGGGCGGTGCGACCATCACCGAGCAGTTCACGACCGCGGCGACGCCGGCGTCGATGAGGCCCCGTGCCTCGACCTGGCGCAGGTGGGGCGCGTCGACGACCGCGATCTCCCCGGGGGCGAGACGGCGGACGAGCTGGTTGATGTCGGGGTCGACCCGGGCCGGTCCCGCCACCGTCGTGCGGGGCCGGCGGGTGTGGACGCTCGCTGCCGCCGCCAGCAGGGGGCTCACCTCGGCGTCGTCGTCGGCCCCGGCGCGCCGCCACCTCATCGCGCGCCCTCGCGGGCCACGACGGCCTCGGCGAGCAGCTCGTCGGCGTGGAGGCGGGCCGACCCGCTCTCGGGCGAGCCCGACAGCATGCGGGACAGCTCGACGACCCGTTCGTCGTGGTCGAGCACCCGGGCGAGCGACACCGTCCCCGCGCCGTCGGTCGCCTTCTCCACCGCGACCTGGGCATCGGCCCACGCCGCGACCTGCGCGAGGTGGGTCACCACGAACACCTGGTGGGAGGCGCCGATGCGGGCCAGCGCCCGTCCGACCGCGGTCGCCGCCGAGCCGCCGATGCCGGCATCGACCTCGTCGAAGACCAGGGTCGGTGGGGCGTTGGTCAGCACGAGGCGGATGGCCAGCATCGTACGGGCGAGCTCGCCGCCGGAGGCGACCTTGATCAACGGCATCGGCGGCGAGCCCGGGTTCGCCGACACGAGCAGCTCGACCTCGTCGCCGGGGTCGGCGCCGACCGCGACCTCGATCTCGGCGTGGGGCATGGCCAGCTCGTGGAGGTGCTCGACCGTGCGCGACGCCAGCCCGGGCGCCGCGGCGCGCCGGGCCGCCCCGACGGTCGCCTCCTCGCGGGCGATCTCGTCGCGGGTCGTCGCCGCGGACTCGTCGAGCACCGCGGCCCGGTCCTCCCACGCGGCGAGCTCGTCGAGGCGCTCCTGTTGCTCGGCCGCGTAGCGGGCCACGGCCTCGAGGTCCTCGCCGTACTTGCGGCACAGGTCGCGCAGCGCCCGGCGCCGGGCGCGCACCTCGGCGAGGCGCTCGGGGTCGGGTTCGATCATCTCCGCGGCGTCGCGCAGGTCCGACGCCAGCTCCGACAGCTCCGCCGACAGCGCCCGTCCGCGGGCCTCGATCTCGCGGTACGGCCCCCGGTCCCGCAGCGCGGCGACCGCCTCGGCGAGGCGGTCGGACGAGCCGCCGTCGCCGCCGAGGGCCTCGAGCGCGGCCTCCGCCGCCTCGCGGTGGGCGACGGCGTCGGCGAGCCGGTCCTCCTCCTCGGAGAGCTGGGCGTCCTCGTCGACGTCGCCGACGCCGACCTCGTTGATCTCCGCGAGCTGGAAGCGCAGCAGGTCGATCTCTCTCGCCCGCGCCCGGGGGTCGCCGCCGAGCCCCGCCAGGTCGCGCTCGATGGCGGAGAGGCGGGCGCGGGCGTCGGTCAGCGGCCCGAGGTCGACGGCACCGAACGCGTCGAGCAGGTCGCGCTGGGCTGCCGGCCGCAGCAGCGACTGGTGGGCGTGCTGGCCGTGGAGATCGACGAGGCGGGCGCCGACCTCGGCGAGCTGGCCCGCGGTGGCCATCCGGCCGTCGACGTAGGCGCGTGAGCGGCCGTCGCGGGGGACGACCCGGGCGAGCACGATCTCGTCGTCCCCGTCGACGAACCGGCCCTCCACCCGGGCCTCGTCGGCACCGGGGCGGACGAGGGCCGAGTCGGCGCGACCGCCGACGAGGAGGTCGATCGCCTCCACGACGAGCGTCTTGCCCGCCCCCGTCTCACCGGTGAACGCGGTCATCCCGGTGCCGAAGGTGAGCGCCAGGTGCTCGATGATCCCGAGGTCCTCGACCTGCAGCTCGACCAGCATTCCCTCGAATCCTTCCAGGCCCGATGGTTCCACATCGCCCCGTCGTCCTCGGGCCGAGGCGACCCGCGACCACCGGTCCGGTTCTCAGGGCTACCAGGTGAGCGGGGCTGTTCGGCGCGACCCCTCCAGGCTCAACGATCGTTCAGGCCGAACTTGGTCTTGAGGATCTGGTGGAAGTCCCGGGCCTCGAACCGCACGAACCGGGCGGGCCGGGCCGATGCGGTGCACACCACGCTGTCGCCTTCGCTGAGGACCCCCTGGGGCTCGCCGTCGATGACCAGCGACGCCGGCCGGTAGTTGTCGACGGTGAGCCGCATGATCGTACGCGGCTCGAGCACCAACGTGCGGTCGAAGAGCATGTGGGGCGCCACGGCGGTGAGCAGCAGCGCCCGGTGGCCCGGCGCCACGATCGGGCCCCTGGCCGAGAGCGAGTAGGCCGTCGAACCGGTCGGCGTCGCCACGATGAGGCCGTCCGCCGTGTAGGTCGTGAAGTAGGTGCCGTCGATGTCGACCCGCAGCCGGGTGGTCTGCCCCGACGGGGTCCGCTCGACCGACGCCTCGTTGAGCGCCACGTGGGCCCCCGGGGCGACGTCGCCGGACGGCGCGTCGACGGTCACGTCGAGCTGCATCCGCTCCTCGATCGAGTGCTCGCCGGCGAGGAACCGGCGCACGGCCTCCTCCATGTCGGGCGGCTCGACGGCGGTCAGGTACCCGAGGTGGCCGGCGTTGATGCCGAGCACCGGCACGTCGGCCGGCGCCACCAGGTGCACCGTCCGCAGGATCGTGCCGTCGCCGCCGACGCTGATCGCCAGGTCGAGGCCGGCGACGAACTCGTCGGGCCCCACGGCGAGCTCGTCGAGGCCGAGGGCCGGCGCGTCCTCCGGGAGCAGCCGGACGAGATGGCCGGCCCCGCGCAACCAGTCGGCGACCCGACGACCCAGCGCGAGCGCCTCGTCGCGGTGCTGGTGGACGACGACGCCGAACGTCTTCACGACGCCCCACCCTCCGCCGTGCGATCGCCGTCGCCGTGGCGCCCGTCCTCGGGCCCGCCGGCCCCGGGGGGCGCGGCGCCACCGTCGGGCCCGCCCTCGTCGGGGATCGGGTGACCGGCGATCTCGGCCACGACCGCGTCGAGCGCCGCCGCGTCGAGGGGCTCGCCCCGGTCGGGCGCGGCCGCCGGGCGCAGGTGGAGCACGAACTCGACGTTGCCGTCCCCGCCCCGGATCGAGGACGGTCCGACGCCGACGGCGATCGCGCCGGCCGTCGCGAACGCGTCGACGACCTCGCCGAGCACCCGGCGCCACACCCGCGAGTCGCGAATGATGCCCCGGCCCTTCGACGCTTCACGCCGCCCGGCCTCGAACTGGGGCTTCACCAGCACGACGAGGTCACCGCCGTCGCGGACGAGGCCGACGAGCGCCGGCGCGACCCGGCCGAGGGAGATGAACGACAGGTCGGCGGTGACGACATCCACCGGCCCGGCGATGTCGTCGGCCGAGACCGAGCGGATGTCGGTGCGCTCGCGGGCGTCGACGAGCGGGTGCTCCCGAATCGTGGGGTGGAGCTGGCCGTAGCCGACGTCGATCGCCACCACCGAGGCGGCGCCCCGCTGGAGCAGGCAGTCGCAGAACCCTCCGGTCGATGCGCCGGCGTCGAGCGCGCGGCGACCGTCGACGTCGATGGCGAAGCGGTCGAGCGCGCCGTCGAGCTTCTCGCCGCCCCGACCGACGAAGCGGGGTGGCGGGCCGATCAGCTCGACCGGCTCGGCCGGCGACACCTGTCGGGCCGCCTTCGTGGCGGACGCACCGGCGACGAGCACCCGCCCGGAGGTGATCATCTCCCGGGCCTGCTCACGTGACGACGCGATGCCGCGTCGGACGAGCTCGGCGTCGAGGCGGCGACGGATCGGACGGCCCTCACGCGGACATCGCCCGCACGGCCTCGGCGAGGTCCGCGCTGACGAGGTCGGGCTCGGGATCGGTCGGCAGGTCCTCGGCCGTGGTCACACCGGAGAGGACGAGGCCCCACGTGTAGCCCAGCGTCCGGGCGAAGGCGCCGTCGGTGTCGGGCCGGTCGCCGATGACGACGCCGGTCGGACCGAGCCGGCGGCGCACGAGGCGGGCCATCGGCTCGTTCGGCTTGCCGGCGACCTCGGGGGCGACGCCGGTCGCGGTGGCGATCGACGCCAGGATCGCCCCGCCGCCGGGGATCGGGCCGTCGGGCGTCGGGTACGTGGGATCGTCGTTGGTGCCGACCAGGCGGGCGCCGTCGCGCACCGCCACGCTGGCCGCGGTCATCCGGGCGTAGTCGAAGTCGGTGTGGTAGCCGACGACCACGACGTCGGCCGGCCCGTCGGCCACGGGGCGGGCGCCGCGACGCTCGAGCGCCTCGGTCACCCCGGGCCCGGCGCACACGAGGGCGGTCTCGCCCGGTTCGACCAGCTCGGCGGCGGCCATCGCCGAGCTGATCACGTCGCCCTCCGCGGGCACGCCGAACCGGGCGAGCTTGGCCTCCTGCTCGCCCAGGCGGCGCGACGAGTTGTTCGTCACGAACAGCACCTCGTGGCCGGCGTCCCGCAACGAGGCGACGGCCTCGGCGGCACCCGGGATCGCCTGGTCGGCGAGCCACAGCACGCCGTCGAGATCGAGCACCCATCCCATCGGCGCCCATGCTGACCGGCGCAGCGGGCGCGTGCCAAGCACTCGCCGCTCGGTCGTGGCGTCAACCCGTGGCGCGCCGCCCCGCCGGTGGGCTCAGGAGACGGTCCAGGTCGGCCGGGAGTGGAGCAGCGCGGCGAGGTCGCCCGGGCCGCGCTCGGACTGGGCCTCGAGGAGCTGCTGGGACGCCGAGCTGCCGTAGTCGGGCCGATCGACGGCCCGCAGCACCCCGATCGGCGTCGGCTCGAACGGCCCCCGCGACAGGCGGCTCAGCAGGTAGGCGATGCCGGGATCGGCCCGGGTCTCGTCGTGGACGAGGAGCCGCTCCGCGCCGACCTCGGCCACGTCGACGATCCGGGCGACGCCGTCGTCGATCACCACGCCGTGCTCGCCGTTCTCACCGAAGCGGATCGGCTCGCCGTGGGTGAGCGGGATCAGCATCTCGTCGCGGTTGGCCTTCTTGGTGATCTGCTCGAACGCACCGTCGTTGAACACGTTGCAGTTCTGGTAGATCTCGACGAACGCGGCGCCCCGGTGGTTGATGGCGCGGCGCATCATCTCCTGCATGTGGCCCCGGTCCATGTCGTGGGTCCGGGCCACGAACGACGCCTCCGCGCCGAGCGCCAGGCTGAGCGCGTTGAACGGGCTGTCGAGCGAGCCCATCGGCGACGACTTGGTGATCTTGCCGACCTCGCTCGTGGGCGAGTACTGCCCCTTCGTGAGCCCGTAGATCTGGTTGTTGAACAGCAGGAGGTTGAGGTTGACGTTGCGGCGCAGCGCGTGGATCAGGTGGTTGCCACCGATCGACAGGAAGTCGCCGTCACCGCCGACGACCCAGACGTCGAGGTCGGGCCGGGCCATGGCCAGGCCGGTGGCGATCGCCGGTGCCCGGCCGTGGATGCTGTGCATCCCGTAGGTGTTCATGTAGTACGGGAACCGGGCGGCGCAGCCGATGCCCGAGATGAACACGGTGTTCTCGCGGCGCACGCCGAGCTCGGGCATGAGCAGCTGCACGGCGGTGAGGATGGAGTAGTCACCGCAGCCCGGGCACCAGCGGACCTCCTGGTCGCTCGACCAGTCCTTGCGGGTGGTGACGGGGACGTCGAGGTCGGTCATCGCAGCATCCCTTCGATCGCGTCCTGCAGCTCGGCGGCGGTGAAGGGGACACCCTCCACCTTCGTGACCGACCGGGCGTCGACGAGGAACTCCGCCCGCAGGAGGCGGCTGAGCTGGCCCGAGTTCATCTCGGGCACGAGGACGTTCGGGTACCGGCGCACGATGTCGCCGAGGTCGGCCGGCATCGGGTTGAGGTGGGTGAGGTGGACATGGGCCACCTTGCGCCCGGCGGCCCGCTCACGGCGCACCGCGCTGGTGATGGCGCCCCACGTCGAACCCCAACCGACGACGAGCACGTCGGCGTCGTCGGCGTCGCCGACGATCTCCGTGCGGGGGATGTCGCGAACGATGCCGGCCACCTTCGCCGCCCGGACCTCGGTCATGTGACCGTGGTTCGACGGGTCGTAGGAGATGTTGCCGGAGCCGTCCTCCTTCTCGATGCCGCCGATGCGGTGCATCAGGTCCGGGGTGCCGGGCACGGCCCACGGCCGGGCCAGCGTCTCGGGATCGCGGAGGTAGGGCCAGAACTCGGGCTCGCCGTCCGCGTTGGTGTGGTTGGTCTCCGTCGCGAACGGGACGCTGATGTCGGGCAAGGTCTCCGGGTCCGGGATGAGCCACGGCTCCGACCCGGTCGCCAGGTACCCGTCGGACATGAGCA
The DNA here is from genome assembly GCA_034211175.1 of Actinomycetota bacterium. Lineage (GTDB taxonomy): Bacteria > Actinomycetota > Acidimicrobiia > Acidimicrobiales > CAIXPF01 > JAXHUH01. The sequence goes on from JAXHUH010000194.1 coordinate 7,956, forward strand.
CGACCGGCGTGCGGTAGGCCAGGGCGAGCCGGGCGGCCTCGATGGCGCCGTTGAAGCAGTCGGCCGGGCTCGAGCACGACACGATCGGCAGCGGCGACTCGCCGTGGCGGCCGTACATCGCCATCAGCAGGTCGGCGGCCTCGGTCTTGGTCGGCAGGCCCGTGGACGGGCCGCCGCGCTGGATGTCGACCACGACGAGCGGCAGCTCGAGGCTGACCGCGAGGCCGACGGCCTCCGCCTTGAGCGCCATGCCCGGGCCGCTCGTCGTCGTGAACGCCAGGTGGCCGCCGTACGCGGCGCCGACGGCGGCGCACACGCCGGCGATCTCGTCCTCCGCCTGGAAGGTGCGCACCCCGAAGCTCTTGTGGCGCGACAGCTCGTGGAGGACGTCCGACGCCGGCGTGATCGGGTACGAGCCGAGGAACACCGGCAGCTTGGCGAGCTGGCCGGCGGCGATGATGCCCCAGGCGAGCGCGGTGTTGCCGTTGATCGAGGTGTAGGTGCCCGGCTCCCGGGTGGCCCGGGGCACCGAGTAGCGGTCGGCCCGCAGCTCGGCGGTCTCGCCGAACGCGTGGCCGGCCCGGAAGGCGAGGAGGTTGGCCTCCTTCACCATCTCGTTGCGGCCGAACTTGTCCTCGATCCAGTCGACCGTCGGCCCGGTCGGACGGGTGTACATCCACGAGACGAGGCCGAGGGCGAAGAAGTTCTTCGAGCGCTCGGCGTCGCGGGGCTTCACCCCGGCCGGCTTGACCGACTCCTTGGTCAGGCTGGTCATCGGCACGCGGTGCACCTGGTACTTCTCGAGGCTGCCGTCCTCGAGCGGGTTCACCGTGTAGCCGGCCTTGGCCAGCGAGCGCTCGTCGAACGCGTCCTCGTTGAGGATGAGCGTGCCGCCGGGCTCGAGCGAGCGCAGCTCCTTGCGCAACGCGGCCGGGTTCATGGCCACGAGCACGTCGGCGGCGTCACCCGGTGTGGTGATGTCGTGGTCGGACACCTGCACCTGGAAGGCGGAGACGCCCGCCAGGGTGCCGGCCGGAGCCCGGATCTCGGCCGGGAACTCGGGCAGCGTCGCCAGGTCGTTCCCGAACAGCGCGCTGGCGCTCGTGAAGCGATCGCCGGTGAGCTGCATGCCGTCACCGGAATCGCCCGCGAACCGGATCACCACGCTGTCCAGCGCGATGGTGTCGACGGATTCTGCGGTGTCGGTCACCGCACCCCCTGTGTCATGTCTTGCATCGGACCGGCGATGGTCGCCGGTCCCCCCGAACTGTGACCCTATCGTGTGACGAACCGCGGGGAGGTGAGGGCTTCCGAGAGCGTCGGTGTCGCGTCGGCCACGACCCGTCGGAGCGTCCCCGCAGCGGTCCGCACCCCACCGAGGTGGCCCCGCCCGCCGAGGCGCACCCCACCGGTCGGGCGACGCGCGACGGCATGCGGTGCCACCGGAACCGGTGGTACCGCCGGCCGTCCGACGCGTCGTGTCGCGCCGCCCGCCCCGGGGCGGCGCGGACCGCTCAGGCGATCGTGACGTTGTCGTCCAGGTAGACGTCCTGGATGGCGTGGAGCAGCTCGACGCCCTCGCGCATCGGCCGCTGGAACGCCTTGCGCCCGCTGATGAGGCCGGTGCCGCCGGCCCGCTTGTTGATCACCGCGGTGCGCACGGCCTCGGCCAGGTCACTGGCGCCGGACGAGGCACCACCGGAGTTGATCAGCCCGATGCGGCCCATGTAGCAGTTCGCCACCTGCCAGCGGCACAGATCGATCGGGTGGTCCGTCGTCAGCTGGTCGTAGACGATGCCGCTGGTCTTGCCGAAGCCGCTCAGCGCGTTGTAGCCACCGTTGTTCTCGGGCAGCTTCTGCTTGATGATGTCGGCCTCGATCGTCACGCCGATGTGGTTGGCCTGGGCGGTGAGGTCGGCGGCCGAGTGGTAGTCGGTCCCGTCGACCTTGAACGCCGGGTTGCGCAGGTAGCACCACAGCACGGTGAACATGCCGAGCTCGTGGGCCCGGGCGAACGCCTCGCTCACCTCGGTGATCTGGCGGCGCGACTCCTCCGAGCCGAAGTAGATCGTCGCCCCGATGCCGGCCGCGCCGAGCTCGAACGCCTGCTCCACGGTGCCGTACATCGTCTGGTCGTACATGTTCGGGTACGCCAGCAGCTCGTTGTGGTTGATCTTGACGATGAACGGGATCCGGTGGGCGTAGCGCCGCGACACCGCGCCGAGCACGCCGAACGTCGTGGCGACCGCGTTGCAGCCGCCCTCGATGGCGAGCTCGACGATGTTCTTCGGGTCGAAGTAGAGCGGGTTCGGCGCGAACGATGCCGCCGCCGAGTGCTCGATGCCCTGGTCGACCGGAAGGATCGACACGAACCCGGTGCCCGCCAGCCGCCCGTTGCCGTAGATGGTCCCGAGGTTGCGCAGCACCTGCGGTGGCCGGTCCGTCTCGACGAAGATCCGATCGAGGTGGTCCGGGCCCGGGAGGTGCAGCTCCTCGGCGGTGATGCCCTTGCACTCGTACTTCAGCAGGGACCCGGCCTCGTCGCCCAACAGCCCCTCGACGTCAACTGCCATCTCGCTCCCCCGAGCTCGCTGTCTCTGGTCACGGGCACCGATCGCGGTGCCCGGGCGCGAGCGTACGCGTCGAGCGGGGTCCGGGACGAAGTTCCGGACGAACACCCACCGGCGTCGTCCGGACGCGCTCAGCCGAGCGAGGCCAGCCGGTCGGCCACGTCGGCGTAGTCGGGGTCGAAGCCCTGGACCCGCTGGAAGAGGCGGCGGGCGTGGGGCACGTCACCCGCCCGCTCGTAGAGGTCGGCCAGGGCGTAGGCCCGACGCACGTGGTGCTCGGCGGCCCGGGCCGGCGGCTCGAACCGGCGACCGAGCAACTCGAGGGCCTTGTCGAGCTCGCCCCGGTCGGCCAGCGCGCCGGCCGCGACGATCCGGCCCTCGGTCACGAGGTCGGCCGACGGCGAGGCGTCGCGCAGCTCACGCCACACCTCGTCGACGTCGTCGTAGCGACGCAACGCCCGGTAGCAGTCGGCCAGCACCGGGTTCTGCTCCGTCGAGCCGGTCTTGGCGCGGAACGCCTCGAGCTCGTCGACCGCGGCCGCCCACCGACCGAGCCGGTACAGGGTCAGCCCGTACAGCTCGCGAACCGACGCCGCGTCGGGGGCCTCCTCGGCGACCGGCCGCAGTGCCTTGCGGGCCTCCTCGTACCGCTCGGCCGAGAACGCCTCGGCACCGTTGGCCAGCAGCTTCGACAGGCGCTGAGCACGGCGCTCCCCCACGGCGGCCTGGAGCTCGGACGTGTCGACCTTGACCTTGCCCTTGCGCGGCCGCTTCTTCGGCGAGCGCTTCGGCTTGTCCTCCTCGACGTCCGCACGCTCCCAACCGGCGCGGGCGACGGCGTCCATCGCCTCACGCCGCACCGGCGTGCGCCGTGTCCGCTCGTCCCGAGTGCCGGCGCCACCCTCGCCCGGCGCCGAGCCGGCCGGCTTCGTGTCGCCACGCTCGGCCGCGCCCTCCCGACGGTCGCCACCGCGATCGTCTCGGCGCCGCGCCTGGGACGGACGACGGGACCCGGGATGGCCGCGGTACCGGACGCCCGCCTCGCCGTCCCCATCACGGGATGGACGCGAGCCCCGACCGCCGCCCCGAGGGCCTCCACGACCACCGCGCCCGGGGCCCCGGTCGTTTCGGTCGGTCGGCCGCCGCCGCTCGCCGCCACGCCCGCCCTGGGAGGCACCGCCCCGACCGCGACGGTCGCCGCCGCCTTCGGAGCCGGCCGCGCCGCCTCGATCCCTGCGATCGCCGTCCCGTGCTGATCGGGACCCCGAACGGGGGCCGTCACCACGACCCTGGCGGTCGCCGTCGGACGCACGATCGTCCGAGCGGCGCTTGTCATAGGGGCGCGGCCCTCGGCGCGGCCCCGCCGACGAGCCCGAACGCTCGCCGTCGTTGCGGCCCTTGGCGTACGGCTTGCGGCCGCCCGTGCCCCGGCCATCACCGCCACTCCGGCGACGACCGTCGCCACCGCGGCCGGACCCTCCCTGGCCGCGACCTGCGGGCTTGCCACCCGGACGCGACCCTCCGCCACCGGGGCGCGAGCCTCCCGAACGGCGCGGACGATCAGAGGAGTCAGAGCTGGGGGGCACGGACGCCGATTGTAGCCAACGCCCGGCCCGCCGGTTCCGACGCACGGGCGCCACCCGGGGCCAAAACGCGAAAGAGGGCCGTCCCGAACGGGACGACCCTCTCGCAGAAATAATCCGGCAGCGACCTACTCTCCCAGGGCGAAACCACCCAAGTACCATCGGCGCAGGCAGGCTTAACTACCGTGTTCGGAATGGAAACGGGTGTAACCCCACCGCCATAGCCACCGGAAACCCAACAGCCCCCAACAGGAACCCAACCATCCCTCGAGAACTCCACAGCGAACACGAACACCCACACAACACAAACACGAATAACCGAAAGAAATCCAAGCCCTCGGCCGATTAGTACCGGTCAGCTAAACACCTCACAGCGCTTACACACCCGGCCTATCAACGTGGTCATCTCCCACGGGCCTTACCCGGTAAACCCGGCAGGGAACCTCATCTCGAAACAGGCTTCCCGCTTAGATGCTTTCAGCGGTTATCCCTCCCGCAGGTCGCCAACCAGCCATGCTCTAGGCAGAACAACTGGCACACGAGAGCTGCGTCCGTCCCGGTCCTCTCGTACTAGGGACAGCCTTCCTCAAGTTCCCTCCGGCTGCAGAGGATAGGGACCGAACTGTCTCACGACGTTCTAAACCCAGCTCGCGTACCGCTTTAATGGGCGAACAGCCCAACCCTTGGGACCTGCTTCAGCCCCAGGATGCGATGAGCCGACATCGAGGTGCCAAACCTTCCCGTCGATATGGACTCTTGGGGAAGATGAGCCTGTTATCCCCGGGGTACCTTTTATCCGTTGAGCGACGGCGCTTCCACAAGCAGCCGCCGGATCACTATGCCCTGCTTTCGCACCTGCTCGACCCGTCGGTCTCGCAGTCAAGCTCCCTTGTGCCATTGCACTCAACGCCTGATTGCCAACCAGGCTGAGGGAACCTTTGGGCGCCTCCGTTACCCTTTAGGAGGCGACCGCCCCAGTCAAACTACCCACCTGACGCTGTCCCCAACCCCGATAAAGGGGCCAAGGTTAGAGCTCCAGTAAACGCAGGGTGGTATTTCAAGATCGACTCCACACTACCTAGCGGCAATGCTTCCCAGTCTCCCACCTATCCTACACAACGCATACCAAAACCCAACATCAAGCTATAGTAAAGGTCCACGGGGTCTTTCCGTCCTTCTGCAGCTAACGAGCATCTTTACTCGTACTTCAATTTCGCTGGGTCTGTGGTTGAGACAGCAGGGAAGTCGTTACGCCATTCGTGCAGGTCGGAACTTACCCGACAAGGAATTTCGCTACCTTAGGACCGTTATAGTTACGGCCGCCGTTTACCGGGGCTTAGGTTCAGAGCTTCGCCACCAAAGCGGCTAACCCATCCCCGTAACCTTCCGGCACCGGGCAGGCGTCACAGCGTATACAGCGCCTTACGGCTTCGCACGCTGCTGTGTTTTTAGTAAACAGTCGCTTCCCTCTGGTCTGTGCCACCCCCTCGAGCTCAACACGCGAAGTGCATCACCCTAACGGGGCCCTCCTTCTCCCGAAGTTACGGAGGCATTTTGCCGAGTTCCTTAACCACAGTTCACCCAATCGCCTTGGTATACTCTACCTGCCCACCTGAGTTGGTTTGGGGTACGGGCACCGCGACAACTCGCTAGAGGCTTTTCTCGGCAGCATGGAATCAATGACTTCGCCTAAAACGGCTCGGCATCACGTCTCAGGATTCACGAGGCCCGGACTTACCAAAACCTCTCCCTACACGCTTACCCCAGGACAACCATCGCCTGGGATCATCTACCCTCCTGCGTCCCCTCATTGCTTCCCTCCACACAGTGGGTCGGTTCGTTCTCGAAAGAACAGCCCCTTAGCAACCATGTCTCGGGATGGACGCGATCACGGTGGTACCGGAATATCAACCGGTTGTGCATCGACTACGCCTCTCGGCCTCGCCTTAGCTCCCGACTCACCCTGGGAGGATTAGCCTTCCCCAGGAACCCTTGGGCTTTCGGCGGAGGGGCCTCTCACCCCTCTCTCGCTACTCATGCCAACATTCGCACTCGACCCCAGTCCACGACAGTTCACACCACCGCTTCACACCAGGATCGACGCTCCGCTACCACCCCAAAAAGGGGTCCGCGGCTTCGGCTCTGGACTTGAGCCCCGTTACATTGTCCGCGCAGAGTCACTCGACCAGTGAGCTATTACGCACTCTTTCAATGATGGCTGCTTCTAAGCCAACATCCTGGCTGTCTAAGCAACTCCACATCGTTTACCACTTAGTCCAGAATTAGGGGCCTTAGCCGGCGATCTGGGCTGTTTCCCTCTCGACCATGAAGCTCATCCCCCATGGTCTCACTGCCGCGCTCTAAAGTCATGGCATTCGGAGTTTGGCAGGGTTCGGTAAGCTTGTAGGCCCCCTAGCCCTTCCAGTGCTCTACCTCCACAACTGAACACACGACGCTGCACCTAAATGCATTTCGCGGAGAACCAGCTATCACCGAGTTTGCTTGGCCTTTCACCCCTATCCACAGATCATCCGCCCAGTTTTCAACCTAGGTCGGTTCGCGCGTCCACGGGGTCTTACCCCCGCTTCCCACTGCCCATGGATAGATCACTCGGCTTCGGGTCTACAGCATGCGACTCCACGCCCTCTTCGGACTCGCTTTCGCTCCGGCTCCCCATCACTGGTTAACCTCGCCACACACCATAACTCGTTGGCTCATTCTTCAAAAGGCACGCCATCGCGGCCACACAAGGTGACGACGCTCTGACTGCTTGTAAACCAACGGTTTCAGGTACTATTTCACTCCCCTCCCGGGGTACTTTTCACCTTTCCCTCACGGTACTCGTGCACTATCGGTCGCCTAGAAGTACTCAGCCTTACGAGGTGGTCCTCGCAGATTCACACCAGATTTCACGGGTCCAGTGCTACTCGGGAACACAACCAGAGACATGAAACTTTCGCGTACGGGGCCATTACCCTCTACGGCGCGGCTTTCCAAAACGCTTCCGCTAAAATCATGTTTTGTAACTCTGTCGAAGATCCGGCGATCCTCACGTCGCGTCCCACAACCCCAAACCGGCAACGCCACCGGGCTTTACCACCAGTTCAGTTTAGGCTCGATCCCATTTCGCTCGCCGCTACTCAGGGAGTCGCTGTTGCTTTCCATTCCTCGGGTTACTCAGATGTTTCAATTCACCCGGTTCCCTCTACCGGCCCTATACATTCAGACCGGAGTGACACCCCATAACGAGTGCCGGGTTACCCCATTCGGACATCCACGGATCAACGCTTGGTCGACAGCTCCCCGTGGCTTATCGCAGCCACCCACGTCCTTCATCGGCTCTAGGCGCCAAGGCATCCACCGTTGGCTCTTAGTAGCTTGGAAATCAGATAAACACATTCATCTTGCACAGATGCTCGTGCTCGCTATGCAATTCTCAAGAAACAACCGGAACCCCAAAGGAACCGACACCACACAGAGGTAAACCCCCAACCAACCGGCCAGGGGCAGAACCTCCACAGAACACCACAACACAAACCTCGTGCTGCCGCATCCTCAAAACGGAACAGAGAACGAGACGAACCACCCACACCCACACCAGGAGACAAAGCCTCAACCAGCACAAGCACAGGACAGAACGCCACAATGAGTGATCAACTAGAACCAGCCGCCCCCACCAGCACCCACAACAGGCACCAGACAAGAGACGACATCAATGGCTCCTTAGAAAGGAGGTGATCCAGCCGCACCTTCCGGTACGGCTACCTTGTTACGACTTCACCCCAATCGCTGACCCCACCTTCGACAGCTCCATCCCAAAAGGGTTAGGCCACTGGCTTCGGGTGTTGCCAACTTTCGTGGTGTGACGGGCGGTGTGTACAAGGCCCGGGAACGTATTCACCCCGGCGTTGCTGATCCGGGATTACTAGCGACTCCGGCTTCATGCAGTCGAGTTGCAGACTACAATCCGAACTGAGACCGGCTTTTTGGGATTCGCTCGACCTCACGGTTTAGCAGCCCATTGTACCGGCCATTGTAGCATGTTTGCAGCCCTGGACATAAGGGGCATGATGACTTGACGTCATCCCCACCTTCCTCCGAGTTGACCCCGGCAGTCTCCCACGAGTCCCCGGCATTACCCGCTGGCAACATGGGACGAGGGTTGCGCTCGTTGCGGGACTTAACCCAACATCTCACGACACGAGCTGACGACAGCCATGCACCACCTGTGTAGAGCCCCGAAGGACACCATGTCTCCATGGCTTTTCTCTACATGTCAAGCCCAGGTAAGGTTCTTCGCGTTGCCTCGAATTAAGCAACATGCTCCGCCGCTTGTGCGGGCCCCCGTCAATTCCTTTGAGTTTTAGCCTTGCGGCCGTACTCCCCAGGCGGGGCACTTAATGCGTTAGCTGCGGCACGGAACCCGTTGATAAGGCCCCACACCTAGTGCCCAACGTTTACGGCGTGGACTACCAGGGTATCTAATCCTGTTTGCTACCCACGCTTTCGCTCCTCAGCGTCAGTACCGGCCCAGAGCGCCGCCTTCGCCGCTGGTGTTCCTCCTGATATCTGCGCATTTCACCGCTACACCAGGAATTCCACGCTCCCCTACCGGACTCAAGTCATAGCAGTATCGAATGGCCTCTCAGGGTTGAGCCCTGAGTTTTCACATCCGACTTACCAAACCGCCTACGAGCTCTTTACGCCCAATAAATCCGGACAACGCTCGCCCCCTACGTGTTACCGCGGCTGCTGGCACGTAGTTGGCCGGGGCTTCTTCTGCAGGTACCGTCTGAATTCGTCCCTGCTGAAAGGGGTTTACAACCCGAGAGCCTTCTTCCCCCACGCGGCATTGCTGCGTCAGGCTTTCGCCCATTGCGCAAGATTCCCCACTGCTGCCTCCCGTAGGAGTCTGGGCCGTGTCTCAGTCCCAGTGTGGCTGATCGTCCTCTCAGACCAGCTACCCGTCGACGCCTTGGTAGGCCATTACCCCACCAACAAGCTGATAGGCCGCGAGACCCTCTCGGAGCGGAATCCATTTCCTTACCAGACCCATGCAGGCCAGCAAGAACATCCGGTATTAGCTCGAGTTTCCCCGAGTTATCCCGGTCTCCGAGGCAGGTTCCTCACGTGTTACTCACCCGTTCGCCACTAGACAACCCCAAGAGTTACCTCAAGAAGCGTCTCGTTCGACTTGCATGTGTTAAGCATGCCGCCAGCGTTCGTCCTGAGCCAGGATCAAACTCTCCGTCAGAAACCTCAAACCACCCGAAGGCAGTCCAAAGAAACAAAGAGCACCACCCGAACCCAAACATAACCGCGGATCCGAGCAGCACCTGGCACACCACAAACGTGATGTTCCGGATTCAAAGAAACTAACTAGACAACCACAGAACCACCCCCCGAAACCGGGGAACGATCCGAGGCTGCCCGCACTCACTGCGTTTCGTCC
>JAXHUH010000195.1:0-14726 GCA_034211175.1 Actinomycetota bacterium
CTCGTCGAAGAGGTCCATCGGAAGCGACACGAACACCGGCCCCCGCGGCGGCGCCGCGGCGTCCTGGAACGCCCGGCGCATGATCGGGCCGATCTCGTCGGCGTTGCGGACCTCGTGGGTCCACTTCGACACCGGCGCGGCGATGCCGCACAGGTCCCCCGACAGCAGCGGGTCGGCGAGGATGTGGCGGGTGTCCTGCTGGCCGGCGGTGACGACGAGCGGCGTGCGGTTGAGCACCGCGTTGGTCAGGTTGCCGACCGCGTTGCCCAACCCCGCCGAGGTGTGGAGGTTCAACAGCGCCGGGCGGCGGGTGACCTGGGCGTACCCGTCGGCCATCGCCACCGCCGACGCCTCCTGGAGGGCGAGGGCGTAGCCGATGTCGTCGGTGGTGGCCATGGCGTCGATCAGCGGCAGCTCGGTGCTGCCCGGGTTGCCGAAGACGTGGCGCACCCCCTCCGAGCGGAGCACCTCGAGGAACACGTCACGGCCCGTCCGCTGCGTCATGCGCGAACCTTACGACGTGCAGAGACGGGCGTCACACGCAACGATGGCGCCCGGCCGTCACCCGGCGGGTCCGCCGGTCCCGTCGATCGCCGGCGCGGCGCCCGCTCCTCGCCTGGTGACGGACGCCGATTGGTAGCATTCTGGTTCCCGCAGTCTCGCCGGGCCACCGCCGCTCGGGTGGGTCACCATCGACACCGCGTACAAGCTCGCCGCAGTCTTCGCCCTCGTCGCCGCCAACGCCTTCTTCGTGGCGGTGGAGTTCGCGCTCGTCGCCATCGATCGTGGCCGGGTCGACCGCGAGGCCGCCGACGGCTCCCGGATCGCCCGGACGCTGTCGGGCATCCTGCGCAACCTCTCGTTCCACCTGTCGGGCGCGCAGCTCGGCATCACGGTCACCTCGCTCGTGCTCGGCTTCGTGGCCGAGCCGACGATCGCCGCCCTCCTCGAGCCGATCACCGGCGGGCTCGGCCGCGGCGCCCGCGTCGCGCTGGCCCTCGTCCTGGCCACCGTGTTCCAGATGGTCGCCGGCGAGCTGGTGCCCAAGGCCATCGCGGTCAGCCGCGCCGATGCCACCGCCCGTCGGCTGGCGCCGCTCGTCGTCGTCTACGGCGTCGTCGCCGGCCCGCTCGTGCGGGTGCTCAACGGCGCCGCCAACTGGACCGTCCGCAAGGTCGGCATCGAGCCGAAGGAGGAGCTGGCCACGTCGCGCACGCTCGAGGAGCTCCAGCTCGTCGTGCGCGCCTCCGCTGAGGAGGGGGCGATCGACCCGGAGGCGGAGACGCTGCTGCGGCGCTCGATCCGCTTCGGCGAGAAGACCGCAGCCGACGCGCTCGTGCCCCGGGTGTCGATCACCGCGGTCGACGTCGACGCCACGATCACCGAGCTCGTCGCGCTGTCGGTCGAGACCGGCTACTCCCGCTTCCCGGTCCATCGCGGCGACATCGACGACGTCGCCGGCGTCGTCCACGTGAAGCGGGTCTACGACCTGCCCTTCGACCGCCGCTCGCACACCCCGGTGAGCGAGATCATGGACGAGCCGTACGCGGTGCCCGAGACGATCGACCTCGAGACGCTGCTGCTCGAGCTGCGCGACCGCATGGCCCACCTCGCCGTCGTCGTCGACGAGCACGGCGGCACCGCCGGCATCATCACCGTCGAGGACCTGGTCGAGGAGATCGTCGGCGAGATCGACGACGAGCACGACCCCCGGACCCCGCAGCTCACGGTCATCGAGGGGGCGGGGGAGTACCTGCTCTCCGGGGCGCTGCACACCGACGAGGTGCGCGAGGCGTGCGGGTTCGAGATGCCCGACGGGGACTACGAGACCCTTGCCGGGTTCATCCTCGACCGGCTCGGCCACATCCCGGCCGTGAACGAGGAGGTCGCCTACGACGGCTGGCGCCTGCGGGTGCTGGAGCTCGACCGCCTGCGCATCTCGACCGTGCGCGTCGTGCCCCCCGACGAACCCGCCGAGGTGCCGGCGCCTTGAACGTCACGGCCATCACCGTGTCGATCGGCCTCCTGGCCGCCAACGCGTTCTTCGTGGCCGCCGAGTTCGCCATCATCGCGGCGCGCGCCACCAAGCTCGAGGGCCACGCCGGTTCGCGTCGTCGGGTGGAGACGGCGCTCGGGCTCACCCGTCAGCTCCAGCTCCAGCTCGCCGGCGCCCAGCTCGGCATCACCATGGCGTCGCTCGGCCTCGGCTACGTCGCCGAGCCGGCCGTCGCCCACGGCATCGAGGAACTGCTCCACAACGTGTTCGGCGACGCCATCGCCGACGGGCTGAGCCACACGATCGCCTTCGTCATCGGCCTCACGATCGTGGTGTTCCTCCACATGGTCGTCGGCGAGATGGTCCCGAAGAACATCGCCATCGCCAACCCGGAGCGGACGCTGCTGAGCCTGGTCGTGCCGTACCGCTTCTACATCACGGTGTTCCGGCCGTTCATCGCCGCCCTCAACGGCATGGCGTCGGTCGGTGCCCGGCTGTTCGGCGTGGAGCCGCGCGACGAGGTCGAGCGGGCCCACACGGCCGCCGACATCGCGGTGATGGTCGAGGCGTCCCGGGAGGAGGGCCTGATCGAGGAGTTCGAGCACGACCTGATCACGAGTGCGCTCGACCTCGACGCCCGCCACGTCTCCGGGGTCATGGTGCCCACGGACCGGGTGGTCAGCGTGCGGCGCTCGGACCCGGTGGCGACCATCGAGCAGGTGCTCGTGTCCTCGGGCCACTCCCGCCTGCCGATCGCCCGGGGCGAGGGCCTCGACGACGTCGTCGGGTTCGTCCACGCCAAGGACCTGCTCCAGCTCGGCGCGGAGGACCGCACGAAGCCGGTGCCGGTGCCGCTCATCCGCCGGATGCTGGTCGTCGAGCACGACCGACCGCTCGACGAGGCGCTGCTCGAGATGCAGCGGGCCCGCATCCACCTCGGCGTGGTCCGCGGCCCGGACGGGGCGACCGTCGGGGTCGTCACCCTCGAGGACATCATCGAGGAGCTGGTCGGCGACATCGCCGACGAGACCGACCGCGGCGGCCGGGCCGCACCCCGGGCCCGCACCGACTCGGGTGCCGACGGCTGAGCCGATCCCTCCGGTCGCAACCCGTCCTACGGGGTGGTCATCGCCCCCGGTGGTGGGGCGGTCGTGACGAACGCCTCAGAAGATGACGGGACGTTGACGTCGCGGCGAACGTACCCTGGTCGCCCGGCCGGAGACGGGCGCATCCTCGCAATCGTACGGCAACGCGCCTAACCTGCATCGGCGAACACCGACAGGTTCGACATGCCGGCCATCCCCGCGACGGTCACCACCGTTCTGCCTCATCGTGCGTCGATCCCTCCTCTTCACCCTCGCTCTCGTCGTGCTCCTCGGCACCTCGCTCCCGAGCGCTGCGGCCCAGTCCTCCGACCTGGAGTCGGCGCGTGCCGCCGCCCAGGCCGCGACGGAGGAGCACGCACTCGCCCTGTCCCGCCTCGGCGAGATCGAGCAGGACATCTCCCGGCTGCAGTTCGACCTGGAGAACGCCGAGACCCGCTTCGCCGAGGTGACGGTGGCCATGCGGGACCTCGCCGTGAACGAGTACACCCGGGTCGGCAACGACCTCGAGGTGCTGACCGGGGAGGACCCGAACCGCCAGGCCCGGGCCGAGGTGCTGTCGCGGGCGTCCGCCCAGCAGAGCGATGACCTGCTCGACGAGTACCGCAGGGTGCGCGAGGACTTCGAGGTCCGCTCCGCCGAGCTGAACCAGGCGCTCGCCGATCAGGAGCAGGCGGTGGCCGCGATCGCCGAGCGTCGCGCCTCGCTCGACCGCCGCCTGGAGGAGCTCGAGGCGGTCGAGCGCCAGCGACGGCTCGCGGCGGCCCGTGAGGAGGCCCGCCAGGAGCAGCTCGCCCGGGCCCGTTCCACCTCGTCGGCCAACCCCGGTGACGTGTCCGCCGCCGGGGCGTGGGTGTGCCCGGTCCGGGGCTCGTACAGCTTCATCGACAGCTGGGGCTTCGCCCGCTCCGGCGGCCGTCGGCACAAGGGCGTCGACATGATGTCGCCGTCCGGCACCCCGCTCGTCGCCCCGGTCAGCGGCGTCGTGAGCCAGCGGACCAACCGCCTCGGCGGCCTGTCGGTCTACCTCGACGGCGACGACGGCAACCGCTACTACCTGGCCCACATGAGCACCTACGGCGCCTCGGGCCGGGTCACGGCCGGCGCGGTGATCGGTGCGGTGGGTGACACCGGCAACGCCCGGGGCAACCCGCACCTCCACTTCGAGATCCACCCGGGTGGCGGGTCCGCGGTCAACCCGTACCCGACCGTCGCCAAGTACTGCCCCCGCTGACGGGCACGTCGGCGCTCCCATCCGGCGCCTCGACGCCCGGGCTCCTCACGTAGCGTGACCATGACGGTCGTGAGTGCTGCGTTCCGCCGATCGATACCACCCTGAGCGTTTGCCTGGGGGCTGATAGTAGTTCAGGGCGGCGATTGCGCTACCGTTGCGAACACATCCGGCCACGCCGGGTGTCGCCCCCGCTCCGCAACCCAGCGATACGTGAATCCCATGCGAGCACTTCTCCGCCGTGGTCGCCATGCGGCGATCATCGTCGTCCTGGCCGTTCTGGCCTCCCTGATCGCGCTCGTCGGGCCGAGCGGGGTGTCCGCCGCCGACGGGTTGTGCATCAGCGAGGACGGCTCCCTCGACGAGATCGGCACGTTCGCGGTCGCCGGCGAGAAGATCTGGGTGGCCGCGTTCAACGGCTCCGTGCTGCGCTCCTACGACGCGGACGGACGCCAGCTCGTCGACGAGGTCCGGATCGAGGCGATGGGCATGGACAACCGCCTCGACCACGTCAGCGTGGTCGGCGGGTGGGTCGTCGCCGCCGACCGCTCGACGCGCACGGTTGCGTACCTCGACCCGGTCACCGCCGAGGTCGGGTTCTCCGTCCGCCTCGACCCGCTCAACCCCGACCGGGGCTCGGGCCGCCATGCCGTCGACCCGGTCGCGATCGACGGGATCCTCTACCAGCCCGGCGTCGGCGAGCTCCTGGCCATCGACCCGGGACGCTTCGGCGCCGGGGACCCGATCATCGGCCGCGTCGATCTGCCCGTCGCGGTCACCGGCGAGGTCTTCGTCCACGACGAGCGCATCCACATCGTCAACCGCACCGAGCTCTACGTCGTCGAGCCCGACCCGCTCGAGCTCGTCACCGAGATCGATCTCGGCCCCGGCGGCAGCCGCTCGGACTTCGGTGCCGCCGTCGTCGACGGGCTGTTGTGGACCGACCCGTTCGCCTCGGGCACCACCGTGCTCGCCATCGACCCCGAGACCGGCGCGTTCGGCGCCCGGCTCCCGGTCGGTCGCGGCTACCTGACCGCGTCGTCGGGCGTCGTCCTCTACCTCGAGCGCGAGCCGGCCGTGATCATGGTGATCGACCCCGACCTGCGCATGGTGGTCGACCGCATCGAGCTCGATGGCCGCCTGGCCAAGCCCGCGGTCGCCGACGGCTACGTCTGGATCCCGCTGAACCGACCGGGCGCCGGCGAGATCGTCGTGTTCGACCCGGTCGCCGCCGAGGTCGTGGCGACCGTGCCGCTCGGCGACGCGACGGTGAGCATCGACGGCACCGGCGACGGGATGGTCTTCGTGCAGAGCTACCTGGGCACGAGCATCCTCGTCGACACCGGCTGCCGCAGCGTCGTGCACGTCCAGGGTGAGCTCGACGAGACCGAGCCCACCGACGTCTTCGCCATCGGCCAGCCCGGCGACGAGCTGCTCGTCGGGGACTGGGACGGCGACGGCCGCGACGGGCTCGCGACCCGCCGCAACGACCTCGTGACCCTCTACGACGTCGCGGGCGAGCCCGCGACCGGCGAGGTCGAGATCGGCTTCCGTGACCGGCTGCTCGTCGGGGACTGGGACGGCGACGGTCGCGACACGTTCGCCTTCCGGTTCGGCAACGAGCTCCGCTACACCGACGAGCTCGGCGGGCCCGTGGTCGCCACGGAGCGCTTCGGTCGGGCCGAGGACGAGATCCTCGTCGGCGACTGGGACGGCGACGGCGCCGACTCGCTCGCGCACCACCGGGGCGGCATCGTGGCGATCACCAACGGGCTCGGTGGCAACCCGATGGTCGAGCTCCCCGCCGGCCAGCCCGGTGACGAGCTGCTCGTCGGGGACTGGGACGGCGACGGCCGGGACACGTTCGCCATCCGCGACGGCGCCGAGTACCGCTTCGCCGACCGACTCGTCGGGCCCTACCGCCGGCTGGCGACGTTCGGCCTCGACGACGACGAGGCGGTCGCCGGCGACTGGGACGGTGACGGCCTCACCACCCTCGCCGTCCGCCGCTGACGCCCACCTGTCCTCGGCCACCGGCGTGGCCCGCCGCTCGGCACGACGCGGTCGGTATCACGGCGTCGGCGTCATGAGCTGGACGTTGTTGCCGTCCGGGTCACGGAACGCGGTGAGCACCGCGAAGCCGTGGTCGAACGGTGGTGTCGCCTCGACCCCGGCGGCGACGAGCCGTGCGTGGGCCGCGTCGACGTCGTCGGTGTAGAGCACGATGACCGGGCTCTGGGCCCGCGGTGCCCGTTCGCCCGGCCAATCGGCGGACGGATGGACGGCGAAGTGCACCGGTCCGATCTCGCAGCCGTAGTGGAGCGGGACGCCCTCGTGGCGCTCGTCCTCGAGCGGGAGGCCGACCGCGGTCCGGTAGAACGACGCGAGACGCTCGGCGTCGTCGCTGATCAGGAGTATCGCTCCGACCGCACGGACCGACATGGCGTCTCCCCCTCCCTCGGCCGGGTCGATCGCGGCCGAGCGATCCGGCCGTCCGACCGGCCGCCGCGAACGCTAGCGCCCGGCCCCGCCCGGGGGGTCTTCGCCGGGAGCGGCGCTAGGCGCCGATGGCGTGGTAGCCGCCGTCGACGTGGATGATCTCGCCCGTCGTCATCGGGAACCAGTCCGACAGCATCGCCACGCAGGTGCGGGCCACGGCCGAGGAGTCGTTGACGTCCCAACCGAGCGGCGCCCGCTCGTCCCACGGGTCCTCGAACACCGAGAAGCCGGGGATCGACTTCGCGGCCATCGTCCGGATCGGGCCGGCCGCGACCAGGTTCACCCGGATGTTCTCGGGGCCCAGCTCGCGGGCCAGGTACCGAGACGTCGACTCGAGCGCCGCCTTGGCGACGCCCATCCAGTCGTACGCGGGCCAGGCGACGGTGGCGTCGAAGTCGAGCCCGAGGATCGAGCCGCCCTCGGTCATGAGCGGCCGCACGACCTCGGCGACCGTCTTGAGCGAGTACGCCGAGATCTGCATGGCGACCGACACGTCGCTCCACGGTGCGTCCATGAAGCCGCCGCCGAGGCACGACTCGGGGGCGAAACCGATGGCGTGGAGGGCACCGTCGACCCGGCCCCAGCGCTCGGTGAGGGCGTCGCGCACCGCGACCACCTGGTCGTCGACGGTCACGTCGAGCTCGAGGACCTCGGTCTCCTTCGGCAGCTTGCGGGCGACCCGCTTCGTCAGCGACAGCGCCCGGCCTGCGCCGGTCAGGACGACCTCTGCGCCCTCCTCCTGCGCCAGGCGCGCCACGCCGAACGCCAAGGAGGCGTCGGTGAGCACACCGGTGATGAGCAGGCGCTTACCTTCGAGCAGTCCCATGGGCCCTCCGACCTCGGTACGGGCCCGCCACGTTACGCGTCCCGAGATGAGCGCCCCGCGACGGCCGCCCGCTTGAGAGCGACCCTTCTTCGACAAGTAGGGTTGCGGACGTGCGAATCGGGATTCTTGGTGCGACAGGTCCGGCCGGTAGCGGCCTCGCGGCCCGACTGGCGTCGGTCGGCTACGAGGTCGTGCTGGGTTCTCGTTCGAAGTACCGGGCCATGGAGGTCCGGGACCGGCTCCTCGACATGTGGGAGGACCGGGAACTGCGGATCGGTGCGGCGGACAACGCCGGCGCCGCGTCCTCCGACGTCGTGGTCATCGCGACCCCGTGGGCCGCGGCCGCCTCGACGGCCGAGTCGGTCCACGCGCAGCTGTCCGGCAAGGTCGTCATCTCGATGGCCAACGCGCTCGCCAAGGTCGGCCACGAGTTCCAGCCGCTCGTGCCGCCCCGCGGGTCGGTCGCGGCCAGCGTGCAGGCCGCCGTGCCCAACGCCCGGGTTGCCGCGGCGATGCACCACGTGCCGGCCAAGGAGCTCGGCGACCTGAGCGAGCCGGTCGAGTCCGACGTGCTCGTCTGCTCCGACCACTCCGCCGCCACCGAGCTGGCGTCGGAGCTGATCGACAACATGCCGAACATGCGCCCCCTGGACGCCGGCGAGCTGTCGAACGCCGCGCCGATCGAGGCGTTCGCCGCGGTGCTGCTCCAGCTCAACGTTCGCTACAAGACGCGTGCCGCGGTGAAGTTCACGGGGATCGAGACGGGCGCCGAGTACCACGCGTGAGCGAAGACCGCGCCGCGACCGAGGAGAGCACCGTGGCCGACGCCCCGCCCTCCGACACCTCGGCGGCCCCGATGCGGCTGTTCGACACCCGGCGCGGCGAGGTCGTCCCGTTCACGCCCGGTCCCGACGTGACCATGTACACGTGCGGGATCACGCCCTACGACGCCACCCACCTGGGCCACGCGGCCACGTTCCTCACCTATGACGTGCTCCAGCGTCGCCTGCGGGACCGTGGCCACGACACGCGGTGCGTGCGCAACATCACCGACGTCGACGACCCGCTGCTCGACAAGGCCCGCGAGCTCGGCGTCCACTACCTCGATCTCGCGGCGGCCGAGGTCGCCCGCTTCGACGACGACATGGCCGCGCTCGGGATGCTGCCCGCCGTGGCCGAGCCCCGGGCGACGTCGGCCATCGCCGACATTCGCCGGATGGTGGCCGACCTGATCGACTCCGGCCACGCCTACGTGGTCGAGGGGTGGGTCTACTACTCCGTCGCCAGCTTCGAGCGGTACGGCGAGATCAGCGGCTACAGCCGAGACACGATGCTGGAGCTGGCCCGGGAGCGGGGCGGCGACCCCGACGATCCCCGCCGCCGTGACCCCCTCGACTTCCTGCTGTGGCGTCCCTCCGACGAGGGCGAGCCCGCGTGGGACTCGATGTGGAGCGCCGGTCGCCCCGGTTGGCACATCGAGTGCTCGGCGCTGGCGATGCGCGAGCTGGGCCCGACGATCGACCTCCACGGCGGCGGCACCGACCTGATCTTCCCCCACCACGAGTGCGAGGTCGCCCAGGCCGAGGCCCTCTCCGGCCAGCCGTTCGTCCGCCACTGGATGCACCAGGCGATGGTCCACATGGACGGCGAGAAGATGTCGAAGTCGAAGGGCAACCTCGTCTTCATCTCCGACCTGCGCAAGGACTGGGACCCGCGGGTGATCCGCCTCGGCGTGCTCGCCCACCAGTACCGCAACGAGTGGTCGTGGCACGACGAGCTGATGCCGACCGCCGCGGCCCGTCTCGAGCGCTGGCAGGCCGCCGGACTCGGCGACGGTGCGCTCGACGAGGTGCGGGCCGCGCTCGACGACGACCTCGACACCCCGACCGCGCTCGCGGCCATCGACCGCGCAGCCGCCGCCGGCACCGGCGTGTCCGACACCGCGATGCTCCTCGGCGTCGACCTCCTCGCCTGATCCCGCCGTCGGCCGATCGCCCGGCGGGCACGCGGTTCGGCGCGGGCATGTCGCACGGGTACGCTCCGGGCTGATGTCCGAGATCACCGTCAACCTCCCCGATGGTTCCGCGCGCACCCTCCCCGAGGGTGCGACGGGTGCCGATCTGGCGGCGTCGATCGGGTCGCGGCTGGCCAAGGCCGCGGTCATCGTCGACGTCGACGGCACCGAGCGCGACCTCGGCGACCCGCTTCCCGACGGCGCGACGGTCTCGATCATCACGGCCGACAGCGACCGCGGGCTGTTCACGATCCGCCACTCGACCGCCCACGTGCTCGCCCAGGCCGTGCTCGACCTCTACCCGGGCGCCACGTTCGGCATCGGCCCGCCCGTCGAGGACGGCTTCTACTACGACTTCGAGCTGGCCGACGGCGGCACGTTCACGCCCGACGACCTCGAGAAGATCGACGCCCGGATGCGGGAGATCATCACCGAGGCCCAGCCGTTCGTGCGCGACGAGGTCCCCGTCGCCGAGGGCCTGCGGATCTTCGCCGACCACAAGTACAAGGTCGAGATCATCGAGGGCACGGTCGACGACCCGACGTCGGTGACCACCTCCGGCGAGGTCCGGACCTACGAGAACCCGCCGAACTTCATCGACCTGTGCCGCGGCCCCCACGTGCGCGACACCGCCACCCACCTCGGCCACTTCAAGCTGATGCGGGTCGCCGGCGCGTACTGGCGGGGCGACGAGCGCCAGCCGATGCTCCAGCGGATCTACGGCACCGCCTGGGACACCCGCAAGAAGCTCCAGGAGTACCTCCACCGCCTGGAGGAGGCCCAGAAGCGGGACCACCGCCGACTCGCCGCGGAGCTCGACCTCGTGTCGTGGCCCGAGGAGCTCGGCGCCGGCCTCGCCGTGTGGCACCCCAAGGGCGCCCTGATCCGCAAGATCATGGAGGACTACAGCCGCGAGCGGCACGTCCAGGGCGACTACCAGTTCGTCGTCAGCCCCCACATCGCCAAGTCGGTGCTGTGGGAGACCAGCGGCCACCTCGACTTCTACGCCGACGGCATGTACCCCCCGATGGAGATGGACGGGGCGACGTACTACCCGAAGCCGATGAACTGCCCGTTCCACGTGATGATCTTCCGGGCGAACCAGCGCAGCTACAAGGAGCTGCCGCTGCGGTTGTTCGAGCTCGGCGCCGTCTACCGCTACGAGCTGTCGGGCGTCGTCCACGGTCTGCTGCGGACCCGCGGCTTCACCCAGGACGACTCCCACATCTTCTGCACCCTCGAGCAGGCGCCGGAGGAGATCGCGTCGCTCCTCGACTTCGTGCTGTCGGTGCTGCGGGCGTTCGGGTTCGAGGAGTTCCAGGCCAAGCTCTCGACCCGGCCGGAGAAGGCGATCGGGCCCGACGAGATCTGGGAGAAGGGCACCGACGCGCTGCGGGCCGCGCTCGAGGGCGCCGGGCTCGACTACGTCGTCGACGAGGGCGGCGGCGCGTTCTACGGCCCGAAGATCGACGTCGACATCAAGGACGCCATCGGCCGGGCGTGGCAGCTGTCGACGATCCAGATCGACATGAACCTGCCCGAGCGGTTCGACATCACCTACGTCGGGCCCGACAACGAGCGCCACCGCCCCGTGATGCTGCACCGGGCGCTGTTCGGGTCGATCGAGCGGTTCTTCGGGGTCCTGATCGAGCACTACGCCGGCGCGTTCCCGACGTGGCTGTCGCCGGTCCAGGTCCGGATCCTGCCGGTGCGCGACGACCACGAGCCCTACGCCGCCGAGGTGGCCGCCGTCCTGAAGATGTCGGGCTACCGGGTCGACACGGTCGATTCCGACGAGAAGCTCGGCGCCCGGATCCGGCGGGCCAAGCTCGAGAAGATCCCGTACGTGCTCGTGGTCGGCGACGACGACGTCGCCGCCCGGACCGTGGGCGTGAACCCCCGTGGGGACGAGGTCGAGCGGGGTGTCCCGGTCGACGACTTCGTGGCCCGGCTCAACGCCGAGGTCGCCCCCTGGGTCCTCTCCTCGCCGGTCTGATCGTCATGATGCTGTTCCGGCATCTCTTGGTGCGCTGCTGGGTCGGGTCGTGAGCCTCGATCACCTGTGGTCGGGTTGGCGGGCGGCCTACGTGGCCGCCGCCGGCGAGGCCGCCGTGGTCCGTCGCCAGACCGGTGAGGGCACCGGCGGGGTGGGGGAGGGGTCGCTGTTCGAGCGGATCCTGGCCGCGGACGTGCCCGACTCGGAGTCGTACGTGGTGTGGCGGGGTTCGGCGTGTGCGGCCCTGCTGAACATCTACCCGTACACGAACGGCCACCTCATGGTGCTGCCGCGCCGGGCGGTGGTCGACGTCGGTGAGCTGTCGGAGGTCGAGGCGTCGGAGCTGTGGTGGGGGATCCGTTCCGCGGTGGCTGCGGTGCGGGCCGCCTACTCGCCCGATGGGGTGAACGTCGGGATGAATCTGGGCGAGGCGGCCGGTGCCGGGATCCCCGACCACCTCCACGTGCACGTCCTGCCGAGGTGGGCCGGCGACACGAACTTCATGACCGCCGTCGCCCAGACCCGGGTGATGCCCGAGGCGCTGGGTGACACGTGGTCGAAGCTGCGGGCTGCTTGGCCGGCTGATGGCGGCCTCGGTGGTGAGGGCGTAGCCGGCGAGGGTGACGGCGGTGTGGCCCCTGCGGGCGGCGGAGACGGTAGCGTCGCGGGCGATGGCTGAGCCCGAGACCTCCAACGGTCGCGCCGACGAACCGGTCGCTGACGAGGACACCGCCGAGGCGGCGTCCGACGAGGAGATCCGCGACGAGCTGCCCGAGGACCTCGACGCCGCCGGGTTCGTCGGTCCGTACGTCTTCCCCGACAACAACCGCCGCCGGATCCCGGGGCTGATGTACCTGATCCTGGCCGTGGGCCTGATGGTTGCGTGGGCGACGGTGGACTCGTCGCCGCTCGTCAACGGCGGCTTCGTGTTCGCTGCCGCCATCCTGGCCGTGGTCGGCGTGTTCTGCATGGTGTCCGGCCGGCACCTGGCCGTGGACGAGCGGGACGCGCTGGTGGCGGCGTCGGCCGAGGTCGGCTTCCCGGTCGGTCACGCGTCGGCCCAGCTCGGCTGGCGCGGGTTCTTGAGCCGCCCGACGTGGCGGATCCTCCTGTACTCGGCGGAGGAGCCCCCGACGCAACGTGGGTTGGTCCTGGTCGACGGCTACGACGGCGAGATCATCGACCAGATCATCGAGGACAACCCCGAGGACTGGTCCGAGATGGACGGCAGGTTGCGCGAGAGCTGACGTCGGCTCCTTCGCGCTGGCGACGCGGGGGACTCCGTCAGTCGTCGGTCAGGCCCTGCACCAGCTGCGCGCGAGTGGCAGCAGTTCGTGTGTCGACAGAAGCACGGCCTCTGCCCGTTCCGGCGTGGCACTGGCGAGGTCGCGCGCTTCCGCTCGCCGGTCAGCGCCGACGCAGGAGACCGCCAGGCTGTACCTCGAACGAATGGTCTCGGCGTGGTCGGTGCCGAGGCGGTCGGCGGAGGTGGCGTGGATCAACGCCTGCCGGCTCTGGCTGAGTTGGCCGTGGAGCCGCCACAACTCGGCGAGCCGGCCGACGAAGCGGTCCGAGCCGAGCGGTTGGCGGCCGGTCCAGTGAGATCTGGGTGCGGCGATCAGCGAGCCGAGCCGCCCTCGCAGCCGGCGAGGGCGGCTCGGACGGCCTCGACAACGTCGGCGTAGTCGGCGGGGTTGTCGCTCCCGGGACCGGCACGGCGAGCTGGTCAGCGAGTGGGCCGACGTGGATGTGCGCGGGTGAGTCCTCAGGGTTGAGCACCAGGACCCGGCGCGTGGACGGACGGGAAGCCTCACCGGCCAGGTAGGCGGCGGTCAGCTCCCACTGGCAGATCCGGCTCTTCGGATGGTCCTCCGAGTACACGGCGAGAAGCGTCCGGCGCCGGGCGAGGCCCTCATGGGCGGCGGGCGTGACGCCACCGAACGGCTCGACCTCGGACTCGTCGACCCAGCAGGTGATCCCGCCGGCCTCGAGCGCCGCGACGAGCGCATTCACCCACGGCTTGTACGACCACCGGTGGCTGATGAACAAGTCCCACCACCCCACCGACTGCGTTCCTCCCCGCTCGTCCCTGGCCGACGAACAGGACCATCTCGCGCCGTGCGTTGATCCGTCTGCCGAGGCTGGTTCGTGGGACGGGCGGTGGGCGCGTTCCGCTCTCACGTTGCGGGCGCAATTCGTGCCGTGACGTGGCGGGCGGCGTCACGGCGTCAAGGTCGTTCGACCCGCCTCCCAAGTGTTGCGCTCGGCTTCTTGGCGTGACCGGCGGTGCTCGTAAGTGCCTCCAGGGGCGCTCGCACAACACAAGCGCTCCGGGGCGCTCCACCTTGACCCGTTCCTTCCGCCCGATGGTGGGGAGGTCGCCTCCCCTCCCTCCGGTCGGGAGCGCACCCCTGCCAGATTCCCGTTTCGTTGCGGTCGTCGGGTTCCGTGCCCTGTGCTGATGGGAGCCGTTCGCGCAGGTTGGACGGTTCGCGTTGACCCACGAAGCAGCGCCGAGTTGTACAACGTGCGCCGCGTCCCGCGCGCGGTTTCGCAATGCGCGAAGCGTGCCCATAGAGCAAGGCGACTCATCCGCTTCGATCGGTCGCTCGGCGCCGAGGAGCATCGGCTCGACTCGCCTGCAGAGCTCCACCGCTGCCTCGCCGCGATCTAGGTACGTACTCTCATGGTCATCGTCGTTCCCGTGGGGAGCTGCCTTGTCTTCCTGCTAGGTCGAGGCGGCTGTGGGCGCGTCTTCGTGCTGCTCCCGGTGCGGCATCGCTCTGCCGGCAACGCAGCGTCTCCGGCGAGAGGGAGGCGCGGCGCCTCAATGGATTGGCGTTACCGATCGCCATGGGTCGAACCTCGCGCGGCCGGGAGAGTTCACTGCTGGGCGGGTGCGCGTACGTGACAGTGCTACTTCTCGTTCGCCTCCTGTGCTGCTAGCCCCGAATGGTCATGGCGAATGTGATTCGGTGATGTGCGGGTGCGCGGAAGAGCCCTTCTGAGCTGGGAAGATGTGGGTTGTCGAGATCCACAAGCTCCAGAACAGAAGGGCTCC
>JAXHUH010000196.1:0-22545 GCA_034211175.1 Actinomycetota bacterium
GAGGAGGCGGCGGCGCGCCCGGTCCGGGCGGCGGCGCGGGAGCGCCTCCGGCCGGTGGGGCCATGCCCGGAGGGGGCGGCGGGGCCGCCGCCATGGGTGTCGGCACGTGGGCGAGGGCGAACGCGTCTGCGGGGAGCGCCGGATCGTCCTCGGGGACGATGGTGGTCCGGCCGACGGAGTCCGCACTCAGGCGTGCCTCGAGCGCCTCCTCGTTGGCCCGGTCGGCCCGGGCGCGGAGATCGTCGAGCTCCCGCTCGAGCCGGGCCGCCTCGGCCCTGGCCCGATTGGTCTCGTCCTCGAGATGCCGGAGCGCACGAGCGACCGATGCCGCGGCGCCACCCAGAGCGTCGGCGCGCTCGGTGGCCGCCTGGTGGGTCTCGTCGACGGCATCCGCGGCGCGGAGCGTCTCGACCGCCAGTTGCTCGGCCCGCCGTGCTTCGTTCTCCAGCTCCTCGGCCGACCCGTCTTCGCCTGCGGCTCCGAAGGTGGGTCGGAGCCAGCGTCGGAAGAACGTCCGCCGTCGCTGCATGTCGGTCCTCCAGTTTCTGCCGTCAGCGCTCGGCAGGACGGACCGGGTCGCTGGCCCGCCAGTTGGCAGGATACTGGTGACCTGCGTGAATCCGACGGTCGCTGGCGGCCACGGCCTGATAACCTCAAGGTCACGCGCGCCCGACCAGCTGAGGCCGCGCCTCGGGGCCGCCGGGATCGGCGCCGCCGTCGACAACGTCGACGCGGCGGGATCGGTGGCCCCGGTGTTGCGCGGTTTGAACTGGTCGGCTCAGCAGCGTATGATTGCGCGCGCGTCGATGTGGGCGTTCTGCGCGCCTCCGTACGCAGTCGCCCGCCGCCGCACCTTCGAAGTCGAGAGGATCTTCGTGCCCACGATCCAACAGCTGGTCCGCAAGGGCCGCCAGTCAAAGCCGGCCAAGGGCAAGACCCCTGCGCTGCGCGGCGCCCCGCAGCGGCGCGGTGTCTGCACCCGCGTGTTCACCACCACGCCGAAGAAGCCGAACTCCGCGCTTCGCAAGGTCGCCCGAGTCCGGCTCAACACCGGCGTCGAGGTCACCGCGTACATCCCGGGCGAGGGGCACAACCTGCAGGAGCACTCGATCGTGCTCGTGCGCGGTGGCCGTGTGAAGGACCTGCCCGGCGTCCGCTACAAGATCATCCGCGGCACCCTCGACACCTCGGGTGTGCGCGACCGGAAGCAGGCCCGTAGCCGCTACGGCGCCAAGAAGGAGGGCTGAGGTGCCTCGCAAGGGACCTGCGCCGCGTCGGGAGCTCATGCCCGACCCCATCTACCGCTCCGTGCTCGTCACGCAGCTCGTGAACAAGATCCTCGTCCGCGGCAAGCGGTCGACGGCCGAGCGCATCGTCTACGGCGCCCTCGACACCGTCGCCGAGAAGACCGGCGGCGACCCGATCTCCGCGCTCAAGCGTGCGGTCGACAACGTGAAGCCCCAGCTCGAGGTCAAGAGCCGTCGGGTCGGCGGCGCCACCTACCAGGTGCCGGTCGAAGTCCGGGCCCGCCGTGCCAACACGCTCGCCATCCGCTGGATCGTCGGGTACTCCCGCCAGCGCCGGGAGCGCACCATGTCCGATCGCCTGGCCAACGAGCTCCTCGACGCGTCGAACGGCGTCGGAGCCTCGATCAAGCGCCGCGAGGACATGCACAAGATGGCCGACTCGAACAAGGCATTCGCCCACTACCGCTGGTGAGCGCTGCGTCCACGGCCCGTGAGCCGTGGACGGCCCCGGGGTCCGGCCTCGGGTGATGGTCGATGTCGTGCCCGGCTCCGCCGATCAGGCACCCGATCATCAGTGGTTCGCTTCGACACCCCCACGACACGAGAGAACGATGGCTGACAGGCATCCCCTCGAGAAGACCCGCAACATCGGCATCATGGCCCACATCGACGCGGGCAAGACGACGACGACCGAGCGGATCCTCTTCTACACGGGGCGCAACTACAAGATCGGTGAGGTCCACGAAGGCGCCGCGACCATGGACTGGATGGTCCAGGAGCAGGAGCGCGGCATCACCATCACGTCGGCTGCCACGACGTGCTTCTGGCGCGAGCATCGCGTCAACATCATCGACACGCCCGGTCACGTCGACTTCACCGTCGAGGTCGAGCGCTCGCTGCGCGTCCTCGACGGCGCCGTCGCCGTCTTCGACGGCGTCGCCGGTGTCGAGCCCCAGACCGAGACGGTCTGGCGGCAGGCGAACAAGTACCGCGTGCCGCGCCTGTGCTTCATCAACAAGATGGACCGCCTCGGCGCGGACTTCTTCGGGGCACTGGACTCCATCAAGGAGCGCCTCCAGGCGAACACCGCCGTGATCCAGCTGCCGATCGGCGCCGAGGGCAACTACACCGGCGTCGTCGACCTCGTGGAGATGCGGGCCATCGTCTGGCACGACGAGGAGCTCGGCGCCAAGTTCACCTTCGAGGACATCCCGGCCGACCTCGCCGACCAGGCCGAGGAGTACCGGCACGAGCTCATCGACGTGCTCTCGACCGTCGACGAGAACATCCTCGAGAAGTACGTCGGTGAGGAGGAGATCTCCGCCGAGGACATCCGCGTCGCGCTCCGCAAGGGCACGACGGCCAACGAGATCGTCCCGGTCCTCAACGGCACCGCGTTCAAGAACAAGGGCGTGCAGCCGCTCCTCGACGCCGTCGTGGACTACCTCCCGTCCCCGCTGGACCTCCCGCCGGTCGAGGGCACCAACACCCGCGGCGACGAGACGCTCACCCGCAAGGCCGCCGACGACGAGCCGTTCGCAGCGTTGGCGTTCAAGATCATGACCGACCCTCACGTCGGCCGCCTCACCTACTTCCGCGTGTACAGCGGCACCCTCGAGAAGGGTGGCCAGATCCTGAACACGCGCACGGGCAACAAGGAGCGCGTGGGCCGCATCCTCGAGATGCACGCCAACAGCCGTGAGGACCGCGAGATCGTCCGCGCCGGTGACATCGTCGCCGGCATCGGCCTCAAGAACACCCGCACGGGCGACACGCTGTCCGACCCGAACAAGCAGATCGTGCTCGAGCAGCTCGAGTTCCCCGAGCCGGTGATCCACGTCGCGGTCGAGCCCAAGACCAAGGCCGACCAGGACAAGCTGTCGAAGGCCCTCGCCGCGCTGGCGGAGGAGGACCCGACCTTCCAGGTGCGCACCGACGAGGACACCGGCCAGACGGTGATCTCCGGCATGGGCGAGCTCCACCTCGAGGTGCTGGTCGACCGCATGCTGCGCGAGTTCCGCGTCGATGCGTCGGTCGGCCGTCCGCAGGTCGCCTACCGCGAGACCATCACCCGCACGGTCGAGAAGTGCGAGTACCGCCACGTCAAGCAGACCGGTGGTGCCGGCCAGTTCGCCCACGTGGTCATCATGCTGGAGCCGACCGGCCCCGGCGGCGGCTACGAGTTCGTCGACAAGATCACCGGCGGCCGCATCCCCAAGGAGTACATCCCCGCGGTCGACCAGGGGATCCAGGAGGCGCTGACGAGCGGCGTGCTCGCCGGCTACCCCACGGTCGACGTGCGGGCGACGCTGGTCGACGGCTCGGCCCACGACGTCGACTCGTCCGAGATGGCGTTCAAGATCGCCGGCTCGATGGTGTTCAAGGAGGCTGCGGGCAAGGGCCAGCCGGTCCTGCTCGAGCCGATCATGAAGGTCGAGGTGACGACGCCCGAGGACTACATGGGCGACGTCATCGGCGACCTCTCGTCGCGGCGCGGTCGCGTCGGCGGCATGGTGCAGCGGGGCAACAGCCAGGTGGTCAACGCCGAGGTGCCCCTGTCGGAGATGTTCGGTTACGCCACCGACCTCCGTTCTCGCACCCAGGGTCGGGCGACCTACGTCATGCAGTTCGACTCCTACCAGCAGACGCCGTCGAGCGTCCAGGAGGAGATCGTCAAGCGTGTCCGCGGCGAGTGATCGCCGCTCCGACCCACCAATGACCAGACCTGCGTGTCGCCCGTCGCCGACGGTCGCCACGTGCGAGGCCTGACACCCGACCACAGCAGCCACCCCGTCGGACCGGGGGCGAGCAACTCAGAGAGGCAGATAGCAGATGGCCAAGTCGAAGTTCGAGCGGACGAAGCCCCATTTGAATGTTGGGACGATGGGGCACATCGATCATGGGAAGACGACGCTCACTGCGGCCATTACCAAGGTGTTGTCCGAGCAGGTTGGTGGGTCGACGTCGTTCACTGAGTTCGCTGATATCGACAAGGCTCCTGAGGAGCGTGAGCGCGGTATCACGATCAACATTTCGCATGTGGAGTACGAGACGGAGAACCGTCATTACGCGCATGTGGACATGCCGGGTCATGCTGATTACATCAAGAACATGATCACGGGTGCTGCGCAGGTGGATGGCGCGATTTTGGTGGTGTCGGCGACGGATGGTCCGATGCCGCAGACTCGTGAGCATGTGGTGTTGGCGCGTCAGGTTGGTGTGCCGTCGATCGTGGTTGCCTTGAACAAGGTGGACATGGTTGATGATGAGGAGCTTCTGGATCTGGTGGAGCTCGAGGTTCGGGAGCTTCTGAGCGAGTACGAGTTCCCGGGTGATGACACGCCGGTGGTTCGGGTGTCGGCGTTGAAGGCTCTGGAGGGCGATGCTGATGCGGCGTCGCAGGTGATGGAGCTGATGGCGGCGGTGGATGAGTATGTGCCGACGCCGGATCGTGATGTTGATCTGCCGTTCTTGATGCCGATCGAGGATGTGTTCACGATCACGGGTCGTGGCACGGTGGTGACGGGTCGGATCGAGCAGGGGATCTTGAAGGTCGGCGACGAGATCGAGATCGTCGGGATCAAGGACACGCAGAAGACGACGTGTACTGGTGTGGAGATGTTCCGGAAGCTGCTCGATGAGGGGCAGGCCGGGGACAACATCGGTGCGTTGTTGCGGGGTACGAAGAAGGAAGACGTCGAGCGTGGTCAGGTGTTGGCCAAGCCGGGGTCGATCACTCCGCATACGCAGTTCGAGGCGCAGGTGTATGTGTTGACGACGGCTGAGGGTGGTCGTCACAAGCCGTTCTTCGCGAATTATCGGCCGCAGTTCTATTTCCGTACGACGGATGTGACGGGGACGATTGCGTTGCCGGCTGGTACGGAGATGTGCATGCCGGGTGATACGACGCAGATGTCGGTGGAGCTGATCCAGCCGATCGCGATGGAGGAGGGGTTGCGGTTCGCGATCCGTGAGGGGGGTCGTACGGTTGGTGCGGGTCGGGTGACCAAGATCAACGTCTGAGGGCCGAGTCCCGGGGCCGCCTCGAGCGGCCCCCGCCCGACGAGGACCGCGCTGTCGTGGGCCTTCTTCCGCCCGGGAGAAGGCCCACGATCAGCGGTCGGAGGTGTAACGAGCGTGGCGATCGCCGAGTCTGAACCGTCGATGAGCAAGGAGCTCGAAGAGCTCGTCGACGAAGCGAGGCAGGGGAACCGTGAGGCGTTCGACAGCCTGGTGCGCGCCACCTACGCCGAGACCTACACCCTCGCCTTCCGGCTCACCGGCAACGACGAGGACGCCAGCGACGTGGTCCAGGAGGCGTACCTGCGCGCCTACCGGGGGCTGCGGCGCTTCCGCGGCGACGCCCGCTTCACGACGTGGCTCTACCGGATCACCGCGAACTGCGCGTCGACCCACCTCGGGCGCCGCAACCGGGACCGCCACGACGAGCTCGACGACGACGAGCCCGTGGCGGACGTGAGTGGCCGGGGTGATCCGGAGACGTCAGCAAACACCGTCGACCTCCGCGCCCAGCTGGTGGAGGCGCTCTCCGAGCTTCCTGCACGCCTTCGCGCCGTTGTCGTTCTCAGGGACATCTATGACCTACCTCACGAGGCCATCGCCGCCGAGCTCGGGATCTCCGAGACGGCAGCGAAGGTCCGACTCCACCGCGCCCGACGCCGACTCCGCGAGCGTCTGTATCCCCTTCGAGGCGAGGAGGAAGCGCGTGCGGTGTGAGGACATCGCAGGCCACCTCTCCGACGCCGCCGACGGCCGGGTCACCCTCGATGCGGAAGCCCGGGCCCACGTCGACACCTGCCTGCGCTGCCAGGCCGAGGTCGTGCAGTACCGCAAGCTCCTCCGGGCCCTGCGGTCGCTGCGCACCGATGTGCTTGAGCCGGCCCCCGGGCTCCTCACCGAGGTCCTCGCCGGCCTCGAGGAGGCCGGGGAGCGTCAGGCCGTGCGCAACCTCCTCCACGGCCGCCGCGCCGCCTACGTGGGCGGCCTCGCCGCGGCGACCGCCGCGGGAGCGGCCGGTGCGATCGTGATCGCGAACCTCTCGCGGCGGGGCCGGGTCCGGCTCGCGTCCTGAGGCCCGTCGGCGCCCGGCGGGATCGCCGTCACCCTCTGCGGTGGCGACCGATGGCCGGGCCGTCTGCGGACGGGCTAAGCTGGTCCGGCACGTCGATGGCCCGCGGGCTGTTTCGGCGCGGAGGGCAGTAGCTCAATTGGTAGAGCACCGGTCTCCAAAACCGGCGGTTGGGGGTTCAAGTCCCTCCTGCCCTGCTCGTGTCGTCAGCCGTCACTGACGACGTCTCGGCCCGGCCGACGCACCCGGTCGGCGGGCCCGGACCGACCGCAGCAAGGTCGCCCCGATCAGCGAAGGCACACACCCATGGCGATGAACCGAGAGCAGAAGCGCCTCATGCAGCGGCAGGGGCACGTCGACGCCGACGGCCAGCCGGTCGCGCGTCAGCGTGAGCGCCCCAACCAGCCGCGCCAGCGCCAGGAGCGGACGTCGCCGATCCAGTTCGCGCGGGAGGTCCGCCAGGAGCTCCGCAAGGTCGCGTGGCCCAGCCGCTCCGAGGTCGTCAACTACGCCGTCGTCGTGCTGATCACGCTGATCGTCATGACCGTGTTCATCGCCGCCATCGACTGGGTCTTCGGCGAGGCGATCCTCTGGCTGTTCAACGTCTGATGGCACCCGAACCGACCGACATCGAGACCGACGAGATGGCAGACGAGGACACCGTGGACACGGACGAGCAGACCGCCGCCGCGGAGCCGGTGGAGGACACGTCGCCCAACGGCGAGGCCCAGGCCCCCGACGGCGCCGACCCGGCGCCCGCCGCTGCCGAGGCCCCGGCGGACGCCGATGCGGATGCCGACGCCGCTGCCGACGGAACCGCCGAGGCCGACGCCGCTGCCGACGGTGACGACGCCGAGGGCGGTGAGGACGCGGTCGACGCCGAGGAGTTCCTCGAGGAGCAGGCGGCGAAGCCGGAGAGCCCCTACGACCGGCCGGGGATGTGGTTCGTCGTCCACACCCAGTCCGGCTACGAGAAGAAGGTCCGCCAGAACCTCAACGCCCGCATCCAGTCCATGAACATGGAGGAGCGGATCTTCGAGGTCGTCATCCCGACCGAGGACGTCGTCGAGTTCAAGGGCGGCAAGAAGGTCGTCGTCCAGAAGAAGATGTTCCCGGGCTACCTGCTGGTCCGGTGCCACCTCGACGACGACAGCTGGTACGTGATCCGCAACACGCCGGGCGTCACCGGCTTCGTCGGCCAGGGCTCGAAGCCGACGCCGCTGCGCCGGCGTGACGTCGAGAACTTCCTGCAGGTCAAGCCGGAGGGCGAGGAGGTCCAGAAGAAGTCCCGCCCGCGTCTCGAGTACGAGATGGGCGAGACCGTGCGGGTCAAGGAAGGCCCGTTCGCGGACTTCTCCGGCGAGATCGTCGAGATCAACGAGGACCAGCTCAAGGTCAAGGTGCTGGTCAACATCTTCGGACGCGAGACCCCCGTCGAGCTGGAGTTCGGCCAGGTCGCCCGCCTCTGATCGCCAGGGCCGTCGCCCCTCGTGGCACGGCCCGCACGGGCGCGTCAGCGCCGCTGATTCGCTCGCGCCGGAGAAATCTCTGGCCAAACCGCTGTTCGGGCGTCAGACTCCCCGGTCGGCCCCATCCCGAGAAGAAGAAGAGACATGGCCAAGAAGAAGGTCGTCGCCGTCGTCAAGATCCAGATCCCGGCCGGTGCCGCGTCGCCGGCACCGCCCGTGGGTACCGCGCTCGGTCCCCACGGCGTGGCGATCATGGACTTCTGCAAGGCGTACAACGCGCAGACCGAGGCCCAGCGCGGCCAGATCGTCCCCGTCGAGATCACGATCTTCGAGGACCGGTCGTTCACGTTCATCACCAAGACGCCGCCGACGTCGTACCTGCTGCGCACCGCCGCAGGCCTCGACAAGGCGTCGCAGAACCCCGGCCGCGAGGACGCGGGCAAGATCACCGACGCCCAGCTGACGGAGATCGCGCAGACCAAGCTGCCCGACCTCAACGCCAACGACCTGGACTCGGCCAAGCTGCAGATCGCCGGCACCGCCCGGTCGATGGGCATCCTCGTCGAGGGCTGATCGCCCGGCGGGCCGTGCGCCCGTCCCGCGTCGGCCGGATGGGGCCGCGCCAGCCGGGCTCGCCGAGCCCGAACGAGGCGTAGCGACCGCTGCGCCCACCACACGTGCCCACCGGGAGGACCTCGCCCGGGGGCTGACACCAGCGAGGGAGCCGTCATGGCGAAGCGAGGC
Organism: Actinomycetota bacterium; assembly: GCA_034211175.1. GTDB lineage: Bacteria > Actinomycetota > Acidimicrobiia > Acidimicrobiales > CAIXPF01 > JAXHUH01. The sequence continues at coordinate 8,550 of JAXHUH010000196.1, forward strand.
CGGAAGTACGTCGACGCGAGCCGTCGATTCGACCGGGAGCACCTCCATGCCCCCAACGAGGGGCTCGAGGTCCTGAAGACCTTGTCCCGTGCCCAGTTCAACGAGTCCGTCGACGTCGCCGTCCGGCTGAGCGTCGACCCCCGCAAGGCCGACCAGATGGTGCGCGGCACCGTGGCCCTGCCCGCCGGGACGGGCAAGGACGTGCGTGTCGGCGTGTTCGCCGCCGGTGAGGCCGCGACCGCCGCCCGCGAGGCCGGCGCCGACGTGGTCGGCTCGGACGACCTGGTGGCCAAGGTCGAGGAGGGCGAGATCGACTTCGACGTCGCCATCGCCACGCCCGACCTCATGCCGATGGTCGGCAAGCTCGGCCGGGTGCTCGGCCCCCGTGGCCTGATGCCGAACCCCAAGTCGGGCACGGTGACCACCGACGTCGCCAAGGCCGTCGAGGAGTTCAAGGGCGGCAAGGTCGAGTACCGCACCGACCGCTACGGCAACGTGCACGTGCCGATCGGCAAGACCGACTTCACCGTCGAGGCCCTGGAGCGGAACTACCAGGCCGTCATCGACGAGCTCGTGCGGATGAAGCCCGCCTCGGCCAAGGGTCGGTACATGAAGAAGGTGACCGTCTCGTCGACCATGGGCCCGGGCGTCCGCATCGACCCCGGCAAGGCCGCCGAGTGATCGTCGCCGGGGCCGTCGAGGTCCCGGCGCCACCGGCGCACCCGGCACGCTAGGGTGCGTCACCGCCTGCCCAGGGCAGGCACGCGTGGAGCCCACGGGCACCACGTCCCACCAACAAGAACGCTCGCCCGAGACCTCCGGTGCGCCCCGTGCGCTGAATGGGCCCAACGGCCCGCCTGAGCAGGCGGACACCTCCGACGCAGGTTCGCTGCGGGAGGCGTTCGTGCACGCGTGCGAGCGCCGACAGCAACGAGAGGAGGTGAACGGTGGTCACAACCAGATCAGAGCCGCGTCCCGACAAGGTCGCGGTGGTCGCCGAGGTCGAGGAGCGGCTCCGCAACGCGGACGCCGTGCTGCTCACCGAGTACCGCGGGTTGAACGTGGGCCACATGGCGGAGCTCCGGCGCAGCCTGAGCGACGCCGGGTGTGAGTACAAGATCTACAAGAACACCCTGGTCCGCTTCGCGGCACGCAACGTGGACCTCGACATCGACGACCTGCTGACCGGCCCGACGGCGATTGCGTTCGTCTCGGAACAGGCCGACGGAACCCGTGGCGACGCCGTCACGGCGGCGAAGGCGCTCCGGGACTTCGGCAGGGACCACCCCGCCCTGATCATCAAGGGCGGCGTCATGGGGTCCTCGGTGCTCAGCGCCGACGACGCCACCAAGCTCGCCGACGTGGCACCGCGCGAGGAGCTCCTCGCCCGCCTCGCCGGGGGCCTCGCTGCCCCGATGCAGCAGTTCGCCGGCCTCCTGGAGGCACTGCCCCGCAACTTCGCCTACGCGCTCAGCGCGCTGGTGGACAAGGGCGGCGCCGCCGGGACGGACACCGGTGCCACTGCCGAGACGCCCGCCGCGAGCGATGCGGGCGACGACACCGAGAACGAATCCGCACCTGCGACGGAAGAGAGCTGAGAGATGACGACCAAGGAAGAGATCCTCGACGCGATCTCGAGCATGACCGTGCTGGAGCTCAGCGAGCTCCTCAAGGAGTTCGAGGAGCGCTTCGACGTCAAGGCGGCCGCCCCGGTCGCCGCCATGGCCGCTGCGCCGGCGGCCGGTGGTGGCGGTGGCGGCGAGGCCGCCGCCGAGGAGCAGGATGAGTTCGACGTCATCCTCGCCGCCGCCGGTGACAAGAAGATCCAGGTGATCAAGGAGGTGCGCGCGCTCACCAGCCTCGGTCTCAAGGAGGCCAAGGAGCTGGTCGACGGCGCGCCGAAGCCGGTCCTCGAGAAGGTGTCCAAGGAGGACGCCGAGGCCGCCAAGGAGAAGCTCGAGGGCGCCGGCGGTACCGTCGAGCTCAAGTAGTACCCGGCACCGTTGCGCGGCACCGTCCGCGCAGGTCCCGATCCGATGGGGCGCCCTCCGGGGCGCCCCATCGGCGCGTCCGGGCCCCGGTGCGGTCCCGTCGGTCGCCCGAGCCGGGACCCGGGGGTGGGGCAGGTCAGCCGGTCGGTTCCCGGCGGGCGCGCCGCCAGGCGAGCTGGTCGATGGGCCCGTGGCCCGAGCCCATCGTCCAGGAGGCCGCCGCCGAGATGGCGACGTCGACCAGCTCCTTGGCCCGGTGCACGGCCTCGAGCGGGGTGAGGCCGAGGGCCAGCCCCGCCGCGACCGCGGCCGCGAAGCTGCACCCGGTGCCGTGGTCGTTGCGGGTCTCCACCCGGGGTGAGTGCAGCTCGCCCGTGCCGTCGCGGGTCGCGATCACGTCGATCGGGTCGCCGGTGAGCCGCCCACCCTTCACGACCGCCGCCGTCGCACCGGCGGCGACGAGCCGGCTCGCCGCCGCGTGGAGGTCGGCGACGGTCGTGATCTCGATGCCCGTGAGCAGGAACGCCTCGGTCGTGTTCGGTGTGATGACGGTCGCCGCCGCGGTCAGTTCGCGGGCGTAGAGCTGCACCGTCTCGGCGGCGACGATCGGTTGGTCGTAGCGGTCGACCAGGACCGGGTCGACGACGAGGTTCGGCAGGCGCCCGCTCCCCGCCAGCTCGATCACGGTGCGCACGACGGCGGGGTGGCCGAGCAGCCCGGTCTTCGTGGCGGCCACCGTCAGGTCGTCGGTGACGGCCTCGATCTGGGATCGCACGAAGCTCGGCGGGAGCGGGAAGGCGCCATGGACCGTGGTCGTGTCCTGGGCGGTGACGACGGTGAGCGCCGTGGCCCCGTGGACACCGAGCGCCGCGTAGGTCCGCAGGTCGGCGTGGGCACCGGCCCCGCCGGCGGAGTCGGAGCCCGAGATGGACAGGACGACGGGTGGGGTGGGCGCGAGCACCGCCCGAGGCTGGCACGACCGCCGACCGGGGGCAATCACCGCACGCAGGGCCGACCGGGCCCGCGCCCGCCTTCGACCGGGGGCCGGTCGCTCAGCTCGGTTCGAGGGCGGCGGCCATCGGCTCGGGCAGGTCGGCGCCGTGCACGATGGCCAGCCGCCGGGTGGCCCGGGTGAGGGCGACGTAGAGGGCCCGCAGGCCCTGGGGCCGTTCGGCGACGAGCTCGGCCGGCTCGACCAGCACCACCCCGTCGAACTCGAGGCCCTTCGCCTCGACGGCGGTGAACGCGGCGATCGGCGCGTCGAGCGGGTCGTTGCGGCTCGTCCGCTCCTCGTCGTCGCGACCGTCGAGCAGCTCCTGCACGCCGGCGCGCCGGTCCTCGGGGACGACGATCGCGACCTTGCCGTCGTCGAGCTCGTCCAACAGCGCGGCGGCCCGGGCGACCGCCCGCTCGGCGAGGCCGTCGTCGTCGACGCGCTCGGTGCTCGGGCCGATGCCGGCGTCGCGGACCGAGCGCGGCGGCTCGAGATCGGCGTCGCTGGCCCGCAGCACCGCGGCCGCGAGGTCCATGATCTCGGTCGGGGTGCGGTAGTTGACGGTCAGCTCGGCCAGGCGCGGCTCGCGCCGCGTCGGCAGGTGCTCGAGCACGTCGTCCCACGCCCGGGCCGCGCTCGCACCGCTCGCCTGGCCGAGGTCGCCGACGATGGTCATCGAGCCGGTCGGGCACCGACGGGCCAGCATCCGCCACTGCATGGTCGAGAGGTCCTGGGCCTCGTCGACGATGAGGTGGCCGTACGCGTTGGGGCCGCCGTCCTCGTCGGTGCCGAGCGCGGCGGCCTCGGCATCGGTCAGGCGGCGGATCAGCTCCCGCTGCATGTGCGGGTCGAGCTCGCCGGTCTGGAGCGTGATGTCGGCGACGGTGTCCTCGATCATCCACCGGGCGTCGTCGCGCACCTGCCGTGCGCCGCGCCGGCGCTGGGGCACCGGGCCGAGCAGCACCGAGGCCTCGTCGAGGAGGGGCACGTCGGCCGCGGTCCACGCGACCTCGCCGACCGACGCCGACCGCGGCCGTTCGAGCGCCCGGCGCTCGTCGGCGTCGAGCAGGCCGCGCGACGCCAGCTGCAGCAGGGCCGGGCCGCCGTAGAGGTCGTGGAGGAGCTGCTCGGGGGTCAGCGTGGGCCACATCCGCTCGAGCGCGGCCCGGAACTCGCGGATCGTGCCGATCGTGTCGTCGAAGCGCTCCTGCTCGCGCTCGGCGGACCCCGGGCCGTTGTCGGGCTCGCTCTCGCCCTCGACCGCGAACAGCGCGGCCTGCGCCTGGTCGACGGTGGGACGGGGGTGCTTCTCGGCCATGCGCTGGTAGCGCCGCCAGACCAGCCGGCGCAGCCGGCGCACGAAGACGCGGCGGCGTTCGTTGTGGGTGCCGCGCCGGCGCCGGACCTGCTCGACGAGGCGGTCCAGCTCCCCCTTCGGCACCCGGATGGTGCGGCTGCCGTAGGGGATCTCGAGGCCGCCGCCGAGGCCGCGCTGGCGGTCGGTCACCGCGCGGGCGATGACCTCGACCATGCGGGCGTCGCCCTTGACCCGCTCGGCGGCCGGGGTGTCGCTGCCCCGCACCGCGACCCGCCCGTAGAGGCGCTCGGTGGTGGCGAGCTCGACGCCGGACTCGCCGAGGGAGGGCAGCACCTGCTCGATGTAGCGCAGGAACACCCGGTTGGGTCCGATCACGAGGACCCCGGCGTCCGAGAGGCGCTCGCGGTTGGTGTACAGCAGGTAGGCCGCGCGGTGGAGCGCGACCGCGGTCTTGCCGGTGCCGGGCCCGCCCTGGACGATGAGGATCCCCGGCAGCGGGGCGCGCACGACCTCGTCCTGCTCGGCCTGGATGGTGGCGACGATGTCGCCCATCCGCCCGGTCCGGGACCGGTCGAGCGCCGCCATGAGCGCGCCCTCGCCGATGACGCCGAGCCCGCTCTCCTCCGCGCTGTCGAGGTCGAACACCTCGTCGTCGAGGCCGACGACGCGCCGGCCCTTGGTGAGCAGGTGGCGGCGGCGCACGAGGCCCATCGGGTCCTTGCCCGTGGCCCGGTAGAACGCCTCCGCGGCCGGTGCCCGCCAGTCGATGACGAGCGGGTCGCCGTCCTCGTCGAGGATCGACAACCGGCCCACCTGGTAGGTCTCACCGTCGGTGCGGTCGAGGCGGCCGAAGCACAGCGCCTGCTCGCCGAGGTCGAGGTGCTGGAGCCGCTGGTCGGTCAGGGCGAGGATGCTCTCCCACTCGACCCGGGCCTGGAAGGCCCGCACCTCGCTCAGCTCCTGGTGGTGGCGCACCACGTCCAGCGCGGACTCGCGCATCGCGCCCAGCCGCTCGTAGGCGCGATCGACTGCGGCCTGCTCGGCCGCGATCTCGGCGTCGAGCCGCCCTGGTCTGTCGGACTCTGCTCGCGTCTCGGAGGAGCTCGGTGCGTCCAAGGGGACACAAGCCTACGACCCATCAGCGACGACGCGGCAGTCGGCCACGCGGCGTCTGGGCCCCGGAGCGCACGCCGGGGGCCGCCGCGGACGTCGGACGGCGCATCAGTCGCTCCGTCCTTGACCGCGTTGTGCGGGAGCCGTACAGTCCCCATCGGCGTAGGGCGGTGTGGGCCTCGAGCTCGCACTCGGCCCGGCGCGACCGCCGAACGGGGTCCCGGTCGGCGGTACTTCTGCTGCGCTCTTGTTGCGCCCCCTCCTTGAGCTGGCTATCCTGTCGGGTTGCCGTGCTCGCCTCTCGCTCCTTCGCCCCCACTCGGGGTACAAGCGCGCCCGGGCACTGGTCTCCGCCTCGCACCGTCGCCCCCGAGCCCCGAGGAGTCCTCGTTGCCTGCTCGCTCCGTCGTCCGGGACCGGTACTCGTTCGCGAACCTCGATGAGGCGTTGGAACTGCCGGACCTGATCGCGATCCAACGCGACTCGTTCGACTGGTTCCTTCGCAAGGGACTCGCCGAGACCTTCGCCGACATCAGCCCGATCAAGGACTTCACCGAGACGCTCCAGCTGGAACTGGAGTTCGACCCCGACGACGAGGACCTCCGGCCCCCGCCGAAGTTCTCCGTCGAGGAGTGCAAAGAGAAGGACATGACCTACTCGGCCCCCATCTTCGTGAGGGCCCGGTTCATGAACGCCCAGACCGGCGAGATCAAAGAACAGACGGTCTTCATGGGCGACTTCCCGATGATGACGGACAAGGGAACGTTCGTCATCAACGGGACCGAGCGCGTCGTCGTGTCCCAGCTCGTCCGCTCCCCCGGCGTCATCTTCCAGCCCGGTGAGCGGTTCCGCCTCCGTAACCTCCAGAAGCACCAGCTCGTCACCGGCACCATCCACCCCTACCGGGGTGAGTGGATCGAGTTCGACGTCGAGCAGAAGCCCGGCAAGGACTTCACCGCCGGCACCCGCGTGGCCCGCAAGCGCCGCCTGAGCATCTTCGTGCTCCTGCGCGCCCTCGGCTACGACGAGGAGAACGCCCCCGGCTTCCTCGACCGCCTGGTCCGCTACTTCGACTTCCTCGAGGGGCAGTGGGAGAAGGACCGGGACCTCTCGCCCACCCAGGACGAGGCGCTGGTCGAGATCTACAAGCGGGCCCGGCCCGGTGAGCCGCCGTCCGTCGAGTCGGCGCGCGCCTACTTCCGGAACGCGTTCTTCGAGTCGCGCCGCTACGACCTCTCCCGGGTCGGCCGGTACAAGCTCAACCGCAAGCTCGGCCCCGAGCTGGACAAGCTCGAGCAGCTCTTCGACATCGAGCTCGACCGTCCCGAGGCCGATCAGCCGGTCCTCAGCCGCTGCGAGATGCTGGCGGCGATCACCTACATGCTCCACCTGGTCAAGCCGGAGCCGGGCTACCGCCTCGACGACCAGGACCACTTCGCCAACCGCCGCATCCGCAGCGTCGGCGAGCTGATCCAGAACCAGGTGCGCATCGGCCTGTCCCGCATGGAGCGCGTCGTCCGGGAGCGGATGACCACCCAGGACGTCGAGGCGATCACCCCGCAGACCCTGATCAACATCCGCCCGGTGGTGGCGGCGATCAAGGAGTTCTTCGGGACCAGCCAGCTCAGCCAGTTCATGGACCAGGTCAACCCGCTGTCGGGCCTGACCCACCGTCGCCGGCTCTCGGCGCTCGGCCCGGGTGGGCTGTCGCGTGAGCGCGCCGGCTTCGAGGTCCGGGACGTCCACTTCAGCCACTACGGCCGCATGTGCCCGATCGAGACGCCGGAGGGCCCGAACATCGGCCTGATCGGTGCGCTCGCGTCGTACGGCCGGGTCAACGCCTTCGGCTTCATCGAGTCGCCGTACCGCAAGGTCGTCGACGGTCGGGTGACCGAGGAGATCGTCTTCCTCGCCGCGGACGAGGAGGAGGACTACGTCGTCGCCCAGGCGAACGCGCCGCTGCACGAGGACGGCACGTTCCAGAACGACCGGGTCCTGGTGCGGCGCTCGCCGCAGGCGGCCTCGCTGTCCGACCTGAAGCTGCAGCTCGAGCGCGACGTGTTCTTCGGCGCGACCACCGAGATCTCCTCCGTGGTCCCGACCGAGGTCCAGATGATGGACATCTCGCCGAAGCAGATCATCTCGGTCGCGACCGCGTTGATCCCCTTCGTCGAGCACGACGACGCCAACCGTGCCCTGATGGGCGCCAACATGCAGCGCCAGGCGGTGCCGCTCATCTCCGCCGAGGCGCCCTACATCGGCACGGGCATCGAGGGCCGCGCTGCCCGCGACGCGGCGGACATGCTCCTCGCCCGGGGCGACGGCGTCGTCAACGAGGTCAGCGGCGACCGCATCGTCATCGACTACGACGACGGCGGCCGCGAGATCAAGCGCCTGCTGAAGTTCGAGCGGTCCAACCAGGACACGTGCATCAACCAGAAGCCCCGGGTCCGCGAGGGCGACCGGGTCACCAAGGGCACGCTCCTGGCCGACGGCCCCTCCACCGACAACGGCGAGCTCGCGCTGGGCAAGAACCTGCTCGTCGCGTTCATGCCGTGGGAGGGCTACAACTTCGAGGACGCGATCATCCTGTCGGAGCGGCTCGTCCGCGACGACGTGCTGACCTCGATCCACATCCACGAGCACGAGATCGACGCCCGCGACACCAAGCTGGGCCCCGAGGAGATCACCCGGGACATCCCGAACCTCTCCGAGGAGATCCTCGCCGACCTCGACGAGCGCGGCATCATCCGCATCGGTGCCGAGGTCGGCCCGGGCGACGTGCTCGTCGGCAAGGTCACCCCGAAGGGCGAGACCGAGCTCACGCCCGAGGAGCGGCTGCTCCGTGCGATCTTCGGTGAGAAGGCCCGCGAGGTGCGCGACACCTCGCTGAAGGTGCCCCACGGCGAGTCCGGCAAGGTCATCGACGTCAAGGTGTTCAGCCGCGACGAGAGCCACGAGCTCCCGCCGGGCGTGAATCAGCTGGTGCGGGTCTACGTCGCCCAGAAGCGCAAGATCAGCGTGGGCGACAAGCTCGCCGGCCGCCACGGCAACAAGGGCGTGATCTCGCGGATCCTGCCCGTCGAGGACATGCCGTTCATGGCCGACGGCACCGCCGTCGACATCATCCTCAACCCGCTCGGCGTCCCCTCCCGGATGAACGTGGGCCAGGTGCTCGAGGCCCACCTCGGGTACGCGGCCCGCTGGGGCTGGGACGTCGACGGCGACGGGGTGATCGACGTCGGCGAGGTCGCCGTGCGGGGCACGGAGTACAAGACCCGCCCGACGACACCGCCGTCGACGCTGATCGCGACGCCCGTCTTCGACGGCGCCGCATGGGACGAGCCCGGGCTCGCCGGTCGTCACCCGACGATCGTGGACCTCTTCGAGAACCTCGTGCCGGAGTCGCCCGAGGGTGAGCGCCTGATCCGTCCCGACGGCAAGGCGACCCTCTTCAACGGCCGCACGGGTGAGCCCTACGACAACCCGGTCATGGTCGGGTTCGTCTACATCCTGAAGCTCGCCCACCTCGTGGACGACAAGATCCACGCCCGCTCGACCGGCCCGTACTCGATGATCACCCAGCAGCCGCTGGGTGGTAAGGCGCAGTTCGGCGGTCAGCGGTTCGGCGAGATGGAGGTGTGGGCCCTCGAGGCCTACGGCGCGGCCTACTGCCTCCAGGAGCTGCTCACCATCAAGTCCGACGACGTCCTGGGCCGGGTCAAGGTCTACGAGGCGATCGTCAAGGGCGAGAACATCCCCGAGCCCGGCATCCCCGAGAGCTTCAAGGTGCTCATCAAGGAGATGCAGGCCCTCTGCCTCAACGTCGAGGTCATCTCCGACACCGGCGAGGAGATCGAGATGCGCGACCTGGACGAGGACGTCTTCCGGGCCGCCGAGGAGCTCGGCATCGACCTGTCACGACCGGAGCGTGGGTCCGACGAGGACGACGCGATCCGGGCAGGCGGACGCGGCGGCATGGCCCGCTGATGCCCGTGAACGCGAACGACAACACCACCAACGGCTCGTAGCGACGGAGAGAGAAGACACACAGTGCTCGACGTCAACAACTTCGACCAGCTGCGCATCGGACTGGCCACGGCGGATGACATCCGCATGTGGTCGAACGGCGAGGTCAAGAAGCCCGAGACCATCAACTACCGCACGCTGAAGCCCGAGAAGGACGGGCTCTTCTGCGAGAAGATCTTCGGTCCCACGAAGGACTTCGAGTGCGCGTGCGGCAAGTACAAGCGCGTCCGCTTCAAGGGCATCATCTGTGAGCGCTGCGGCGTCGAGGTGACCCGCTCGAAGGTCCGCCGCGAGCGGATGGGCCACATCGAGCTGGCCGCCCCGGCGGTGCACATCTGGTACCTGCGCGGTACCCGCTCCTGGCTCGCCTACCTCCTCATGGGCACCGAGCCCCGGGAGGAGCTGAAGGCGAAGCAGCTCGAGAAGGTCATCTACTTCGCGGCCAACCTCGTGACCTGGGTCGACGAGGAGCGCCGTCACAACGAGCTGCCCAACATCGAGGCCGAGGTCATCGGTGAGCGCGAGGCCATCGAGCAGGAGCGCGAGCTCGAGCTGGCCCGCCGCCACGAGGAGCTCGAGGCCGAGGTCGCCGAGCTCGAGGGCGAGGGCGCCAAGGACACCGAGATCAAGGCGCGCCAGCGCGCCGCGGAGAAGGACCTCGGGTTCATCCGCGAGCGCTACGACATGGAGCTCGACGTCCTCAACCGGGCGTTCGACGAGTTCAAGGAGATCTTCCCGCGGAAGATCATCGAGGACGAGCTCCTGTGGCGCGAGCTCTCCGATCGCTGGGGTGAGTACTTCGAGGGCGGCATGGGCGCCGACGCCATCGCCCGCCTCATCGACCGCATCGACTTCGATGCGGAGGAGGAGAAGCTCCGCACCCAGATCGACCCGCCGGACGGGCAGCGCCCGCTGTCGGCCCAGCGCAAGCAGAAGGCGATCAAGCGCCTGAAGATCGTCGCGGCGTTCAACCGCCGCGACGAGAACGAGCGCTGGGTCAACGACCCGCGGGCGATGATCCTCGACGTGGTGCCGGTGATCCCGCCGGAGCTGCGCCCGATGGTCCAGCTCGACGGTGGCCGCTTCGCGACCTCCGACCTCAACGACCTGTACCGCCGGGTCATCAACCGGAACAACCGCCTGAAGCGGCTTCTCGACCTCGGTGCCCCCGAGATCATCGTCAACAACGAGAAGCGGATGCTCCAGGAGGCCGTCGACGCGCTGTTCGACAACGGCCGTCGCGGTCGTCCGGTCACGGGCCCGGGCAACCGGCCGCTGAAGTCGCTCTCCGACATGCTCAAGGGCAAGCAGGGCCGGTTCCGCCAGAACCTGCTCGGCAAGCGCGTCGACTACTCGGGCCGTTCGGTCATCGTGGTCGGCCCGACCCTCAAGCTCCACCAGTGCGGCCTGCCCAAGCTGATGGCGCTCGAGCTCTTCAAGCCCTTCGTGATGAAGAAGCTGGTCGACGAGGAGCTGGCCCAGAACATCAAGTCGGCCAAGCGCATGGTCGAGCGTCGGCGCTCCCAGGTGTGGGACGTGCTCGAGGAGGTCATCAAGGAGCACCCGGTCATGCTGAACCGGGCGCCCACGCTGCACCGCCTCGGCATCCAGGCCTTCGAGCCGGTGCTGGTCGAGGGCAAGGCCATCCAGATCCACCCGCTCGTCTGCACGGCGTTCAACGCCGACTTCGACGGCGACCAGATGGCCGTCCACCTCCCGCTGTCCGCGGAGGCCCAGGCCGAGGCCCGGGTCCTGATGCTGTCGGCCAACAACGTGCTCAGCCCGGCCCACGGCCGACCGCTGGTCACGCCGACGCAGGACATGATCATCGGTGCGTACTACCTGACCGAGCTCGTGGCCGATGCCAAGGGCTCCGGCAAGGTCTTCCGCCGCATCGACCAGATCGAGCGCGCCCTCGAGTCCGGCGAGGTCTCGCTCCACGCGCCGATCACCTATCGCCACCCGAAGCTGGTCAAGACGCCGGCCAACGGCTCGGCGGCCGAGTACCACGAGACGACGATCGGCCGGGTCCTGTTCAACCGGACGCTGCCGGACGACTACCCGTGGGTCAACACGGTCATCCGCAAGCGCGACATGGGCGAGATCGTCGACCAGCTGGCCTCGAGCTACCCGAAGGCGACGGTCTCGACCAGCCTCGACGCCATCAAGAACCTCTGCTTCCACTACGCCATGCGCTCGGGTCTGACGATCTCGATCGCCGACGTCGAGACGCCGAGCGAGAAGGCCGAGCTGCTCGACCTCCACGAGCGCGAGGCGGAGAAGGTCGAGAACCAGTTCCGACGGGGCATCATCACCGACGGTGAGCGCCGCCAGAAGGAAGTGGAGATCTGGACCAACGCCACCGAGGAGGTGCGCTCCGCCATGGAGCGCAACCTGCGGTCCCAGGCGTTCAACCCGATCGACATGATGGTCGGCTCGGGCGCCCGAGGGAACATGATGCAGGTCCGCCAGATCGCGGGCATGCGTGGACTCGTGGCCAACCCACGAGGCGACATGATCCCCCGCCCGATCAAGTCGAACTACCGCGAAGGCCTCTCGATGCTGGAGTACTTCATCTCCACGCCGGGTGCCCGTAAGGGGTTGGTCGACACCGCCCTGCGAACCGCCGACTCCGGCTACCTGACCCGCCGGCTCGTCGACGTCGCGCAGGAGCTCATCATCAACGACGAGGATGCGTTCACCCGCCCGGGTGCGGTGCGGGGCATCTGGATCGACGATGTCGGCCCGGACAGCGCGGGCAAGCGCTCCTACCTGGAGACCCGTCTGTACAGCCGGACGCTGGCCGACGACATCACGCTCGAGGACGGCACCGTGCTCGAGGCCGGGACGATCGTCGGCTACGACGAGCTGGCCAAGCTCCGCGATGATCCCACGATCAACCGGGTGCGGGTCCTCTCCCCGCTGACGGACGACTCCCGCATCGGTGTCTCCGCGGCGTGCTACGGCATGTCGCTGGCCACCGGGTCGGTCATCGAGGTCGGCGAGGCCGTCGGTGTCATCGCGGCCCAGTCGATCGGTGAGCCCGGTACCCAGCTGACCATGCGCACCTTCCACACCGGTGGTGTCGCGGCGAGCCAGGGCGACATCGCCGGCGGTCTGCCCCGCGTCGTCGAGCTCTTCGAGGCCCGTAGCCCGAAGAACAAGGCGATCCTCGCCCGCACGTCGGGCGTCGTCCGCCTGTCGGACGACGAGGGCAAGGGCGTTGTGCTGACCATCGTCGGCGACGACGGCACCGAGGACGTCTACACGCTCCCCACCGGAGCGCGTCCCGACGTGGGCGACGGTTCCGAGGTCACGGCCGGCGATGCGCTGGTCGAGGGTCCCCGCGACCCGAAGGAGCTCCTCGAGATCAAGGGCGTGCGCGAGACGCAGCGCTACCTGGTCGAGGAGGTCCAGCGGGTCTACCGGGACCAGGGTGTGTCGATCCACGACAAGCACATCGAGCTCATCGTGCGGCAGATGACCCGACGGGTCGCCGTGCAGGAAGCCGGGGACTCCCCGTTCCTGCCGGGCGAGCGGGTCGATGCCCAGATCTACGCCAACGTGAACCGGCGTCTGGTCCAGGAGGGCAAGAAGCCGGCCGAGGGCCGTCCCGAGCTCATGGGCATCACCAAGGCCTCGCTGGCCACCGACTCGTGGCTGTCGGCCGCGTCGTTCCAGGAGACGACCCGGGTCCTCACCGAGGCTGCGATCGAGTGCCGCAGCGACTCGCTGCTCGGCCTCAAGGAGAACATCATCATCGGGAAGCTCATCCCCGCGGGTACGGGGATCGAGGTCTACCGCGACATCGACACGTTCGCCCCCGAGTACCAGCCGATGGAGTACTACTCCTCGGACGACCCCGCCGAGTTCCTGGCCAGCCTGGACGGTGGCCTCGGTGGTCGGGACGCGGATGTGATCGACCTGCCGAGGGGCGAGGAAGTCGGCTGATACCGGCCGGCAGCTCAGCTCGCGCTGAGCCGCCCCACATCCAGACCTGATCGGAGCCGGCCCATTCTCGGGCCGGCTCCGGCGCGTACAGGCACGAAAAGAGCGGCGATTCCGGGAGCTGAACGCAGCTCGTCCGGCGTAGCCGGCGAGCGAGGCTCAGCCAGGCTCAGCCAGGGTCAGTCGAGGTCGTCGCGCTCGGGCGGCGGGGGGCGGTCCCGGCTGGCGTGCCGGCGGGGCGCGTCGGCCCGGGGGTCGGGCGCTCGCCGGTCGTCACCCCGTGCGGGCCCACGGTTCGCGCTCGGCGTGGGGTTGTCGGTCGTCCGGGGCAGGAAGCGCGCCGCGGGGACCGGTTCGACGGGTCGGACTCGTTCGGCCGCGCGCCGCTCGAGTGCATCGGGCATCGGGGTGCCGGAGTCGGCGGAGAGGCGATTCAACCCACTCGCGCCGTTCTGGCCCGGATCGGCGACGGGCGGCTCGGCCGGCCGGGTCGGGTCGGGCGGTGGTCCCTCGCCCGTCGCCGCGGCGAGCGCCTCGGTGAACGGGTCGTCGCCCGGCATGCCCGGCGCGCCACCGCCGCGCTCGGCGCGTCCTCCGAGCCCG
>JAXHUH010000197.1:0-33355 GCA_034211175.1 Actinomycetota bacterium
CGGGCCGGCCGCCGGCCGCCGCCGTGGCGATGGCCGCGGTCGCACTGGTCACCGGGGTGGCGGCCGGGCAGGGCCCGACGACGGCCGTGCTCGGTGTCCTGGCGTCGTTCGGCTACCTCCTCGCCGCCACGGTCGTCACCCTGGCCGGGGTCGAGCTCACCTGGCCACTCGGCGCGGTCGCCATCGTGGTCGGCGGGGTCGCGGGGTTCGCCGTCGCCGCGGTGAGCGCCGCTGTGCGATCGCGGGGGACCACAGGCGCGCTCCGACCGCCCCGCGGCGCGGTCGTGGTCGCGATGGCGCGGTCGCTTCGTACGTTCGACGCCGCGGCCCGCGACGGTGCGCGTCGGGCCGTCCCCCTGGCCGTGGGCATGCACCTGTTCCAGTCGACCGGCAGCCGGGACGCGCTGTGGGTGCTGGTCGCGGCGTTCGCCGTGCTTCTCCCGACCGGCAAGGTCCCCCTCGACGTCGCCGCGCTCCGCGCCGTGGCCACGATGGCCGCCGTCGTCGTGGTCGGCGTCGTCGAGTCGTTCGTCGGAGGTGCGGCCCTGCTCGCTCTCGCCGCGGTGCTCCTGCTCGGTGGCCTCGTCTACGCCGGTCGCTACCCGCTGGCGGGGACCGTGGCGATGACGGTCGCGGTCATCGTCTTCGCGGCGGCCCCCGACGGCAGGCTCGACGACTGGGCGGCACACCGGCTGGTCGACACGTTGATCGGCTGCGCCCTCGCGCTCGCCGCGCTGGCGCTGCTGTGGCCCGGCGACCCCGACGCGGCACCGGGCGCACCGTTCACCACGGCTGACGGGGACCCGACCGGCCCGGACCGGCCCCTCACCGGCTGAGCGAGCACCGGCCGGAGTTGGTCGCAGCTCGTCCGGCTTGGCCGGCGAGCGAGAATCAGCCGGAGTTGGTCGCAGCTCGTCCGGCTTGGCCGGCGAGCGAGAATCAGCCGGAGTTGGTCGCAGCTCGTCCGGCTTGGCCGGCGAGCGAGAATCAACCGAGGTCGGCGCCGAGTGCGCCGACCCGGCGCTCACCGTCGACCGTCTGGCCGCCACGTTCGAGGAACGCCCGCATCCGCTGCTGGGCACCCTCGGTGCGCAACGTCTCCTGGAACAGGAACGCCTCCTCGACGAGGCCGGGTGTCGGGTCCGGTGCGGCGTTGAGGACCGAGGCCTTGGCCCGGCTGACGGCCTCCGGCGGGAACGAGGCGATGCGGGCGGCCAAGCGGGCCACGTGGGCCCGCAGCTCGTCGCGTGTGGCCAACGCCCGGTTCAGCCAGCCCCAGCGCTCGAGCGTGGCCGCGTCGGTGTCATCGCCGCCGAGCACGATCTCGAGTGCCCGGCCCCGGCCGACGAGCGCGGGCAGACGCTGGGTGCCCGTCCCGCCGGGGAGGATGCCGAGCGGCACCTCCATCTGACACAGGGCCGTGTGGCCGGCCGCGCCGAAGCGCAGGTCGCACGACGCAGCGAGCTCGCCGCCGCCCCCGCCGACCCGGCCGGCGATCTCGCAGATCGTCGGGATCGGCATCGTGCGGTAGCGCTCGCACATCCGGTGGAACGGGTTCAGCTCGCTCGACCGCTCGGCCGGTCCGTCGGTCGGGGCGGCGAGGATCAGCTCGACGTCGAAGTGGGCGAGGAAGAAATCGGGGTTCGCGCTGCGCAGCACCAGGACCCTGGCCTCCGGTTGGGCCCCGACGAGGTCGGGGAGCCGCGCCAGGTCCCGGAACAGGGTCCGGTCGATGAGGTTGATCGGCGGGTGGTCGATCACCGCGTCGACCACCCCGCCGCGTCGCTCGATGGTGATGGCCTCGAGCCCGTCCGACACGTCCATGTGCGCGTCCCCCTCCTGCGCTGCGCCGCGATCGGGCGCCGCCGCAGCGTACGCACGCGGCCCCGCCGGCTTCGAGGCGTGTGAGCCGCCACCCCGAGTCCAGGTGGTCCGGATACCGGCTCCGAGTGCCCACGACCCGATCCGCGGTTCCGCACGGACGGGTGCGCGGCGGGGGCGTGGCCGATGCCACGTACCGAACGTGAACCGTTCCGACGATCCGTCAGTACAACCCGCCGAGACCGACGAAGGAGCAACCATGTCCAACGGAACGAAGACCACCGACGCCACGACCGACCGCACGGCCATCCGGCGCCGCCCCGCGCACGGCCGCCCGTTCCCCGCGTACTACGGCGGTCGCCCCCGGGGCGTGTACGTCGAGCGGTTCGAGCGTCCGACGACTCGGTAGCCCTGGTGTTCTCCTGGGCACCCTGAGTCCGTGCCCGGAGGGGTCCGGGCGCGTGTGGACCCGCCAACCGTCATCGTCGACGCGACGGCAGGCGGGTCCACCCTCCGCTTCGTGACCGGGCTCGCGTCCCCGGCTCAGGAGGTGAAGGTGAAGTGGTCGTCGAACGACGACCGCACCGCCCCCATGTGCTCGTAGTAGGCGGGGAAGCCGCCGTTGTAGTTGCCGTCCTGGCGACGGTTGAACTCGCCCTCGAAGTTGTAGTAGCCGGGCGTGCACTCGGCGTTGCGGTTGGTCTTGCCCCGGTGGGTGATGACCTCCTGCACCCACCACTCCTCGGACTCGGGCGTGACGTCGATCGTCGAGTAGCCGTTGCTGCGCACGTGGTCGATGCACGCGGCGATGTGGTCGCCCTGGGCCTGGAGCACGTTGGTCAGGTTGAAGTTGAACGACGCCTGGTAGCCGCCCATGATGAACATGTTCGGGTAGCCGGCGGTGTGGATCCCGAGCAGGGTCCGGATGCCGTCCGCGTACTTCTCCTGCAGGTCGAGGTCACCCTCACCGACGATGCGGTTCCACGTGCCGGTCTTCTGCACCTCGAACCCCGTGGCGTAGATGAGCAGGTCGACCTCGTAGACCTTCCCCTTGAAGACCGGGCCCTCCTCGACGATCTCGGTGATGCCCTTGCCGTGGGTGTCGACGAGGTGGACGTTCGGCCGGTTGTAGGTCGGCAGGTAGTCGTTGTGGAAGCACGGCCGCTTGCACATGAACATGTACCAGGGCTTCAGCGCCTCGGCCGTCGCCGGGTCCTCGACCGTCTCCTCGATGCGGCGGTGGATCCGCATCATGTGGTCGATGTTGGCGTTCTCCTGGCGGCGGATCTTCTCCTCGCGCGACATCTGCGCGCGCTCCTCGATCTGGATCGCGGAGAGCGGCGGCCGGGTGAACGCCTTGGCCCGGCGCTTGGCCTGCCAGCCCGGCTCGAGCGAGGCCGCCCACTCCGGGTCGGTCTCCCAGTCGTCGCGCACGTCGATCGACGACGGGGTCCGCTGGAAGACGTAGAGCTCCTTGGCGTTGGCCCCGAGCCCGGGGATCGCCTGCACGGCCGTGGCGCCGGTGCCGATGATGCCGACCACCTTGTCGGACAGCTTCTCCAGGTCGGCGCCGGTGTAGTCGTAGTCCCACTGCGACGTGTGGAACGAGTGGCCCCGGAACCGCTCCATGCCGTCGATCCGGGCCAGCTTGGGCTTGGTCAGGGTGCCGTTGGCGCACACCACGAAACGGGCCTTCATGTGGTCGCCGCGGTTGGTGGTGACGTGCCAGAGCTGGTCACGCTCGTTCCAGGTCGTGGAGGTCACCAGCGTCTGGAACACCGCGAGCTCGTAGAGGTCGTACTTCCGGGCGATCATCCGGCAGTACTCGTAGATCTCCTCGCCGGGTGCGTAGTGGCGCGACGGCACGTAGCCGGTCTCGTCGAGCAGCGGCAGGTAGTCGTAGGCGACGACGTCACAGGCGACGCCCGGGTAGCGGTTCCAGTACCAGGTGCCGCCGACGTCGGAGCCCCGCTCGACGATGCGGATCGACTCGACGCCGACCTCCCGGAGCCGGGCCGACGTCAGCAGTGCGGAGAACCCGCCGCCGATGAACAGGACCTCGACGGTGTCGGTGATCGGTTCCCGCTCGGCGACCTCTTCGGCGTGGACGTCGTCCTCGTAGCGGGCGAGGTTGCCCTCCAGGTCGGTGATGTACTGCGAGGTCCCTTCGGGCCGGTAGGCGAGCCGGAGGTCGCGCTCCTCGGCGAAGCGACGCTTGATCTCGTCGTAGTACGACTGCGGCTTGCGCTCCCGGCGGCGCTTCTCCGAGCCCCGACGTTCGGCCGTCTCCTGCGATCGCGACATGCTTGCCCCTCCCTCGCGCGCGACCCCGCCCGGGCTCCGTGTGCCGCACTCGGCCGACGGGAGCCCGCAGCCATCGGCCGCAGATCGTTCCCCTCATGCAGGGCTTCCCCTGGCCGAGGACTGTACGCGCCCAATTCGAACGAAGTTCAAAACGGGACCGGTTCCCATCCATCGGCGACGTCGCCGGACAGCCCCGCCAACCGATCTCGTTCCGGCCCCCATGGCCAGGCGGATGCCGGTGGCGGTGAGGAGTCGGTGCACGACGGCCTCGCACCGGGTGCCCGCCCCGTTGAGGAGGAAGGCGACGTCGTGCAGGTCGGACAAGGTCGTCGAGCGGTCCCCGGTCGTCGCCACCCACTCCCGCTGACGCCGCTCCTCCGCCCACCCCCACCCGAACTGGACCGCGCCGAGTGCCACGGGTGGCATTCCGGTGGGACCAGAACGGGTGGTTGTCGAACTGGACCGCGTGGAGTGCCACGGGTGGCATTCCGGTGGGACCAGAACGGGGTGGGGTGGGTGGGGTAGGTTCCGGGCGTGCCGGCGCGGAAGCGCCCGTCGGGGCCACCCACCGATGCGTTCGACGCCGCCCTCGCCGAGCGGCTGGCCGGCCAGGCCCCGCTCGCGGCCCGGATGCGGCCGAAGACGCTCGACGAGATCGTCGGCCAGCGCCACCTGCTCGGCCCCGGGGCGCCGCTGCGGGTCCTGATCGAGGCCGACCGGCTGTCGTCGATCATCCTCTGGGGCCCGCCCGGCACCGGGAAGACCACGTTGGCCAGCGTCGTGGCGTCGAGGACCAACCGCCGGTTCGTGGCCATGTCCGCGGTGACCGCCGGCGTGAAGGACGTGCGGGAGGCGATCGCCGCCGCCCAGGAGCGGCTCGTCGACGACGGCGGCGGCACGATCCTGTTCCTCGACGAGGTCCACCGGTTCACCAAGAGCCAGCAGGACGCGCTGCTCCCCGCCGTCGAATCGGGGGTCCTGACCCTGATCGGCGCCACCACCGAGAACCCGTTCTTCGAGGTGAACGCCCCGCTGATCAGCCGCTCGACCATCTTCCGGCTCGAGTCGCTGTCGGACGAGGAGCTGACCGAGGTCGTGGCTCGGGCGCTCGCCGCCGAGGAGGTGACGGCCACGACCGACGCGGTCGCCCACGTCGTCGACCTGGCCGACGGCGACGCCCGCGCCGCGCTGACCAGCGTCGAGATCGCCGCCGCGCTCGCCCGGGGCGACGGCCGCGGCGAGGTGACCGTCGACGACACCGAGCGCGCCCGCCAGTCGCGGGTCCTGCGCTACGGCGAGGACGACCACTTCGACATCATCTCCGCCTTCATCAAGGCGATCCGGGGCTCCGACCCCGACGCCGCGCTCTACTGGCTGGCCCGGATGATCACGGCAGGGGAGGACGCCCGCTACATCGCCCGCCGGATGGTGATCCTCGCCTCCGAGGACGTCGGGATGGCCGACTCGCAGGGCCTGGTCGTGGCCGACGCCGCGGCCCGGGCGGTCGAGTTCGTCGGCCTGCCCGAGGCCGGCCTCAACCTCGCCCACGCAGCCATCTACCTGTCGACCGCGCCGAAGTCGAACACCGCGATGGCCGCGATGTCGCGGGCGATGGCCGACGTGCGCGACCGCCCGGCCGGTGCGGTGCCCGGGCCGCTGCGCAGCGTCCACCCGTACCAGCGCAACAAGCTGAAGGAGGGTGGCGGGTACCGGTACCCTCACAACGACCCGTCCGGGTTCGTCCGCCAGGAGTACCGCCCTCCCGAGGTCGCCGCCGAGGCCGGCGAGGTGCGGCGCGTGTACTACCGCCCGTCGCCCCACGGGGCGGAGGCCGACGTCGAGGCCCGCCTGCGTGGCTGGTGGGGCGACGAGGCCTACGACGGCGAGCGCTGGTTCGAGTTCGAGAAGTTCCGCGACCCCGAACGCTGACCCCGCATGCCGGTGGCGCTCCGAACGAACGGGATGCGGCTCCTGCGCGCGTGACCTACGGTGCTCGTACGCGTGCGCTCGGCGAACTGCGTACCGGGTGCACCCCGCGACAGAGGGAACCGCAATGCTGTCGAAGTCCCGAGCTCTCGTGCACAGGATCCTCGCCGCGGTCGGCCTGCGAGCCGATCCGGATCGCGCGGCCGAGCGGACTGCCCACCTGCGCGACGGCGGGGGCCCACCCGAGCCCGGTGCGGTCGAGTCGAGCCGGCTCCGTGGCCCGGCCGAGGGCAGCTGGTAGCCGATCCCGGCGAAGCTCACGCCTCCGGGCGGAGCCGGCCCATGAGGTGGGCGTCCATCCAGGCGCCGTTGCCGAAGCCGTAGCGGGCCATCGTGCCTTCGATCACGAAGCCGACGCGCTCGTAGAGGCGGATGGCGTGGGTGTTGTCGGTGAACGCCGTGAGGCCGAGGCGGTTCAGGCCGAGCCAGTTGTCGGCGAGGTCGATGACCTCGTCGAGCAGCGCCCGCCCGACGCCGCGCCCGCCCCACGCCTCGGCGGTCGCGATCAGGTTGAGCTCGCCGACGTGACGATGGCGGGGCGCGTCCGGGTAGGTGACCAGCTCGGCGAAGCCGACGACCTCGTCGCCGACGAGCGCGACGAGGTGGTGGGTGCCCGACGCGGGCTGGAGCCGGGCCACCGTCTCGCGTCGTGCCGCGTGGGGCACCCGCATCGTGCCGCCGAGGATGTGGCGGCTCGTGAGGATGCCGTGGACGGCGTCGTGGTCGCCGTCCTCGACGGCGCGGACGCGGATGTCGGGTCGGACGTCGACCGTCCGTGAGGTGCTCGCGGTTCGGTTGGTGATCGGGGCCGTGGTTTTCATCGCTGCCGCTCCGTGCTCGTCGTCGGTGGTCACGGACGAGGCGTGAGATCGGCTGTCACGACGTGACGATGCGCCGGTCGCCGGCGACGGTGGCGTGTCGGTCGTGTGGCCGACCCGTCACCCGTTGTCAGTCGCGTGCCGACCTCGCCGGAGCGGTTGGACGGTGTTCGGTGGCCCGCATGCTGGGCTCATGACCACCTTCCGACGCACCGACGAGACGGCGCCGGCCGGCGATGTCCTCTCGGTCGACGACCTCCTGGCGGCCTGGGACGCGGCGACGGTGGCCGACCCGGCGCGCCACGGCCACACCGGATGGGGCGGCGCGTGCCGCCACGGGGCGCTCGCCCCCGATCAGCTCAGGCGCTGACGGCTCAGCCGGCGGCGACGCCCGCGGCGGGCGTCGTGGCCTTCGCCGGTGCGCCGGCGTGGGTGAACTGCATGACGCCGTCGTCGACCGGTGCCCGGCCGATGAGCTTGCGGTCGGCCGAGTAGCGCTGCGGGTTGACCCACGGCTCGTGATCGCCCTGCTTGGGCAGGTGGGGCATCATCCGCTGCATGTAGCCCGAGGAGAAGTCCTCGATCCACGGTCGGCGGGGCATGTTCTCGTCCTCGGGCCGCAGCCGCGGGACGCAGATCTCGGTGCCGGTGTCGCGCATGTGCTGAAGCAGGCGGCACACGAACTCGCAGGTGAGGTCGGCCCGCAGCGTCCACGAGGCGTTGATGTAGCCGAACGACGAGACGAGGTTCGGCACGTCGGAGTAGGCCAGGCCCTTGTAGGTCCACGTCTCGGAGAAGTCGACCTGCTCGCCGTCGACGGTGAAGTCGGCCTCGCCCAGCGTCACGAGCTGGAGCCCGGTGGCGGTGACGATGATGTCGGCGTCGAGGTGCTCGCCGGACGTGAGCGCGATGCCCGTCTCGGTGAACGACTCGATCTCGTCGGTGGTGACCGACGCCTTGCCGGAGCGGATCACCTCGAAGAGGTCGCTGTTGGGCACCAGGCACAGCCGTTGGTCCCACGGGTTGTACGACGGGGTGAAGTGGCGCTCGACGTCGTAGTCGGGCCCGAGCTCGGTGCGCACGGCGTCGAGCAGCTTCGTGCGGACCTTGTCGGGCGCGGTGCGGGTCCGGTTGTAGACCATCTGCTGCAGGAAGATGTTCTTGCGTCGCGTGATGGCGTAGGCGACCCGCTCGGGCAGCAGCTTGCGCAGCCGGTTGGCGATCGCGTCCTTGTCGGGGCGCGACACCACGTAGGTGGGGGAGCGCTGGAGCATCGTGACGTGGGCCGCGTCGGGCGCCATCGCCGGCACCAGCGTCATCGCCGTCGCGCCCGAACCGATCACGACGACGCGCTTGCCCGAGTAGTCCAGGTCCTCCGGCCACTCCTGCGGGTGCACGATCTCGCCGCCGAAGCGCTCGCGGCCCTCGAACTGCGGGGTGTAGCCCGACTTGTACGAGTAGTAGCCGGAGCACATGAACAGGAAGTTGCAGGTGAAGGTGACCGGTTCGCCCGTCGCCTTCCGGGTGGCGTGCACCGTCCAGCGGGCGTCGGTGGACGACCAGTCGGCCCCGGTCACGAGGTGACCGAAGCGGATGTTGGGGCCGATGCCGTTCTCGGCGACGGTCTCCCGCAGGTACTCGAGGATCGCCGGGCCATCCGCGATCGACCTCTCGGCGGTCCACGGCTTGAAGCTGTAGCCGAGCGTGTGCATGTCGCTGTCGGAGCGCACGCCCGGGTAGCGGAACAGGTCCCAGGTCCCGCCGATGTCGTCGCGGCCCTCGAGGATCGCGTAGCTGCGGTCGGGGCAGCGGTTCTGCAGGTGGTAGGCGGCGCCGATGCCGGAGATGCCGGCGCCGACGACGATCACGTCGAAATGATCCACTGGTTCCCCCTCGAGAGCCGGCCGTCTGTGGACGCGTCCGGGAGAGAAACTAGCGGTCCGCCAATGAGCGAGGCGAGACGGACGTCACGTCCGCTCGCGCCGCACCGTGGTGGCCCGACCGCGCCAGTGCGGCCTCCGGCCGGTCGGGGCCTGCTCAGCCGCCGTGCAGCCAGCGTTCGAGCGCGGCACGAGCCCGGCGGCTCTCCGGTCCGATGACCCGCAGCTCCTCCATGCGCTCGAGGAGCGCCGAGGAGAACCGGTCGGCGATCACCGACGGTTCGGTGGGCACGGCGTCGTCGGAGGCCCCGCCGTCGTGTGCGGCCGCCACCGTGTCGGCCACGTACCGCAGGTGCCGCTCGGACAACGGCCGGCCCGCGGCGCTCGAGCGGTCGCGGGCCGAGCGGGCGAGGCGGGCCGCGGTGTCGTCCTGCGATCCGCGGCGGCCGACGCGACGCGCGGCGATCGCGAGCTGCTCGTACAGGTGGGGCCACTCCTCGGCGTCGAGGAGCGGGAGCCGGCCGTCGATGCGGTGCATCTGACGGGCCGCGCCCGGGATGGCGTCGCCCGTCTCCGCCCCCGGCGGCGCGTCCGGCGCGTGGCGCTCGTCGGCGTCGTCCGTGCCCGCGGTGGCGATGTCGTCGCCGGTGTCGTCGCCATCGGCGGCGGGGACGTCGCGCTGGGGTGGCAGCAGGTACGCCTGGCGCCCCGTGCTGATCTCCCCGTCGGGGACGGCCCGACGCAGGAACCGCTTGAAGCCCCGGTGGCCGAACCAGTCGTCAGTGATCTCGGCGCCGAACTCGCGCTGCAGCTCCCATGCCAGGGCGGCGAGGTGGACGGGCCGGTCGAGGGCCCGCCACCGCTCGGCCATCAGCGCGGCGGCGTCCGCGGCGACCGCGGCCGTGTCGGCGTCGGTGCCGGCACCGGAGGCGTCCTCGCCCGGCTCCGGGGGCGTGTCGTCGCCCGGGTCGGCGACGGCGGCGGCGTCGATGCGGTCGAGCTCGGAGCGGAGGTCCTCGGCGACGTCATCGAGGGTCGCCAGCAGGTCGGCCATGCGCTTCGAGAGGATCTCCACGAGCGGGGGCAACGAGCCGTCGGTGCTGTAGGTGTCCTCGTGGGTCAGCTCGCCCCAGCTGTCCTGGAGGACGGTGCGGACCTGGAGCTCGCACCGGACCGACACCGGGGCACCGTCGACCTCGACGGCGATGCCCAGGTTCACGTGCCACCCCCGGTAGCCCGACTCCTTCGGCTCCCGCACGTAGTCGCGCTCGGAGCCGGCGTCGACCCACAGCCGCCCCGGGGCCGTCGACCGGCGGGGGAGCGGGTCGAGCGCGGCCTGCACCGTCTCGAGGTCGCGCAGGTTGACGCACGTGACCCGGAGCCCGATGAGGTCGTCGATCACGTCGGGGATGTCGTCCGTTCCGTCGATCCGGCCCTCGTAGCGATGGTGGTGAAGCTTGCGCCACAGCCGCCGGGTCGACTTCACCCGCGAGCGCCGCGCCCGGACCCGGGCGAGGTCGCGCTCGGACAGCTGCTCGCGCAGCAGCCGGTCGAACGCCGCGGTGGCGAGCTCCAGCGCCGGTTCGAGCACATCGGCGCGGTGGCGCTCGTACCACGCCCCGAACTCCGCGTACCCGAAGGCGGGGGCGTCGGTGGCGGGGGCCATGGCGGTGACGATAGGCGACCACCCGGCGCGGTCCGGTCGGTGGGACCGGCGCCCTGCGCCGGCCGCGTAGTCTGCCCGACCGTGCCCGCCCCGTCGCCCCGGTCGATCCGCCTGCCATCGCCGATCGCGATGGCCCGCGGCGTCGCCCACCAGGCACGGCTGACCGCAGCCCGTCGCCTCG
This sequence comes from Actinomycetota bacterium, assembly GCA_034211175.1. Lineage (GTDB taxonomy): Bacteria > Actinomycetota > Acidimicrobiia > Acidimicrobiales > CAIXPF01 > JAXHUH01. Next base: position 10,657 of record JAXHUH010000197.1, read on the forward strand.
ACGACCGGCCGTGGCTCCAGCGTCGTCTCGTCGACCGGGCCGTCACCATGGCCGACCGCTGGTCGGGCGAGCGCGACGACCCCGTCGCCGACCTCCACGCCGCGGAGGCGTCGCGCTGGTCCCAGAACGGTGAGGACGGCCTCATCGCTGCGCTGGTCGAGCGGGTCGGGGCCGGCGAGCGGTCCTTCGTCGAGATCGGTAGCTCGGACGGCGCCGAGAACTGCACCAGGGCCCTCGCCGAGGACGGCTGGCGGGGCGTGTGGTTCGAGGGCGACCCGCAACGGGCGGCCACCGCCCGGGCGACGGTCACCGACCTCGACGTGCGCGTCGTCGAGACGATCGTCACCTCACGCAACGTCGGGGACCTGCTGGCGGCCAACGGCGTCGACGCGGAGCCGACCGTCGCGGTCGTCGACATCGACGGCTCGGACCTGTGGGTCCTGCGGGCGGTGCTCGCCCGGGTCTCGCCCCGTATCGTCGTCGTCGAGTACAACGCCACGTTCCCGCCCGGGGTCTTCTGGACGCGACGGAACCGGCGCAGCTACTCGTGGCCCGAGACCTACGAGCACGGCGCCAGCCTCGACGCCATGGTGTGGGCGGCGTCGGTCGCCCGTTACCGGCTGGTGGCGTGTGACAGCACCGGCGTGAACGCGTTCTTCGTGCGATCGGACCTGCTGGCGGCCGCCGGGCTGGTGGCCCATCCGCTCGACCGGTTGTACCGACCGATGCTGGCCCACGCACCGATCATCGGCCACCCCTGGCGGCACGGCGAGACGGCCGACGCCCTGACCGCGGACGACCGACGCGGCGTGGCGCTGGCCGACGCCCACCTCGTGTTCTCCCATCCCGAGCGTCACCCGGTGGCCGGCCGACGCGTCGGTGTCCGGGCCACGGTGCGCAACGCGTCGGACCACCGGCTCAGCTCGGGCGGGCCGAACCCGATCTCGCTGTCGGCGCGCCTCGTCGCGGCCGATGGCTCGGTCCTCGACCACGAGTGCGAGCGGAACCTGCTGATCGGTGGTGTGCCGGCGGGACGCGACCGGCCGGTGGCCGGGGTCTTCACCGTGCCCGACTCGGTGGCGGGTGGCTCGGCCGGCGGAGGCGCGACGGCCCTGCGGCTGATGCTGGTCCAGGACGGGGTCGCCTGGTTCGACGAGGGCGCGGTCGACGTCGCCCTGCCCTGACGCCCGCGGCCGGGGTCAGTCGTCGTCGGGCGCCGCGGCCCGCGCAGCCTCGATCCGCTCGGTCGTCAGCCGCGATCGGCCGAACACGAACAGGCCGAGGTGGACGAGCGCGCTGAGGAACCAGGTCGCCCGCAGTGCGGCGTCGCGGGTGGCGAGCGGTTCGACGACCACGACGACCAGCCCGCCGAGCGCGGCGCCGACCGGCATCATCCCCCAGGCGAAGAACCGGTAGACGCTGTTCACCCGCCCCAGCAGGCCGGCGGGGATGATCGTCTGGCGGAGGCTGACCGTGATCACGTTCCAGAGCACGCCGAGGAACGCCTCGACGGCCAGGAGCACCAGCACCGCGGGCCACCACGCCACGATCCCGATGAGGGCCGGCGCCAGGGTCAACCCGGCGAGCGCGACCGCGAGCGACGTGCCGCTGCCGAGACGCTTCGAGACCGCCGGCGCGAGCTGCCCGCCGACGATCCCGCCGATGGCGCCGCCGAAGCCGATCACGGTGAACAGCAACGGCCCGACGTCCATCACCTCCTGCGCGAAGAGGACGAAGGTCGCCATCGCCATGGTCATCGCGCCGTTCAGGAGCCCGAGGATCACCGCCATCGGGAACAGGAGCGGGTGACCGACGAGCCAGCGCACACCCTCGGCCAGGTCCTGGCGGAACGAGCGGCGCGGCGCACCCTCGTCCGCCGCGGCGCGGAACGTGCCCGGGATCGTTGCGACCAGCGCCGCGGCCACGAGGAACGTCCCGGCGTCGACGAAGAACGGGATCGAGAACGCCACGAGCAGCAACAGCGAGCCGAGCGGCGGGCCGACGAACGTGTTGGCCACCGCCTCGACGCTCCACATGCGGCCGTTGGCCCGCTCGAGCTGGTGGGGCCGCACGAGCTGGGGGAGGAGGGTCTGGCCGGCGTTGTCCCGGAGCACCTCGGCCATGCCGAGCAGCACCGTGGCCGCGACGACGAGCAGGTACAGGCCGACGCGGGTGCCGTCGACCGACTCGACCTCGTCGGGCCCGGGCAGGCCCGCCTGGGCGCCGAGCACGGCGAAGCCGACCCCGAGGGTGAGCACACCCCGCAGGGTGTCCATCAGGACCATGGCCTTGCGGCGGTCGACCCGGTCCGTGATCACACCGGCGGGGAGGGTGAACACGAGCCACGGGACCCGTTGGGCCACGACGACCAGCGCGACCAGGATCGGGCTCCGGGTCACGGCCGAGGCCAGCCACGGGTAGGCGACGGTCCCCATGCCGTCGCCGAGGTTGGAGACGGTCGTGGCGCTGACGAGCTTCAGGTAGCTCGGCCCGAGCCGGTCGCGCCGACGGTCGCCTTCCGCATCGGCGGCGGGTTCGACGGTCGCCGCTCGGGGCTCGGCTCCGGTCGGGTCGGTTGTGCCGGTCGCCTCGTCGGCCGACCTGTCCACGCGCTCGCCGGCGGGGTCGGGGGTGGCGGTGTCGGTCACGAGGGGTCCTCCGTGGGGGCGATCCGCCGGGTGGTGGGGAACAGTGCGACGTAGAGCCCGTACTCGGTGTCGCCGCCCCGGGGCTCCTCGCTGAACTCGAGCGCCAGTGCGTGGAGGCGGGCAACGTACTCCTCGGCCCGTGCCGCGGGGATGCGCGCCCGGCGAAGCGTGTACACGTGGGGCCGGTCCTCGCGGTCGACATCGGCCGCCTCGCTCGCCTCCCGGGTGAACGGGAGCTCGCCCGGCGCGGTGTGGACGACGAAGGTGCGCGCCGTGCGCCCGTAGAACCGCTCCTCGATCGCTCGCACCTTCCGGGTGCGGACGACCTTGAGCAGGCCGGCGTCGACGAGGACGTCGACGTGGTAGGCGATGGTGCCCTTCGGCCGATCGAGCCGGCCGGCGAGCTCGGTGACCGACATGGCCCGCTCGAGGACGAGATCGGCGATGGCGAATCGCAGCGGGTCGCCCATTGCCTTCATCCGCTCCGGGGTGTCGGCCGCAAGCTGGTCGTCGAGCTCGTAGTCCAACCGGACGAGTGGGCCGTCAGCGTCCGTGGCATCGTCCGGGATGTCCCCAACATCCGACATATCCCGAACGTTAGATTCTTACCGGACGTTTCGCCACTGGATATCGGGCGCCCCGGCCCCCGGCGGTCACGTCGTGTCGGTCCAGCAGCGCCCGCCACAGCGCTACGGTGCCGTAGCACAACGTCGTTTGGAGAAGCCCGTGACCGAGCACGCCGGAACCCCCGTCGCCGCCCTGCGCCGCTCCCACACCCAGCTCGCCGCGCTCGTCGGCGGGCTCTCCGCCACCGCGATCGAGGGCCCGTCGTACGCCTCGGAGTGGACGATCGCCCAGGTGCTGTCCCACCTCGGGTCGGGGGCGGAGATCGGCCTGCTCGCCGTCGCCGCGGCCCGCGCCGGCGACGAGCCGCCCGCCCAGGACGCGCTCGAGGCCGTGTGGGACCGCTGGAACGCCAAGTCGCCGGCCGACCAGGCCGCCGACTGCCCCGGGGCCGACCGACGCCTGGTCGAGGCGCTGGAGGCGATCGGGCCCGACGAGGCCGGCGGGCTCACCTTCCACATCGGCCCCATGGAGCTCGACACCACCGGGTATGCCCGCCTGCGGCTCGCCGAGCACGCGGTGCACGTGTGGGACGTCGCGGTCATGGGCGACCCGGCGGCGACCGTCGACGAGGTCGCGGTCGACCAGCTCATGGAGGTCCTGCCGATGCTGGCCGGCTTCGTCGGTCGCTCGACGGGCGAGGCCCGACGGGTGCGGGTCACGACGACCGGTCCCGATCAGGACCTGCTGCTCGACGTCGGCGCCGACTCGCTGCGCCTCGGGCCGTGGGACGGCGGCGACGAGCCCGCACGGCTCTTGTCGAGCGCCGAGGCACTCCTGCGGCTCGTGTACGGCCGCCTCGACCCGGCCCACACCCCGGCGTCGGTCGAGACGTCGGGTGTCGGGCTCGACGACCTGCGGGCGCTGTTCCCCGGCTTCTAGCCCTGATCATTCCTGGGTGCGCCCCGGGCCGTCCGGCCCTGCGGGCCCCGCGGTGAACCGGTCGCCGGATCGCGACGTACCCCGCCCGTGACCGACGAGCCCCGGGACGACCGGCGACGCACCGACCGTGGGCCGACGCTCGCCGCGCTGTGCGGCGTGGCGTACGTCGTGCTCGCCGCCATCGAGGGCCTCGACGCGCTCGTGGTGCCCCGGCGCGGCGACCCGGCGGCCGTGATCACGGCCTACCTGGCTGACCACCGGGGCCTCGTGCTCGTCACGTCGCTGTGTGGCGCGCTGGCGCTGCCCGCCTACGTCCTCGCCGCCGTCGGTCTCGTCCGGGCGCTCGGCGGGCCCGACCGACCAGGGGTCGCACCGCACGCCCGGACGGCGGCGGTCGCCCTGGTCGCCGCCGTGGTCGGTGCCGCGTGCGCGGCCTGCGGCATCGCCGCCCGGACGGCGGCGGTCCGCTTCGCCCACGACGGCGATGCCTCCGCGGCCACGACCCTGTACCGGTGGTCCCTCGACGCCCGGGTCGCGGGCGGTGCCGCCATCGCGGTGTTCCTGTTCGCCATCGGTGCCCTGGGGCTTCGCGAGGGCGGTGGGCCGAGGTCCTTGGCGTGGTCGTCGCTCGTCGCCGGCGCGGCGGTGACGGTGGCGACCCTGCTCGACGCGGCCGTCGTCGCGGGTGTGGGCGACGGCATGGCCGAGGGGGTTGCCGGGGGTCGGTGGTCGCTGGTCGCGCTCGCCGGGTCGGTGCTGTGGATGCTCGTCGCCTCGGTCTGGCTGCTCCTGTCGTCGATCCCGGCCGTTCGCCGAGACGCACCGCCGGTGATCGCGGCCCGGCTCATCGCCGGCGCCGTCGCGGTCGCCGCCGGCGTGAGTGGGGTCGCCCTCCTGTGCTTCCCGCACTCGACGCCCGAGTTCTTCTCGTGGGGCCTCGCCCCACCTTCGGTCGCCACCCTCATCGGCGGGTTCTATGTGGCGTCGGCCGTCGTGTTCGGCCTCGGCGCGACCTCGTCGTGGCCCGACCTGCGGTGGCTGATGGCGGCGGTCGTCGCCCTGGCGGCGCCGGTGTTCGTCGCGACGGTGGTCCACCTCGACGTGTTCGACCTCGGACGCCTCCAGTCCTGGGTGTGGATCGCACTGTTCGGCGCCTTCCCGATCGCCGCGACGGTCGTCCTCCTCGTCGGTCCGCGCCACCCGCGACCCGTCCTGGCCGCGCCCGACACCGTCGGCCGGCGGCTCGCGCTCGTCGAGGCGGCCGTGCTCGTGGTCGCCGCGCTCGCCGTCACGATCGAACCGGTCGGCGCCACCGACGTGGTGCCGTTCGCGATGCCGGCGTTCGCCGGGCGGGTCGTCGGCGGCTGGTTGCTGCTCCTCGCGACGTTCGCCGCCGTGGTCGCGCTTGCCGCGCGGCGGTCGACGCCCGCGGCGCTGGCGCTCGTGGTGTTCCCCGCCGGCGCGCTCGTCGGCGCGGCGCGGACCGCGGCCCACCTGGTGCCGACCGGCCGGGCGGTCGTCTACGTCGGATCGACGATCGCGCTGCTCGTCGTCGGGCTGATCGCGTGGCGTGCGCCGGCAAACCGGGCGGGCGAGGGCTCGGGCGCGCCCGCGGCTCGCGCCGCCGTCGTCACGGGCGGAACCGCAGGGGCCGCGAGGTGAGCTCCGCCGGCTGGGACACGATCCGGTGTGCGGTCTCGGCCCACTCGGAGACCATCGCCCGGGTGTCGCGGGGGTCGATCATCTCCTCGATCTGGAACTTCGACAGCGGGCCGAGCGGGCCCCGGGCGCTCTCGATCCGGGCGTTCAGCTCGGCCCGGAGCGCATCGGGGTCGGTGGCCTCGGCGAGCTGGCGCTTGTAGGCGGCCTCGATCCCGCCCTCCGGCGGGATCCCCCCGACATCGGCCGACGGCCACGCGACCCGTACCGACGGCGTCGCTCGCGGCGTGGCGTAGTTGTTGCCGGCGACGCCGAAGCTGCGGCGGACGATGACCGTGAAGATCGGCACCCGGGTCTGGGCGAACGCGATCATCCACTCGCCGCCCCGCCGGATCGTCGCCGCCTGCTCGTGCTCGAGCCCGACGGCGAACCCGGGGTTGTCGACCAGGTTCAGGATCGGCAGGTGGAACAGGTCGCACAGGTCGAGGTGGCGGGTCAGCTTGTCGCAGCCGTCCGCGGTGAGCGCGCCGCCGTTGGGCTGGCGGCTGTCCGATGCCAGGACCCCGAGGGGGCGGCCGTCGACGCGGACGAACCCGACGATCTGGTCGGTGCCCCACAGGCGGCCGATCTCGAAGAACGAGCCGTCGTCGGCCATGAGCTCGATCGCCCGGCGCATGTCGAAGGTCGTGGTCCGCTTGCGGGGCACGAGCGTGAACAGCTCGTCGGTCCGCTGCTCGGCCGCCGGCCCGACCGCGCTCGTCAGCGGCGGGGCCTCGTGCACGCTCGAGGGCAGGTAGGAGAGGAAGCGGCGGACCTCGGCCATGGCGTCCTCCTCGGTGTCGACGACGTTGTCGACCGAGCCGTTGCAGCCGTGGATGTGCCAGCCGCCGAGGTCCTCCTTGGTGATGTCGTAGCCCATGGCGTGGCGCACGACGGGAGGCCCGGCGACGAAGAGCTGGGCGATGTCGCGCACCATCACCGAGAAGTGCCCGAGCACCGCCTTGGCGGCACCGATGCCGACGACGCTTCCGAGGAGGACGTTGACCACGGGGACCGTGGCGAGCTGGTGCGCGTAGTCGGTGCTGCCGAGGTGGCCGGGCAGGAACGAGCCGCCGGTCCCCGCGACCCGGGGACGGCCGGCCGTGATCGCGCCCGAGCTCTCCTGCGCCGAGCTCTCGCCCCGGCGCTTCTGCTCCGGGACCATCGCCGCGACGCTGCCGCCGCCGGACGAGCCGTCGAGCAGGCGGATCGACGGCACCGCCAGCTCGGTCGACAACCGGTCGAGGTAGAGGCTCTTCGCCCCGATGGCGCCGTCGGCGTGGCCGCCCCGTGAGGTGAAGTCGTCGGCGCACACGACGACGCGGCGGCCCTCGATGCGCCCCCGGCCGCCGACGTGGTTCGCCGGCGTGAAGGCCTCGACCGCACCGTCGGCGTCGTGGGACGCGAAGCCGGCGACGCTGCCCACCTCTCGGAACGAGCCGTCGTCGAGGAGGAGGTCGATGCGCTCGCGGCACGTGAGCTTGCCCCGGCTGCGCTGGCGGACCACGCCGGGGTCCTCGGACCCGGGCGCCAGGCGGGCCGCGGCCAGGTCCCGGAGGGTCTGCACCTGGTCGACCGTCTCCTGCCACGTCTCGTCGGCCGCGACGGTCGCCGCCGTCGACCCGTCGACGGGGGAAGGGCCGGCGGACGCCGTCGGGTCGATGACCGCGACGACCTGCCCCGCCTCGACGACGTCGCCGGGGCCGAGCTCGGCGAGCGCGGTCACGACCCCGGCGGCCGGGGCGGTGATCTGCGTCTCCATCTTCAGCGCGGTGACCACGAGGACGGTGGCGCCCTCGGCGACCGCTGCACCCGCCGGCACCGGCACCTCGACGACCGTGCCGGCCAGCGGGCTCACGATGCCGAGTGACCCGTCGGGCACGTCGAGCGCGGGCCGGGCGGCCGCTCCGGCCGGCGCCGACCCGTGCCCGTTCGGTGCGGTCGGGCTCAGCCGGTCGAGGAGCTCGCCGATCGCGCCCGGGCCCGGCTCGCCGTCGGTCGACGTCGGCACGGCCCCGGCATCGCTCAGGAGCGTCGTGCGGGCGTCACCGGCCCGGACGTCGGGATGGGCGAGCAGCGCCCGCAGCTCGGCGACGTTGGTCAAGATCCCGGCGACGTGGAGCTCGTCGAGCGCACGGGCCGTGCGCCGCAGCGCGCCGTCGAGGGTCGGTGCCGAGCCGATCACCTTGGCCAGCAGCGGGTCGAACTGCGGCGGGGGCGTGAGCCCGGGGTAGCCGCAGCCGTCGACGCGCACCCCCGGCCCCGACGGCTCCCGGTAGCCGGTGATCGTGCCGCCGCCCCGGGCGACGACCCGGGCCTGGACGGCGAACCCGGACGGACGGCCGACCGCGTCCTGGTCGGCGAGTCCGAGGGCGGCCAGCGGTGCGCCCGACGCCACGGCGAGCTGGGCCGTCACCAGGTCGACGCCCGTGACCTGCTCGGTGACCGTGTGCTCGACCTGGATGCGGGCGTTGCACTCGATGAAGAAGTGCTCGCCGCGGTCGGGGTCGACGAGCAGCTCGACCGTGCCCGCGTTGTGGTAGCCGGCGGCCCGCACCAGCTCGACCGCATCGGCCAGGACCCGGGCCCGCAGGTCGTCGTCGAGTGCCGGCGCCGGCGCGACCTCGATCACCTTCTGGTGGCGGAGCTGGACCGAGCAGTCGCGGTCGTGGAGGTGCACGACGCCACCGTGGATGTCGGCGAGGACCTGGACCTCGATGTGGCGGGGCCGGTCGACGAGCCGCTCCAGGTACACCGAGCCGTCGCCGAACGCCGCAGCCGCCTCGCTGCGGCAACGCTCGAACGCCTCGTCCATCTCCTCGGGGCGATCGACCCGGCGGATCCCGCGTCCGCCGCCACCGGCGACCGCCTTGAGCATCACCGGGTAGCCGAGCGCCCCGGCCACCTCGCGGGCCTCGTCGGCGCCCGCCAGCGGGCCGTCGCTGCCCTCGATGACCGGGATGGCGAGCGAGCGGGCCAGTCCGCGGGCGCGGACCTTGTCGCCGAACAGCTCGAGCGTCTCGGGCCGCGGCCCCACGAACGTGATCCCGGCCTCGTCGCAGCGGCGCGCGAGCTCGGCGCTCTCGGCCAGGAACCCGTAGCCGGGGTGGACGCCGTCGCAGCCCGCGTCGACCGCGGCCCGCACCAGCTCGGCAGCATCGAGGTACGCACCGACCGCACCGCCGTCGTCGGCCGGGCCGATCCGTCGGGCCGTCGTCGTGTGACGGGTGTGGAGCGCGTCGACGTCCGAGGCGGTGTGGACGCCGACGGTCTCCACACCGGCATCCGCGGCGGCGCGGGCCACGCGGATGGCGATCTCCCCCCGGTTCGCGATCAGCACCCGGCGCAACGTCACGGCCTCGGTGGCCGCCATGGTCTCCACGATCTGCACCAAGCCCCCCTGGCGTCGGAACTCGGGCGAGCCTGATCGCATCCGGGTGCCCGAGTCCAACCCGCGCGACATCGGAACGTCGATCTCACGCCGTGAGGCCGGTTCTCACGCCTCCCGGGGCGTGGCCGCCGGTGCCTCCCCGGCAGGGGTGGTCCGGCCGGGACCGCCGGTCCCGTGCCACCCGACGAACCCGTGAACCAGGAGCGACCCGATGAGCACCGACACCGTCACCGACAACAGCGACATCCACCGCGCCGGCACCGGCGATCGCGCCGGCCTGAACCGCGTCCTCGCCGCCGCGTTCCTCGACGACCCGGTCTTCCGCTGGCTCGTGCCCGACGACGAGGAGCGGGCGCCCCTGCTGGTGCCGCTGTTCGACCTGTTCGCCGACGCGTTCGCCCGCCACGGCGAGACCCACGTCGCCGCCGTCGGCGGCACGGCCTCCGGCGCTGCGATGTGGTCGCCTCCCGGCGTCGCCCCGGTCCACCCCGACGACGAGCCGGCACTCGGCGAGGGCATGGCCGCCGTCTGCGGCCCCCACATGGAGCGGATGGCCATCTGCCTCGAGATCTTCGAGGCCGCCCACCCCCGCGAGCCGGCCTGGTTCCTCCAGTTCCTCGGCGTCGACCCGGCGGCGCAGGGCCTCGGCCTCGGTTCGGCGTTGCTGCGCGCCACCCTCGCCCGCGCCGACGCGGCCGGCGAGGCCGCCTACCTGGAGGCGACCAGCGACCGGAACCGGGCGTTGTACGAGCGCCACGGCTTCCGCTGCATCGGTGAGCTCCCGCTTCCCGACGGCCCGGTCACCTACGCCATGTGGCGGGACCCGGCGCCGATCCGCTGACGCCCGCTGCGCCGTCGCCGCACCGGCCGTCCTCCGGCGGCGGTCCGGTGGGCGGTCCGGTCCGAACGCGTCGAGGTGGACCTGGGAGCCGGCCGCCCGGTGTCCGTAGGGTTGCGCCATGGCCGACGGCACACGAGCGCAGGCGACGACCGACCGGTGCGGCTTCGGGTACGCGAACGACGTGCTCGAGCGCTTCCCGACCATCCGCGCCGGGGTGGTCCACGTCGACGGCGTCCACAACGGATCGAGCCCGCCGGCCCTGCGCGAGCGCTACCGGGCGACACAGGAGGACGTCGGGCACCGCCTGGCCACGACCCCGATCGCGGAGCACCCCTCGATCTCGGCCTGGCGGCGGGTGTTCAGCGCCTTCGGGGCGAAGCCGACCCAGTACCGCAACGCAGCGGAGGCCCTCCTGCGGCGGCTGTCCAAGCAGGGCGACATCCCGTCGATCAGCCTGCTCGTCGACATCGGCAACCTGGTGTCGATCCGCCACGCCGTCCCCGTCGCGGTGCTCGATGTGGCGGCGGTCGACGGTGAGGTGACCGTGCGGTTCGCCACCGGCTCCGAGCGCTTCGCCGACCTGCGATCCGACGGCGAGGAGCGGCCCGAGCCCGGCGAGGTCGTGTTCGTCGACGAGGCCGGTGTCGTCAGCGCACGCCGGTGGTGCTGGCGCCAGAGCGCGGTGACCGCGACGTCGCCGACGACGACGGGCGCCCTGTTCGTCGTGGAGGCGCACCACGATGGAGCGGCCGACGATGTCGCCGCGGCCGCCGACGAGATCGGCCAGCTGCTGGCATCGCTCGAGCCGTCGGCCGTCACGACCACGGCGCAGCTCTCGCCGGCGGCGCCCCGCTGGCACTGCTGAGGCCCCGGGACGGTGACGTCGCTCGGCGTCGGAGCCCAGGGTTCGCCGGGTGGCCCACCGCAGCCGGGCGATGCTCGCGGTCGCACTGACCTGCCGGTTGCTCGCCCCGCCGTGCCTGTTCGCAGGGCCGTCGGGGACGCGAGCACGGTCCCGGTGCTCGACGCCCGAGACGAGGAACCGCGTTCCGTGGGCAATTTGGACGCGGGGCGCGTTCGGCAAAGTTTCTTGCAGATGTCGTTGCCCGTTCAGATCCGCGCGCCCCAGAGCTCTGACCAGGTGAAACGCGAGGCGCTGACGGTCGTAATGTGACGACAGTCACGGTCTGAACGGCGGTCGGCGGTCGGGTTCGCCGTGCGCGTCCACAGGTCCTTCCCTATGGTCGTCCCGTCCTGCACGCGAGGGAAGTCATCCAACGATGAGCAACCTGCACGACGCCCCCCATCCCGAGCTCCTGCAGCCTGAGCGGCCGCAGGAGTACGGATCCTCCCCCGAGGAGGTTCGCGAGAGCGACCACTACCGGGAGGAATACGTCCACTCGTTCGTCGACAAGTGGGACGAGCTGATCGACTGGGAGGCGAGAGCCGAGAGCGAGGGTTCGTTCTTCGCCGAGGTGCTCCGCGCACGGGGCAAGCAGCGGGTCCTCGACGCTGCCACCGGCACCGGCTTCCACTCGGTGCAGCTGCTCGCTGCCGGGTTCGACGTCACGAGCGCGGACGGCAGCGCCCAGATGCTGGCCAAGGCGTTCGACAACGCCCGCGACCGCGGCTACGTGCTCCAGACGGTTCCGACCGACTGGCGGTGGTTGAACCGCGACATCCAGGGCAAGTACGACGCCATCATCTGCCTCGGCAACTCGTTCACCCACCTCCACGAGGAGTCCGACCGTCGTCGCGCGCTGGCCGAGTTCTACGCCGCGCTGAAGTACGACGGCGTGCTGATCATCGATCAGCGGAACTACGACTCGATCCTCGACGACGGGTTCTCGAGCAAGCACACGTACTACTACTGCGGCGACCAGGTGTCGGCGGAGCCGGAGTACGTCGACGAGGGCCTCGCACGCTTCCGGTACAACTTCCCGGACGGCTCCGAGTACCACCTGAACATGTTCCCGCTCCGCAAGAACTACGTCCGCGGGCTGCTCTCGGACGCCGGGTTCCAGCGGATCCACACCTACGGGGACTTCCAGGAGACCTACCAGGAGAACGACCCGGACTTCTTCATCCACGTCGCGGAGAAGCACCATGTCGACTGACGTCGCGACGATCGCCGAGGAGTACTACGACAGCCCGGACGCCGACGCCTTCTACTTCTCGGTGTGGGGCGGCGAGGACATCCACATCGGGCTGTACGACGACGAGCATCGTGCCGTGCGCGACGCCAGCGTCCGCACGGTCGCGGCGATGGCCGATCTCGTCGACCGCCCGGCGGGCACCCGCGTCCTCGACCTCGGTGCCGGCTACGGCGGCTCGGCCCGCTACCTGGCCAAGGCCAAGGGCTGGCACGTGACCTGCCTGAACATCAGCGAGGTCCAGAACGACCGCAACCGCGAGATGAACGACGAGGCCGGCCTGTCCGGGCTCGTCGACGTCGAGCACGGCTCGTTCGAGGACGTACCCGGTCCCGCCGACGCCTACGACGTCGTGTGGTCGCAGGATGCGTTCCTCCACTCGGGCAGCCGCACGACGGTGCTCGACGAGATCGCACGCGTGTCCCGCCCGGGGGCAGACCTGGTCTTCACCGATCCGATGCAGACCGACAGCTGCCCCGATGGCGTGCTCGATCCGATCCTCGAGCGCATCCACCTCGACTCGCTCGCCTCGCCCGGCTTCTACCGGCGAGAGCTCGGCGCTCGCGGCTTCACCGAGGTCGCGTTCCTCGAGCGGGCCCACCAGCTGCGCAACCACTACGCGACGGTGCGCGAGGAGCTGCAGGCTCGTGACGACCTGCCGGCCTCCGACGAGTACGTCGAGCGCATGATCGAGGGCCTCGGCCACTGGGTGAACGGCGCCGACAGCGGCTACCTCACCTGGGGCATCCTGCACTTCAAGGCCTGACGGCCCGAACCCGTCGACCTCCCTCGTCCCGGCGAACCGGGACGGGGGATCAGCGCGCCGGCGCCCGCCACGGGCGCCGGCGTTCTCGTTCTGGCATGCGGAACCCGGTCCGACCGGTCGACGGCTGATGGCCACCGTGGCGTCCGAGCTGGTCGCGCCGGTTGCGCGCCGTGCACGGACGGTCGGTGACCGTCGCGGTGCCGTGATGTGGTCGGGGCGAGCCGGTAGACGTTGACGAACCGTCGGTTAGCGTGCTCTCGGCGGGCGGCCCGCCGGTGCGTACGGCACCGGCGGAGGCGGGAACGGTTGGCGACCGGGGCGGACGGCGGCAGCGATCTCCCGCGTCCCGCAGCGCGCGGACGGTTGATCGATGCCCTGCGCGCACGACCGGAGAGGGAGGGCGTCATGGCCCACCGATCGTCGACCCGGGCCCACGGGGCCGCCGCCGTCGCGCTGGCGTCGCTGCTCGGCGTGGCCGCATGCCAGCCGGGCACCGACCCGGCACCGTCGCCGCCCGGCGACGAGACGACCACCACGATGCCGTCGCCCACGAGCACGGACGATCCGTCCGCTCCGACGACGGACCCGTCGGTTCCCGTGCCCGACACCACGGCGCCGACGACCGAGACCACGTCGGCCACGCCCGACACGACGGCGCCGCCCGACACGACGGCAACGACCGTCGACGACGCCCCGGCACCGGAGGGGCCGGACGGCCACCCCGAGGGCTGGGAGCTCGTGTTCGCCGACGAGTTCGACGGCGACGAGCTGGACCGCGACCGGTGGTGCACCCGCTACGTGTACGGCGGGGGCGGCTACCTCCAGGACGGCTTCGAGGACGACGAGTGCGGCCGGGGTGGCAACGGCACGCTCGACACGCTGCGCGGCGAAGCCGAGGTGTACCGCGACCTGAACCAGCTCGGTGAGCCGTTGCACGTCCTCCGCGACGGCCACCTCGAGCTGAGCGCCACGGAGACGGCGTCGGAGTACCACCGCGGCTACGGCATCGACTACGAGTCGGCCATGATCCGCAGCAAGGAGGAGTTCGTCCCCACCGACGACGCGCCCCTCTACCTCGTGGCCCGGATCAGGATGCCCGACGTCCACGGCACCTGGCCGGCGTTCTGGCTCAACCCCGGCTTCGGCGACGGCGGCGAGCTCGGCTGGCCTCCCGAGATCGACATCGTCGAGGGCCCGTTGAACAACGTCGGCGAGGGGCCGGACACGTTCTTCGTCAACAGCCATGGCGTCGGTGCCAACGGCCTGGCGAGCGGCGGGTCCGCGACGTTCTCGTCGATCGACGAGGACCTCTTCGACGCCCGTTGGCACCACTACCTGGGCGACGGCTCGATCCGCGACACGTGGCTCACCGTCGGGCTCACGTGGGAGAGCGACTCGCTGTGCTGGTCGGTCGTGCCCGACGGCGGCCAACGGGTCGACTTCGCCTGCCAGGAGGACTTCCGCTGGGTCCATGACGACGGGAGCGCCGCCAACCCGGCATCCATCCTGTTGAACCTCGGCATCGGCGGCTGGGGCTCGAACCACGACAACTCGACGCTCGACCCGGCCGACTACCCGGGCTTCGACAGCGGTGAGGACGTGACGAGCTTCGACATCGACTACGTCCGCGTCTACGAAGGCTGAGCGCGCGGATCGACGCGTCGACGGGCCGCTCCGCGTCGGGGCGGCCCATCGACGCGCCCGTCGCTCAGGCGGGCGCGCCCCACAGGACGGGGAAGAGCGGGTGGACGAGGGGGGCGCCCGCCTCGAGCTCGTCCTCGAGGCCCGGGAACGGTGGCGAGGTCCGCCACGGTCGGGGCGCGTGGACCATGTCGTCGCCCAGGAACCGCACCGACAGGACCCGGCGGCGGTGCTCGGACCCCGCGGTGGCGTGCACCGTGAGCATGTCGAAGAACACGGCGTCGCCGGGCTCGATGTCCCACGCCAGCACCCGGTACCGGTCGGGGTCACCGTCGATGTCGGGCAGCTCGGCGAGCGTGCCCTCCGGGAACCACTGCGCGTGGCCGTCGAGGAAGGTACGGGGCAGGTACCACGGCCCCCGGTGGGTTCCGGCGACCAACCGGAGCGACGACGTCGCCGGCACCGGGTCGACCGGCATCCACATGCTGGTGTTCCGGCGCCCGTCGACGTTGTAGTACGGCAGGTCCTGGTGCCACGGCGTCGGCTGGCGGGTCCCCGCCTCCTTCACCAGGACGTGATCGTGGAAGAGGCGCATCGTCGTCGACCCGGTCAGCTCGGCGGCGATCGCCGCCGCCGGTGAGGTGCGGATGAACCGCTCCATCGCCGGGATGCGGGACCACGAGCAGAAGTCCTCGATGAACGCGCCGTCGTCGTCGGCGCTCGCCCGCTTGGCGAACGGTGACAGGTCCACCAGGTTCGCCTCGATCGCCTCCGTGGCCAGCGCGACCTCCTCGGGCGAGAACGCATCTCGCACGCACACCGCGCCGTCCCGCTCGTAGTCACCCTCGACGTGCACCCGCTGCCTGCCTGGACCTCGCACGGACGTCGCCTCCGAACCTACCGCGACCCACGCGGCGCAGCGGTGCTGACGGCCTCGACGAGCCGATCGGTCGCCTCGAGGGCCGGGAAGTGCCCCACCCCGGCGAGCCGCTCCACCCGTGCCGCCGGCAGTGCGTCGACCCAACCGTCGAGGATGTCCTCCCGGAAGGCGCGGTCGCGCATGCCCCACAGCAGCACGACGTCCAGGGTGGCCAGCACCTCACGCCGGTCCCACAGCGTGCGCAGCCACGCCGACGAGCCGACGACCTCGCGGGGCAGCACCCACATGCCCCTGCGCTCGGCGGCGCGGTGGTGGACGTCGGTGAACTCGGCGTGGCGCTCGGGCGTGAGCGGCGTCGCCGTGCCCCACACGGCGGGCACGACCCTTCGGGCGAACAGGTTGTGCTTCTCGGTGAGGTGTCGCCCGATCGGGCCGCCGGCGAGTGCGCTGTAGGCCCGGTAGTACCACGAGCGGTCGAGGGGCCACATCCAGCTGTTGGTGATCACGACGCGCCGCACGCGCTCGGGATGGTCGAGGACCCAGGAGAGGCCGATCGGCCCGCCCCAGTCGCCGACGACCATGGTGACGTCCCACAGGTCGAGGCTGTCGAGGAGGCCGGCGACGTTGGCGGCGTGGCTGCGCGGGAGATGGTCCCAGTCGACGGGCTTCGCCGAGCACCCGAAGCCGAGCAGGTCGGGTGCGATGCAGCGGTACGAGTCGGTGAGCGCATCGAACGCGGGCAGGAACTCGGACGCGCTCGACGGGTTGCCGTGGATCGCGACGACCGGCGGGCCGGCCCCCCGGTCGACGTAGCTGATCGGCCCGTTCGGGGTCGTGAAGGTGCTGCGCTCGTCGGTGTCCCGCATCGTTTTCCTGCCTTCCGGGTGCTGTCGTCGGCGACACGACGAACGGGGCGGCCGTTCGAGGACACCTCGGTACGAGATCGTCGGCTCAGCGCCCGCCGAGGTCCCGGCGCACGGCGGCGAACGCCTCGTCCGTCGCCTCGAGCGCCCGGTCGATGTCGTCGGCGGTGTGGGCCGCGCTCAGGAACCAGTTGTGCCAGGGGTGGACGTAGGCGCCGCGCCGCACGGCCTCGCCGGCCCACCGGTTGGCGACGGTGAGGTCGTCGTCATCCTCGAAGGTGAGCAGCGGCATCTGGACCGGTCCGGTCTGGCGGATGGCGAGGCCGTGGTCGGCGGCCTGGGCGGCGAGGCCTTCGCGCAGGCGCCGACCCATCACCTCCATCGTCGCCACCGCGTCGGTGTCGCGCAGCACGTCCAGCGTGGCCAGCGACGCGGCCATCGCCACGGCCGAGAACCAGAACGAGCCGGTGACGTAGATGCGGCTGGCGCCGTCGCGGAAGCGGTCGTTGCCGCACACGGCGGCGAGCGCGTACCCGTTGGCGATCGCCTTGCTCCACGCCGACAGGTCGGGCTCGACCCCGATCGGCTCCCAGCTGCCGCCGTGGTGGAGCCGCAAGCCGCACCGCACGTCGTCGAGGACCAGCGCGGCGCCGGTGTCGTCGCAGATCCTCCGCAGGCCCCGGGCGAAGTCGACGTCGACCAGCTCCTGGGGATGGCGGGCGTCGTGGCGGAACGGGGACACCACGATGGCGGCGAGGTCGTCGCCGGCCCGCTCCACGGCCGCGATCACCGAGTCGAGGTCGTTGAACGTGAAGTGGTCGAGGTTGGCGCGGTCCTCTGCGGTGACGCCGCGGCGCACCGGGGTGCACCACGGCGCCGCGCCGTGGTACGCGCCGGTGGCGACGAGGACCCGGTTCCGGCGGGTCTGGGCCCGGGCGATGGTCACGCACGTCGTGGTGGCGTCGGTGCCGTTCTTGGCGAACATCGCCCAGTCGGCGTGGGCGACCCGCTCGACCAGGCGCTCGGCCAGCTCGACCATCACGGTCCCCGGGCCGTTCTGGCAGTCGGCCCGCGCGGCCTGCGCCGACGCGGCCGCCTCGACGTCCGGGTGGCGGTGGCCGAGGATGATCGGGCCGTAGCTGCACATCAGGTCGACGTAGGTGTTCCCGTCGACGTCGGTGACCCGGGCGCCCTCGCCGCCGGCCATGAACTGTGGGTAGCCCTCGGGGAGCACGGCCGTGCTCTGGTGGCCGTACATCCCCCCGGGGATCACGGCTCGCGCCCGTTCGCGCCATGCCCGATCGATGTCGAGCGTCGATGTCGGCGGGTGCGTCGCCGGCTGCGCCGACGCGGACGATGTGGTCACGTTCCCCTCCAAGCCACCGGGACCCGGGCTGCAAGGTACGCGCCCGGGACGGGTCCGCCCAGCCGTGGGGGTTGCGCGCCGGGGCGTGGCTCCTGCTCCACTACGTTGCGGCGATGGTCGAGGCGCCGCGCGACCTGGTGGTTCCCTCCCCGGTCGGGCACCGCGGTCCCGAGCCGGACACGCCGCCGCGTCCGGGCCGCGGTGCGCTCCGGCTCCCGCCGGCCGTGCTCGTCGCCCGCCGTCTCCGGGCCGATCGGGCGATGATCGCCGCAGTCCTCGTCATGACCATCGTGGCCACGACGCTGGTGGCGACGATCCCGATCTACAACGCCGCCGTCGCCGACGCCGGGCTGCGCGCCAGCCTCAACCGGGCGAGCGCGGTGGAGCGGTCGGTGGTGGCGACCGCCCGGCTGGAGGCGTCCGACTGGTCGTCGGCGGTCGCGGCGATGTCCTCGGCGATGGAGCCGCTGCTGCGCTTCCGGGCCGACACCGCGGCGCTGGCGGTGTCCGACAGCTACACGTTCCCCGCCGACCTCGCCGACGACCGCTCGGTGACGGCGCTCGCGGCGGTCGAACCGGTCGACGAGCTGCTCACCGTCACCGACGGCGCGGCCGTCCCGACGGGCCCGAGCGCCGATGGCCAGCCGGTGGCGGCGGCGCTGCACGGCGAGGCCGCGGCCGAGCTCGGTGTCGGGGTCGGGGACCGCATCGTCCTCGACGGCGGCAACGATGCCGACGTCGAGGTTGCCGTCGTCAGCCTGTTCACCGCGACCGACCCCGGCGACCCGCGTTGGATCGATGACGCGACCGTCCGCGACGGCCTCGTCGCCGGCCAGTCGTTCGTCGAGGTCGGTCCGTTCGTGGTGTCGGCGCCCGATCTCGAGCGGCTCGACCGGCGGGTGGCGTTCGAGTGGCGCACCGCACCCGACCCGGCGGCCGTGGGCACGGACGACCTCGATCGCCTGCGTGCTGCGGTCGTGGCCTCCGAGCGGCGCGTCGAGGAGGACCCGGCCGGTCTCGGCGCCCGGGTCACGACGGAGATGGGCGCGTTCCTGGCCGACACGTCCGAACGGCTCCTGTCGACCTCGACCGCCATCTCCGCCGTACTGCTCCAGCTCGTCGCCGCCGCGCTCGTCGGCCTCCTCCTCGCCGCCGGGGTGCTTGCCTCGGCGCGGGCGGGCGAGACGCTGCTCAGCTGGTCGCGCGGCGCCAGCCCGAGCCAGGTCGTCGCATCGGCCGTCGTCGAGATGGCCGTCGTCGCCGCAGTCGCCACCGCCGCCGGTCCGGTCATCGCCCGCGAGGTGGTGCGCCTGATCGACCGGTCCGGCGTCGTCGGCGTCGCCGGGCTGGAGCTGCGGCCCGCGGTCGTGCCGTCGGCGTTCGCGCTCGCCGGCGTCGTCGCCGTCGTGGCCGTCGCCATCGTCGCGTGGCCCGTCCTGCGGACCGCCACCGCCCACCGGCGGACCACCTCGGACCGCGTCGCGGAGTCGGGGGCGTGGTTCCAGCGCTTCGGGATCGACGTCGCGGTCATGGTCCTGGCGGTGGCGGCGCTGTGGCAGATGGGACGCAGCGCGGACGCGGCGGCGGGGGACGGGATCGACCCGAACCTGGTCGTCGCCCCCGGGCTCGGCGTGCTCGCCGCGTCGCTGCTCGCGCTCCGTCTGATCCGATCGGGCGCCGGGCTCGCCGAGCGCCTCGCGCCCCGGGGTCGCGGCCTGGTGCTGGCGACGGCGGCCCGGAACCTGGCCCGCCACCCGTCACGGGTCGTGCGTCCCGCCCTGCTCACCGTCATCGCGCTGGCGACCGCGGTGTTCGCCGCGACCTACGCGTCGTCGTGGGAGCAGTCGCGGCGCGACCAGGCCGACGCCGCGGTCGGCTTCGACGTGCGAGCCGTCCCCGACGCCCGGGCCGGGGAGCGACTCGACCCGGCGGAGCTGCTGACGGCCCACCGGCGGTTGGCCGGTGTCGACGAGGTCGCCCCCTACGACCTGGTGCAGACCTCGGTCGGCCGCCAGCAGGGCGTGGCACTCGTGGCGTTCGACGTCGAGCACCTCGACATGGTGCGGGCCCGCGACGACCTGCTCGCCGTCGACGGCCTACCCGACGGCCTCGACGGGGACGGCCTCGATCCGGACGGTGGCGAGGTCGTCGGCATGCTCGGTTCGTCGCCCGACCTCGCGGGCGTGCCACTCGCCGGGGAGGGGCCCGAGCTGACCATGACCGCCTCGGTGGTCTGGGAGCCCGCCGACGAGGACCGCTGGGCCCCGGACGAGGACGGCGCCGTCGAGCTGGCGGCCACCGTGATCGATGCCGACGGCACGATCCAGCGCACCGAGCCGACGATCGTCGAACCGGGCGCTGGGACCGACGTTCGTCTGAGGTTCTCCGGGCGTCTCGGTCCGGTCGCCGCACCGCTGCGCCTGCTCGAGGTCCTCGTGACCGCGCCGACCGCCGTGCCCGCGCGGGCGGCGGAGCCGGGCGCCGAGCGATCGAGCGGTTCGCCGCCGGTGCCGGCGCACCGCTTCCGCATCGCGCTGTCGTCGATCTCGGCCGGCGGCCCGGCTGCCGACATCGACCGGGGATGGGGCCACGACCGCACCGAGCTCGACCGCGCCCAGACGCAGGAGTCGGCGGTGACGGTCGACGCCGACGGCGAGCAGCTGGAGCTGCGGCTCGACAGCGGCGTGGCCGCGGCCCCGGGCGAGGTGACCACGGTCGTCGGGCCGGTCGTCGGCCCACCGTCGGAGCCGTTGGCCGCCCTCATCACCCCGGAGCTGGCCGAGGTGAGCGGCCTCGGTACCGGGGACCCGATGGTGCTGCGGGTCGAGGGCACGGAGGTCGGCGCCGTCGTGTCCGGCGAGCTCGCCTCTCTCCCGGGTGCGGCCGGCGAGCCGCTCGGCGTCTTCGTGGACCGCTCGGCGCTGGTGGCCCACACCTGGCTGACGGACCGGCGCTCCTCGGAGCCGACCGACGTCGTGGTTGCCACGATGCGCGACGACGTGTCGGCGGTCCGCAACGCGCTGGTGGCGCCGCCGCTGTCGAGCCGGGAGGTGACCGACCGCTGGGCCGACGGCGAGGACCGCTCGCAGGACCCGACGACGATCGGCATCGTCGGCGGGCTCGTCACCGGGGTCGGCGCCGCGCTCGTGATCGCGACGCTCGGCCTCGTGCTCACCGCGGTGGTGAACGTGCGCCAGCGGTCGATGGAGTTCGCCATCCTGCGGGCGCTCGGCCAGTCACGGCGCGAGCTGCGGCGGTCCCTCCTCGCCGAGGTCGTGCCGGTGACGATCGTGTCGAGCGTGGTCGGCGTCGCCGCCGGCGTCGCACTCGCCGCCCGGGCGCTGCCGTCGCTCACCGCCGCCGGTGACGGCACCCCGTCGGTGCCCGAGCCGGCCCTGGTGGTGCCGTGGCTGGTGGTCGCTGTCGCGGTCGCCGTCGTCGCCGGCGTCGCCATCGTCCTGCCGATGCTCGTCGCCGGAGCGCTGGGTCGGGCATCGGTGGGCCAGGAGCTGCGGATCGGGGCCCCGGCGTGAGCCGTCGGCCGCTCGTACCCGGGCTCGCCACCGTCCTGCGGCTCTCGGCGCGGGCCGAGCGGGCCAGCGTCGTCGCCATCGCGCTCATCGCCGCGGTCAGCTCGTTCGTGCTCGCGGCCTCGGCCCGCGCCACCGACGAGGCGGCAAGGCGCTCGGTCGTCGAGGCGGTCGAGCGGGCGGCCGACGGGCCCGGACGCCTCACGTTCACCGCCGACCGGGCCTTCGCCTCCGGTGGTGCCGCCGATCCGCTCGGGCCCGTGTCCGACGCCCTGGCCGCCATCGCCGAGGAGGTGCCCCCGGCGGTCGACCGGCTGTACGAGCCACCGCGGGCGGTCCTCGACACCCAGCGGTTCCTCGTCGTCGGCGTGGACGGTGCGCCGTCGCCGTTGCCCACCCGGCTCACGATGCGGGTGCACCCCGACCTCGACGAGCACCTGGCCGGACCGACCGAGGCGTTGGCCGACGCCGGCGAGGTCACCGAGGTCGTCGTACCGGCGCCTCCCGACGAGCCCGACGTCGGGCCGGCGAGGCTGCCGTCGCTCGACATCGGCCTGACCGCGACGACGGCGGACGAGCTCGGCGTCGGGCTCGGGTCGATCTGGACGGTGGACGCGGACGACACCGACGCGTTGAGCGGCCGGATCCCCGGCTTCCGGTTCCCGCCGTTCGCCCTGCGGGTCGCCCGCATCCTCGAACCGACGCCGCCGACCGAGCGCTACTGGTACGGCGACGCCCGGCTCCACCGACCGGTGCGGGTCGACACCGGCGTCGGCGCCGACCTCTACGTGTACGCCGCAGTCGAGCCGGAGGACCTGGTCGACGCACCGTTCGTCGACGATTCGGAGATCCTGCTGACCGCCATCCAGCGGTACGACGTCGACCTCGACGTGCTCGGCGGCCTGGGCCTCGACGAGCTCGACGAGGCCCGCAGCGGCCTCGACGCGATGGCGGCCCGCTTCCCGGAGGCGTCGACGACCCGCCTTCCCGGCCTCGAGACCCGTCTCGCCGCGGTGCTCGAGGACGAGGCCGACCAGATACGCATCGCCGACGCCATGCGCCTCCTCGGCTCGGTCGGTCTCGTCGGGGTGCTCGGCGGGCTGGCCGCGACGGTGCTCCTGCTCGGGATGATGCGCCGCGCCGCGTGGACCGCAGTCGCCCGCAGCCGGGGTGGCGGCTGGTCGATCACCGCCGCCGAGGTGGTCGAGACCACGCTCGCCGTCCTCGTCGGCACCGCCGTGGGCCTGGTCGCGGCGCGCCTCGCCGTCACCGACGTCGCCACGACCGGCGACCGGCTGGGCGCGGCGCTCGTCGCCGTCGTCCTCATCACCTGCCGGGTGGCCGTGTCGGTCGCCGCCGAGCTCGGGGGTCGGGTCGCAGTGGGCGTCGGCCGGCTCCGCCACGCCGGGCCGGTGG
>JAXHUH010000198.1:0-7773 GCA_034211175.1 Actinomycetota bacterium
GATGCCCGGCGCCGCCGACCGGCCGGGCCGGTCGTCGGCGATGGCGGCCCGAGTCGACGTGGTCGGGCCGGGTGGAGGCGGCGCCGGCGCGGGCGCGGACGACGAGGGTCGACGGGACGTCGATCGCAGGAGGAGGAGCAACGGCATGAGCGGCGTGACCCGACGGGGGCTCCTGGGCATGGTGGGCGCCACCGGCGCGACGCTGGCGGCGACCGGGCTCTCGTCCTGCGCGTCCGGCGACCGCGACGAAGCCGTCGCGGACGGCGGCTCGGGGTCGGTCATCCACCCGTTCCGCGACGTCGCCCACCAAGCGGGTGTGACGGCGCCGCTGACCTCGGCGGCCACGGTCGTCGCCCTCGACGTGCGGGCCGAGGACCGGGCCGAGCTGGCCGAGACGTTCCGGACGCTCAGCGACTCGATCGAGCACGTGATGAGCGGCGAGGCCTACGTCGAGCGCGACGGCGGGTACCCGGCGTTCGACACCGGCATCGTGCGCCCCGGCCCGACGAGCACCAGCGTCGTCGTCGGCTACGGGGCGTCGCTGTTCGACGAGCGGTTCGGGCTCGCCGATCGCAAGCCGGCCGAGCTGCGCCCGATGGACCACTTCGTCAACGACTACCTCGTGACCGACGAGCGCAGCCACGGCGACCTCGTCCTGAGCATCAACGCCGACTCCCACGAGGCCGTCGTCCACGCACTGCGCCAGATCCTGCGCGAGACCCGGGGCGACGTCATCCCGCGGTGGAGCCGCGAGGGGTTCAACCACCTCCGGCCCGACGCCGGGCCCGGCGAGGCGCCGGGACGCAACCTGCTCGGCTTCCTCGACGGCACCGCCAACCTCGACGTCGGCGACGACGCGCTGATGGACGACGTCGTGTGGATCGGCGCCGGCGACGAGCCCGAGTGGGCGGTCGGCGGCACGTACCAGGCGATCCGGATCATCCGCATGATGACCGAGTTCTGGGACCGGACCCGCCTCAACGAGCAGGAGGAGCTGTTCGGCCGCCATCGGGCCAGCGGTGCGCCGCTCGGGATGGAGCACGAGACCGACACCCCGGTCTTCGACGACGACGCGCTCGCCAACCACATCGCCCGGGCCAACCCCCGCCTGCCCGGCACCGAGCGCAACCTGATCCTCCGTCGGGGCTTCAACTACGCCGACGGGTTCGACGAGAACGACCAGCTCGACCAGGGCCTGATCTTCACGTCGTTCCAGCGCAGCCTCGACGACGGGTTCGTCACCGTCCAGCGCCGCCTCGACGGCGAGGCGCTCGAGGAGTACATCCGTCCGATCGGCGGCGGCTTCTACGTCGTCGGCCCGCCCCCGCAGGGCGACGAGTACCTCGGCGAGCGGCTCCTCGCCTGAGCATCGGGCGCCCGGTGCCTCCCGGGCGTCGCAACCTCCGACGGGTGGGCGATCGACGACGGTGCGCGTCTAACTTCGGTCCCGGACGCCGATTGCCAGTCCGGAGGTTCCCTTGGCCGCTTCGAGCGCAGAGCTGCACGAATCCCCCGACGAGCTGAGCCCGGAGACGATCGACCGCCATCGGGCGATCGTGTCGTTCCAGGAGGAGGCCGAGGCCGCGGACTGGTACGACCAGCGGGTCGACGCCACGAAGGACGCGGAGCTGGCGGCCATCCTCGCCCACAACCGGGACGAGGAGAAGGAGCACGCCGCCATGCTCCTCGAGTGGATCCGACGCCACGACGCAGTGTGGGACGACCAGCTCCGGACCTACCTGTTCACCGACGGGCCGATCCTCGAGGCCGAGGAGGAGGCCATGGGCCGCAACGGCGGCGGTGGCGGCGACGGCGGTGGTTCGTCGGGCGGCTCCGGTGACCTGGGGATCGGCAGCCTGCGGGAGGTGTCGGGATCGTGAACCACCTCCGCCGGGGGCTCGCCCCCATCTCCGACGCCGCCTGGGCCGAGGTCGACGAAGAGGCCGCCCGCGCCCTCAAGACGTTCCTCGCGGCCCGCCGCCTCGTCGACTTCGACGGCCCGCTCGGCTGGGACACCGCCTGCGTCGGCACCGGCCGCCTCGACACGCTGGCCCCCGCGCCCGTCGACGGCGTGAGCGGCGGCGTACGCCGCGTCGTACCGATGCTCGAGCTGCGGGCCACGTTCGAGCTGTCGCTCGCCGAGCTCGACGCCATCGACCGTGGCGCCGCCGATCCCGACCTCGACCCGGTCGTCGACGCGGCCCGGCGCATCGCTCTCGCCGAGGACCGCCTGGTCTTCGAGGGGCGGGGCGAGGTCGGCGCCGCCGGCCTGCTGACGTCGACGCCCCACGAGGTGATCGACATCGACCCCGACTACGCCCGGTTCCCGGCGCTGATCGCCCGGGCCGCGGCACAGCTGCGCGACGCCGGCGTCGACGGGCCCTACGCCACCGTGCTCGGCCCCCGCTGCTACTACGGCGTCGTCGAGGGCACCGAGAAGGGCGGGTACCCGGTGCTCAACCACGTCGAGCTGATCACCGGCGGCCCGCTCGTGCGAGCCCGGGCGATCGACGGGGCCGCCCTGGTGTCGATGCGCGGCGGCGACTACGAGCTCACCGTCGGCCAGGACCTCTCGATCGGCTACCTCGGCCACACCGCCGAGACGGTCACCCTGTACATCGAGGAGAGCTTGGCGTTCCGCAACCTGGCGCCCGAGGCCACGGTCGCCCTCCGCCACCCCTGATCGCCGCCCCCCCCGCTACCCGAACTGGTCTACCGATCTGCGTCCTGAACGTCGGTTCTGTAGGCCAGTTCGGTGTCTCCGTGGTCAGCGGCGGGTGAGGCGGAGGCGGACGCCGAGGTTCAGCTCGGGGGCCAGCTCCCACACGCCCTCACCGACGGCGCGGGCGCCGTGCACGTCCGCCGGGTCGGCGACCGTGAACGCCACGTGGTGGAGCCGGCCGATCCGGCTGCCCATCCACGCCTTCGCCGCGCCGGTCGGCTCGACGAGGCGGATCACGCCGCCGCCGGGCCAGGCCAGCTCGCTCCACCGGCCCTCGGCACTGTCGCCGTCGGCCACCGGCTCACCGCCGAGCACGTCGACGAACAGCCCCCGGGCCGCGTCCGTGTCGGCGACCAGGTGGACGAGGTGGTCGAGCCGGGCCGGCGGCGCCGGCGGCGGCGGGATCTGCGGCTCGTCGACCGGCCACAGGCCCTCCTCGTCGTCTGCACCGTCCTCGCCGTCGTCGGCGTCGGGGCCGAGCTGGGCGATCTGGACGACGATGCCGTGGCACTGGCGTGGATGGAGGAACGCCTCCTTCCACGTCGGCGAGTCGAGGTTCTCGGACGCCGGCTCGTAGCCCTTCGCCCGCACCTCGACGAGGGTCGCGGCGAGGTCGGGCACCTTGAACGTCAGGTGGTGGGGGCCGGGGCCGTTGCGGTCGAGGAACCGGCGGAGGAAGTCGAACTCGACGACGTTCGCCGGCTCGAGCATCTCGATCTTCATGCGGCCGTCGGGCGAGCGGCTGTCGAAGCCGACCTGCGACCAGTGGAACCCCGGTGAGTACCCGCCGTGCTGGGGGTGGCCGCCGAGCTCGCCGTAGTAGCGGGCGAAGTTGGCGAACGCGTGCTCGGCCGCGATGGCGAGGTGGTCGAGGTCGATCACATCCGACATGGCCGGAGATGATGGCCGACCGACCCGCCCCGGCACGAATGAGCCACGATGGCGATGTGACCGGTTCGCCGCTCGACAACGAAGGGTGGGTGTGTCCCGACTGCTCGCGCCGCTTCGCCCGCAGCCGTCAGGCCCACGAGTGCTCGCCGCCGATGACGCTGGAGGAGTACTTCTCGACCGGCCCGCCGTTCGAGCGTCCCGTGTTCGAGGCCGTGCTGGCCCACCTGGAGACGATCGGGCCGGTCCACGTCGAGCCCGTGTCGGTCGGGATCTTCCTGAAGGCCACCGGCTCGCTGGTCGAGCTGCGCCCGATGACCCGGTGGGTCGCGATGTCGTTCCCGCTCCGGCGGAAGGTCACCGGCGGCCGCATCGCCCGCAAGCCGATCGCGTCGGGCGAGCGCTGGTTCCACGTCGTCAACCTCGCCGACCCCGCCGACCTCGACGATCAGGTCCGCGACTGGCTCACCGAGTCCTACGCCGAGTTCGGCTGACTGCGCTCGCAGGGCGAGCTTTGTCAGCTTCGGCTGACTGCGCCGACGGCGGGCCGGGGCCCTGCGCCACCCGTGGACGATCTGGCCTACAGAACCGACGTCCTGGGCGCAGATCGGTAGACCAGAACGACTCGTGGGAGGCCTGGTGCGCGGTGGTTGCGGTGGGTCAGGTCTCGAGGACCAGGAGCAGGGCGATGAGGGCCATGCCGGCGACGACCAGCAGGAGCGGGAGACCGAGGGCGTAGACCAGCGCGCCGATGGCGAGCAGCGGGATGGCCGAGATGGCGAGGCGGCGCACCCGCTGGGGCTTGGTCAGCGAATCCCAGATCGAGCCGCGGGGGTCGCGGGCCGGCTTCGGGTCGGTGTTCACCTGCCGGCCCCCGTCGTGGTCGTGAGCTCGATGTCGGCGTCGAGTGCGTCCTCGAGCAGCGAGCGTCGCTCGGCGGCGGCGTAGATGTCGAGCGAGGCGTCGGCGCCCGCCGCCACGGTGACCGTGATGATCAGCCGTCGACGTCCGCCGTCCTCCGCCGGTGGCTCGACCGCGCAGTCGAGCCCCACGACGTTGCCGGCGTGCGCCCGGTCGAGGCCGATCCCGACCCGCAGGAGCCCGGCCAGCACCCGCACGAGGTGGCGGTCGGTGTCGTCGAGCGCGGCGAACTCGTCGTGCTTGAGCTTCGGGGCGCTCTTGCGGTGGTACCGGGCGACGAGCGCGATCAGCTCGATCTCGTGGTCGGTGAACCCGGTGAGCTGATCGGTGTTGCGGATCAGGTAGTAGCTGTGCTTGTGGTGGGCGCTGTGGGAGATGAACCGGCCCACGTTCGACAGCAGCCCGGCCGCTTCGAGGTAGTCGACGACCTCGGGCCCGAGCCCGTGGAGGTCGGCGGTGGCCGCGAACAGCCGTAACGCGAGGTTGGTCGAGTGATCGGAGTGGGCCCGGTCGGCGTCGAACAGCTCGGCGACGTGCTCGACACTGCCTCGGCGCAGGTCGGACAGGTGGTGGAGCGAGTCGCCGTGGTACTCCTGCAGCTGGTCGAGGATGATCCCCTCGCGCAGGGCGAAGTCGGAGACGGTGAGCGACTCCATCCCGAGCTCGTCGAGGATCACGTCCAACAGGACGGCGCCGCCGACGATGATGTCGGCCCGCTTGGCCTCGAGCCCGGCCACCCGCAGTCGCTCCTTCGGCGTCTGGGCGTCGCCCAGCACCTGGGTGATCTTGTCGAGCTCGGCCCGGGTGAAGGTGAAGTGGTTGACCGATCCCTTCGGCGGGTCACCCCGCAGGTGGCCGATCATCGTGGCGAGCGCCCCGATCGTGCCCGAGCTGCCCACGCACACCTCGGGGGCCCGTGACCGGACCTCCGTGCGCAGCGGGGCCAGGAACGCCCGTACGTGTTGGCGGCAGCGCTCGATCCGCTTCGGCGACGAGCGGCCGTCGGTGAAGAACCGCTCGCTCAGTCGGATCGCGCCGAGCTTGAGGCTGCGCACCCACTCGGTCTCGCCGCCCCGGCCGATGAGCAGCTCGGTGCTGCCGCCGCCGATGTCGATCAGCAGCAGGCGCCGGTCGTAGACGGCGACGGCCTGGAGCACACCGAGGTGGATCAGGCGGGCCTCCTCGGTCCCGCTGATCACCTCGACGTCGACGCCGGCCTCGGCGCGGGCCCGGCGCAGGAACTCGGCCTGGTTGTCGGCCTCGCGCACCGCGCTGGTCGCCACCGCCTTGATCTGGGCGCCGGAGATCTCGGCGATCTGGCGGAACCGGCTGAGGCAGTCGATGCCCCGGTCGATGGCGTCGGGGGTCAGCGTCTTCATGTCGCCGGCGCCGGAGCCGAGCCGGACCATCTCCTTCTCCGAGGCGAGGACCTCGAAGCGGCGGCTCGGCAGCACCCGGGCGACGAGCAGGTGCATCGAGTTGGTGCCGATGTCGACCGCCGCGAACGTGTCGGCCGCCTGGCCGTTGGCAGCATCGTCGTCGGGGGCCACGCCGCGGCCGGTGTCGGCCGCGGCGTCGATCTCGGCATCGGGGTCGGTGCTCACGTGGTGCTCCCGGCGTCGGTGGCGGGGGGCGGGTGGTCGAACAGACCGTCCCAGCGTGCGTCCAGCATGGCCAGCGCGCCGTCGAGCGGCACCATCTCGTAGCGGCCGTCGCCCACGTGGCCGACGAGGCCGAGGCGCTCGAGCTTGCCGACGGCGTCGTCGACCTCGAAGTCGACATCGGCGCAGCCGTGGCCCGCCAGCCACGCCTCCATCCGCTGGTCGAGCTCGTCGAGGGTCGCGGGCCGTCCGACGACGACGCAGGCCCAGGCGGCGAGGATCGCCTCCTTGACCTCCTCGTCCTCGGCGGCGTCGACCAGGTAGTGGAGCGCGGCGACGTCGTTGGCCAGGTTCTTGAAGTACAGGTCGTCCGTGACCCGCTGCATGAACTCGACCTTGCGGGTCTTGAAGCTGACCCACTGCTTCCACATCCAGGCGGCGAGGCCGCCGACCGCGCCGGCCAGCAGCAGCACCTGGCCCTGGTCGACCTGGGGGTCGCCGTCGCGCACCCCGAGCCACACGAGCACGAGCGAGACCAGGAACGCGATCGGCGCCAGCAGCTTGGTCACGAGGAGGAACAGTCCGGTGCCCGCCGCGGGGATGCCGACGGCCAGCTTGTCGATCGGCC
Source organism: Actinomycetota bacterium (assembly GCA_034211175.1). Lineage (GTDB taxonomy): Bacteria > Actinomycetota > Acidimicrobiia > Acidimicrobiales > CAIXPF01 > JAXHUH01. The sequence continues at coordinate 6,761 of JAXHUH010000198.1, forward strand.
GCATCCGCACCTCGCTGTTCGGGAACAGCATCTCGAGGTCGGCCTCGGGCACGTTCCGGAACAGCTTCAGGAGCGTCGAGCCCGGCTCGAACCGCAGGTCCTCGAGGTCGCGGTCCCGCGCCTCGAACCACTCGCGCTCCTGGAAGCTGATGAAGACGAGCACCCGCTCGTAGGCGATGAACCGCAGCGTGCGCTTGCGCAGGCCGAACAGCGAGGACAGCTCCTCGGTGTGCTCGGCCGCGCCGCGCCGGAAGAACAGCGCCTCGGAGAACTCGTCGGGATCGGCGTGGAGCTTCACCTTCAGGAGCGACTCGGCCTCGAGCGCCTTGTCGAGCGTGCGGGCGTCGATGCGCTCGTAGTTCGCCCGCTCGAGGAGCTCGGTCAGCCCGTCGACCAGGCGCCGGCGGGCGTCGTCGCGGTCCACGTCCTCGCGGGCGACCGTGGCACGGGTGTCGGTGTCGGGATCGAACGGGGCGTACGCCTGCTTCAACCCATCGAGGCGCTCGCCGAACGCGTGGTGGATCGTGGCGGCCAGCAGGTCGCACAGCGCCCGGAACCGGTCGCGATCGGTCGGGTCGAGTGCCGGGTCGTCGACGAGCAGGTCGACGACCTCCCGGCGTCGCAGCGGGATGAAGTTCTCCCGTGCTCGGTTCGCAGTTGCCGTCACTCGTCGACCTCCCGCTTCACCGTAGCCATCCGCCGCGGACGAAATCCCCGCGGGCCGCTCCGCCCGGCGGCCCTCGCGCACCGCGGTCACCCCGATCGGGGCAGGACGATTCGCCCGGATGCGGGGACTCGCTCCCGCAGATCAAGGTGCCCGAGGGCACGGACGATGGTCGCTCATGCGTTGGCGCGCCTGCGAGGAGCGGTGGGGTCGGGTCGCCGGCGCGCTGTTCCTCGCCGCGGTCGCCGCCGACGTCGCCTCCCAGCTGCTCGCCTACGGGCTCGGCGGCGGTGGCGTCCCCCGGCTGGCGCTCGACGCCGGCGCCGCCGCGCCCGGGACCAGGGGATCA